>JBBSLI010000001.1:0-197627 GCA_038255395.1 Solirubrobacterales bacterium
GCATGCGCCGAGCACCTTGGCGCGCCAGCGCGCGTGATCGGCCGCGAGCGTCCAGCGATCCTCTCGATGATGCCGTTCTGCCTGCCCCAGGCGATCACGATCTGCCCGGCCAGCGGGTGCGCCAACGCCCGGGCCGCGCTGTGGCACGAACGATGACTCGTTTGTGCAGCTTCTGACGACCAAGCGGAGCTAGTACATCGATGCGCTGGCCAGCAGCGACAGCTCGCCGGTCAGCGTCTGGCTCGTAGCGCCCGTGATCCGCACCGGCACGATGTCGCCGGGCGACGCCAGCCCGCTGAAGTTCACGGCCTTGTTGTGGCGCGAACGGCCGCGCAGCCGCGACGGGTCGGTGCGCGACGTCCCCTCGACGAGCACCCCCAGCTCGCGGCCGACGAAGCGCTGCGCACGTTCGGTGGCGCGCCGCTGCACGACCTCGACGAGCCGCTGCATCCGCTCGACCTTCACCTCGTGCGCGACGAGGCCCGCGGTGATGTCCGCCGCCTCGGTGCCGCGGCGCGGCGAGAAGACGAACGTGAACGCGCCGTCGTAGCCGACCTCCTCGCAGATCTCGAGCGTCTGCGCGAAGTCCTCCTCGGTCTCCCCCGGGAAGCCGACGATGATGTCCGTCGTGATCGCCGCGTCGGGCACGTGCTCGCGGATCAGCGCGACGCGATCGAGGTAGCGCTCGCGCGTGTACGTGCGCCGCATCGCCTTGAGGATCCGCGACGAGCCGGCCTGCAGCGGCAGGTGGATGTGCTCGCAGACGGACGCCAGCTCGGCGTGCGCGACGACGACGTCCTCCTTCATGTCCGACGGGTGCGGGCTCGTGTAGCGGATCCGGTCGATGCCGGCGATCGCGTCGATCGCGTGCAGCAGCTCGGCGAACGAGCGCCGCCGGCCGGCGCCCAGGCTGCGGCCCCAGGAGTTGACGTTCTGGCCCAGCAGGGTCACCTCGCGTACGCCCTCGGCGGCGAGCGCGCGTACCTCCTCGACGAGCTCGTCCATCGGCCGTGACACCTCGCGGCCGCGTGTCGAGGGGACGATGCAGTACGAGCAGGCCATGTTGCAGCCGGCCGAGATCTGCACCCAGGCCTGGAAGTCGCGGGCCCGCTTGCCGGGCAGGTGGCCGGTGAAGCCCTCGAACTCGAAGTAGCCCTGCGCGGTCAGCGAGTCGGAGGTGAGGAACTCGGCGAGCTTGTGGACCTGGCCCGGGCCGAAGGCGACGTCGACGAACGGGAAGCGCGCGAAGACCTCGTCCTTGACGGACTGCGCCCAGCAGCCGCCGACGCCGATGATCCGCTGCGGGTCCTCGCGCTTGAGGCGCTTGGCGTGGCCGAGGTGCGCGATGAACCTGCTGTCGGCCTTCTCGCGGATCGAGCAGGTGTTGAAGAGGATCACGTCGGCGTCCTCGGCGCTGCTCGCCTCGCCGTAGCCGAGCGACTCGAGCATGCCCTTCATGCGCTCGGAGTCGTGCTCGTTCATCTGGCAGCCGAACGTCGTGACGTGGTAGCGCTTCATGGCGTCGCTGAAGGGTAGCCCCGGGCGGGGCGCGAGTCAGTCGGGCTCGACGAACATGCAATCGGCGGGCGGGCCCTGCACCCGGGCCAGCGGCGGCATGTCGGGCTGCGACTCGTCGACGAGCGCGAACACGACGACGTAGTCGACGTCGTCGTAACTCGGCAGCGGCGGGCATGGCACCCAGACCTCGTGCGCGCCGGTCGCCCGCTCGGCGCTGAAGCGCAGTCCGAGGAGGTCCTGGCGGTCCTGCACCGGCGCCCCGCCGCCGTCCTCGCGCAGGCTCCAGCGCAACGCGTAGCGGTCGCTGCGCGGGTCGTCGAGCGTCACGTCGACGTCGTAGACGTACCCCTCGCTGTCGTCGGTGACCGGGTTGCGCGGTGTGTCGGGGCCATGGTCGGCGCCCTTCAGGTACGCATCGAAGGTCACGCTGCTCGTGGCGCTGTCGCTGACGGCGACCTTGCCGCGCTGCGGCGGGTCCGGCGGGATGACGCCCAATGCCGCGAGGATGCCGACGACCCCCCCGACGACGCTGACCGCCGCGCCGACCTTCACGCGCCGGCGCTGACGCAGGAGGACGTCCGCAGCGCGGCGCCAGGCGCGGGCGAGCGGCACCGGACGAACGCGTTGGATCCGCGCGACGACGCGCTCGACGGAGGCCTCCCAGTACTCGTCGCTCAGCGTGACCGGGTCGACCTCGGCGAGCGACGGCGGGAGGTCGGCGGGCGCAGGCGCGCTCGCGTCGCCGGTCGTGACCGCGACGATCGGGGTGCCGGCCACGAGCGCTCGCTCGAGCGCGCGGCGCACGCGGTCGGGCTGCGCGTCCGCCGCGAAGGACTCGCGTGCCAGGAGCGCGACGAGGACGTCGAACGTGGGAGCGTCGGCCGCCAGCACGACTGCGTCGGCGCTCAACCCGCGCTCGAGGTCGGCCGTCAGGCGGCCGCCGAAGCCGGCGTCCTGTGGGCGATAGGTGATCGCGATGCGCACGGGCGGCGCGGCTACTCGTCGGCCTCGATGCTGGCCTCGTCGCCGCAGGGCGACGCGCCCCACGGCGCCTTGCCGCGGTTGTCCGCGCGCTTGGTGCTGCCGCGGTCCAGACGCGCGCGGTCGTAGCCGCTGTTGCCGGCCGCGCAGTCGCGCGCGCCGTCGCCGCGACCGTAGATGCGGTCGTTGCCCGCGCCGCCGCGCATCCGGTCCTGCCCCTTGCCGGCCTCGCCGACGCCGCCGTACAGGCGGTCGTTGCCCTGCTGGCCGTACATGTCGTCGCGCCCGGCGCCGCCGAGGAGGCGGTCGTTGCCGCGCCCGCCCTTGAGCACGTCCTTGCCGCCACGGCCGCAGATCGTGTCGCTCGTGTTGCGGCCCCGGATCGAGTTGGCCTTGTAGTTGCCGCTGTAGGACCCCTTCGTGGGGCAGCTGATCGACGACGAGGCGGCGCGCGCGAGCAACGCACCGACGGGGGCGCCCGTCGCGCGGGCGAGGGCGGGCTGTGGTCCGGCCACGGGCCGCCACACCGGAGAGGTGTCGTCGGACTTCGGGGCGCGCGTGACGTTGACCGGCTGGCCGGTGAGGAGGTCGAGCACGTAGACGTCGTAGTCGCCCGGCCGCGTCGAGGTGAACGCCAGGCGCGTGCCGTCCGGTGACCACGACGGCTCGGCGTCCTCGGCCTTCGCGCCGGTGAGCTTGCGCACGCCGCCCGTCGCGCGGTCGAGCAGGTGCAGGTCGTAGTTGCCGGCGGTCGCCCGCTCGAACGCGATCGTCGATCCATCGGGCGAGGTGGCGGGATGGAAGTCCTCGGCCGGCTGCGCGGTGACCCCGGAGAGGTCGCCGGCGAGCGTCGTCTGGAAGAGGTCGAAGCTGCCGCCGCGGATGCTCTGGAACACGAGGTCGTCGTCGGCCGAGCTCCACGCGGGGTCGGCGCTGAAGCCCGTCGTCGTGCTCGGCACGCCGCGCACGCCGGCGCCAGTCTGGCCGACGACCTTGATCTCACGGGTCGCGCCGAACGTGCTCTCGTAGGCGATCGTCGCGCCGTCGGGCGACCACGCCGGGTCGAACTCCGACGCGGGGCCTGTGGTCAGCTGGGCCACGAAGCCGTCGGCGAGGCGGAGCACGAAAAGATCCCACGAGCCGCTGCGGGTGCTCGCGAAGACGAGCCGGCTGCCGTCCGGCGACCACGCCGGCGCCGCGTCCTCGGCCGGGTGGTTCGTGAGGTTGCGCCGCGGGCCGCCGGTCGTCGCGACGAGGTAGATCTCCGAGTTTCCGCTGCCGCTGTGCACGTACGCGATCTCGCCGGGCGCCCCCGGAGCAGCGGAGCGCTGCATGCTGCCGGGGTCGGCCTCGGCGTTTGCGTCCGCGCGCGCCGCGACGCCAATCGCCGCAGCGATGAGCAGGCATCCTGCGCACAGGCTCATTCGGCTCATGAGACGCCCCCCGGCGTCAGGGTCGGTCGGGTGAGCCGACCGTACAGGCCCGCGCCGCGGCGTTGTGAGCGCTAGGTCACGTTGCGAACTCGACCGCGAGCGACCCGCGGAGCACCGTGACCTTGATCTAGTGGGTCAACCACGGCGCGCTCGAACGCGCGTACCGCGTCATAGGCGAGCTCGAGCTCGTAGCCCTTGCGCACGAGCATCCCGAGCGCCCGCTCGCGCTCGCGCCCGCTCGCAGGCACCGCGTTGGCGAAGCGGCGCTGCAGCAACTCGAGCGCTGCGCCGAGCTCGCCGGCACCATCGCGCTCGCCCAGCGCTGCCTCGATCTGCTCAGGGTCGACCCCGAGCATGAGCAGCTTGCGCTCGATCCGCTCGTTGCCCCAGCCGTCGAGGTTGCGCCGGTCCTCGGCGAACGTCCGCGCGTAGCGACCGTCGTCGACATAGCCCATCCGCACGACCTCGGCGATCGCCGCGTCGGCCTCGGCCTCGCCGACGTCCCTGGCGGCGAGGTGCCGGCGCAGCTCGGCCTCCGTGCGATCGCGGCGGCCGAGGTGGCGAAACGCCAGCTCGAGCGCGCGCTCCGTGCTGCCCACGGACCTTGGCGCCCTACGCGGCCTCGACGGCAGCCGACACCATCGGCGGCAGCGATCGGTCCTGGTCGCGCCCGAGCGGCGCGTCCGCACCGCGCTCGATCGGCGCGACGAGATCCTGGCCGATGCCGAGCGCGGCGTAGACCTTGGCCTCGATCTCCTTGGCGATCTCCTGGTGGTCGTCGAGGAAGCCCTTGGCGTTGTTGCGTCCCTGCCCCAGGCGCTCGCCTTCGTAGGAGAAGAACGAGCCTGACTTCGCGACGATGTTGTGCTCGATCCCGAGGTCGAGGATGCAGCCCGAGCTCGAGATGCCCTTGCCGAACTCGATGTCGAACTCGGCCTGGCGGAACGGCGCCGCGACCTTGTTCTTGACGACCTTCACCCGCACGCGGTTGCCGACCGCCTCGGTGCCGTCCTTGAGCGTCTCGATGCGGCGGATGTCGAGCCGCTGCGAGGCGTAGAACTTCAGCGCGCGACCACCGGGCTGCGTCTCGGGCGAGCCGAACATGACGCCGACCTTCTCGCGAATCTGGTTGGTGAAGAGGCACAGCGTCTGCGTGCGGTTGAGGTTGCCGGCGAGCTTGCGCATCGCCTGGCTCATCATCCGCGCCTGCAGGCCGACGGTCTGATCGCCCATCTGACCCTCGAGCTCGGAGCGCGGCGTCAGCGCGGCGACCGAGTCGATCGCGACGACGTCGACGGCGCCGGAGCGCACGAGCATGTCGCAGATCTCGAGCGCCTGCTCGCCGTAGTCGGGCTGCGAGACGAGCAGCTCGTCGATGTCCAGGCCGATCTCACGCGCGTAGAGCGGGTCCATCGCGTGCTCGGCGTCGATGAAGGCGCAGATGCCGCCGAGCTTCTGGGCCTCGGCGAGGAGGTGGTAGACGAGCGTGGTCTTACCGGACGACTCCGGTCCGAAGAGCTCGACGATCCGCCCACGCGGCATCCCGCCGATCCCGAGCGCGAGGTCGAGCGACAGCGCGCCGGTCGGGATCGCGTTGACCTTCACCTGGGCACCCGGGTCGCCCATACGCATGATCGTGCCCTTGCCGAACTCGCGCTCGATCTGCGTGAGCGCACCCTGCAGAGCGTCGTTGCGGGCCTTCGCGGCCTTCTCGTTGTCGGTGAGAGCCATGGGTCTCGGAAGCCTTTCTGCACTGGGACGAACAGCGCACGGTACGGGCGTGATCGGACGGAAAGCAGGACGCTAGGCCGGGCACCTGTGACATCTCAACACCGCTCCGTCACAAGACTGCGCAAACGTTGCGTCATCGGTCGGACGGAACAGATGTTCGTGCGCGCAGGCCGACCGGATTGCGCCCGGCCCGATGGCCGCACCGCACCGGTGCGATCGCGGTGGTCGTGGCGCCTGTGCAGTGCCACCCGCGGCATATCCGCCATACGTTGCGTGATCGCGGTGGTCGTGGCGCGCAGCGTGCGATATCCGCACCTGCCGCGCCACGACCCGGCTGCGCGAGGCGCGCGCGGCCGTCGTACAGAACGCGCGCGTGGCGGTTGACGACCGACACGAGGCCGATGCCCCACAGCGGCGCCGTGCGCCACTCCGCGCCCGTCGCCCGGCCGTCCGGCCGGCCATCGGCGAGACCCGGCCCCATGTCGTGCAGGAGCAGGTCGGTGTACGGGCGGATGCGTTGTCCCGCAGGCCGGCGACGTCGCTCGTAGGGTGCCCTTACAGAGGGTCGCGAGCTCGACGAGCGTGCCCAGCGGATCGCGTACGCATCCGACGCGCTGGCCGTGCGGCTTGTCGGCCGGCTCCGACAGCGCTATCGGGTGATCGTGTACGTCGACGATCCGCCCGCCGCGCGCGAGTTCTACATGCGCGCGTTCGCGCTGCAGGGCGGGTTCGTGGCGCTATCGGGCACATACGCCCAGCCCAGCAGCATCGGCGCGTCAGCCATGCGCCCGCGCCTTACGCTCACGGCTGTACTCCCACCACGGGCGAGCCGGACCGCCCTCGGCGTAGTCCACGGCCGCGACGAACGTATCGAGCAGGCAGGGGTCGTGCCGGCAGCCGTCGAGCGCGCAGAGACGCTCGAAGAGCTCCTCGCCGTCGCGGCCGCACAGGTCGTCGACGGACGCGATCTGCAGCCGTGCGAGCTTGCGCGCCACCGCGGGGCCGACGTTGGGGATCGAGCGCAGATCGTCGGAGGCCATGCGCACATCATGCCTGGGGCACGACGGCGCCGTCGTGTCGCGAGCGATCGTGTCGCATCAGGGGTCGCATGCACCCCTTCGTTCGACACGACCGCCGCGGCTGCGCCTCCTCGCAGCACTACCGGCGCTCGCGGCCGGGTGGTCGGGCGCGATGTCACGTGATCGTCGAGTGGTGCATTTCTAGCGGGCGCGTCGGGGCATGTCGCTCAGCCGGTCACGACCTGTGCCAAGGGCTCGTAGTGCACGCCGTCGGGACCCGTCAGGGACGCGTAGAGCGTCAGCGTCGGCGCGCGAAACGAGAACTCGGGGCAGAACGGGTAGAGCCTGCGGTCAAAGCGCGTGCGGCGCGGCACCCGCGCCACCGTCACGTGCGGACGGAACGCGTGCCGGTCGGGCGCCACGCCGATCGCCGCGTCGAGCGCGTTGGTGAACTCGCGCTGGAACATGGTCAGCTCCGGATCGTCGCGCAGCGTGACGGCCAGTACGCCGGGCCTACGCGGCGGCAGCCAGAGCGCACCCGCGGTGTGCAGGAGGCCGAGCCGGCGCCGCTTGCGCGCGACCAGCGCCTCCGCCACGCGGGCGGCCTCATCCTCCGAGCGCGTGCCGAGGAAGACGAGCGTGAGGTGCATGTTGGCGGCCGGCACGCGGCGCAGCTCGGGCGGCGCGGCGGCGGCGGTCCACGCGGCGAGCGCCGCGCGTGTCGGCAACGGGAGGTCGAGCGCGACGAACAGCCGCACGCGCTACCCGCTGGGTTCGAGCAGCAGCCGACGCACGAGGTGCATCCCCACCGTCGTCGCGCGATCGCGGACGTCCGCGCGGCTGCCGGGCAGCGTGACCGACCGCGTCAGCCGGCGTCCGTCGCGATGACCGACCGCCAGCCAGACCAGCCCGACGGGCTTCGCGGGCGTGCCGCCGCCCGGCCCGGCGATCCCGGTGACGCCCACGCCGACATCGGCGTCGAGCGCGGCGCGCGCCCCGTCGGCCAGCGCGGCGGCGACCTCCTCGGAGACCGCGCCGACTCGCTCGATCAGCGCCGGATCGACCCCGGCGAGCTTCGCCTTCGCCGCGTTTGAGTACACGACGAGCCCGCCGCGCACGACCTCCGACGAGCCCGGTCGCTCCGTGAGCCGCGCGCTCAGCAGGCCGCCGGTGCACGACTCGGCGGTCGCGATCGTCTGCACGGGAGCGCTGCCGTCCCCGCGCAGCAGCGTGAAGACCTGCTCGTCGACGGTCGTGCCGTCGTCGGAGAACAGCGTGCGCGCATGGCGGTCGCGCACAAGGGCTGCGAATGCCGCGTAGACCTCCGCCTCGGCGGGCTCGTAGCGCGTGACGACCTCGACCTCGCCGCGCCGCAGGCACGTCGTGATCTCAAGGCGCTCGAGCTCGATCCCGCGCTCCTGCGCGGCGCGCAGCGTCGCCGCGATCTCGGACTCAGGGATCCCGTAGAGGCGCAGCATGTCGCGGCGGTACTCGAGCGCCCCGGAGAGCGCGGACCGCAGGTCGTCGCTCGTGTCGATCGCGGCGCGCCACATGGGCTGCAGCTCGCGCGGCGGGCCGGGCAGCACGACGACCGTCGGGCCCTGACCCGAAGCCGGGGTGACGACCAGGCCCGGGGCCGTGCCGATCGGCTCGAGCACCTCGGCACCGGTCGGGATCACCGCCTGCTTGCGGTTGGAGACGATGACCGCCTCGGGATCGAGGTCCGGCCAGCGCGCCATCAGCGGCCGCAGGATCTCCGCGATGCGAGCCTCGAGCGGCTCGTCGAGGACCATCTCGCGGTCCTGGAACTCCCCCACGACGGCGGCCGTGAGATCGTCGGCCGTCGGCCCGAGGCCGCCGCTGGTGACGATCAGCTCGCAGTGCTCGGACGCGAGCAGGCGCAGTGCCCGCAGGATGTCCTCCGGGCGGTCGCCGACGACGGCGATCGCGATCACGTCGGCGCCGAGGTCCAGCAGCCGTTCGGACAGCCACGGTCCGTTGCGGTCCGACACGCGACCGGTCAGGACCTCGGTGCCGGTGACGACGATGCCGGCGCGGACGCTCATAGGGCCCCCATCACCGGCAGACGGGCCGGGCGGACTCCGACAGCGGCTGGCGGCCTCGGTCGGGGGTGATCTCGACGCCGATCGGATCGCTGGACGCGCTCAGGCGCCGGGGCTTGCCGTTGATCCGCAGGATCAACGCGTTGTTGCCCACGGTGAGCAGGAAGCGCCGCGAGCGGAACGTCCGCGTGCGCTGGCCGGGCTGGAGGGTGACGCTGTCGAGCAGCGTTCGGCCGCCCCCCCGCAGGCAGACGTTGACCGGACCGGTCGCCTCCAGTCGCAGGCGCACGACGCGCGGAGGCGCGGGCGGCGGCGGGGGCGGCGGCGGCGTGGCGCGCGGCGTCGTCGAGGTGCTCGTCGTGGCCGCCGGCGTCGGCACGTCGTTGGACGGCGGGTTGCGGCCGAGCAGGTACAGCGCGAAGACCAGCGCGACGAAGATCACCGCGATGAAGAACCAGGGCGGCAGTACCGGCGTCTGGCGGCGGCGCTCGCGGCCTGGCGCGGCCGCGTTGATCGGCTGTAGCTCGACCTCGCTGAGCCGCTCGTGGCGCAGCTTGTACTCGTCGACGAGCAGCTTGGCGTCGAGGTCGAGCGCCTCGGCGTACGTGCGCAGGAAGCTCTTGACATACGTCGGACCCGGCAGCAGGTCCCACTCCTCGTTCTCCAGCGCACGCAGGTACTTCGCGCGGATCTTCGTCTGCGCCTCGATCTCCGAGACATCGATCCTCGCGCGCATCCGTGCTTCGCGCAGCGATGCGCCGATGTCGGGCATCAGCCGTCGTCCCGGGCGCCGGCGACCACGTCGACGGCGCGCATACTCAGAGGGGCGACCACGCCCATGAGGCTACTCGTGGACCGGTGTGGGCTCGGCCGGCCCGGCGTCCAGCTCGACCACCGGCGCGTCGCTCGAGCCCGCACCGCGCTCGCGCAGATTGGCGATGAAGCGATCGACGTCGCCCGCGCCGACGAGCACCTGGCGCGGCTTGGAGCCCTCGTAGCCGCTGATGACGTTGCGCCGCTCGAGCATGTCGATCAGCCGGCCGGCGCGGGTGTAGCCGAGGCGCAGCCGGCGCTGGAGCATCGATGTCGACGCCGTCCCCATCTCGACGCACAACCGGATCGCGTCCTCCAGCAGCGCGTCCTCGTCGGGGCTGAAGCCGTCGTCTGCGGCCGCGCCGGCCGTTGCGTCGTCGCTCTCGACCTCGTCGAGCAGGTCCTCGCGCAGCTCGGGCTCGCCCTGACGGCGCCAGAACGTCGTCAGCGCCTCGATCTGCGGCTCGTCGATGTACGCGCCCTGGATGCGCTGCAGCTTCGACGACCCCACCGGCGAGAAGAGCATGTCGCCCTGGCCCAGCAGCGACTCGGCGCCGTTCTGGTCGAGGATCACGCGCGAGTCCGTCTGCGAGGAGACGCTGAACGCGATCCGCGAGGGGACGTTGGCCTTGATCATGCCGGTGATGACGTCCACGCGCGGCGACTGCGTCGCGAGCACGAGGTGGATGCCGACCGCCCGTGCCTTCTGCGCCAGCCGGATGATCGAGTCCTCGACGTCGGCGGGCGCGACCATCATGAGGTCGGCCAGCTCGTCGATGACGCAGAGGATGTAGGGCAGCTCCGCGTCGCCGCGCTTGGCGCGGTAGCGGTTGAGCTCGACCAGCGAGCGCGTCTTGGCCAGCGACATGATCGAGTAGCGCTGCTCCATCTCGCGGACGAGGTTCTGCAGCGCGTTGGCGGCCATCCGCGGGCTCGTGATGACCGGCGTGAGCAGGTGCGGGATCGACTCGTAGTGGTTGAGTTCGACTTGCTTGGGATCGATCAGCACGAGCCGCAGGTCGTGCGGCGTCGCGCGCAGCAGGACGCTGGACAGCATCGCGTTGATGCACGCCGACTTGCCGGCACCGGTCGTGCCGGCGACGAGCAGGTGCGGCATCTTCGCGAGGTCGGCGCCGATCGCCTTGCCCGCGACGTCCTTGCCGAGCCAGATCGTCAGCGGCGACCAGCCGGGCGGGGCGTCCTGGTTGACGTCGCCGAGCTGGACGACGCGGCGGCGCGCGTTGGGCACCTCGACGCCGACCGCGGTCTTGCCGGGGATCGGCGCGAGGATGCGGATGTCGGTCGCCGCGAGCGCGTAGGCGAGATCGTCCTTGAGCTGCGCGACCTTGCTCATCTTGATACCGGGCGCGAGGCGCAGCTCGAAACGCGTGATGTGCGGTCCGGCGACCGTGCCGACGATCTTCGCCTCGACGCCGAAGTGCCCCAGTCCCTCGATCAGGCGCTTGGCGGTCCGCTCCTGCCCGGCGGTGTCGGGGCGCGACTGCTCGGCGGACGAGCGCCGCAGCAGCGCCGGGTCGGGCAGGATCCACTGGAAGTCGGGATCGTCGGTGACCGATCCGCGCAGGCGCCCCTGCGGCGTCAGGTCCGCGGGCCTGACGGGCTTGCGCGCGGCAGGCAGCACGGCGGTGGCGTCGGGGTCTGCTGCGGCCTGCCCCCCCACGTCCGGCTCGTCGTAGGCGAGCGGCTCCTCGTCACCCTCGTCCTCGGGTGGCGGCGCGTCGAACGAGCCGTCGTCGCCGGCGTCCTCCTGCTCGGGCAGCGGCTCGCCGTAGATGTCGGGGAAGCGCGACGCGCCCGACCAGAAGCCGTCGCGCCCGGACGTGACGAGCGGCGCGGGCGGCGCGGGCGCGTGCGCGGGCGCCTCGACATGCGTCGCGCGCACGACGACCTCGCTGTCGGCGGGCTCGGGCGGGTGATAGGGCTCGGGCTGGGCCGGCTCGACGGGCGCCTCGACGGGCGGCGCAACGGTCCGGGCGGCGCGCCGCGGGCGCGCCGGCACGGTGCGGCCGATCGCCCGCGTCGTGTCGGCCAGGCCGGAGCCTGTCGCGCGCAGGACACCGGCGACGGAGGCGCCGGTCAGCAGCAGCACACCGGCGATCAGCAGGAAGACCGCGAGGATGTGGGCGCCGATCGTCGAGACCGCCGTCGCGACGCCGTACAGCAGCGCGTCGCCGACGATCCCACCGCGCTGCTCGAAGAAGGGCGCGTTCCAGTAGCCGTCGCGCACGCCGTCGGGACCGATCCCGAACGTCCCTGCCGCGAGCATCAGCGTCAGCGCCGCGAACAGGCACAGCGCGCCCGAGCGAAACGGCCGGACGGCCGGCAGTACGGGCCGCAGCACGAGGATCGCCCCCGCCGCGACGATCGCCACCGGGACCGCGTAGGCGACCTGGCCGACGAGGTGGGCCAGTCCGTCGGTGGCGGCCTGGCCGGCGGCGCCGCCGTCCCAGCCGAGGTACACCGGGAACGCGAGGAAGACGCCGAGCGCGACGAGCCCGAGGCCGATCAGATCCATGTGGCGCTGCTCGAGCGCCGGCAGGCCGAGCGCGCCCAGCGACGAGCGGCGCGCGCGAGCGCGCGGCTTGCTCTTGGCCGGCGAGCGGCGGGGTGCGGGCTTTCGGGCTGCGGCCATGGTTGCGCCGCACACGTTGTTCGACACCCGCCGCGGACGCTCCTGCACGATGGCGTGCGGATGCGGGTTTCGCCGTCCAGCGGCGCGGGACGCCGGCAGCGTCCGCGACGACGCACGCACGTGTCGTCCGGCGACCTTCCGGCGACCTCACCTCGTGCTGCCCTTAGGATGGGTTGAGCTGCGGCCCTACCCTGATGAGGCCATGTCGGAGCGCCCGCCACGCGTCCTCGTCGTCGAGGATGACCAGGAGATCGCCCAGGTCCTGCTGCGCTCGCTGCGCATGGAGGGCTATGAGGCGCGCGCGAGCTACGACGGCGAGAGCGCGCTCACCGACGCCCGCGAGTTCAGCCCCGACCTCGTCATCCTCGACCTCGGCCTGCCCAAGCTCGACGGCATCGACGTCGCCCGCGCCCTGCGCAAGGACGGCGGCGACGTCCCGATCCTCATGCTGACCGCGCGCGACGCCGTCGACGCCCGCGTGGAGGGCCTCGACGCCGGCGCCGACGACTACCTCGTCAAGCCCTTCGAGCGCCAGGAGCTGCTGGCACGGCTGCGCGCGCTGCTGCGCCGCCGCCCGCCGCGCGGCAGCGCCTCGCTCGTCGTCGGCGACCTGCAGCTGAACCCCGATACGCACGAGGTGCGCCGCTCCGAGCGCGACATCGAGCTGACCCAGCGCGAGTTCGAGCTGTTGGAGTACCTGATGCGCAACGAGCGGATCGTCGTCCCGCGGCAGCGCCTCCTGGAGGAGGTATGGGGTTACGATCCATTCGCAACGACGAACACCATCGAGGTCTTCGTATCGAATCTCCGAAGGAAGCTGGAAGCCGGCGATGAGCCGCGTCTCCTCCATACGATCCGCGGCGCAGGCTACGTTCTCCGCGCCTAGGCAGTTTCCGATCCGCTGGCGCTTGGCCGGCGGCTCGGCGCTCCTGACGCTCGTGATCCTGTGCGGCTTCGCGGGCGCGGTCGGCGGCCTGACGTCGCAGCGGCTGCACCAGGACTTCGACCGCGAGGTCGCCGACACGGCCGAGCTGCTCAACGCGAAGATCCGCTACACGATCGCGATCGCGACGGGCCTGGGCGGATATCAGCTCGACGGCTTCGAGCCCGACCTCGGCAGCTACGAGAACGGCGCGACGATCGTGCGGATCGTCGACCGGGACGGCATCCTGATCGAGGGCACGGCGCACACGAAGGACTTCGGACCGCCGGGCAAGCGCCGCGTCGAGGAGGACGGCTATCTCGTCGAGACGCGCGAGGTTCCCCGCTCCGCCGGCGACATCATCCAGATTCCGCTGTATCTGCAGTACGCCCGCCCGCTCGCGTCCGTCGACGCGACCGTCGGCCGCCTGCGCCTGTTTCTCATCATCGGCGTGCTCAGCGGCGCCGGCCTCGCGTTGCTCGCCGGCCTGATGGTGGCCCGCCGCGCGATGGCGCCGATCGCCGCGCTGACGGAGACCGCGCGCAAGATCGAGCAGACGCGCGACCCGGCCGAGCGGATCCCCGAGGTCGAAGCCGACGACGAGGTCGCCGAGCTTGCGCGCACGCTCGACGGGATGCTGCACGCGCTGGACACGTCGCGCTCGGAGACCGAGGACGCGCTGCGCCGCCAGCGCGAGTTCGTCGCCGACGCGTCGCACGAGCTGCGCACGCCGCTGACGAGCGTGCTCGCGAACCTCGAACTGCTCGCCGAGAGCCTCGACGGCGAGCAGGAGGAGGCCGCCAACTCGGCACTGCGCTCGTCGCGGCGGATGCGGCGCCTCGTCGCCGACCTGCTGCTGCTCGCCCGCCACGATGCCGCGCGCCAGGCGCCGCACACGCCGACCGACGTCGGCCAGGTGCTCGTCGAGGCCGCGGCCGAGGTCGGCGTCATCGCCGACGGCCATGACCTCTCGATCGACGCCGGCCGCGCGATCGTCGACGGCGCGCGCGACGAGCTGCACCGCCTGACGCTGAACCTCATGGAGAACGCGATCCGTCACACGCCGCCGGG
Source organism: Solirubrobacterales bacterium (assembly GCA_038255395.1). Taxonomy (GTDB): domain Bacteria; phylum Actinomycetota; class Thermoleophilia; order Solirubrobacterales; family Solirubrobacteraceae; genus CADCVQ01. The sequence goes on from JBBSLI010000001.1 coordinate 14,205, forward strand.
CACGCAGGTGCGCGCGTGGGTGGAATGCGTCGACGGCACCGTGCGCCTGACGGTCGAGGACGACGGCCCGGGCATCCCGTCGGAGTTGAAGGAGCGCGTGTTCGAGCGCTTCGTGCGCGGTGCGGGCGACCGCGGCGGGTCGTCGGGCCTGGGCCTCTCGATCGTGCACGCCGTCGCCGAGTCGCACGGCGGGACCGTGGCGATCGAGTCGCCGACGATGAACGGCGCCCTGCGCCCCCGCGGCACGCGCTTCGCGGTCACGCTGCCGCTGTCGCGCAGCGTGCGTCAGCCGGTCGCCTCCGGCGTCGACTGAAGTCCGCGGCGAGGCGGCCGATGACGTTGTCATGGCGTCGCTTGCGCATGCTCGGGCCGCTCCCGAGACCGAGCGTATCCTGCCCGTCGTCTCCCGTCGCCCGGTGCTCGACCGGACGCTGCGCACCGTCGGCTTCGAGCTCGTCTTCGGCGACGGCGCGGCCGGCACCGAGACCTGGCAGGGGGAGCTGAACTCGCAGCGCCATCCGGCCTACCTCAGCGTCACGGCCGAGTACCTGATCGGCAGAGAGCGGCTGCCGCTGGACCCCGCCGGCGTCGTCCTGGAGCTCGCACGCGTGCCGTCGGTCGAGGGTCGCCTGCTCGACCGGCTCGCCGTTCTGCGCCGGGAGGGCTTTGAGATCGTGCTCGACGACTTCAGCTACCACGCCGACCTCGACCCGCTGCTCGCGCGCGCCGATGTCGTCAAGCTCGACATCGTCGCGCTCGGCCAGCACGAGACGCTGGGCGAGCTCGAGGCCCTGCGCGGCAAGAACGTCCGCACGCTCGCCGAGGGCATCGACAGCGAGGACGTCTTCGAAGTCTTCCGCGACGCCGGCGTCGACCTCTTCCAGGGCCTGTTCTACGAGCGCCCGACGCTCGTCAGCGGCGCGTCGCTGGCCGTCGGCCACGGCGCCGCGCTCGGCGCGCTGCACGAGCTGCAGACCCGCGGCGGGGACTTCGACGCGCTCGAAGAGATCATCCGCCGCGACGTCGCGCTGAGCTACCGCCTGCTGCGCCACGTCAACTCGGCCTTCTTCGGCCTGCCCCGCACGGTCGGCTCGATCCGCGAGGCGCTGATGCTGCTCGGCACCCGTGCCGTGCGCCAGTGGGCGGTCGCGCTCGTGCTCAGCGGCCTCGAGCACCGCCCCCACGCGCTGATGTCGACGGCGCTCGTGCGCGCCCGGACGTGCGAGCTCGTGCTGGCCCCCTACGACAGGCAGAGCGCGAGCCAGGGCTTCACCGCCGGGCTGTTCTCGCTGCTGGACGCCGTCATCGGTGCGCCGATGGACGAGATCCTCGCCGAGCTGCCGCTGTCGGCCGAGGTCGAGGCCGCGATCACCCGCCACGAGGGTGTCGCCGGCAAGGCGCTCGCAAAGACGATCGCCTACGAGCGCGGCGAGTTCGATCACCCCGCCCTCGCCGGTCATGCCCGCAACGCGCTGACGATCGCCTACAGCGACGCGGTGCAGTGGGCCGACGCGCTGCTGTAGGAGACTGCCGTGCATGTCGGGGAAGCTCACGCTGCTCGCCGCGTCGGGGGCCTGCCTGGCGCTGGCGCTCGTCCTCGCCACCGCGGGTGACGGCGCCACCGAGCCGCCGCAGGCGGCGAACACCACGTTCCGGGCGTCGCTGATCGGCCAGTGCGTCCGGGCGCGGCGCCCGGATCGCGTGCGCGCGCTGGCCTTCGACGCGACGCAGCTTCCGGCGAGCGTCGCCGCCGGCCACGAACCTGGCACGCGACCGCGCTGCGGGCGCGACGAGCTGCGGGTGCTGCGCCTGCAGGCGCTGAGCATCGGCGGCGAGCGCACGTACCTGCGGCGCGGCGGCTGCGCGCTGCCCTGCGTCGTGCGCCAGGCGACGGTGCACGTGCCCGCGCGCGCCTTCGCGGGGCCGGTCCGCCTGCTGCCGCGGTCGGCTCGCAACGGCAACGGCGCGCCGGTCGCCGGCTGCGACGAGCAGGTGCGCAACGCGCCGCAGCGCGCCGGTCCCGAGCTGCGGCGGATGTACTACAAGACACCGGCCGAACTGCGCGAGCGCGCCGACGCCGGGCGCTCCGGCGGGATCGGCGCGAGCTGGTCGAACTACGGCGATCCCGGCGCGACCTACCGCTCGCCCGCCGGCCGGCGCGCGCACTACAACTACCTGCTGTGGAACCTGCCGCGGACGCCGGCAGGGCTGCTGCCGGGAGGCGGGATCATCCGCGCGATCCTGCGCGCCGGCCAGCCGCTGGCGCTGTGCTCAGGCCAGCGCCTGACGCTGGCGTCGTTCGACCGCGGCGGCAGCGCCAACGGCGCGGTCGAGTTCGCGTACGCCCGCGTGCGCAGCGCGGGCTCGCGCTCGTACGTGATCCATGGCTGGGTGCTCGCCGGCTACCGCTACACCTCGACGACGACCGGCAGCACCATCGGGCGGCGCTTGATCTTGTCGTAGACGAACGCGGCGAGGTCGTCGTGGAGGATCTCCTGGAGCAGGTCGATCTCGCGGATCTCCTCCTTGGCGGCGCGGTCCAGCGAGTTCTCGACGCACTCGCGCAGCTTGTCGAGCAACTTGTCGGCCTCGCCGGCGTACGGGACGCCGCGGAAGATCACCTCGGGCTCGGCGACCGACGAGCCGTCCTGCTCGGAGATCGTCGCGACGATGACGAAGATGCCGTCGGCCGAGAGCATGCGGCGGTCGCGCAGCGCGACGTCGGTGACGTCGCCGATGTCGACGCCGTCGACGAAGATCATCCCCGACTGCACCTTCTTGCCCCAGCGCGCGCCCTTGGCGTCGAGCTCCAGCGGCAGCCCGTTCTCGCCCTTGAAGATGTTCTCGGGTGCGACGCCGATGGCCTCGGCGAGCTGCGAGTGCAGGTGGATGCGCTTGTGATCGCCGTGGAACGGCATCACGTACTTCGGCTTGGTGAGATTGAGCATCAGCTTGATCTCCTCCTGGTAGCCGTGACCGGAGGCGTGGATCGGCGCGTCCTTCGTCGTGATGACGTCACAACCGATGTGGTACAGGCGGTCGATCGTGTCGTTGACGGCGCGCTCGTTGCCCGGGATCGGCGTGGCGCTGAAGACGACGGTGTCGCCGGCGTGCAACTCGATCTGCGGATGGTCGCGGTGGGCCATCCGCCGCAGCGCGCTGAGCGGCTCGCCCTGCGACCCCGTCGAGATGATCACGAGCTTGTGGTCGGGGTACTGCGACACCTCGCGCGGCCCGATGAGGATCCCGTCGGGCAGCTTGATGTGCCCGAGCGAGCGGCCGATGTTCGTGTTCTTCTTCATCGAGCGGCCGACGAGGACGACCTTGCGGCCGAGTGCCGCCGCGGCGTCGACGACCTGCTGCACGCGATGGATGTTCGACGCGAACGACGTCACGACGATGCGCCCCTTGGCGCGGCTGAAGACGTCGAGCAGGTTCGGCCCGGCGATCTTCTCGCTCGGCGCGAAGCCGGGCCGGTCGGCGTTCGTCGAGTCGCCGCACAGCAGCAGCAGCCCGTCGCGGCCGAGCTCGGCGAGGCGCGAGATGTCGGCCGGGCGCCCGTCGACCGGGGTCTGGTCGAACTTGTAGTCGCCGGTGATGAGGATCGTGCCGAGATCGGTCTTGATCGCGACGGCGCTCGCGTCGGGGATCGAGTGCGTCATGTGGATCATCTCGACGTCGAACGGCCCCGCCTCGATGATCTCGCCCTCGCTGACGTCCTCGACGACGACATCCCGCGCGAGCTTGTGCTCGTCGAGCTTGGAGCGCGCCATCGCCATCGTCAGCGGACCGCCGTAGACCGGCGGCGCGTCGTGCACGCCGAGCTCGCGCAGCAGGAACGGCAGGCAGCCGAGATGGTCCTCGTGGCCGTGCGTGACGACGATCGCCTCGATGTCCGAGACCCGTCCTCGCAGGTAGGCGAAGTCGGGCAGGACGAGGTCGATGCCCATCATCTCGGGCGTCGGGAAGCGCAGGCCGACGTCGACGAGCACGATCCGGTCCTCGTACTCGACGACCGTCATGTTCTTGCCGATCTCGCCCAGGCCGCCGAGCGGCAGGACGCGCAGGGGGCCGCTCAACGTGAATTCGCGTTCATGCTGTGGCGCCGACGAGGAGGCCGCGGTCCTGCAACATCGCTCGGATCGTCGCGGTCTCGTGTTCGTCGGCCTCGACGTACGGCAGGCGCGGCACGCCGACGGCGTGGCCGAGCAGGTTCAGGGCGGCCTTGTTGCTGACCGCCGCGGGCGCGACGCTCATGGCCTCGAAGACGGGCAGCAGGCTGGTGTGGATCGCGGCGCGCTGGTCTGGTTCGTCGACCATGCGGCGCATGTCCGGGCCGACGATGTGGCTGGCGGTCAAGATGCCTCCAGGCTCGCCCATGTCAAGGACCGTGGCGAGGATCTCGTCGTTTCCGGCGTAGATGCACAGTCCGTCGATCGGGGCGAGGTTGTCGTTGTTTGCCTGCTTGACGCCCTCGATGTGGTCCAGCTGGGCAAGTTCGGCAAGCAGTTCGTTGGAAAGGTCAGAGCCGGTCCGCTGCGGAATGTTGTAGAGCAGGATCGGACGGTCGGCGACGGCGCTGATCTCGCGATAGTGGGCGAGGATCCCGCGCCGGTTGGGGCGGTTGTAATAGGGGTTGACCGACAGCAGCGCGTCGGCGCCGCGCTCGATCGCGCCCGTCGTCAGGTGCAGGGCGTGACGGGTGTCGTTGGAGCCGACGCCGGCGACGATCGTCGTGCCCGGCGGGCGCTGCTCCGAGGCCAGCTCGATGACCCGCAGGTGCTCCTCGTCGTCGAGCGTCGCGGCCTCGCCGGTGGTGCCGCAGACGACGAAGCCGTCCGAGCCGTTTGCGGCGAGGTGGTGCATGAGCTCGACGAGCGCCTGCTCGTCGACCGCGCCGTCCTCCCCGAACGGGGTGACGATGGCCGTGAGGATGGCTCCCAGGTCGGGCACCGCCTCAGTATCGCAGCCGCGCCGGGCGATCCGGCCGCCGCGGCGGCTACGGCTCGATCGCGTCCCCGAGCGCCTCGAGCTCGCAGTACAGCGCCTCGAGCCGCTCGCGCCCGAAGCGCTCCTCGACGACGGCCTGCATCTCCGCCCAGCGCAGCAGGGCGCCGGCCAGCACATCGGAGCCCTCGAGCGTCAGCGTGACCACCCGCACCCGCGCGTCGTCGTCGCTCTCGCTCGTGCGCACGAGGCCGCGGCCCTCGAGCACCTTGAGGTTGCGCGTCAGCGTCGTGCGATCCAGCGCGAGCGCGTCTGCAAGCGTTGAGACCGAGAGGTCACCGGCAGAGCCGAGAGCCACGAGGATCGGCAGCTGCGTCGCCTTCAGGCGGCTGGACGCCAGCGCGGATTCGTAGAGCGCGGTGATGCCGCGGGTCGCGCGCCGCAGCTGATTGCAGGCGCACATCGCGCGCACCTCGGCGCAGATGTCGAGCTCCCGTGCCGTGAGGTAGGTGGTGGTGGTCACACAGGTGTAGATACACCGACCACGCGGTGTCGTCAAGGCGACATGCGACACTCGCAGGGATGGCAGAGCGCGCGCAGGATTCGCCCCGCGACACGGCGGCCGGCGAACTGGTCGCCGAGGTCACGAACGTCCGCTGGACAGTCCCGGACGGCGACTTCGCGGTCCTCGACGCGGTCGGCGACGACGGTGAACCGGTCGTGCTCGTCGGCGCGCTCGGGCACATCCGCGAGGGCGAGTCGGTCGCGGTCGCCGGCGGCTGGCGCAGCCATCCGCGCCATGGCTGGCAGTTCGCCGTCCAGCGCGTGCGCATCCTCGAGCCCGTCAGCGACGGGGCGGTCAAGGCCTACCTGGAGACCGTCAAGCACGTCGGCCCGCGCGCTGCCGCGCTGCTCGTCGAGCGCTACGGCGCGGGCGAGGTCCTCAACGCGCTGGACCGCGATCCCGAGCGCGTGCTGCGCGGCGTGCCCGGCATCGGCGCGGCGCGGCTCGGCGGCGCGGTGCGGTCCTGGCGCGACGGCCAGGAGCTGCGCGAGCTGCGGCTCTTCCTCGACACGCACGGCGTCGACGCGGCGTCTGCCAGCAGGATCGCCCGCCACTTCGGCGCCGGCTCGATCGCCCGCCTGCAGCGCGAGCCGTACGCGATCTGCGAGCTCGACGGGATCGGCTTCGCGACCGCCGACGCGCTGGCGCGGGCGCTCGACACGCCGCTGGACGCACCCGACCGCCTCGCCGCCGGCGTCATGCACGCGCTCGATCAGGCGCAGGGCGACGGCCACTGCCATCTCCCCCGGCCCGAGCTCCACCAGCGCGCGACGCGGCTGCTCGGGGGCGGCGCCGAGGATGGCGTCGACGACGCGATCGACATGCTCGCGGCGCGCGGTCGCGTCGTCGTGGACGACGCCGGGCGCGTCGCCGAGGCGCGCCTGCATGCCGTCGAGGAGCGCCTGGCGTCGCACGTGCGCCGCCTGCTCGAGGACGAGCCGGCGCTCGAGCTCGGCGACGCGGGGCGACCGGCGGACGGCGCGTTCGTCCCCAGCGACGACCAGTGGCGCGGCGTCGTGCAGGCGCTCGAGCACCGCATCTCGATCCTCACGGGCGGCCCGGGCACGGGCAAGAGCGCAACGATGCGCGCGCTCGTCGACCTGCTCAAGGCTGCCAGGCACCGCGCCCGCCTGTGCGCGCCGACCGGTAAGGCCGCGCGCCGGCTGAGCGAGCTGACCGGCGCCGACGCGACGACGATCCACCGCCTGCTGGAGTGGGCGCCGGACGAGGGCTTCACGCGCGACCGCTCGCATCCGATCGCGGGCTGCGACGTGCTGATCGTCGACGAGGCATCGATGCTGTCGGTGCACCTCGCCGAGGCGCTGCTGGCCGCGGTCGGGCCGCGCACGCACGTGCTGCTCGTCGGCGACGTCGACCAGCTCGCCCCCGTCGGGCCGGGCCGCGTGCTGGAGGACCTGCTCGCGGCGGACGTGCCCTCGACCCGGCTGACGGAGGTCTTCCGCCAGGCGGCGCGCTCGCTGATCGTCCGCGCCGCGCACGCGATCAACGCCGGCGAGCTGCCCGAGCCCGTCGCGGCCGCCGACGACGTGCGCGACTTCTTCCTCGTCGTCCGCGACGGGCCGCAGGCGATCTTCGCCGAGGTCTGCGAGCTGGCGGCGACGCGGCTGCCGGCCCACTACGGCCTCGATCCGGCCGCCGACGTGCAGGTCCTGGCCCCGATGCACAAGGGCCCGCTCGGGATCGATGCGCTCAACAGCGAGCTGCGCGCGCGCCTGAACCCCGACGGCGCGCCGATCAGCGGCAGCGGCCTGCGCGTGGGCGACAAGGTCATGCAGACGCGCAACTCCTACGAGCACGACCTCTTCAACGGCGAGCGCGGCGTGCTGGTGCACCACGATCCCGAGCGCGACCGGATCCTGTTCGCCGGCGAGGACGGGCGCCGCGTGTCGCTGCCGTCAGACGCGCTCGACACGCTGAAGCTCGCCTACGCGGCGACCGTCCACAAGGCGCAGGGATCGCAGGCGCGGGCGATCGTCGTGCCGGTCTACCGCGGCCACCACATCATGCTCACCCGCAACCTGATCTACACCGCCGTGACGCGGGCGCAGGAGGTCTGCGTGGTCGTCGGCGAGCGGGCGGCGCTGCAGATCGCGGTGCGGCGGGCCGACGCGCGGCTGCGGTACACGCGGCTGCGCGAGCTCGTTGCCGATCAGTAGCCGGCCAGCACCGTCGGCGGCCGCGCGCAATCAGCGGTCGCGGCGCTCGCGCCAGCGCCTGCCCGGATCGACGAGCGCCGCGTCGTCCTCCTTCAATGCGTCGGTGAAGCGCTGGTCGACGCGCGGCGTGCCGTAGCGGGCGTCCTCCCACAGCGTGATGACGAGCAGCTCGCGCGAGGCGCGGTCGTGGCGGCAGACGAAGATCACGCCGCGGTCGACGAGGTCGCGGATGTAGACCGAGCCGCGCACCGCCTCCTCCGAGGCGCCGGGCGGCGGCGTGGTGGTCGCGCGCCCGGCCGCCCAGGCCGAGCTGACGCGCCCGGCGATCTCGGGCCGGATGTCGAAGCCGCCGCGACGGCTGCCGACGCGCTGGCGGAACCGCTCGACGGCGTGATCGGTGACGGCGACCGTCACGCCCTCCGTCACGCGTAGGTTCGCGGCACCCGCGGCGCCGCCCCGGCCGGTGTCGCGACGACGTGCGTGACCAGCGCGCCGGTGAAGCGCTCGACGCGGCGCGGCAGGTCCAGCGCCAGCCAGCGCGACACGTCGGTCGGCAGCGTCGCCACGATCACCTCGTCGAAGCGGCGCGGGTCCCAGATCTCTTCGATCGCGACGAGCGGGTCGGGATGCCCGACGATCCCCTCGACCGTGATGCCGTCGCTCTCGAGGCGATCGACGGCGCGGTCCAGGCGGCGCGCCGTGATCGCTCGCGCTCCTTCGGCCGGCGCCACGAGCGTCACGTGGATCGAGCCGGCGATCGAGCGCGCGCGCAGCTCGCGCAGCAGCGCTTCGGAGTCGACGGTGCGGTTGGCGAGGACGAGCAGGTTCGTGTTCCAGGACATGTGGTCACCGAGAAAATGAGTGTTTGTGCGGTTCGTCACGAACGGTACGCTCGTTCGTCCGCGCGCACAAGCGGCGCTGGACGACCGGTCGAGGCTCCTCCTGTGAAACCGTCGACGCGTGAGCGGGTCCACACGCTGGACCTCTAGGACAGCAGGTGCTCCAGCCCGACGAGGGGCGAGGTCTCCAGCGTGCCCACGCGTCGCACGGCGAGCAGCACGCCGGGCATGAACGACTCGCGGTTGTAGGAGTCCTGGCGGATCGTCAGCGACTGGCCGACGTCGCCGAGGATCACCTCCTGGTGGGCGACGAGCCCCGGCAGCCGGACGGAGTGGATCGGCACCTCACCGTCCATCAACGCCGCGGTCCGCGCCGCCGTCCCGGAGGGCGCGTCGAGCTTGGCGTCGTGGTGCAGCTCGACGATCTCGGCCTTCGCCATGTGCTTGGAGGCCTCGGCGGCGAAGCGCATCATCAGCACGGCGCTGATCGCGAAGTTCGGGGCGACGAAGACGTTGGCGTCCGCCGCTGCCGCCGCGTCCTGCAGGGCGTCGATGTCGAAGCCCGTCGTCCCGATGACGACGTGCACACCCGCGGCGAGGCACTGGCGCGCGTTGTCCAGCGCCGTGTCGGGGCGCGTGAAGTCGACGACGACGTCGGCGTCGCCGAGGACGTCGGCGAGCGACGTCCCCAGCGCGGGATCGGCGCGTCCGGTCAGCTCCATGTCGCCGGCGCCCTCGACGGCGGCGACGACGGCCTGCCCCATCTTCCCCGCGGCACCCGCCACGGCGACGCGGATCGTCACGCCACCGCCTCGGCGAGCAGCCCCGGCGCGAGCGGCTCGAGCGCTGAGCGCAGGACGTCCTCGTCCGGCCCGATCGCCGCCACGCTCAGCTTGTCGGGCGCCAGCAGCTCGCGCACGAGCCCGTCGACCTCGTCGAGCGTGACGGCCTCGATGCGCCCCACGACGTCGTCGATCGACAGCAGCGGCAGCCCGCTCAGCACGGCCTGGCCGAGCCGGTTCATGCGCGCGGCGGTCGATTCGAGCGACAGCACGATGCGGCCCTTGACGTTCTCCTTGGAGCGGTCGAGCTCCGCGGCGGTGATGCCGTCCTCGCGCAGCCGCGCGAGCTCGTCGGCGACGACCTTCAGCGCCGGCGCGACGTTGTCGGGCCGCGTGCCGAGGTACACGCCGATCTCCCCGGCCCCGGCGAACAGCGCCTGGAAGGAGTACACGTTGTAGGCCAGCCCGCGAAGCTCGCGGACCTCCTGGAACAGCCGCGACGACGACGTGCCGCCGAGGACGTTGTCGAGCACGCGCAGGGCGAAGCGGCGCTCGTCGTCACGTGCCGGCGCGGGCGCGCCGAGCGTCAGGTGGTACTGCTCGGTGTCCTTGCGCAGGAAGCGCAGGCGCGGCGGCAGCTGCTCAGGCAGCGGCGGCACGCGCGGCGCCGCCGCGCGCGGGCCGATGTCGATCGCCCGCGCGAGCTCGACGACGGCGTCGTGCTCGAGCGAGCCCGCCGCGGCGATGACGATGTCGCCGGGCGTGTAGTGCTCGGCATGGAAGCGCGCGAGCCGCTCGGTCGTCATCGCGCTGATGACGTCGGCGCGGCCGATCACCGGCCGCCCGAGCGGGTGGTCGCCGAAGACCGCCGCGCCGAGCTCGTCGAAGACGCGGTCGTGCGGCTCGTCCTCGTACATCGCGATCTCCTCGAGCACGATCTCGCGCTCGTTGGCGAGGTCGCTCTCGTCGAAGCGCGGGTGCCAGACCATGTCGGCGACGACGTCGAACGCGTGCGGGAGGTGCTCGTCGATGACGCGCGCGTAGACCGACGTGCTCTCCTTGCCGGTGCCGGCGTTCAGCTCGGCGCCCATCGCGTCGAAGATCTGGTCGATCTCCAGCGAGCCGAAGCGATCGGTGCCGCGGAAGAGCATGTGCTCGACGAGGTGCGACAGCCCGGCTTCCTGCGGCGTCTCGTTGGCGGATCCTGCGGCGATCCAGACCCCGAGCGTCACGGATCGTACGGTGGGCATTGCCTCCGTTACGACCCGGACGCCAGAGTCCAGGACCGTCAGTTCACACTCGGCCAGGGCTTCAGCCCTCGCCGTGGCGCGGGCGGCCGGAGCCGCGCCGTCCGCGGTCACCGCCGCGGTCGCCGCCGCCGCCGCTGCGCGGGGGGCGGTCACGGTCGCGCGGCGGACGCGAACCGCCGCCGCCGTTGCCGGCCGCGACGAGCTCGTCCTTGCTCTTGCCGGCGACGTCCGGGTCGGACGCCAGGCGCAGCCCGATGCGGCCGCGCTCGCGGTCGACCTCGAACACCTTGACGTGGATCTCGTCGCCCTTGTTGAGGACGTCCTCGACCGTGTCGACGCGCTGGCCGGGCGAGACGTTGGAGATGTGCAGCAGCCCGTCGGTGCCCTTGGAGAGCTCGACGAAGGCGCCGAACGTCGTCGTCTTGACGACCTTCGCGGCCGGGTACTCGTCGCCGACCTCGACCTCCTTGGTCATCGACCGGATGCGCTCGGCGAGCGCCTCGCCGAGCGTGCCGTTGGCGGAGTAGACGAGCACCTGACCGTCGTCGTTGACATCGATCTGGGACTCGAACTCCTCGGCCAGGCCGCGAATCGTCTCGCCGCCCTTGCCGATCAGCAGGCCGATCTTGTCGGTGTCGATCTGCACGGTCATGATCCGCGGCGCGTGCTCGCTGAGCTCGGAGCGCGGCTCGGCGATGACCTTGGCCATCTCACCGAGGATGAACGTGCGTGCCTCGAGCGCCTGCGTCAGCGCGTCGCGCAGGATGTCGAACGTGACGCCCGTGATCTTGATGTCCATCTGCAGGGCGGTGATGCCCTCCGACGTGCCGGCGACCTTGAAGTCCATGTCGCCGAGGTGATCCTCGACGCCGGCGATATCCGTCAACACGACGTAGTCGTCGCCCTCCTTGATGAGCCCCATCGCGATGCCCGCGACCGGCCGCTTGAGCGGCACGCCGGCGTCCATCAGCGACAGCGACGATCCGCAGACCGAGGCCATCGACGACGACCCGTTGGACTCGAGGATGTCCGACACGACGCGAATCGTGTACGGGAACTCGTCGATCGACGGGACCATCGCGGTGAGCGCCCGCTCGGCGAGCGCGCCGTGGCCGATGTCGCGGCGCTTGGGGCCGCGCATGAAGCCGGCCTCCCCGACCGAGAAGGGCGGGAAGTTGTAGTGATGGAAGTAGTACTTCTTCGTCTCCAGGCCGAGCGTGTCCAGACGCATCTCCTCCTTCAGCGTGCCCAGCGAGGCGACCGAGATCGCCTGCGTCTGGCCGCGCGTGAAGAGCGCCGAGCCGTGCGCGCGCGGCAGCAGTCCGGCCTCGATCGAGATCGGGCGGATCTCGTTCTCCGAGCGGCCGTCCGGGCGCTTCTTGTGGACGGCGATGCGCTGGCGGATGATCGTCTTCTCGAGCTTGTCGACCGCCATCTGCGCGGCGGCCTTGCGGTCGCCGTACGCCGCGTCCTCGGTGTCGCCGCAGTGCGCCGCGACGGCCTCCTCCATGACACGGTGCGACTCGTTCTGGCGCTCGAGCTTGTCGAAGATCTGCGTCGCCTCGTCCAGCGCGGCGCCGTGCGACTCCTGCACGGCCGCGAACAGGCCCTCGTCGACGGTCGGGACCTCGATCTGCATCTTCTCCCTGCCGGCCTTCTCGCGCAGCTCGTGCTGCAGCGCGCAGAGCTTCTTGATCTCGCCGTGCGCGATGTCGAGCGCGTCGAGGATCTCCGCCTCGGAGACCTCGTTGGCGCCCGCCTCGACCATCAGGATGGCCTCCTCGGTGCCCGCGACGACGAGGTCCAGATCGGAGTTCTCGAACGTGTCCTGCTCCGTCGGGTTGACGACGAAGTTGCCGTCGACCTTGCCGATGCGCACCGCGGAGACGGGCATCGGGAAGGGGATGTCGGAGATCATCAGCGCGGCGGACGCGCCGTTCATCGCGAGGATGTCGAACGGGTGCACGTGATCGACGCTCAGCGTCAGCGAGACGAGCTGCGTCTCACGGCGCCAGCCCTTGGGGAACAGCGGGCGCAGCGGTCGATCGATCATGCGGGCGACGAGGGTGCCCTTCTCGGTGCTGCGGCCCTCGCGCTTGAAGAACGAGCCGGGGATCTTGCCCGCGGCGTACATGCGCTCCTCGACATCCACCGTCAGCGGGAGGAAGTCGACATCGCGGAGGTTGCCCGCGGTCGCTGTACTCAGAACCATGGTGTCGCCCTGGCGGACGACGACGGCGCCGGAGGCCTGCTTGGCCATCTTGCCGGTCTCGAAGGAGATCTCGGATCCTGCGATCTCAACGGAGACACGGGTCTCGGCAGTACTCATATGAAGTTGTCCTTTAGTTCGGGTGCACCCGTCTGTTCGGTGCACCTGCGTCGTATCGTGGCTTCGGTAAACGAACCGGTCCATCGTAGCCCAGTTGCGCCAGCCACTCGCCATCGGGAACCCCGGAAAGAGGGCTGTCGCCGGCGAACAGGGTGGGCGTCGTCGTGGCGCCGGCGGCGAGCGCCTCGCGCGTCTGGCGCTGCACGCGGGCGGCCGCCCGCGGGTCGCGGCGGTCGTTGTCGAAGCGCTCGACGTCGAGCCCCAGCGCGCGGGCACGCGCCCACAGATGTGGGTCGTCGATCCGCCCCTGGTCGGCATACAGCGCGTCCGTGAAGGCCCAGAACGCACCCTGCGCCGCGGCCGCCTCGGCGGCGCAGGCGACCGGCACCGCGCGCTCGTGCTTGGCGCGCAGCGCCATGTGGCGAAAGGCGACGCGGGCGCCCGCGTCCGTCAGCCGCTCGTGCGCAAGCGCGCAGCGCGGGCACGTGAAGTCGGCGTAGAAGAGGACGAGCGGCCGGGTCGCCTCGCCGCGGACATGGTCGTCGTCGTCTGGCGGCGGCGGCGGAGCCGTTCGAAGATCCTCCATCCCGTGTGGGAGCGTAACCCAGGTATGAACGTGCGCATCCTCGAGCGCGAGCAGCGCCTGCCCGGCTCCCCGGCCGACGTCTTCGCGTTCTTCGCCGACGCGCGCAACCTCGAGGCGATCACGCCGCCGCTGCTGCGCTTTCGCCTCGTCACGCCCGCTGCGATCATGATGGGTCGCGGGACGCTGATCCGCTACCGCCTGCGCGTGCGCGGCGTACCGGTCAGCTGGCTGACGGAGATCACGGAGTGGGAGCCGCCGCACCGCTTCGTCGACGAACAGCGCAGGGGCCCGTTCGCGCTCTGGCAGCACACGCACAGCTTCCAGGCCGACGGCGACGAGACGATCATGCGCGACGTCGTGCGCTACGCGATCGGCTGCGGGCCGCTCGGCGCGCTCGCCGACGTGCTGCTCGTGCGCCGCGACGTGGCCGCGATCTTCGACCACCGCGCCGCGCGCGTGCCGGAACTGCTCGCGGCCGGTCGTATTGGTCGGTGACCTACGCGACACTCGGATCGACGATCTCCAGGTCGGCGAAGTACGCGCGGAAGAACCCTCGATCGCGCGTGAGCAGCCGATCGGCATTGCCGCGAGCATGCACACCGACGAGGAAGTCCGCGACCACTCGGGCTCGGGTTCCGCCGCGGCGCCGGTACTCGGCCATCATGGCGCCGGCCTCCAGCGCCGCCGACTGCTCCAACGCCGAGAACCCCACGCGCAGGGTGCCGAGAGCGTTCTGTGCGGCCAGCGGTGTCGGGAAGCGGAGATCAAGCAGTGGCGACCGCCCACCGCTTCGTCGACGAGCAGCACCCTTCGACGACCGCGAGCAACGGGTGCGCGAGCTGATCTGACGCACGACCGCCGCTGCCTGCGGCGATACTGCGCGCCATGGGGAAGGCCCTGCGGAATCAGCACCTCGATCCGGTGCTCGTCGCGTGCTTCGCGGCGCTGTTCGCGTTTCCGGTCGCTGCGAACGTCGTCGCCTCCGGCCAGCCGGTGGATCCCGAGCCGTCCGCGCAGCCGGCGCGTGCGCGGGCCGGGGTCGCCCCGCTGCGCGACCTCCCCGCCTTCAGCGACGGCTCGGCGCTCGAGCGGCGCCTGCGTTCGCAGTCGCTGCTGTCCGACGAGCGCGGCATGCGCGCAGCGCTCGCGACGGCGCTGCGGGAGCTGCTCGGGGCGCGGTCGACGGTCGTGCTGGAGCTCGTCATGGACAAGCGCACGCTCACGGCCGAGCAGGTCGACGGTCGCGACGTCTACCCGTTTCGCTATCCGCAGCTCGATCCGCTGCTCGACGCGGTGCTGGCCAAGACCCCCGGGCGCCGGCGTTCGCGCCAGGCCAGCGACGCCGGCGCACTGCTCGTGCTCGCCGCCGTCAACCACGCCGAGGCCTTCCCGGATGCGGGGAGGGCGGCGTTCGCGCTGCTGTACCGCGCCCGCCGCGGCCGTGACTGCGTCGCGGAGCGCAACCTCGCGTTCATCGTCGCGCTGGATCCCGCGACCTCCGACGAGGTCCTGCGCGCGCAGACGCGACGGGCACAGCGCGCGTGCCCCGGCGACCCGACGCCGGCCTGGGTGCTCGGTCAGGTGCAGTCCCAGCGCGTCTCGACGAGCAGCGCGGAGCACCGCAGCCCGCCGTTCGTGACGTTCCGTGGCCTGCAGCGCAGCGCGCCGGCGTCGCCGCTGGGCTGGGCGGGCGAGGCCGACACCGAGCTGCGGCTCGCCTATCAGCGCGAAGCGCTGCAGCAGCCGTTCGCGGCGCGCGCGCGCTTTCGGCGCGCGCTGAAGCTCTACCGACATGCCCAGCGGCTGCAGCGCGACCCCGGCCTCGCGGCGGGAGCGGCACGCGCCCTCGCCGGGCTGCACGAGTACGGCGCCGCGGTGGTCGCGCAGCGCCGCGCGGTCGCGGGGCGCACGGCTTTGGCCCCGGTCGCGGCGCGCCACGTCGAGTACCTCGAGCGCGACCGCCGCTTCGGCGAAGCGGCGGACGCGGCGCGCCCACTCGCCGCCGCGCCCGCGTTCGCGCCCGGTCGCGCGCTCGTCTTCGGCGAGCGCTACGGTGCCGCTGAGCAGGACGAAGACGCCGCGACCCCGCTGTCGATCGGCGTCGACCGCATGCGCCCGGTGCAGCTGGCGCTCGGCACCGATGCCCCGCAAGTGCTGCCGGCGGTAACCGATCTGTCGTTCATCCCGCAGTTCAGGACCGTGAGCGGCCTCACCGGCTACGACCGCTGGTGTCCGTCATGGTCGCTGCCACGCGACCTGTTGCTCGACGGCAGACCACGGGCCGCGCTCGCCGCCCTGCCGCGCAGGATCGACGACATCACCGGGGGCTTCGGGTGCGACGACGTGTCGCTCAGCACGCTGCGTGCGATCGTCGAGCTCGCGGTCGGCCGGCGCGAGCAGGCGCTCACGCGCCTGGAGGACGCGGGGTTCGACGCCGACGAGGAGGTCGCGGTCTTCTCCGAGCGCTCGACGCCGCGCGGGGAGCTCGTCGCCGACGTCTTCGAGGCGCAGCAGAACATGTGGCGCTTCGCCGGCAGGCTCGACCGCGCGGCGGCCGTCGCGCGCGCCTGGTCGCAGCGCATCCGCGACGATCCGCGCGCCGCCGACCGGCTCGGCGAGGTCGCCTTCCTCGCCAAGGACGACGACGCCGCGGCGCGCGCGTTCGCGCGCTCGCTGCGGCTGACGCGGCAGACGGTGCGCGGATGGACCGCGCAGGAGGCGTTCGCGCTCCTCAAGCGCGGCACCGCGCTCGCGCGCACAGGGCGTCGCGGCGAGGCGCTCGTCGTTCTGGAGCGGGCCGACGAGATCGCGCTGCGGGCAGAGGCGCACGGGGACGAACTCGCGCCCGTCGTCGTCTCGTACTACGCACGCGTGCAGACCGGCGACGCGCGGCTGCGCGAGCACGACTACCGCGCCGCCGCCGAGGCCTACGAGGCAGCGCGCGAGCGCGAGGACACCTTGGCGGGCGTCTCGCAGTCCGCGCAGACACGCCCGCAGGCGCTCCAGAACAACCAGTCGATCGCCGAGGCGAAGCTCGGCCATCGCAGGGAGGCGATCGACGCGGCGCGCACGGCGCTGACGGCAGATCCCGAGAGCCCGGTCTTCCTCGAGACTGCGGGCTACGCGCTGCGCAGCGCCGGCCGCCTGGCCGGCGCCGAGCGCGCGTACCGGGGCGCCGTGCGGTCCGAGCCGACGACCGTCACGGCATGGAACGAGCTCGGGGTCGTGCTCGCGCGCCAGGACCGGCTGGACGAGGCGGTCGCGGCGCTGCGACGCGCGGTCGGGACACGCGCGGACTACGCCCTCGGATGGTTCAACCTCGGCGTGGCACAGGGTCGTCGCGGGCCGGCGCACATGCTCGCCTCGCAGGGCGCGCTGGGCCGCGCGTTCGGGCTGGACGAGAGCCTGCGCGACCGTGAGCGCGAGTTCACGACCGACGACGCGATCCTGTTCACGGACCTCGATCTCTCCAAACCGCTGCCGCCGCGCTGGAGCTCCGCCGGCGTCCAGGAGCGCGCGCCGGTCGCCGCGGCGGGGTTCGCGCTGCTCGTGCTGCTCGGGCTGCGCCTCGGGCGACGACTGCTGGCCAGCCGCTTCGGCGGCGACCTCGCGGGCAGGCTGATCGAGCCGCTGACGGAGCTGTCGGCGCGCTATCCCCGCGTTCCCGTCTACACGCCGTGGATCGTCGCGGCGCTGGCGACGGTCGCGACGTTCGCGGTCGGGCTCCTGCGACCCGGCGCCGGCGGCCTCGGCGACGGCGTCGTGCTGACCGTCGGCCTCGTCGCGCTGATCGTCGGCGTCGGGCGCGGCCGCCTGCTCGCCGCGCGCGACGCGGGCGTCGCGCTGAGCCAGCGCGGCTGGACGCCCGGGATCGCTCTCGGCGCCGCGGCCGCGGCGGTCGGGACGGCATGGGCGCCGTTGCCCGTGGCCGAGCCGAGCGCGCCGGCGCCGGCGGTCCACTGGATCGGACCGGTCCTGACCGGGAGCGCGGCGCTCGGGCTGCTCGTCGTCGGCGTCTGGCTGAACATCCCGAGCACGCACGCGCTGGCCGCCGTCGCGCTCGTCATGACGGCGTCGCTGCTGACGCCGACCAAGCCGCTGGACGGGGGCTTCGTCGCCACCGGCACGGCGGGCATCGCCACCGGGCTCGCGCTCGTCGGCGGCGGGCTGTTCTTCCTGCTCGGCGTCGGCTGAGCGGCGCCGCCGGCGATCAGCCCTGGACGGCCGCCAGGCCGTCGAAGATGAGGTTCGCGCCCGGCAGGATCCCCGGGTGCTCGCCCTCCCACGACCACTGCACCTTCAGATCGGGCCCGACGATGACGAGCGCGCGGTTGGCGACGCCCGTCGGCTCGAACAGCGCGCCGAAGGCCTTCGTCGCGGCGGCCTGCGGCACGGCGTCGGAGAGCATCTCGATCGTCGTGCCGACCGATGCGCGAAACGCGGCCTGGCTGTCGGTCTGGTCGATCGAGACGCCGTAGAGCGTGGCGCCCTGGGCGGCGAGGTCCTCGAGGACCTCTTCGTAGATCTGAAACTGATCGGTGCAGACCGAGCTGAACGCCGCCGGGTAGAACACCAGCACCGTCGTCTTGCCGGCCATGTCGTCGCGCGTGAACGGCTCCCCGTCCTCGCGCTTCAGCGCGAACTCCGGAACGTCGGAGCCCGCCGGGAGGATGCTCACCGGCGCAGGCCGAGTTCCTTGATCAGGGCTCGGTACCCGTCGAGGTCGTGCTTCTGGAAGTAGTTCAGCAGCCGGCGACGGCGGCCGACGAGCATCAGCAGCCCGCGGCGCGAGTGGTGGTCCTTCTGATTGGAGCGAAGATGCTCGGTGAGCTCGTTGATGCGCTCGGTGAGCATCGCGACCTGCACGCGGGTGTTGCCCGTGTCCCTGTCGTTCTCCCCGAACTGGGTGACGAGCTCTTGCTTGCGTTCTTGTGTCAGTGCCATGTGCGCGGGCAAAGGTAGCAACTCACGACGCGGCCCGGTCATGGATGTCGCGTGCGGCGTCGACGTCGAGCGCCATCTGAGCGATCAGCGCGTCGACCGAATCGAAGCGCTTCTCGCCGCGCAGGCGCTTGAGGAACGCGATCTCCAGGCGGCTGTCGTAGAGGTCGCCGTCGAAGTCCAGCAGGTAGGCCTCGATCAGCTCGCCACGCCCGGTGACGAACGTCGGACGCACGCCGATGCTGACCGCGGCGGGGTGCGTCCGCCCCGTGCTCGTCGTCACGCGCGCCGCGTAGACGCCGTGGCCGGGCGTGACGAAGGCGGGGTCGGGAACGAGGTTCGCGGTCGGATAGCCGAGCTCCCGGCCGCGCTCGTCGCCGTGCGCGACGTCGCCCGCGAGCGTGTACGGATCGCCGAGCAGGCGCCCGGCGTACTCGACCGCGCCGCCGAGCACGAGGCCGCGGATGTGGCTCGAGGAGACGATCTCGCCGTCGATCTCGACGAGCTCTGCGATGCGCGTCTCGAAGCGCGCGTCGGAGCGCAGCAGGTCCGTGTCGCCCTGCGCCCTGTGACCGAAGCGGAAGTTCTCGCCGACGGCGACGTGCGTCGCCCCGAGCCGGTCGACGAGGACGTCGTCGAGGAAGTCCTGCGCCGAGCGGGCGGCGAACGCGGCGTCGAAGCCGATCACGACGAGCTCCTGCACTCCCAGCGACGCGATCAGCTGTGCCTTGCGGTCGCTGTCGGTCAGCAGCCGCGGCGCGGCGCCGGGCTTGATGACGGCGATCGGATGCGGCTCGAACGTGACGACGGTGTCGGCGCCGCGGATCACCTCGCGATGGCCCAGATGGACGCCGTCGAACGTCCCGACGGCGACCCGCCGCGAGCGCGGCTGCACGTCCGGCAGGCGGGAGATCCTCACGCGCGGAAGCCTACGACGGGCTTCAGGCCGCCGTCCTGTGGCTGCGCGATCGCGATCGGGCCGTCGTCGTCGAGCAGCAGCACGTCGGTGGCGCCCTCCGGAACGGGCGCGGCGACCGCCGCACCGTGTCCGGCGCGGCGCGCGTCATCGGCGCCGAGGTGGACGGTCGGCAGGATCTGGGCGAGCACGTCGGCGAGTGCGATCAGCCGGCCGGGGTCGGCGGCGGCGATCTCGAACGGGCCGATCGCGGTGCGCCGCAGCGACTCGCAGTAGGCGTCGCCGAGGTCGGCGACGAGCGTGCGGACGTACGTCCCGGCCGAGCATTCGATCGCGAACGCCGCGCGCTCGTCGTCGCGCCACAGCTGGTCGAAGCGGTGGACGGTGATCGGCCGCGCGTCGAGTTGCACGTCCTCGCCGGCGCGCGCCAGCTCGTAGGCGCGCCGGCCGTTGACCTTCACGGCGCTGTAGGCATGCGGGCGCTGCAGCAGCTCGCCCGTCGGCAGCTGCACCGGGTCGGGTGGGAGCTTGCCGGTCTGCGTGATCTCACCGTCCGTGTCGCCGGTCGTCGACACGTGGCCCAGCCGCGCCACGGTCTCATAGCGCTTGGGCAGCGCCATCAGATAGCGCTGGATGCGTGTCGCGCGGCCGACGAGGATCAGCAGCAGCCCGGTGGCGAATGGATCCAGCGTGCCGGCGTGGCCGACCCGGCGCGGCGGGTCGGGTCCGATCTCGCGGCGCACGGCCGCGACGATGTCGTGCGAGGTCTTGCCCGCGGGCTTGTCGATGAGCAGAACGCCGTCGTCAGACACGGCGCTCAGGCTAGTCGCCCGCGCTCGCGCTACGGCTCCAGCCGCTGCTTGGGCGCCCGCGCGGCCGACGGTGCTTCGCGTCTGTCGACGACCTCGAGCTTGAGGTCGTCGGGAAGGATCGTGACCGTCTTGTACTCCACGTCGGTCTGCTCCTCGAAGTGCACGTCGATGCCGCGGATCACCGGCGGCTGGTAGCCCTGCGGGAACTCGACGACGCGCTCGAGGACGAGCTCCTCGGGGTCATCGGACTGCTGCTCGGCCTTGACGAGATCCATCTTCCAACCGGCCGTGCGAAACAGCACGAAGCAGTCGACGACGACGATTCCCGGCCCGAGCAGAGCCTTCCACTCCCTGCACTCGCCCGGCAGCGGCTGCTGCTCTTCTGATGCCTGCATCTACGTTCGTACCTCCTGAAAGTCGCGGTCGTTCGCGCATCCTGTCAAGCGGCGGCTACCGATCGAGCTGCGCGGCCACCTCTTGGCGCAGGAACGCGACCAGCTCGTCGGACGACATCTCCGTCGCGAAGCCGGCGGCCTGGCGATGGCCGCCGCCGCTCTGGGCGCGCGCGATCATCGAGACGTCGACCGCGCCGTCGGTCGCGCGCAGCGAGACCTTCGACGTGCCGATGCGGTCCTCGCAGGTCAGCTCGCGCGCGAGCGCGGCGACCTTCGTGCCCTGCACCGCGCGCAGGTGGTCGATGATGCCCTCGGTGTAGGACTCCTCGGCACCGGTCTCGGCGAAGTCCTCGCGCGTCAGGCGGGCCAGCGTCAGGCGCCCGTCGTCGAAGCGCTGCACGCGGCTGAGCGCGCGCGTCAGCAGCGCGAGCTTGGCGGCCGGGACGCCCTCGTAGAGGCGGCGGTAGACGTCGTGCACGTCGACGCCGGCCTCGATCAGGTCGGCCGCCATGACGTGCGCGGCGGGCCCCGTGTTCTCGTACATGAAGCGGCCCGTGTCGGTCACGAGGCCGACGTAGAGCGCCTCGGCGATCTCCGGCGTCAGCGCCACGTCGAGCGCGCGCGACAGGTCCCAGACGATCTCGGCGGTGCAGGACGCCTCGGGCACGACGTGGTTGATCGTCCCGAACTGCGTGTTGTCGTGGTGATGGTCGAGGTTGAGGATCGGCGCGTCCCCGATCTCGACGGCGTTGCGGTCGAAGTTGCCGCAATCCAGAAAGATGATCGTGCGATCGGTGGCGTCGTCGGGGATCTCCGTGATCAGCCCGTCGAACTGAAAGAACGCGTACTCGTAGGGCAGCGGGAACTCGTCGCGCCCGATGAACATCAGCGAGTCCTTGCCCAGCGCGCGCATCACGCCCTGCATCGCGACGAGCGAGCCGAGCGCGTCGCCGTCGGGGTTCTCGTGCGTGACGAGCACGAAGCGCTCGCCCTCGCGGATCGCGCCGAGCACCTCGGCACGGGTCCCTGCGCTCGTGCCGGCGATGGTCATGTCTCCTGCGCCTCGCGCCGAAGGATCTCCTCGAGATGCATCGCGCGGTCGGTCGTCTCGTCGTAGAGGAACTCGAGCGTCGGCGTGCGCTTCATCCGCAGTTCGCGCGCGAGGCGGCGCTGCAGGGCGCCGTGGGCGGACTGCAGGCCGGCCAGCGTCGCGGTGCGCTCAGCGTCGTTTCCGAGCACGCTCACGTACACGCGGGCATGGCGTAGGTCTGGGGTGGTCTTGACGCTCGTCATCGTGACGAAACCGATTCTGGGGTCCTGCAGATCCTGAGCGACGGCATCGGACAGCACCTGCCTCACAGCCTCGTCCACCCGCCTCATCCGGTCGGAGGCCATCCTAGTCCCAAACCTCGTCGAAGGACCGTACGGTGCGCTCGACGCGGCAGCTCTCCGGGAAGCGCTCGAGCAGGAAGCGCTCGACGCGATCGGTGGCGCCCTCGATGTGGCTGACCGAGCCGCCCGTGAGCGCCGCCGCAAGCGTCGCGCGCTGCCACAGATCCTGGTGGCCGACCTCCGCCACGGTGACGCCCATGCGGCCGTGCAGCTGGGCCTTCACGGACGCGAGATCCTTGCGTTTGGCCTTCAGGGATCCGGCCTCCGGGAAGTGCAGGTGGATGCGGAGGAGGGCTACGTACGCGTCGTCGGCGTCGGTCTGCACGGCGCTAGGCCAGTGCGCGATCGACCTTGCGCGTCTCGTAGACCTCGAGGATGTCGCCTTCCTTGACGTCCTGGAAGTTGCGTAGCACGATGCCGCACTCGAAGCCCGCTGCCACCTCGCGCACGTCCTCGCTCACGCGTCGCAGCGAGGCGATCTCGCCGTCGTAGACGATCGTGCCGTCGCGGACGATCCGCGTCTTGGCGCCGCGCGTGATCTTGCCGTCGGTGACGTAGGAGCCGGCGATGATGCCGATCTTCGAGGCACGGAAGATCTGGCGGACCTCGACGTGACCGAGCGAATCCTCGACCTCGTCGGGCTCGAGCATGCCCTCCATCGCCGCGCGCAGTTCGTCGAGCACCTTGTAGATGACCGAGTAGTTGCGGACCTCGACGCCCTCGCGCTCGGCGACGGCGCGCGCGTCGCCGACGGGGCGCACGTTGAAGCCGATGATGATCGCCTCCGAGGCGGCGGCGAGCATGACGTCGGACTCGTTGATGCCGCCGACGCCGCTGCGGATGATGTTGACCGCGACCTCGTCCTGCGGAAGCTTGGCGATCTCGTCCTGCAGCGCCTCGGCGGAGCCGGCGACGTCGGCCTTGACGAGCAGGTTGAGCTCCTTCAGCTCGCCCGCCTGGATCTCGCGGAAGACGTCCTCGAGCGAGCGCTTGCGGCCCGAGCGGCGCGCGTGCTGCTCCTGCTTGAGGCGCTGCTCGCGCTCGTGGGCGAGCTGGCGCGCGCGGCGGTCGTTCTCGACGGCGCGGACGTACTCGCCGGCCTCCGGGACGCCGTCGAAGCCGAGCACCTCGACCGGGTCGCCCGGCGCGGCCTCCTTGACGCGGTCGCCGGTGAAGTCGTGCATCGCGCGGACGCGGCCCCAGTTGGCGCCCGCGACGAGCGCGTCGCCGACGCGCAGCGTGCCGCGCTGGATGAGCACCGTGACGACCGGGCCGCGGCCCGGGTCGAGCTTGGACTCGACGACGACGCCGGATGCCGGCGCGGTCGGGTTGGCCTTGAGCTCCTCGACCTCGGCGACGACCTGGAGCGTGTCGAGCAGCGACTGCAGTCCGACCTTCGTCTTGGCCGAGACGTCGACGAACTCGGTCTCGCCGCCCCACTCGACGGGCTGCAGCCCGCGGGTCGTCATCTCGGTGCGCACCCGGGTCGGGTCGGCGCCCTCCTTGTCGATCTTGTTGACCGCGACGACGATCGGGACCTCGGCCGCCTTCGCGTGGTCGATCGCCTCGTCGGTCTGCGGCTTGACGCCGTCGTCGGCGGCGACGACGATGACCGCGATATCGGTGACCCTGGCCCCGCGGGCACGCATGGCGGTGAACGCCTCGTGGCCCGGCGTGTCGAGGAAGGTGACGAGCTTGCCGTCGTGGTGGACCTGGTAGGCGCCGATGTGCTGGGTGATGCCGCCGGCCTCGCCCTTGACGACCTCGGTCGTGCGGATCGCGTCCAGCAGCGACGTCTTGCCGTGGTCGACGTGGCCCATGATCGTGACGACCGGCGGACGCTCGACGAGGTCGGCGTCGTCGTCCTCGTAGACGGGCTCGGCGTCGACCTCGTCGGCCGCGTGGATGATCTCGACCTCCCGGCCGAACTCCTCGGCCAGGACGCCGACGGCCTCGTCGGACAGCGTCTGCGTGAGCGTCGCCATCTCGCCGAGCATCATCAGCTTCTTGATGATGTCCGGGACGGGAACGCCCATCGACTCGGCGATGTCCTTGACGGTCGAGCCGGAGTTGATGCGAACGAGATCGGTGTGCGTCGCGGCGGCCTCGTTGAGCGGGGCGACCGTGTCGTCGTACGTGCCGCGGCGGCGGCGTCCGCGGCGCTGGCGGCGCGGCGGCTGGGACTGCTGGCCGGGCGTGCGGCGCGAGGCCTGCGAGTCGATGACGACGCGGCGGCGGCCACCGGGACCGGCGGCGCCGGGCGTGCGCTCGCCGGCGAGCGACGAGCGCGTCGGGCGGTGCTTGGCGGGCTCGCCGTCGGCGGCCGGCGTGCCGGGCGCGGCGGGCGTGCCGGGCGTGCCGCCGGCGGCCGTGGGTGCTGCGGGCTGGGCGGGTGCGGGCCCGGCGCCGGGCTTGGCGGCAGCAGGCTTGGCGGCGGCGGGAGCCGACGCCCGTGGAGCCGGGCGCGCGGCGGCGGCAGCGGCGGCGGCGCGATCGGATGCGGCCGGCGGCGCGGGCGGCGCGCGGCGCACGGTCGGCGCCGGCTTGGACGGCTCGGCGGCCTTGGCGGCCGGCTTGGAAGCGGCGCCGTTGGTGGGCAGCGGGCGGCCTTCGATCGCGGCCTTCGCCTGATCTTCGTCGACCGCGGATGCCGCGGCCTTGACCTTGATGCCGGCCTTATGGAGTTTGTCGAGCACGTCCTGGGCGGACATGTCGTGGAGCTTCGCGAGCTCGTGAACGCGGACTTTTGCCATCTAGCTCCAGTGTAGAAGGTCAGGGTCGGTCGGGACGGCGCGTCTGAACGAGCGGCTGAAGCCGCCGCGCGCCTGCGCACGGCGGGCACAGGCCTCGTCGCAGGCATAGGCGCCGCGGCCGGGACGACGCTGGTCGGGGTCCGCCTGCAGGCGCCCGTCGACCAGGACGAAGCGCCGCAGCCGGTCCTTGTCGGCGCTCGTGCCGCAGCCGACGCAGCGGCGTTGCGGCACGCCTACGACGTCTCCTCCGCGACCTCGTCGAGGGCGTCCTCGACGGGCACCTCGACGGGGCTGGGAACCCCGCCCTCCCCGTTGTCGGGCATGTTCGCCGGGATCTGATCGGTCGGCATGTCGGCGAGCGCCTGGTGGGAGTCCAGGCCGCAGTAGCGCGAGGCGGGCAGCGCCGCGTTCGGGCAGCGCCGGCCGGTCGACATGACCGCGGCGCAGCGACCCTGCGTCTCCTCCTCCTCGTAGCCGGACTCCTGCTCCTCGGCGGCGAACTCGGTCTCGGACTTGATGTCGATCCGCCAGCCGGTCAGGCGCGCGGCGAGACGCGCGTTCTGGCCCTCGCGGCCGATCGCCAGCGAGAGCTGGTCGTCGGGCACGATGACCGTCGCCTGCTTGCCGTCGTCGTCGACGAGCACCTCGCGCACGCGCGCCGGGCTCAGCGCCTTGGCGACGAAGCGGGCGGGCTCGTCGTTGTAGGGAATGATGTCGATCTTCTCGCCGCGCAGTTCGGAGACGACCATCCGCACGCGCGAACCGCGCGGGCCGACGCATGCGCCGACCGGGTCGACGCCGTCGGCGTGCGAGACGACCGCGATCTTCGAGCGGTAGCCGGGCTCGCGGGCGACGTTGGCGATCTCGACGAGGCCGTCGGCGATCTCGGGGACCTCGAGCTCGAAGAGCTTCTTGATCAGCTCGGGGTCGCGCCGGCTGACGATGATCGACGGCCCCTTCGTCGAGGGCGAGACCTCCTTGATGACCGCCTTGATGCGCTGGGAGTGGTCGTAGCGCTCGCCGTCGACCTGCTCGCTCTTGGGCAGCAGCGCCTCGACGCGCTCGCGCAGCTGCACGAGCGTGTAACGGCTGTCGGACTGCTGGACGATGCCGGTGATCAGCTCGCCGACGCGGTCGCGGTACTCCTCGAACATCATGTCGCGCTCGGCCTCGCGGATGCGCTGCAGGATGACCTGCTTGGCCGTCTGCGCCGCGATCCGGCCGAAGTCGCCGGGCGTGACGTCCTGCTCCTCGATCTGGTCCTTGTACTCCTCGAACTTCGCCGGATCGATCTCGGGATCGGTCGGCTCGACCATGTCGCCGGTCTCGGGGTCGTAGACGGTCCCCTCGTCGATCGTCTCGACGATCAGGTGCGCCTCCAGGCGCTCGGGGATGATCAGCTCGATGACGCGGAAGTCGGCGGTCTCGGGATCGAGCTCGACGCGCGCGTACTTCGCGCTGTCGGGCTGCTTCTTGTAGGCCGACAGCAGCGCGTCCTCGAGTGCCAGCCGGAGCTTCTCGGGGGCGATGCCCTTCTCCCGGCCGAGAACGGTCATCGCATCAAGGATCTCGCGGGACATCAGTGGTTCCTCCTGTGAGTCGGTTCGCGCGTGGGCGGTCGCTGGCGCCGACTGGCAAGGACGCAGTGAGGGAGTGGGCCTTCAGGCCCATGACTGAGCGAGGACACGGCCAGGCGGTGATCAGCGGCCGATCCACGGGTGCAGCGAGTTGCAGGAGGGAGCACGGCTACTCCTCGATGAGGTTGGAACGGTGGATCTCGGCGTAGGGGATCGCGACGAGGGAGGGCGGGTCGCCATCGGCCGCGATCGTCACGGCGTCGTCCGACGCCCCGACGAGCTCGCCCGTGAACGACTTGTGTCCGTCGACGGCATCCCTCGTACGAACCCGCGCGCGGCGGCCGAGGTAGCGGCGAAAGTGCTGTGGCTTGGAGAGCGGGCGCTCCGTCCCGGGCGAGGAGACCTCGAGCGCGTAGCGCTCGCGGAGTTCCGGCAGCGCCTTGGTGACGCGCTCGCAGATGGCGAGCGTGACGCCCTCCGGGTGATCGATGAACAGACGCACCGTCGAGCCGCCCACAACCTCCGCGAGCAGGACCTCGACATCGGGCTCGCTGGCTGCGAGCCGGGCCTCGATATCTGTCTGGATGGTGCGCAACTCCTACCTCCTCACGGCCACAAAAAAAGCGGGCGAGCGCCCACTTCCGGTACGACATCCGGCCCGAAGCCGGAGCGAAAGCTGTGCGCCGAGTCTAGCACCGCCTCCCTACACGGCAGAGGGTGCGGCGAGCCATCACCGGCGTGCGACGACGATCCGCCGGGCGCGCGCGAGGATCCCGCGGGGCTTTGCCCCGGTACGCGCAGCGTGGCGGTCGCGACGACCGCCGCGGGCCATGCGGACGTCGAGGACGGCAGGGTCGGCATGGAGGATCGACGCCCGCGCCCCGCCGGCGGGGCGGGGTGTCGATACACCACGCATCTGATGGAGAATCGACCTCGGCTCGTGCTGGACGGGTCGGGGTGTCGATCTTCCATGCCGGGAGTGAACGAGCGCCGAACCGACCGCTCCGCGCAGCCGGCTCGGCGCCGTTGCACCGCAGGCGTGCACGAGCGCCGACCATCGCCGAACGACGAATCTGTCCGGCGGTTGTTCACGCCCGCGCGGCGCCCGCCACGAGGCCGCCCACCGGACCCGGTCCACCACCCCCGCAGCGATGCAGTGCTGCGCCGCGGGCACCGACAGCAACGCAGATGAGGACAGATCCTCCTGCCGGCGGGCGCTACGCGGCGCGGTCGCGGGAGCGATCGCGATACAGACGGTAGTCCTGGCGCTCCGGGCGCAGGCAGCAGGCGAGCGCCAGCGGCTTGCGCGCCTCCTGGTGGCGGCCGAGCTGCTGCAGCGAGCGGCCCAGGCAGAACAGCGCGTAGTCGTTCGTCGGGGCGCGCTCGACGATCGCCGCGAACTCCTCGGCGGCCTCCGCGTAGTGCTGCGTGGAGAACAGCGCACGGCCGAGCGCCTCACGGATCGAGGTCTTGTCGGGCTCGAGCTCGCGGGCGCGCCGCAGGGGCACCGTCGCGGCGTGGAAGTCGTGCTCCTCGAGCAGCCGCGTCCCGTTCTGGAAGAGGTCGTAGACGTCGTCGCACGACATGGACTGAAGGGTAGTCAGGCGCTCGGGCGGCGACCAGGCCGCGGTGGCAGTGCCCACCACGCGCGCAGGCGCCCGCGACGCCCGAGGCCCGCGCCGAGCTCGCGGCGCAGCGCGCCGCGCTGGGCGCGCGTCGGCCGTGCGGCGCCGTAGCCGTAGCGCGCCGCGGCGATCGCGCGTACGTACTCCCGCGCCGGCGTGGCCGCGTAGCGGTCTGCGAGCCCGGCGAGCGTCAGCCCCGGCGGCGGCGCGCGCCCGCTGCGCTGCAGCGCGCGCAGCAGCTCGGCGAGCTCCTCGTCGGCGGCCGCGCCGGGAGCGGCGGTCCGGCGGCGGAGGCGGCGGCGCACCCCGGCGATCGCCGTCGCGAGCAGTAGCGCAGCGATCACGCCACCGGCGACGAGCACGGCGCTCGGCCCGCCCTCGTCGTGTTGCGCGGTCGCCTGCACGTCGGCGAGGCCGGCGTCGGGCGTGCGGCCGAGGGCGCGCTCGCTGCCGCCGAAGCTCGCGCTGTCGCCCCCCGCGGCGGCGGCGAGATCGCGCACCTGCGTGCGCGCCGGCGAGTCGGGCGGCGTCGGGTCGCGGGTCACCCAGCCGATGCCCGGCATGAACACCTCGACCCACGAGTGCGCGTCGACGTCGCGCACGACGTAGTCGTTGCGCTCCGGGTCGCGGCTGCCCGGCGAGAAGCCGCTCGCCACGCGCGCCGGGACGCCGCCCATCCGCAGCAGCAGCGCCATCGCGCCCGAGAACTGCTGGCAGTAGCCGAGCCTGTCGCGCAGCAGGAAGTCGGCGAGCGGGGCGCGGCTCGGCGGCGGGCTCTCGCTGTAGCTGAACTCGTCCTGCGCGAGGTAGCGCTCGATCGCGCGCACATACTCGAACGGCGTGTCGGTTCCCTCCCGCAGGCGCTGCGCCAGCGCATACACGCGCCCGTAGGGCGACGCGGACAGCACGCTGCTCGCGGCCTGACCCCGGCCGCCGACGATCGACGGCGTGCGGCCCTCGCCCCACCAGGGGAAGAAGACCGTCAGCCCACCGTTGGGCCCGGCGATCGGAAGCCGTATGACGCCGTACTCGCGCGGCAGCTCGAACGGGTAGTCGGCGGATGCCGCGCGCTGCTGCGCCGTCGTCGGCCGCGGCGTGTAGACGATCGCGCGATAGGCGTGCCCGCGCCGCAGCGACTCGCCGGCGGTCTCGTAGACGCCGGGGGTGTTGCTCGTCGCCACGCGCGGCGTGTCGAGGATGTCCAGCGTCGTGCCGGCCGCGACGAACTGCGTCGTGCGCAGCGCGCGCAGCGTCACGCGGAGCTCCTGCTTCCAGGCCTGGTCGTAGACCGCGGTCTCGGTGCGGTCGCGTCGTTGACCGGTGTCCTGGACCCAGCGCGTGCCGTCGAAGGCGGCGAGGTTGACGGCCTTCCAGTACGAGCGCTGGCGGGCTCGCACGCGCAGGATCTCGCGGCCGTCACGGGGCCAGTCCAGCGGGCCGTAGCTGTGGTTCCAGCGGTACTGCGTCGTCGCCGACGGGCTCAGCGACTGCGCGATCTCCTCGTAGTCCAGCAGCGCGCGATCGCGGTCCAGCGCCGGCGCGGCCGCGTAGCCGGCGAGCGCCGCGGCGGCGATGACCCCGACCGCGAGGCCGGCGCCGCGCCGGCGCAGGCGCTCGAGCCACAGGAAGGTGGCGAGCAGCGCGGTGAAGCCCAGGCCGGCGAGCCAGGGCAGTTCGACGTCGTGTTGCATGACCGGGACGGTGTACAGCGTGCCGAGCGCGACGGCGGCGGCGACGGGAACGCCGAAGGCGCCGCCGCGGCGCGGCACGAACGCCAGTACCGCGGCGAGCGCGGCGAGCGCGCAGCCGCCGAGGATCAGCACGATCCGCGTCCACTCGTCGAGGCCGCCGTAGGGCGTGCGCACGGTCGACACGCCGCCGAGCCCGTCGGCGACCCCGGCGGCGAGGTCGTCCCAGCCGCGCGGCGCGAACATGCGCCCCGGCACGCCGGCCGCCGCGAACGCCACGAAGAGCAGCACGCCCGCGGCGATCAGCGTCGCGGCGAGCCGAACGCGGGCGGGCGGCCGGCGCTGCGCGAGTGCGGTGAGCAGCGCGCCCGCGAGCGCGCCGGCGAGGACGCTGCCCAGCAGCGCGTCGGACGCCGCCGGCCGGACCATCTCGGCCCACTGCAGCGCGCCGAAGCCGGCCAGCGCGACGAAGCCGATCAGCCGCGCGACGGGCGCCGGCATGAGCGGCCGCTGCTCGGGCGCAGGCGGTGCGGGGCGCTGCGCCTCCCCTGCGCCGGGAGCGGGAGCGGGAGCGGGCTGCGGCGGGGCCGGGGCGACGGCGGTCACGCCGGGCTCCGCTCGGAGGACGGGCGCGCGGCGCGGCCGGAGCGCGCCGGCGGTCCGCTCAGGACGTAGGCGCTGCAGCCCGCGACCGAGAAGGCGGCGTGCCGCGAGGGCAGCACGCCGGGCAGGACGAGCACGCGCTGGGCGCCGTGCGCAGGCCCGAGTGCCTGCGGCATGCGCGACCGCATCCGCGCGCTGACGTAGATCACCGGCCCGCGCCGGGCCGCGACGCTTGCCAGCGCCGGCCCGATCGCCGGGCCGATCAGCGCCAGCCGCGCATGCAGGTGCGACCAGCCGGCGAGCGTCGCGCCGAGGTCGGCCGGGCGCCGGTCGCCGGGCAGCAGGACGCTGCACCCGCCGGCGCCGGCGAGCGCCCGCGCGAGCGAGGCGGCCGCGCGCACCGCCGCGTCGAGGTCCTCCTCCTCGGCGCCGCCGCGCGGATCGAGCACGACGAGCGGGCGGCTCTCGCTCGCCGTCGCGAGGCAGCGCTCCTGGGCGTCGGCGCCGCGCGCGACGGCGGGCCAGAAGATCCGCGACGCGGGCGTGCCGTCGCGCAGCGGGCGGATGCCGTCAAGCTCGATCTCCGCGCCGACGGCGAGCCGGCCGCGACGCGCGACGCGCGTCGCCTCACCGCTGCCGGGCGCGGCGACGATCGGCTCGATCCGCGGCAGCACGAGCAGCTCGTCGTCGGTCGCCGACGGGCGCGCGGTCACCTCGCAGATCGCGAGGCCGA
This sequence comes from Solirubrobacterales bacterium, assembly GCA_038255395.1. Classification (GTDB taxonomy): domain Bacteria; phylum Actinomycetota; class Thermoleophilia; order Solirubrobacterales; family Solirubrobacteraceae; genus CADCVQ01. Next base: position 45,115 of record JBBSLI010000001.1, read on the forward strand.
GCGGATCGGCGACGAGCAGGCGCGGCAGCGCGAGCACGCGCCGCCCGCGGCGACCGAAGCGCGCCTCGATCTGGACATGGCCGCCGCGCGCGCCGGTGCGCAGCGCGACCGGGGCGGGCAGCAGCGGGTCGGCGACCGAGGACGGCGGCAGGCCCAGGCGGCCGGCGCTGACGTCCAGGCTGATCGTCACCGGTTCCTCCTCCATCACGCGGCGGGCGCCGAGCGTTCGCGTCACCCGCACGCCGCGCGCGCCGATCCCCACCCACAGCGCGCTGCCGGCGGCGAGCAGCGCGAGCGTCGCGGCCGGCACCCACAGCGGCTCGCTGTCGAACAGCGCCGCGGCCAGGCCGAAGGCGAGCGCGAGCAGCCCGGTGGCGCGCGCGCGTCGCATCAGCTAGAGCGCCGGGGTCGCCGCCACCGCGTCGGCGACGATCCGCTCGCCCGTCGTCTCGTAGGCGTCCGGCGCGAGGACGATGCGATGGGCGAGCACCGCCTCCCCCATGAGCTGGACGTCGTCGGGGATCGCGTGGTCGCGACCCCGCAGCAGCGCGTGCGCCTTCGCGGCGCGCAGCAGCAGCAGGCCCGCGCGCGGGCTCGCACCGAGCTCGACGCGCGGGTCGTCGCGGGTGTGGGTCAGCAGGGAGACGATGTAGCGCCGCAGCGGCTCGGCGGCGCGGACGCGGCCGACGGCGTCCTGCACCGCCAGCAGGTCGGCGGCGGCGGCGACCGGCTCGAGCAGCGCGACGCGGTCGCCGGACTCGTGCGCGGCGAGCATGTGCGCCTCGCCGGCGGCGTCGGGATAGCCGAGCGACAGGCGCACCATGAAGCGGTCGACCTGCGCCTCGGGCAGCGGGTAGGTGCCCTCGTACTCGATCGGGTTCTGCGTCGCGAGCACGAGAAACGGGCGCGCGAGCTCGTGCGTGTGGACGTCGACGGTGACGCGCCGCTCCTGCATGCACTCCAGCAGGCCCGACTGCGTCTTGGGTGACGCGCGGTTGATCTCGTCGACGAGCACGACGTTGGCGAAGATCGGCCCGGGCCGGAACTCGAAGCGGCTCTCGCGCTGGTTGAAGACGTTCGTGCCGACGACGTCGGCGGGCAGCAGATCGGCCGTGCACTGGATCCGCGCGAACTCGAGGTCCAGCGAGCGCGCGAGCGCCCGCGCGAGCGTCGTCTTGCCGACGCCGGGCAGGTCCTCGATCAGCGCGTGGCCCTCGGCGAGGACCGCGACGATGAGGTGCTCCAGGACGGCGGAGCGCACCTCCGCGGCCTGCGCGACGTTCGCGGCGACCCGCTTGGCGAGTAGGCCCGCCGCCTCGACCTCGTCATCCGTGAGCCGTCGTTCGGTGCCCGCTTGATCCATCTGACGAGCAATCGTCGCAGCCGCGGACGCTCTGCGCGACGGTTTGTGGTGCTTGTGTGCCAGCGCCGCCTATGCGGCGGGCTCGGGCGCCTGCGTGCCGGCGGCCGCTCGCAACGCCACGACCGCGTCGAGCACCGCGCGCGCGACCTCGGCCTTGGACGCGAGCGCGACGTGCGTCTCGCCGGCGGCGGTGAGGATCGTGACCTCGTTGTCGTCTGTGTCGAAGCCGATGTCCGCGCGCGAGACGTCGTTGACGACGACCGCGTCCAGGCCCTTGCGGGCGAGCTTCTGACGGCCGTAGTCCAGCGCGCCCGCGCCGTGCTCGGCGGCGAAGCCGACGAGCGTCTGGTCCTCCCGGCGTGCGGCCGACAGCGCCGTGAGGATGTCGGGCGTGCGCTCGAGCTCGACGCGCATGCGCTCGTCGGCGGTCTTCTTCAGCTTGCCCGCGAACGACCGCGCCGGGCGGTAGTCGGCGACGGCGGCCGCCATCAGCAGCACGTCGGCGCCCGTGAACTCGGCGGCGCAGGCGTCGTGCAGCTGCGCGGCGGTCTCGACGTCGACGTACGTCACGCGCGGATCGCGCCCCAGCGCGACGTTCGCCGCCACGACGGTCACAGCCGCGCCGAGCGCCGCCGCCTCGCTCGCGAGCGCGAAGCCCATCCGTCCCGACGAGCGATTGCCGACGAAGCGCACCGCGTCGATCGGCTCGCGGGTGCCGCCGGCGGTCACGAGCACGCGCAGCCCGACGAGATCGGCCGACGGCGCCGGCACGGCCGCCTGCGCCAGCGCCTCGATCGCCGCCAGCAGCGCGGCCGGCTCGGGCAGCCGCCCGGCGCCCTGCTCGCCCCAGGACGCCAGCCGCCCGCTGCCGGGCTCGAGCACGGTCACGCCGCGGTCGCGCAGTCGCGCGACGTTGTCCTGCGTCGCCGCGTTGGCCCACATGTGGGTGTTCATCGCGGGCGCGACGAGCAGCGGGCAGGTGGCCGCGAGCGCGGCGCTCGTCAGGAGGTTGTCGGCGAGGCCGGCCGCGAGCTTGGCGACCGTGTTCGCCGACGCCGGCGCGACCACGTAGATGTCGGCGTTGGCGACGAGCTCGAGGTGGCTGAGCGGATCGTGGTCTGGCTGCGGGTCCCCGGGGAAGGCGCCGCGCGCCGGATCGCGCTCGAACTCGTCGACGAGCACCGGGGCGCCGGTCAGCGCGGCGAACGACGCCGCGCCGACGAAGCGCCGGCTCGCCGGCGTCTGGACGACGCGCACCGCATGGCCCGCCGCCGTCGCCAGGCGCACGAGCTCGAGCGCCTTATAGGCGGCGATCCCGCCGCTGACGCCGAGCAGGATGCGCGCCATCGTGCACTCCGATCCGAACGGGCCTACCGGTACTGGTACTTGATCTTGCCGGCGGCGACTTCCTCGAGGGCGATCGTGAGGTAGTTCTTGGAGCCCGTGTCGACCATCGGGGGCGGGAACTCGTCGAACGTCCCCTCGCCGAGGTTGTGGTAGTAGGAGTTGATCTGCCGGGCGCGCTTGGCCGCGACGAGAACGGAGGCGTAGTTGGAGTCGACGTTCTCGAGGAGGCGGTCGATGCGGGGAGAGATCATGCCCCTCAGGGTACCGAGCTAGCCGGTCTCGGTCGTGTCGCGGACGATCTCGACCAGCTCCTCGACGGCGTCCTCGAGGCGGTCGTTGACGACGACCCGCGCGAACTCGTCCTGGGCGGCGAGCTCCTGCTCGGCGGTGCGCAGGCGCGCCTCGACCTGTTCGGGGGCGTCCGTGCCACGGCCGACGAGGCGCGCGCGCAGCGCTTCGAGCGACGGCGGCGCGATGAAGACCTGCACGGCCTCGGGCATCGTCGCGCGCACCTGGCGCGCGCCCTGGACCTCGATCTCGAGCACGACCGGGGCGCCGCTGGCGGTGCGCGTCTGCAGCTCGGAACGCAGCGTGCCGTAGCGCGCGCCGGCGTAGTCGGCGTGCTCGACGAAGTCCCCGGCCGCGACGTGCCGCTCGAACTCCTGCGGGGACATGAAGTGGTAGTCCTCGCCCTGCGTCTCCCCCGTGCGCGGCCGGCGCGTCGTCGCCGAGACCGACAGCTGCAGCTCGGGCATCCGCTCGCGCAGCGAACGGATCAGCGTGCCCTTGCCGACGCCCGAGGGCCCGGTGATGACGACCGCGCGCGGCACCGGCTGGAGGTGGCTACCGGCGCAGCAGCTTGACGAGCTCGTCGCGCTGGCGCTCCGACAGCCCGCCGATCGTCTTGCTCGGCGAGATGCGGCACTGCGTGAGGACCTTGTTGACCTTCACGCGCCCGTACTTCGGCACTGCGAGCAGCATGTCGAAGACCTTTGCGGTCTCGATGTACTCCGGCGGATCGAGCAGAAGGTTGTGGATCGAAACCCGTGAGGCCTTGAGATCCTTCTTGAGTTTCGCGCGCCGCGTGCGCACGGCGTTCGCCCGGTCCAGCGCCTGCAGTCGCTGCGTGAGCGATCGTTCGGGTGCCGCCGAGTGCTTCGTAGCGGTGTTCTGGCTCGGCGGCATCGACGCGCCGATCCTTGCATCTTCGCTACGGCGTCGCAAGGCGAATCTTCACGAATCAGACCAATTCACATCGACCTCAGGTCGAGGTTCAGAGGCGTTCATACTGCTTGAAGGTGATCCCGCAATTTGCAGGGATTTCAGCTCTTGAGCTATGCGCGATCCGGCACAGGGATCACGGAAGTTCTCCGTCCCGACGGCGACCAGGGTGGCGCCAACTGAAATCAGGTCGTTTGCATGGCTTCCGTTCGCGACCCCCCCCATTCCGACGATCGGGATCGTCACCCGTCGAGCCACCGCGCAGACCTGCGCGAGGGCCACGTTGCGGATCGCGGGACCGGACAGGCCGCCGGTCGTCCCGCCCAGCCAGGGCCGGCCGGAGCGTGGGTCCAGCGCCATCGCCCGCAGCGTGTTGATCAGCGAGACCGCGTCCGCGCCCTCCGCCTCGGCCGCGGCGGCGACGGCTCCGACGTCGGCGGTGTTCGGCGTGAGCTTGACGATCAGCGGCTTGGCCGTCAGCGGCCGCACGGCGCGCACGAGCGCCCCCAGCGAGACCGGGTCGGCACCGATGTCCAGGCCCGTCGCGACGTTCGGGCACGACACGTTGAGCTCGATCGCCGCGACCTCGTCGCGCGCGTCGACGGCCGCGACGAGGCGGCCGACCTCGTCGGCGCTGGAGCCCATGACGTTCGTGATCAGCGGCACCGGCAGCGCGGCGAGCTGCGGCAGATCGTGCTCCAGGTAGCCGTCCAGACCGCGGTTGGGCAGGCCGATCGAGTTGATCATCCCGGCCTGCGCCTCCCACAGCCGCGGCGGCGAGTTGCCGGCGCGCGGCGCCAGCGTGATCGTCTTGGAGACGAAGGCGGAGAAGGGGAAGTCGTGCAGCAGCGCGTCGCCGAACGCGCGCCGCGCGGCGAGCGCGTCGAACGTGCCCGAGCCGTTGACGATCGGGTGCTCGAGCTGCAGTCCGCAGAACGCGACCATCAGTGCGCGGGCACCCGCTCGAGCCGGTCGGCGTCGAGCACGGGGCCCTCGACGCAGATCCGCACGTAGCCGCCCTCGCGCAGCGGCACGACGCAGCCGTAGCAGGCGCCGAAGCCGCACGCCATCCCCGCCTCGAGCGCGAGCTGCGCCGGGACGTCGTGCTCCATGCACAGCGCGCGCACCGCCTCGAGCATGGCGGGCGGCCCGCATGAGTAGACGACGGCGTGCGGGTCGCGGGCGAGCTCGGCCGCGAGCAGCTCGGTGACGAGGCCGTGGTGGCCGACGGAGCCGTCGTCGGTGGCGATCGCGACCTCCGCGCCGATCATCACCTCGGCGCCGGCGGCGTGCTCGCGGTCGCGGAAGCCGAGCAGCGCCTGCGGCCGCACAGCGAGCTCGCTGGCCCAGGCCGCGAGCGGCGGCACGCCGACGCCACCGCCCGCGAGCAGCGGCCGGCGGGTGGGCGGGGACGGATTCGGCGCGCGAAAGCCCTCGCCGAGCGGGCCCGTGATCCACAGCTCGTCGCCGGCCGCCAACTGCGCCAGACGGCGCGTGCCCGGGCCGACGTCCTCGAACATGAAGGCCAGCTCGCCGGCGTCCGCGCGGAGAAACGAGAACGCGCGCGGCAGGTACGGGCGCTCGTCGTCGCCCCCGCCCCAGTGCTCGACCGCCGCGAGCATGTAGAACTGCCCCGCCGACGGCCGCGGCCCGCCGGGATCGGCGGCGCGCAGCACGCGGTAGACGCCTACGTCCTCGGCGCGCGTCACGGTGACGCGGCGCCGGCCGAGCGGGGCGAGCGTCCTCATCCCACCCGCAGGCGGTCGCGGTGCAGTTCCTGCAGCGACAGGACCTTCGGCTCGCCGTTGCGCGCGGCGGCGATCGCACGCGTCGCCGCGTGGCCGCCCGAGAGCGTCGTGATGCAGGGGATCCCGCGTGCGACCGCGGCGCGGCGGATCTCCCAGCCGTCGGCGCGCGCGCCGGAGCCGGTCGGCGTGTTGATGACGAGGTCGATCTCGCCGGCCTCGATCAGGTCGACGACGTTCGGCGAGCCCTCGCCGACCTTCTTGAGCACGTCCTCGACACGCGCGCCCATGCCGCGGATCGCCTGCGCGGTACCGGCGGTCGCGACGATCCGGAAGCCGAGATCCTCCAGGCGCGAGGCGATCGCATAGGCGCCCGACTTGTCGCCGTCGGTCAGGGTGATGAAGACCGTGCCCTCGTTGGGCAGCCGCGCGCCCGCGGCCGCCTGCGCCTTCGCGAACGCCGTCGGGAAGTCGCGCGCGACGCCCATGACCTCGCCCGTCGAGCGCATCTCGGGGCTGAGCAGCGCATCGGTGCCGGTGAAGCGATCGAACGGCATCACCGCCTCCTTGACGCAGATGTGATCGGTCGGCATCGCCTCCGACGGCAGGCCGAGGTCCTCCAGGCGCTCGCCGAGCATCAGCCGGCACGCCATCTTCGCCAGCGGCACGCCGATCGCCTTGGAGACGAACGGCACGGTGCGCGAGGCGCGCGGGTTGGCCTCGATGACGAACAGCCGGCCGTCGAGCGTGACCGCGTACTGGATGTTGATCAGGCCGACGGTGTTCAGGCCCAGCGCGATGCCGCGGGTGTGATCGCGGATCTCGTCGAGCATCTCGGGGCCGAGCGAGTGCGGAGGCAGCACGCAGGCGCTGTCGCCGGAGTGGATCCCGGCCTCCTCGACATGCTGCATGATGCCGCCGATCCAGACGTGCTCGCCGTCGCACAGCGCGTCGACGTCGACCTCGATCGCGTTCTCGAGGAAGCGGTCCAGGAAGATCTGCCGCGCGCCTCGTGCGCCGCGAGGCGCCGTCCGCTCGAGGTAGTCGGCGAGGTCGTCGGCCGAGTAGACGATCTCCATCGCGCGGCCGCCGAGCACGTAGCTCGGGCGCACGAGCAGCGGGAAGCCGACCTGCTCGCTGGCCGCCAGGGCCTGCGCCACGCCGTGCGCCGTCGAGTACGGCGGCGCCTCGTAGCCGAGCTTCGCCAGCAGCGCGCCGAAGCGGCCGCGGTCCTCGGCGAGGTCGATCGCGTCGACGCTCGTGCCGAGGATCGGGACGCCCGCGTCCTGCAGGCCGGCCGCGAGCTTCAGCGGCGTCTGGCCACCGAACTGGACGATCACGCCCTCGGGCTGCTCGATCTCGACGACGCCGAGCACGTCGTCGAGCGTCAGCGGCTCGAAGTACAGGCGGTCGGAGGTGTCGTAGTCCGTCGAGACGGTCTCGGGGTTGCAGTTGACCATCACGGCGTCGCGGCCGCTCGCGCGCACGGTCATCGCGGCGTGCACGCAGCAGTAGTCGAACTCGATTCCCTGGCCGATCCGGTTGGGCCCGGCGCCGAGGATCACGACGCTCGGCCTGTCGCCGCGCCGGACCTCGTGCCTGGGCTCGGTGGCGCGGGGGTGGGTGGGTGGGAACGGTGTCTCCCAGGACGAGTAGTAGTACGGCGTCTCGGCGGCGAACTCCGCCGCGCAGGTGTCGACGGATTTGTACGTGCGTGTCCCGGCGAACGGCGCGTCGGGATCGCCGGCGAGCTGCTGCAGCTCGCGCAGGAACCACAGGTCGATCTTCGTGCGGCGCTCGATCTCCTCGGGGTCGGCGCCCGCGCGGAAGGCGGCGAGCAGGACGTCGTAGCGGTCGGGCCCGGGCATCTCCAGGCGCGTGAGCAGCTCCTCGAGCGCGCCGCTCACGTCCGGGATCGCGTCCAGCTCGCGGCTGCGCATCGCCTTGGCGAAGGCCTGCTGGAACGTGCGCCCGATCGCCATCGACTCGCCGACGGACTTCATGTGGGTGCTCAGGCGCTGGTCGACGCCGGAGAACTTCTCGAACGCGAAGCGCGGGATCTTCACGACGACGTAGTCGATCGTCGGCTCGAACGCGGCCGGCGTCAGGCGCGTGATGTCGTTGTCGATCTCCTCCAGCGCGTAGCCGACCGCGAGCCGCGCGGCGATCTTCGCGATCGGAAAGCCCGTCGCCTTCGAGGCCAGCGCCGACGACCGCGAGACGCGCGGGTTCATCTCGATGACCATGATCTCCTCGGTCGTCGGGTTGACCGCGAACTGCACGTTGGAGCCGCCGGTCTCGACGCCGACCGCGCGCATGACGGTGAAGGCCTGGTCGCGCAGCTTCTGGTAGAGGCGGTCGGTCAGCGTCTGCTGCGGCGCGACGGTGACGCTGTCGCCCGTGTGGACGCCCATCGGGTCGATGTTCTCGATCGAGCAGACGATCACGCAGTTGTCGTTGTGGTCGCGCATGACCTCGAGCTCGAACTCGCCCCAGCCGAGGACGGACTCGTCGAGCAGGATCTGGCCGATCGGCGAGGCGTCGAGGCCGCCGCGGACGATCTCGCGGAACTCCTCCGGCGAGCGCGCGATGCCGCCGCCGCGGCCGCCGAGCGTGTAGGCGGGGCGCACGATGATCGGCAGGCCGATGTCGATCATGGCGTCCTGCGCCTCCGCTGCCGTCGTCGCGATCGCGCTGCGCGGCATCTTCAGGCCGGCCTGCTCCATCGTAATGCGGAACTTGTCGCGGTCCTCGGCGCGGCAGATCGCCTCGTAGTCGGCTCCGATCAGCTCGACGCCGTGCTTGGCGAGGGTGCCGTTCTCGTGCAGCTCCTTGGCGAGGTTGAGCGCCGTCTGGCCGCCGAGCGTCGGCAGCAGCGCGTCGGGCTTCTCGCGGGCGATGACCTGCGCCACCGGGCCGGCGAGCAGCGGCTCGACGTACGTCGCGTCGGCGAACTCCGGGTCGGTCATGATCGTCGCCGGGTTGGAGTTGACGAGCACGACCTCGTAGCCCTCCTCCTTGAGGACCTTGCAGGCCTGCACGCCGGAGTAGTCGAACTCGGCCGCCTGGCCGATGACGATCGGCCCCGAGCCGAGGATCAGGATGCGGTGGATGTCGTTGCGACGGGGCATTACGCGGTCGCCTTGATCTGGTCGAGGAAGCGGTCGAAGAGGTAGAGGCTGTCGTTCGGCCCGGGCCCCGCCTCGGGGTGGTACTGGACCGTGGCGCCGGCGACGTCGAGCAGCGTCAGCCCCTCGACCGTGCGGTCGTAGAGGTTGATGTGGCTGAGCTGCGCGGCGCCGAAGTCGGTCTCCCAGCGGATCGGCTCGTCGCCGGCGATCGTGCGCTCGCCGTCAGGCCCGACGACGGCGAAGCCGTGGTTCTGCGAGGTGATCTCGATCCTGCCCGTTTGCAGGTCTTTTACGGGATGGTTGCCGCCGCGGTGGCCGAACGGGAGCTTGTAGGTCTCCAGTCCGACGGCGCGGCACAGCAGCTGATGGCCGAGGCAGATGCCGAACGTCGGCTTGACGCCCACGAGCTCGCGCAGCGTCTGCACGATGTGGTCCAGGGCAGCCGGGTCGCCCGGCCCGTTGGCGAGGAAGATCGCGTCGGGGTCGCCGGCGAGCAGCTCCGCGGCGGTGACGGTGCACGGGTGCAGTTCCAGCAGCGCGCCGCGCTCGACGAGGTTGCGCACGATCGAGCTTTTGATGCCGGTGTCGATCGCGGCGATCCGCGGGCCGTCGCCCGAGCCGTGGACGGTCATCTCGGGCGGCGTCACGACGCGCGCCCAGTCGGCGCCCTGCATCGGCGGCTCGGCGGCGATCAGCGCTTGCGCCTCGTCCTCGCCCATCGCGGCCGGAAAGACGCCGCCGCGCATCGAGCCGGCGTCGCGGATGTGGCGCACGAGCGCGCGCGTGTCGACCTCGCTGATCGCCGGGACGCCGCAGTCGGTCAGCCAGTCGCACCAGCCGCGCTCGGCGCTCGGCGCGTCCTCGGCGTTCATCGCGCTGCGCATGATCACCGCGCGCGCCCAGATGCGCTCGGATTCCATCGCCTCCTCGCAGACCCCGTAGTTGCCGATGTGCGGGTACGTGAACGTGATGATCTGGCCGGCGAACGACGGGTCGGTGACCGACTCCTGGTAGCCCGACATCCCGGTCGTGAAGACGACCTCGCCGGTCGCGGCCTGCGGCGCGCCGACAGCGATCCCGTCGAAGCGCGCGCCGTCTTCCAGCAGGACATAGGCGGATCGAGCGTTTCGTCCTGCGGTCATCGCAAGCTCCGACCTTCGGTCGACGTTACACAGGTCATCGCAGGCTCTGACCTTCGGCCGATGTCACCTGACTGAGGATCGTCGAGCGCTCGCGGTAGGCGATCGCGCCGGCGGCGACGGTCAACAGCACGCGCCCGCGCAGGCTGCGGCCCGCGAAGCAGCAGTTCTCCGAGCGCGACTCGTAGCCGCTCTCCCCCACGACCCATTCCACGTCGAGGTCGACGAGCACGAGGTTCGCCGGCTCGCCCGCCGCGATCGCCGGGACGAAGAGGTCCAGCAGCCCGAGCCCCGACGTGAGCTTCTCGACGACGAGCTCCAGCGGCAGGATGCCCGGCAGCACGAGGTCGGTATAGACCGACGCGAACGCCGTCTCCAGCCCGGTGGTGCCCATCGGCGCCTGCTCGAACGGGACCTCCTTCTCGTCGCGGGCGTGCGGCGCGTGGTCGGTCGCGATGCAGTCGATCGTGCCGTCGCGCAGGCCCTCGATCAGCGCCTGGCGGTCCTCCTCGGCGCGCAGCGGCGGGTTCATCTTGCGCTTGGTGTCCAGGCCGCGCACGTCCTCGTCGGTCATCGTCAGGTGGTGCGGGCTGGCCTCGCACGTGACCTGCACCCCGCGCGCCTTGGCAGCGCGGATGACCGCGACCGACTCGCTCGCGGAGAGGTGCTGGATGTGGATCCGCGCGTGCTCGTACTCGGCGAGCGCGCAGTCGCGCGCGATCACGGTCGATTCGCTCACGCTCGGGATCCCGGCGACGCCGAGCTGTGCGCTGACGATGCCCTCGTGCATCGCGCCCCTGCCCGACAGCGACGGGTCCTCCTCGTGCAGGGCGAGCACGCCGCCGCAGAGGCGCTGGTACTGCAGCGCGCGGCGAAAGACGCCGGCGTCGGTGACGGGCCGGCCGTCGTCGGTGAAGCCGGCCGCGCCGAGCGCCCGCAGCTCCGCCATCTCGGTCAGCTCGACGCCCGCCAGTCCGCGCGTGATCGCCGGCATGAAACCGACCGGCACGCGCGCCTCGCGCGCGGCGGCGTCGAGCAGGGCGCCGAGGATCGGCGCTGAGTCGACGACGGGCGCCGTGTTCGGCATCGCGATGACGGCGCAGTAGCCGCCGGCCGCGGCCGCGCGCGTGCCGGTCTCGAGGTCCTCCTTGTGCTCCTGGCCGGGCGTGCGCAGGTGCACGTGCGGGTCGACGAAGGCCGGGAACAGGTGGCGGCCCTCGCCGTCGACGGTCTCGGTGCCCGCCGGCGCCGACAGCGTGCCGGGGTCGGCGATCTCGGCGATCGCGCCGCCGCGCACGAGCACGTCGCAGAGGCCGTCGAGGCCGTTGCGCGGGTCCAGCGCATGGACGTGTCGCAACAGCAGGTCGGCCTGCCGTGCGGGTGCGCTGACGAGGCGGACGCTCGTGGCGCCGGGACGCTGAGGCTCGTGCGGGGTCATGCGAGCTGCGGTTCGGTCGGCCGCGGGGCGCTGCGGTCGTCGCGCGTGCCCGCCAGGACCTCGTAGAGGACGGCCATCCGGACGACGACGCCGGACTTCACCTGCATCGTGATGACCGCCTGCGGTGAGTCGACCACCTCCCCGGAGAGCTCGACGCCGCGGTTGACCGGCCCGGGATGCATGAGCACCTGGCGCGGGCCGAGACGGCGGCCGTTGATCTGGTAGTTGGCCGCGTACTCGCGCAGGCTCGGCACGAAGTTCTGGTCCATGCGCTCGTGCTGCATCCGCAGCGCGTAGACGACGTCGGCCTCGCGCAGGTCGTGCAGGTCGTAGCGGACCGCGCAGCCGAGCGCCTCGATGCCGCGCGGGATCAGCGTCGGCGGGCCGCAGACCGTGACGTCGGCGCCCATCTTGCGAAACGCGAGGATGTTCGAGCGCGCGACGCGCGAGTGCGCGACGTCGCCGACGATCCAGATGTTGCGGCCCTCGAGCGAGCCGAGCTTCTGGCGCAGCGTGTGGACGTCCAGCAGCGCCTGCGTCGGGTGCTCGTGCTTGCCGTCGCCGGCGTTGACGATCGCCGCCGTCGTCCAGCCGGCGACGAGCGCCGCGGCGCCGGCGTACGGCGTACGGATGACGATCACGTCGGGCGAGTGCGCGGTGAGCGTCAGGACGGTGTCCTTCAGCGACTCGCCCTTCTCCACGCTCGAGCCGCTGGCGGCGAAGTTCACGACGTCGGCGCTCAGCCGCTTGGCGGCGAGCTCGAAGGACGAGCGCGTGCGCGTCGAGGCCTCGTAGAAGAGGTTCAGGACGGTGCGGCCGCGCAGCGCCGGGACCTTCTTGATGTCGCGGTGCGAGACCTCCTCGAAGGCCGCGGCGCGGTCGAGGATGCGCTCGATGTCGTCGCGGGTGAGGTCCTCGATGGACAGCAGATGTCTCATGCCGCTGCCCCCTGGTACTCCTCGACGGTGACGGAATCCTCGCCGTCGAGCTCGGCCACCCGCACGTAGACGCGCTCGCTGCGGGCGGTCGGCAGGTTCTTGCCGACGTAGTCGGGGCGCAACGGCAGCTCGCGGTGGCCGCGGTCGGCGAGCACGGCGAGCTGGACGCGCTTGGGACGGCCGTAGTCGAACAGCGCGTCGATCGCGGACCGTACGGTGCGCCCGGTGAACAGGACGTCGTCGACGATGACGATCGTGCGTCCGTCGATGTCGAAGTCCAGATGCGTGGAATGGACGATCGGCGTGCCGCCGCGGAGGGTCACGTCGTCGCGGTAGAAGGCGATGTCGAGGTCGCCGAGCGGGATCTCGATCCCGTGCAGCGCGGCCAGCATCTCGTGCAGGCGGGCGGCAAGCACGGCGCCGCGCCGGTGGATCCCGACGATCGCAAGCTGCTCCGGCTCGCCCGCGTTCTCCACGATCTCATGCGCGATCCGCGTCAGCGTGCGCCGCATCGTCTCGCCGTCGAGGACGGCCTTGGGGTCTGGCATCGTTGTGTCCTTCCTGGCCTCACGGGACCGGGTTAAAGGAGCGGTTTCGCCACGTGTGAGGCTAGCAGCGGCCGCGGCGGCCCATCCGTCGCTCGAGCCTGACATCTGCCGGCGTCGCTGTGCGCCGCGATCGCGTGTCCAGCCCGGTCGTTGCGGGAGATTGTCCGTCCCCTCATCCGGCGCTCATGCGCGCCACCTACAACCGCCTGCCATGACCACCCATACGAGAGGACGCGCCGCCGCGGCCGGCTGCTGCGCCGTCGCGGCCCTTGCGGTCGCGATCGCAGCCTCGGCGGCCGCTCCCGCCACGCCGGCAACCGCCACCCTGCCGCAGGGCAGCGAGCCGGTGACCCTCGATCCCGCGCGGTTCACGACGCGGATCGACAACCCCTACTGGCCGATGCGGCCCGGCAGCCGCTGGGTCTACTCGGAGACGTCGAGGACCGGCGCGCGGCAGCGCGTGGAGGTGACGGTCACCCGGCGCACGAAGCGCATCGCCAACGGCATCGCGGCGCGTGTCGTGCGCGACGTTGCGACGCAGAACGGCAGGACGGTCGAGGCGACCGACGACTGGTACGCGCAGGACGACGCTGGAAACGTCTGGTACCTCGGCGAGGCCACGGCCGAGTACGAAGCCGGCAAGGTCGTCAGCCGCGCCGGCTCGTTCGAGGCGGGCGTCGACGGTGCGCAGCCGGGGATCGCGCTGCCCGCCAGGCCACGGCCCGGGTTGTCCTATCGCCAGGAGTACCTCGAGCGAGAGGCCGAGGACACGGGCGCGATCGTGACCGTCGGCGAGGAGCAGGTCGAGGTGCCGGCGGGCTACTTCACGCGCGTGCTGATGACGCGCGACCTCGTGCCGCTCGAGCCGCGCGTGCAGGAGCTGAAGTTCTATGCCCGCGGTGTCGGCCCGGTGCTGAGCATCCACACCGACCGCGACGGCGGTCGCGCCGAGCTCGTGCGCTACTCGCGCGGGACGAGGTGAGTCGTACTCATGGCCATCTCATCGGCGTCGCCTAGCGTTGCGATCGCCGTCCAGCGAAGAGGAGCGATCACATGCCCGACAGGATGAAGAAGGCGCTCGCGGGAGCCGCGGCGCTGGCCGTGCTCGGCCTCGGCGGAGCGGCGTACGTGCAGGCCAGCGGCGGCGACGACGGCGAACGGTCGGCGACGGGGCCCGGCGCCGACAAGGCGAAGGCCGCCGCGCTGAAGGCCACCAGGGGCGGCGAGGTCAACGCTGTCGAGCGCGACGGCGAGAAGGGCGCGACGTGGGAGGTCGAGGTCACGCGGCCGGACGGCTCGACCGTCGACGTGCGCCTCGGCGCGTCCTACGAGCTCGTCGCCATCGACGGCGACCACGAGGACGCCGGCGACAAGGACGACGCCGGCGACGAGTAGCCCGGCATCCGGCACGAGTCACCCCGTCCCGCAGGCCCGGTTCTCAGCCGGGCCTGCGGCGGTTCTCATCTCGCGCTCATCCGTGTCTGCGAGGGTGCTCGCACGATGCGCGTGCTGGTCGTCGAGGACGAGGTCAAGATGGCGGGACTCATCCGCCGCGGCCTGCGCGAGGAGGGTCTTGCGGCCGACGTCGCGGTCAACGGCGAGGACGCGCTGTGGATGGCGCAGTCGACCGACTACGACGCGATCGTGCTCGACGTCATGCTGCCGGGGATCGACGGCTTCGAGACCTGCCGGCGCCTGCGCGGCGAGCAGGTCTGGTCGCCGGTCCTGATGCTCACCGCGCGCGACAGCGTCGAGGATCGGGTGGCCGGCCTGGACGGCGGCGCGGACGACTACCTCGTCAAGCCGTTCTCCTTCGCCGAGCTGCTCGCCCGCCTGCGCGCGCTCGCGCGACGTGGACCGGTCGAGGCTCCCGCGGTGCTGTCCGTCGCAGACCTGCGCCTGGACCCGGCGACGCGCCAGGCCTGGCGCGGCGAGGCCGAGATCGCGCTGTCGGCGAAGGAGTTCGCGCTGCTGGAGACGTTCATGCGCCGCCCCGGGCAGGTGCTGTCGCGCTACCAGCTGCTCGAGAGCGCCTGGGACGATGAGTACGAGAACCGCTCCAACGTCGTCGACGTCTACGTCCGCTACCTGCGGGAGAAGATCGACCGTCCGTTCGGCGTGACGTCGCTGGAGACCGTGCGCGGCGCGGGCTACCGGCTGCGGGCGTCGTGAGCCGGCTGCCGATCCGGCTGCGCGTCACGGTCGCGTTCGCGGGCGTGATGGCGGTCGTGCTCGTCGCGATCGGCATCGCCGTGCACACGCGCTTCGAGCATCAGCTCGACACCGCGATCAACCAGGGCCTGCGCTCGCGCGCCGACGACGTCGGTGCCGCGCTCGGCGATCGTGGCCTGGACCTCGCCGACGGCGCCGGCCGGCTCGTCGAGCCGGGCGAGAGCTTCGTCCAGGTCATCGACCCCGCGGGCGCGGTGCGGGCTGCGGCGCCGGCGTCGCAGACCCGGCCCCTGCTCTCGCCCGCGCAGCAGCGCCGGGTGACAGACGGCTCGCTCGTCGTCGATCGCGAGAGCCCGTTCGAGCGCGGCGAGCCGGTGCGCCTGCTCGCCACGCGCGTCCAATCCCGCGGCGGTCGGCAGGTGCTCGTCGTCGGCACCGCGATCGACGACCGCGACGATGCGCTCGGCAACCTTGCGCTGCTGCTCGTACTCGGCGGCGCGGCCGCCCTTGTGCTCGCGTCGCTGGCGGGCTTCGGCGTGGCGACGGCGGCCCTGCGACCCGTCGAGCAGATGCGCCGCGGCGCGGCGGCGATCGGCGCCGATGCGCACGGTGAACGGCTGCCCGTCGGCCGCGCCGCCGACGAGCTCGGCCGCCTCGGCGCGACGCTCAACGAGATGCTCGCCCGCCTCGAGGACAGCTTCCGACGCGAGCGTGGATTCGTCGCCGACGCCGGCCACGAGCTGCGCACGCCGCTGGCGATCCTCAAGACGGAGCTCGAGCTCGCCCTGCGCGCGGGCCGCACGCCCGCCGAGCTGCGCGACGCGCTCGGGTCGGCCGCCGAGGAGACCGACCGTCTCGCGCAGCTCGCCGAGGCGCTGCTCGTCATCGCTCAGGCCGATCGCCGCGACGGGCTGGCGCTTGCACCCGCCGAGGTCGGCGCAGGCGAGCTGCTCGACGGCGTACGGCGCCGCTTCGCCGCGCGCGCGGGCGACGCCGGTCGCGAGATCGTGGTCGACGCCGACGAGGGCGCACACCTGCACGCCGACCGGCGGCGCGTCGAACAGGCGCTCGACAACCTCGTCGACAACGCCCTGACGCATGGCGCGGGGACCGTGCAGATCAGCGCGCGGGCCTTCGACGGCCGCGTCGAGCTGCACGTCCGCGACGATGGCCCCGGCTTCCCGGAGGCGTTCCTCGCGCGCGCCTTCGACCGCTTCACGCGCGCCGACGCCGCCCGCGCGCGCGGCGGCAGCGGCCTCGGCCTGGCGATCGTGCAGTCCGTCGCGCAGGCGCACGGCGGCCGCGCGCGGGCCGCCAACGCGGCGGGCGGCGGCGCCGACGTCTGGATCGAGCTCCCGCACGGCTAGCGCCCGCGCGCCGGCGATGTCCGCGCGGACCCTACGCCGGCGACTGCAGCGCCGCCGCGGCCGCGTGGCCGGGCCGCCGGCGCTGCGGCGGCTCCCAGCGGACGAGCGCGGGCTCGCCGCGCTCGGGCAGCGGGATCTCGATCGTGTCGAAGTCGCGCGGGACCTCCGTGGCGGCGAAGACCGCGCGCGCCTCGTCGCGGATCTCGTGGCCGGCGTAGCGCGAGGAGAGGTGCGTCAGCGCGAGCAGGCGGACCTCGGCGTCGGCGGCGACCTGCGCGGCCTGGCGCGCCGTGCTGTGGCCGGTCGCGGCGGCGCGGTCGGCGTCGTCGTGGGCGAACGTCGCCTCGTGGACGAGGACGTCGGCGCGGTGCGCGGCGATCACGACGGCGTCCGTCGGCGCGGTGTCGCCGGTGACGACGACCTTGCGCCCGGGGCGCGCCTGCCCGACGACCTGCTCGGGCCTCACTCCCGCGACGGTCTCGCCGCGCTGCAGGCGCCCGAAGTCGGGTCCCGGCGTGACGCCGAGACGCGTCGCGAGGTCGGCGTCGAAGCGCCCGGGCCGCGTGTCCTCGACGAGCGCATAGCCGAAGGCGGTCGTGCGGTGGCGCACGCTGATCGGGACGATCTCGAGGTCGTCGCGGCGGACGACCTCGCCGGGCTCGAGGTCGCGGATCGTCAGCCCGTAGCGCGGGCGGCCGTAGATCGGGCGCATGCGCTCCATCAGAGCGCTCGTCCCGGGCGGGCCGTGGACGGTCAGCGGCTTGTCGCGGTCGCGCAGCTCGAAGCTCTTCAGCATCCCCGGCAGCCCGAGCCAGTGGTCGGCATGCAGGTGCGTGAGGAAGATGTCGGTCAGGTCGGTCAGGCCGACAGACTTGACGAGCTGGCGCTGCGTGCCCTCGCCGCAGTCGATCAGGATCCGCTCCCCGCCGCGGCGCACGAGCAGCGCCGGCAGGCCGCGGCGCGCCGACGGCACCGAGCCCGCGGTCCCTGCGAAGAACAGCGACAGATCCATGCTCGCGAGAGTACTGCGAGCGGGTTAGGGTGCCCCGAGGGAAGCCGTGTCATCCAGTCACGAGGGGGCCGTCTCGATGGTGAAGGAGTTCCGCGAGTTCATCCTGCGAGGCAACCTGGTCGACCTGGCGGTGGCCGTCGTGATCGGCACCGCCTTCGGTGCGCTCGTGACGGTCCTCGTCAAGAGCCTGATCACGCCGCTGATCGCGGCGATCGGCGGCCAGCCGGACTTCGCCGGGCTGACGTTCAAGATCAACGGCAGCGAGTTCCTGTACGGCGAGTTCCTCAACGCGCTGATCGCGTTCCTGATCATCGCCGCGGTGATCTTCTTCTTCGTCGTCAAGCCGGTCAACGCGCTGATGGCCCGCTTCCAGCCCGCGCCGGCCGTCGACGTCGAGACGCACGTGTGCCCGCACTGCATCAGCGACATCCCGGTCGCGGCGACGCGCTGTGCCTTCTGCACGTCGGAGGTCGGGCCGGCGGCGGCGTAGCCGCACGAGCCATGTCGTGCACGTGTTCAGATCGAGCACGGAGACGACACGGCGCACAGCCCGGGTCGCCGGCGACGGCGGCGGCTCAGAACACGCGACGCGTAACCGGCGCCCGCTTCGGGTGTCTTGTCGACCAATGGTCAACAAGATGCCGGGAGGTAGCATGGACTCGCTCGCTCGCTCGCAGGCTTCGCAGCACCGGGCGCTGGCTGGGCGGCGCGTTCGGCCGACGCTCACCGCAGGCGCCCGCACGATCGTCGTCGTGCCGACCTACGACGAGCGCGAGTCGCTGCCGCTGCTGCTGGAGCGCTTCGCGCCCACAGGAATGGATCTGCTCGTCGTCGACGACAGCTCGCCCGACGGGACGGGCGCGCTCGCCGAGGCACTGGCTGCGACGCGGCCGTGGATGCACGTCCTGCACCGTGCCGAGAAGGACGGGCTCGGGATGGCCTACCGCGCCGGCTTCGCGTGGTGCCTGGAGCGCGGCTATGCGGTCATCGGCCAGATGGACTGCGATCTCTCCCACCCGCCCGAGAAGCTCGTCGAGATGCGCGCGGTGCTGCTCGAGCGCGATGCCGGGCTCGTGCTCGGCTCGCGCTACCTGCCCGGCGGCGGCACCGACGGCTGGAGCGCGGCGCGCCGCGCGCTGAGCCGCGTCGGCTGCCGCGCGTCGCGGCTGGCGCTCGGCCTGCCGTTCAGCGACCTCAGCGGCGGCTTCAAGCTCTGGCGCGCCGACACGCTGCGCGCGATCGACCTCGACGAGATGCTCAGCGCCGGCTACGCCTTCCAGGTCGAGACGACGCAGCTCGCCCACCTCGCCGGCGCGCACATCGAGGAGGTGCCCTTCCGCTTCTCCGAGCGCGTCGGCGGCACGTCGAAGATGACCTGGCGGATCTCGCTGGAGGGCATACGTGTCACGTTCGCCCTGCGCCGGCATGCTTGACGAGCACCGCCGACTCCGGCGCCAGCAGTAGCTCAGGCGGGCGCCTGTGGAGCGTCGTGCGTGAACCCCGCCTGCGTCATCGTGCAGTGCGCGCTGGGTGGGTCCTGCCGGCAGGGCTCAGCCTGGCGCCGTGGCGCCGATCTGGTCGAGGGCGTCGTCGAATCGTTTGCGCGCTGAGCTGTCGAGTTGCCTGCTGACCGCGTCGAGGGTCGAGCGCGCGGTGTCGCGCAGCCTCGCGATACGGTCCTCGATCTCGCTGGCGCTGGCCGAGCGGCCCTCGGCTGCGAGCTTGGCGAGATCGTTGGCGGTGCTGCCGATCTCCTGGTTGAGCGTGACGAGCCGTGCGCTTGCCCGGTCGGCTTCGGGCAGCTGCTGGGCCCGGTCGCCCAGCTCGCCGGCGCGTTCGGCGGCGAGTCGGAATCGGGCTGTCGCCTCGTCGCTGTCGAGGCGGCCTTGCTGGAGGTCCTTGGCGGTGTCGCTGATGTCCGCGGCGAGGTCCTGGCTGGCAGCGAGCAGGGCGCGACTATCGGGTGAGAGCTGCGCGTCATCGCCGGTCGAGGTGGCCGAGGTCGACGTGTCCGGTGTCGGCGTGGCGGTCGTGACGGTCGGTTGCGTGATCGCGGGCGTCGTCGCGGTAGCTGCGCGGTCGTTGTCGTCGTCGGATCCGCAGCCGGCAACGCCGAAGGCGGCAGCCGCGGCGATGAGCGTGAGTCCGTGATGTCTCATGCGCATGACCTACCCCCCGTGCGGGTAGCCCAACCTGTGCTCGTCATCGCGCTGACGCTCGCTGTCGATGATGAGCAGCTCGGGCTCCCGCTCGCTGGATGTGATTGGGACGCCATCCCGCCGGGTACCGGCTTCTCTGCCTGGAACTCCACGAAGCGAGGGACCCATGACCGATCGGCGAAGCAGCTGGCGACGGGCCGGCGTCGCATGCAGCGCGGCCGCGACCATGGTGGGCGTGACCGCTCCGCCAGCCGGATCGTCGATCATCGAGTATCCGCTCGACCCGTCGGCGACAGCTGTGGCGCGTGCGATGGCCGTCGACCCGGGTGTCGTGCGCCGCGCCGTGTTCAGCGCGATTCCCCCGGGGTCCAAGCCCGCGGCCGTCTCGACGACCCGGCTCGCCGGCTTCCCGCGCCCCCTCAGCGGCCCCTCCTACGCGATCCTCACCACGGGCAACGCGCGTCTGGCCGACGACCCCAACGACGAGCAGGACTCGGGTTCGACCGCCGGCGGGCCGTCGATCCGTGGCGCGCGCGACGTGACGATCATGCGCATCGACCTGCGCATCCCCAAGGGCGCCAACTGCCTCTCGTTCCGCTTCCGCTTCCTCTCAGAGGAGTATCCGGAGTTCATCGGCGACGACTTCAACGACGCGTTCATCGCAGAGCTCGACGCCTCCAACTGGACGGCCGCGACGAAGACCGACCCGACGATCAAGGCGCCCCGCAACTTCGCGGTGACCGCGGGCCGGCAGCCGATCCGGATCAACCGCGCGGGCGCGACCGCGATGACCGCGGCGCGAGCCAAGGGCACGACCTACGACGGCGCCACCCGGATTCTGCGCGCCTCGACGCGGGTCACCCCGTCGACCCGCCACCTGTACCTGTCGATCTTCGACCAGGGCGACCGGATCTACGACACGGCGGTGTTCATGGACAAGCTCATCATCGCTCGGCGCAGCCGTTGCGCGAACGGCGTCGTCGTCGGTCACTGACCCGCCAACGTCGCCGCGCAGGGATTGCGGCGGATCGTCGTGCGTTCGCTCCCGGACCGCTGAATGACAGGTCGCGCGCGGGCCGCAGTGCTGCGGGCGCCGCTGACGCAGCGAAGGTGCGCCCTGACGCTGCTCCGGGCTGGCTGATGCTCGCCGCCTCGAGGCCGTAGTGTCCAGGTGATGGTCGACGTCCCCGGGCTGGACGCGGAGGTTCGGCGCTTGGACCCGGCCGATCGCGCACTGCTCGAGCTGGCCCTTCGTCACGGCCTCGACGACAAGGGAATCGCGAGGGCGGCGGGCATGCCGGTCCGGCGTGTCCGGCGTCGTCGACGGGCACTGCTCGCGAGGCTGGCCGACGAGATCGGCCTCGACGCCGGGCCAGGCGACGACCTCGTCGCCGCGTTGCGCGAGCGGCTCGCCGAGGAGGCACCCGTGCCGGCCAGCGAACGCGACGGTCGACCGCCGCCGGGCGCCGCCGTCCCCCGTCGCGGGCCCGCGGATCGCTTCGCGGGGGCGGTCGTGCGTGGCCGCGTGGCGATCGTGGTCGCGTGGATCGTCATCGCCACGGGGGTCACCTTGGGATTGCCGTCGATCCGCGAGGCGCAGGTCGGCGCGCTCGGCGACCTCGTGCCGGCCGGCGCGAAGGCGATCACCACCGAGGAGCGCTCGGCGCAGCTGTTTCGCTTCCCGCTGCTGAGCCGTACGGTCGTCGTCGTCCGCGACGCCGGCGGCCTGTCCGTGCTGCAGCAGGGCATCGTCGGGCGCAGCGTCGTGCGGCTCGATCGTGGCGAGCTGCCGTTGCTGCGCGAGACGCGCGGGTACCCCGTCTCCAACGCGATCGGTGTTGCGCCGTTCGTGCGCGAGCGTTCGACGACGATCGTGATCCCGTTGCTGTTCCCGACGAGCGTCGGGCAGAACGGACGGGTCGGTGCCGCCCGCCGACTCGCCGAGGACCACGTCGCGCCGGCGGCGCCCGACGCGTACGTCGGCGTCACCGGCGCGATCGCGGCACGCGCGCAGCAGGCCGACGTGATCGAGGAGCACCTGCCGCTCGTGGAGCTCGCGACGCTGCTGCTGGTGCTGGGCGCCGTCGGCCTGTACTTCCGCGCGCTGCTGGCTCCGCTGATCAACCTCGTCACGGTCGCGCTGGCCTATCTCATCTCGATCCGGCTCGTCGCGACGCTCGGCAGGCTCGTCGGGGTCTCGGTTCCCAGCGAGGTGCAGCCGATCGTCGTCGCCCTGCTGTTCGGCGTCGTCACCGACTACTCGCTCTTCTTCCTGTCGCGCTTCCGTCGCCGGCTGGAGGCGGGCGATACAGCCGCTGCTGCAGCCCACCGCACGACCGCCGAGCTGACGCCGATCATCCTGACGTGCGGGCTGGCGGTCGCCGCCGCCTGTGCAGCGCTGGTCGTCGCCGATCTCGGCTTCCTGCAGGCGTTCGGGCCCGGCATGGCGATGGCGATCCTCGTCGCGCTCGCGGTCTCGATGACGTTCATCCCGGCGACGCTCGCGTTGCTGGGCAAGCGCTTGTTCTGGCCGCACGTCCCCGCCCCGGCCAGCCGCGCGGCGGGGACTCGACCGCGACGCCGGATCACGCATCGCGTCGTCGCAACCGCGGTTCGTGCGCCGCGGCGAACGATCGCCGCATGCGCGATCGTGCTGGTGACGATGTGCTCGGGCCTGGCCTGGCTCGATCTCGGCAACCCGCTGATCCGCGGGCTGCCGGCGGACAGCGACGCGCGGGTCGCCTACACCCAGGCCAGCCGCGGGTTCGTCCCCGGCATCCTCTCGCCCACGGTGCTGATCGTCGAGCAGCCCGCGATCACCTCGCGCCGCGCGGAGCTCGCGCGGCTGCAACGTCTGCTCGAAGCACAGCCCGGCATTGCTCAGGTCGTCGGTCCGGCATCCAACCCGACGCGCCTGGCGCTCGGGGCCGTCCTCGCGAACAACGGCAACGCGGCGCGCTACGTGCTCGTGCTGAAGGCCGATCCGCTCGGCGCCGGCGCGGTGGAGCGCATCCGGCGCCTGCGAGACGCGACCGCTGGGCTGCTCGCGCGCGCTGGGCTGCCACGGGCTCAGGCGAGCTTTGCCGGCGACAGCGCGCTCTCCCAGGAGACGATCGACGGCACCACCGACGACCTGCTGCGCGTGATCCCCGCGGTGCTGCTGGCGGTGCTGCTCGTGCTCGTCATCTTCCTGCGCGGGCTCGTCGCACCGCTCTACCTCGTCGCCGCGGCGACGCTCGGCCCGCTCGCGGCGCTCGGGCTCACGGTCGCGTTCTTCCGCGGCATCCTCGGTCACGACGAGCTGACGTACTACGTGCCCGTCGCGGCTGGCGTCCTGCTGGTGGCGCTGGGCTCGGACTACAACATCTTCCTCGTCGGTCGTGTCTGGGACGAGGCACGACGCCAGCCGCTCGATCAGGCGATCATCGCCGCCGGCGCGGGCGCCGCACGCGCGATCTCGGCCGCCGGCATCGTCCTCGCGCTGTCCTTCGGGGCGATGGCGCTCGTCCCGATCGCGGCGTTTCGCGAGCTGGCGTTCGTCATGGCCGCCGGCCTGCTGATCGACGCCTTCCTCGTCCGCACCGTGCTCGTACCGGCGATGATCGCGCTCGTCGGCTACCGCAGCGGCTGGCCCGGCAAGCGACTGCGACCCCTGACGGCAAACCGCGTGCGGATCCCCACCACGACGTGACACGCGGGGCGTACCGATGCGTGTGAAACGATCCAGGCAGTGAGCGGGCCACCGCCAGGCCGCGCGCACGACGCGCATGGCCGCACGCGAACCGCGATCGTCGCGCTGGCGGTCGCGATCGTCCTGGCCGACTCGTCGATCGTGACGCTCGGCCTGCCAGGCGTCCTACGCGAGTTTCGTGCGGACGTCACCGACGTCGCCTGGGTGCTGACGTCGTTCAACCTCGTGCTCGCGCTCGTCGCGCTGCCGGCCGCGGCGATCGTCCGCCGCACCGGCGCGGTCACCGCCTGGCGGCTCGGGATCCTCGCCTTCGCAGCCGCCTCGCTGGCCTGCGCGCTGGCGCCGAGCCTCGGCATCCTCGTCGCCGCGCGCTGCGCACAGGCGATCGGCGGCGCCGCGGTGATCGCGGCAGCACTGGAGCTGCTCGTCACCCAGCGTGGCCACGGGGCGGGCTCGCGCATATGGGCCGCCGCGGGGATCGCGGGAGCCGCGCTCGGACCGGCGCTCGGCGGCGCGCTGACGGAGCTGTTCTCCTGGCAGGCGATCTTCGCCGCGCAGGTGCCGCTCGCGCTGGTCGTGGCGCTGCGACCACTGTCGCGCGACGTGCCGGCGCCGGCGCGTGTGCCCGCGCCGCAGCCCGCAACACCCCAGGGCCCGGGAACCGCGGCGCCGACCGCCGCGCTCGCGCTGGTCTCGGCCGCCCTCACCGCAGCGCTGTTTCTGCTCGTGATCCTGCTGACGGAAGGGCTGCGCCACTCGCCGCTGCGCGCCGCCGCGATCGTCTCGGTGATGCCACTGGCCGCGCTGGCGACCGCGACGCTCGCCGCCAGATTCCGCGCAGGCCGGCGGCTTGCCGGCGCCGGTGCGGTGTCGCTGGCCGGCGGACTGGCGGCGCTCGGACTGCTGCCCGGCGCGCAGGCCGGCTG
This sequence comes from Solirubrobacterales bacterium, assembly GCA_038255395.1. Taxonomy (GTDB): domain Bacteria; phylum Actinomycetota; class Thermoleophilia; order Solirubrobacterales; family Solirubrobacteraceae; genus CADCVQ01. The sequence goes on from JBBSLI010000001.1 coordinate 69,312, forward strand.
GACGCTCGCACCGCAGATCCTGATCGGCGTCGGACTCGGGCTGACGCTGTCGAGCCTGACGCTTCGCGCACTCGGCGAGACCGCGGCCGGAGCAGCGGACGTCGACCCAGCCCAGCTCGCGCGACGTGGCGCGTGGACGATCACCGCACGACACGCGGGCGTCGTGATCGGCCTGCTCGTGCTGACACCCGTCTTCGCGTCCGCGCTGCAGGACGAGCAGCGCGCCGCCGAGCAGGCCGGCACCGCCAAGCTGCTCGACGCCCGCCTCTCGCCCGGGCTGAAGATCGACCTTGCCGACGCGATCGCCACCCGCATCGAGCGCGCCGGCGGCCAACTGCCCGACCTGCGCCCGGCATTCGCCTCGCAGCAGCCGCCACCCGCGGACCGCAGCGCCTACACGCGGCTTGAGGCCGACCTCACCGACGAGGTCCAGCGCGCCGCGACACACGCCTTCAGCACGTCCTTCCTGGTCGCCGCGGCGCTGGCGCTGCTCGCGCTGCTCCCGATCGCGCTGACCCGCGGCGCGTCCTCCGCCGGCAGTGTCCTGGCGGCGATCATGCTGGCCGGCGCGCTCGCCGGGACCTATGTCGCGCTCGGCGGCGGCAGCTACAGGCCGCTGTCAGCGCGCGATCCATGCAAGCCGCGGGTCTGGCCGGACACCAAGAACCTCAACCAGGTCGCCGAGCAGCTCGGTCTGTCGGCACTCGACGGTGCCGCCTGCAACCTACGCGTCACCCGCGAGGAGCTCACGCTCGCGCTCGCCAGTAGCGACCGGCGCGCCACGTTCCTGCGCGAGCACAACATCGACGACACCCAGCTCGGCGCGGCGCTGCGCGACGGACTGCGGCGCGCGATCGCCGACGCCCGACGCGCCGGCGCGTTGACAGAACCCCAGGCAGCCATCGCCCGCCGCGTCGCCGACGCGCTGCCGCTCGACGCGCTCATCAGCATCGCCCGCGGCGGCAGGCGCGCGCTCGACGCCCTCCTGGGCGGCGGCAGCCTGCTCGGCATCCTCGGCGCCGCCATCGGATGACGACAGCCCAAGGTGCGCGCGGGTGTGCACCCGCCCCACCGTCGAAGACCGCGCCGACGCGCTCGGCCTCCTCGATGTCACGAGCAGCCCGCCCGCCGCGATCAACGGACCAGGAGGCTCGATTTCCGGTCTCCGGCGTATCCTGGCTGTACCCCTTGTAGCCTTCGACGCGTTGCGCCCGTAGCTCAGCTGGATAGAGCGCCGCCCTCCGGAGGCGGAGGTCACAGGTTCGAATCCTGTCGGGCGCGCTGGGCTCGGTGTCTCGCGCACTGACCTTCCGACCAGTCCTCGCCGGCAAGTTGGACGCGCCGGTTTTCTGGGGGTAGCCTCGGCGCAGGGCATGGGGCCACGCATGAGAACCCGCCGCTGTCGAGGGCCGAGCGGTTCACGGGCCGTGATCGTGCTGGTCGCCCTCGCGGGAGCGCTGTCGGCCTGGTCGATCGCTCCCGGCGGCGCCGCGGGGCAGGAGTACCCGCTGCCGCCGCCGGCGCCGGCGCCGCCCCCCGTGCCGACGACGACGGTTGCGCCCCCGCGCCCGCCGCCCGTGACGGCGTCGTCACTGCCGCTGCTGTCCCCGTTTCCGATCATCCGCATCGTCGGCCGGACGACGCCACGCGGCGCGAAGGTCACGCGGCTGACCGTGCGCGCGGCCGCCGGCAGCTACATCGTCAGCCGCTGCGTCGGTGCGTCGTCGCGCTGTCCGTACCAGCAGCGCGTGGCCCGCATCCCCGGCCGGCGCGGCCAGGTCCGCACGATCCACGTGCGCGGCTTCGAGCGCTCGTTCCGCGTCGGCGTGCTGCTGCGCGTCTACGTCGTCGGCGCCGGGCGCACAGGCAAGTTCACGAGCTTCAAGATCCGCCGCAAACGGTCGCCCAGGCGCAACGACGGCTGCGTGGCCGACATCGTGCTGCGCCCGGTCAGCTGCCCCTGAGCGGCGGCAGAGCGTCGAGCATCAGCCGGAGTCGTCGAACGGCGTGCTCGGAGGCGGCGGCGGCGGCGGAGCAGGCGGGCGTGGCCGCGAGACCGGCGGTGGTGGCGGCGGACGCGGAGGCGGCGGCGCGACGACGACCGCCGGCGGCGGCGCGGGCCGGGCCTGCTCGAGGCGCGCCTTCGCGGCCGCGGCGCGGCGCGCGCGTGCCCGCCGGCGGGCTTCGATCGCCGCCCGCGCACGCCGGTAGCGCAGCGACCGCGCCCGCTGCTCGCGTTCGCGGCGCTGCTCGGCGCGACGCGCGCGACGCTCGCTGGCCGCGGTCTCGTCGCTCGCGGCCGGCGACGTCGGCGCTGGAGCCACCGGCGGCTCGACGACCGGCGTGGCCGGCGTCGTGTCGCCCGAGACCGTGAACGTCTCGCTCGGTGCGTCCGCGCCGATCTGCCCGGGCGCCGGCGCCGCGGGGTCGTCGGCGACGAGCGGGACCGTCACCGCGATCGCGATCGCCGCGACCACGATGCACAGGCTGATGATGTCCTTGAGGCTCATGCGCTCACGTCGACCCGACACTAGCCGCCATGCTCACACCGCGGCATGCGTTCATCCCAGATTGCGGTTGTTCGCCATACAGGTTTTGCGTCATTCTGCGGGCGCGTGCGCAATCATGCGCGCCGCGCTGCGGTGATCAACGTCCGTACGTTCCTCGTACTTTCATCGCAGGCGCCCGCGGCCGCTGCGTCAGGCCCTACACGAAGAACGAGCGCAGGTGCTCGGCGACCACCTGCGGGCACTCCTCGGCGGGGAAGTGGCCGCAACCCTCGAGGTACTCGATCCGCACGTCGTCGGCGTGGTCGACGATGTCCTTGAACATGCCCGGCGTGAAGAACGGGTCGCTGAGGCCGTGCAGCCACAGCGCCGGCGTCGTCAGCCGGCGGTCGGCGTAGAGGCCGCGCACCCATTTCGGATACTCGTAGAGCTGGAACGTGCGGTACACCTGCGACGCGGCCCGGGCGTGCGCCCTGTCGCGCATGCAGGGAGCGAAGTGCTCCCGGTACTGCGGCAGGACCTCGTCGGTGTTCGCCGAGATGGCGCCCATGACCTTGCCGACGATGCGCGGGGACGCGTTGATCCGGCGCCCGACGCCGGGGCTGGCAAGCAGGCCCTGGTAGGCCATCGCGCCGAGTTGCTTCGGCACGCCCTTGAGGCGGAGCGTCGGCCAGACATGGCCGGTGTTCATCGGCACGTAGCGCTCCACGCGATCGGTGTGGTTCAGGCAGACGAGGAAGCCGATGACGCCGCCCCAGTCGTGGCCGACGAGGTTGACGCGGTCGATCTTCAGCGCATCGAGCACGCCGGCGACGTCGTCTGCGAGCTCCTCCTTGCGGTAGCCGCGCGGCGTCGCCTCGCTCCAGCCGAAGCCGCGCAGGTCCATCGCGAGCACGCGGTGGCGGTCGGCCAGCAGCGCCATCAGCGAGCGCCACGCGTACCAGTGCTGCGGCCAGCCGTGCAGGAGCAGGACGGGCGATCCGTCTGGGTCGCCGAGCTCGGCGACGTGCAGGCGCGCGCCGCGGACGTCGACGTAGCGGTGCTCGACCCCTTCGACCTCTGGCATGTCCGGCTGCGTCACTGAACGCGCAGGCTACCCGAGCGTCAGGCCTGCAACGAGGAGAGCGTCGCGGCGGCTTCGTGCGCGTCCTCGGTCTTCGGCGGCACGAGAGCTGCGCGCCTGGCGGCGCGCTGCGCGCGCTGGAGTCCGTACCAGCTGCGGCTGACGAAGCTCGTGAGCAGCGCGATGTTCAGCCCGCCCCAGTACACCGAGCCCACCAGCAGGGCGAGGCTGGGCAGCGTGCCGTAGCGCAGGCCGTAGATCATCACGCAGGCGACGAGCAGCACGAGCGAGGTCTGCGGCATCGTGTGGCGCCAGTGCCAGCGGATGTCGTCCTCCTTGCGGGTGACGACGTAGGTCGGCTTGCGATTGGGGCCGCCGGCGATCGCGAGGATGACCGCCTTCGCGTAGACCGGCGCCATCCCGGTCCACATCACGCGTGTCTGCCAGAGCTTGCGGACGAGCTTGCGCTGGCGGGTGCGGCGGTCGCCGTACGGGAGGTTGAGGACGAGCAGCCAGACCTCGACGGAGAGCACGAGCGGCAGCAGGTGCGTCAGGTAGTCGACCGCGCCGTCGCCGATGACCGGCGGCGCGCCCAGCAGCGAGCACGCGATGCTCGGGATGTACACGAACGCCGTGAACGCGTTGAGGTAGAACGCGAGCATCTCCCAGAACTGCGCGCGCTGGCGCAGGTTCAGCCCCTTCAGACGACACCAGACCATGAGGCGCACGGTGTCGATCGCCCAGGTGCCGCGCTGCTTGTAGAAGTTCGGGACGTCCTCGGGAGCGTGCTGCGCGACGGCGCCGACGATCGGGAGGTACAGCCCGCGCCAACCGCGGCGCAGCGCTTCTAGGCCGGACTGCACGTCCTCCACGAGGTTCCAGGTCGGGAAGTCGCCGATGTCGCGCAGCGCCGTGCGCCGCCACACGAGACCCGAGCCGCAGGGAAAGACCGCGTTGGACGCGTTGCGCGCGAGCATCTGGCCGCGGTAGAACATCGGCTCCCAGTTGTTGAACGGGTCGCCGGCGCTGACCTGCGCCTGCTTGACGGTCTGCACGAATGCGAGGTCGTCCTGCGTCTCGAGCTGGCCGACGACCTGGCGCAGGAAGCCGTTGGAGCCGACCTCGTCGTCGGCGTCGCGCGTCTCGATGTAGGGGATCTCTGGATGCAGGGCGTCGAGCAGCGCCACCGCCGAGTTGAGGTTTCCGGCCTTCGCGGCGCCGTCTCGCCCGGGTGCGTAACGGTCCGGCGGCGCGTGGTAGATCACGGGCAGATCGGCCACGGCGGCCTCGAGCACGGCGTCGTGACCGTCGTCGCTGACGACGATCGTGAGCCTGTCCGCAGGCCAGTCCTGCTCGCGAACGGACGCGATCGTGCGCAGGATCATCGGCACGGGCTCGCCACAGGTCGGCACGATCACGGCGACGTCGGGTTCGCCGCCATGCGGCAGCGGCCGCGCCTTGGGGACCTTGCGCGACCAGGCGTTGACCACCGCCAGGACGCCGTAGGCGAGCGAGAAGAGGTTGGCGATCGCGAACGGCCAGGCGAGCCATGGGACATCGCCGTTGAGCGAGCGCAGCATCCACGGCGCGTAGAGCAGCGTCGTCGCGACGAGCAGCAGGCCCGCCGCCCGGACGCGCCACTGCCCGCGCAGCGGGGGGTAGTCGTCGCCGTAGGCGCGCGCGGCACGCGCGATCGGCGCGGAGGCGGCGGCGGTCGGGGCCGGCCGAGGCGGAGCGGTCGACATCTGCCCTGGTATCGGCCGCGCGCTGCGAAGTGCGCAATCCGGCGGACGTATTGGCGGCGGACCCCTCCCGCCCTCCCGTCAGGCGTTGTCGCGCTTGCGCTCCTCGAGCGTCGCGCGGATCTGCTCCATCGCGTCGCCGACCCGCTTGAGGTCCCAGTGCGAGAGCGTCACCAGCCGCATCGGCGTCGTGGCCACGACCGAGGCCGTGCGCAGCGTCTTCTCGAGCACGGCGATCTCGCCGAAGAAGTCGCCCGGTCCGAGCGTCGCCACCGTCTCCCCGCCGCGCACGACGTCGGCCTGGCCCTCCTCGATCGCCATGAACTCGTAGGCGTAGTCGCCCTCCTTGACGAGGTGCTTGCCGGCCGGCACGGAGGACTCCGTCGCGAACGTCGCGATCCCGCGCAGCGTCTCGTCGTCGAGCGAGGCGAATACGGGGATCGCCCTGAGCCGTTCCGGATCCATGGACGAAATCTAACGGAGCGAGGGGATCTCCTGCACGATCGAGAGAACGGGTGCGTACAGGTCGCCGTGCTCGGCGAAGCGCTCGACGACCTGACGCGCGTCGAAGACGAGGTCGCCCGGGTCGCCGCTGTCCAGGCATGCGCGCACCTCATCCCACGTGACGGGCGTCGAGATCGTCGCCCGCTCGCGGGCGCGCAGCGAGTACACGCAGACCGTCGTCTTGTGCTCGTCGTTCTGGCTGTAGTCGATGAAGACCTTGCCCTTGCGCAACTCCTTCTTCATGCGCGACACGACGAGCGTGGGCTCGGAGGCCTCCAGCAGCTCGGCGACGGCGAGCGCGAAGCCCTTCGTCGCGGAGTACGTGGCGCCCGGTGAGTTGAGCGGCACGTAGACCTGCAGGCCCTTGGAGCCCGACGTCTTGGCGAACGACTGCAGGCCGAGGTTCTCGAACATCCCCTGCAGCCACAGGCCGACGCGGCAGCACTCGACGACCGTGGCCGGCGCGCCCGGGTCGAGGTCGAAGACCATCATCGTCGGGCGGCTGAGGTCCTCGGTCCGGTGCAGCTGCGTGTGCAGTTCCAGCGCGGCGAGGTTCGCCAGCCAGACGAGCGCCGGCAGCTCGTCGCAGACGCAGAACTCGACGAGCTTCTCCGACAGCGCCACCGGCGCGACCTTGACCCAATCGGGACGGTGCGACGGGCACTGCTTCTCGAAGAAGCTCTTGCCGTCCACCCCGTTGGGAAAGCGCACGCGTGTGAGCGGCCGCGCCTCGAGGTGCGGCAGGATCGCCGGCGCGATCGCGACGTAGTAGTCGATCACGTCGCGCTTCGTGAACCCGACCGCCGGATACATGACCTTGTCGAGGTTCGTGACCCGCAGCGTGCGGTCCGCGACGCGCACCTCGATGCCGTCGCGGACGCGCTTGCCGGCGTCGAGGAAGGCGGCCGCCGGCGCCTCCTCGCGCAGTCCCTTGTAGGAGGGGTGGCGCAGGACGCCGTCCGACGTCCATTCCGTGAACTCGACCTCGGCGACGCGCGTCGGCTCGACGAAGATCGCGGTGCGCGGCGGCGCCGGGTCGCCGTCTGCGAACGGTGAGTCGGGACGCTGCTGCAGGACCTTCGACAGGCGCGCCAGCTCGGCCTCGGTGAAGCCCGTGCCGACGCGGCCGGCGTAGCGCAGCTGTCCGTCCTCGGGGACGCCCACCAGCAGCGCTCCGATGCGCTCGCGGCGCTTGCCCTCCCCCGGCACCCAGCCGCCCACGACGACGTCCTCGCGCAGCACGTTCTTGGCCTTCAGCCAGCAGGGCGAGCGCCGGCCGGGCAGGTACGGGCTGTCCAGCCGCTTGGCGACGACGCCCTCCAGGCCGCTCGCCCGGCTGGCTGCGAGCACCGCGGCGCCGTTGCCGACGACGTGGTCGGGGGTCTGCCAGTGCGGGCCCTGCAACTGCAGCTGCATCAGCCGCGCGCGGCGCTCCTCGTAGGTCAGCTCCATCAGCGAGTGGCCGTCGAGCCACAGCAGGTCGAAGACGATGTAGGCGACGGGTGTCTCCTTCATCCGCCGCCGCGCGGCAGCTTCGGTGGAGATGTGCATGCGGCTCTGCAGGCGCCCGAAGCTCGGCCGGGGTGGGTGGGAATCGGATTCCTCGAAGGCGACGATCTCGCCGTCGAGGATCGCGCGGTGCGAGCTGAGCGCCCTGTTGAAGGCCTTCAGCTCGGGATAGGAGTGGGTGATGTCGTTGTGGTTGCGGCTCTCGAAGCGGATCCGGCCCGGTTCGGAGTACGCGATCGCCCGCACGCCGTCCCACTTGATCTCGTAGGCCCAGTCGTCGTCGTCGGGCGGCAGCGCCTTCGCCGCCTTGGCGAGCATCGGCGAGATCCGCGGCGGCATCGGCTCGCGCGTCGGATCGTCGGCGGGATCCATGCGGTGGATCATCCAGTCCCTGCCCGGCGGCTCGCCCTTGCGCTTGCGCAGCGGAAACAGGCCGTAGCGGCCGTTCAGGCGCTCGCCGTGGAAGGTGACCTCGACCTTGTCGTCGTCGAACTTGTGCGTCTCGTACGTGCCGCGATCCCAGATCCGCATCGTGCCGGCGCCGTACTCGCCCTTGGGGATGTCGCCCTCGAACTCGAGGTACTCGAGCGGGTGGTCCTCGGTGCGGACCGCGAGGCGGTTCTCCTTGGGGTCCTCGGGGATCCCGTTGGGCACCGCCCACGAGGCGGCGACGCCGTCGTGCTCCAGGCGCAGGTCCCAGTGCAGGCGGGTGGCGTGGTGCTCCTGGACGACGTAGCGGTCGGCGCCGGCGGCGGGATCGTTCGCTTCGCCGTCGCCCGACGGCTCGGGCGTGCGCTGCGGGTCGCGCTTGCGCTTGTACTCGTCGAGCCGGTCGCGGGCGGGCACACCCACAGTGTGCCCGCCCGGCGCGACGGCTACGGCCACGCGTCGAACGCGCAGGCCGGTCAGCTTGACCCGGCAGCATCCGATCGGCTGGTCGGGGGCTCGCCAAGCCCATCGGTTGCCGCGCGCGTAGCCCCTGCCGACGCGACGCGCAAGGACGCGACGCGGGTTCGTCAGCTCAGCGGGTCATGTAGCGCCCGTGATCGACCGCCACCGTCTCCGGGCGGCCGCCGCTGCACGGGTCGATCGTCGCGGCGAAGCGGGGAAGGGAGAACGCCTGGCGCTGGCCGAGCGTGATGGTGACCGCGAACTGCCTCCCGGTGAGGACCATGCCGGCGGCCGTTTCACCCTTGGTGACCGTGCCGGAGATCTCCGCGACCGACCCGGTGACCCGCAGGCACGAGACGGTGCCCTTGAAACGCGCGATGCCGTTGGGGTCGTTGTCGTGCGCGAACGTCACCCGGCCATCCGTGACTCCGCCACTCGTCGACTCCGCGGTGACGGTCAGTCGACGCGTGTCGTCGGGGAGGCGACTGATGCCCGTCCCCGACAGCGTCTGGCTCTCGGTCACCGCCGAAGCGACGGCGGGCGCCAGCAGTGCGCCGGCGGCGAGTGCGGTCAGCGCCCATCGCGTCGGACGTTGAACGTGCCTGGATATCGTCGTTTTGGTCTGGTGCATGAAGCCCCTTGTCTTGTCGGCATCTGCGTGCTCGGACCTGCGCAGCCGAAGAAGGATTCAGCAGCGGCGAGATCAGATCCCCGCCCCTGCCGCGCCGCGCCGCGGCGTACTCGGCCCCGGACGCTCAGCAAGTCACGCCGACAGGTTTGCGAGCGCTCGCCGGCCGCTAACCGCCGGCGACGGCCGGCAGGATCGTCAGCTCGGCGCCGTCGGGCAGCGCGGTCTGCAGGCCGTCGAGGAAGCGGATGTCCTCGCCGCCGAGGTAGACGTTGACGAAGCGGCGCAGGTCGCCGTCCTGGTAGAGCCGGCCGCGCAGCTCGCCGTGCTGGCTGAAGACCGACTCCAGCGCCTCGCCGACCGTCGCGCCCTCGGCCTGGACCGAGCCGGCGCCGCCGACCGTGTCGCGCAGCTGCGTGGGGAGCTTCACGGTGATCGACATCAGAAGGTCACCGGCTCCGCGAACGCTTCCTCGAAGGACTCGATCGTCGGATCGACCTCGTAGGACATGAAGGAATCGCGCACCGCGTCGAGCGTCTTCAGGCCCTCGCCGGTGATGACGATGACGACGCGCTCGTCCGCGCCGATCTGGCCCGTCTCGGCAAGCTTCTGCAGCACCGCCGTCGTGACACCGCCCGCCGTCTCGGTGAAGACGCCGGTCGTCTCGGCGAGCAGGCGGATGCCGGCGCGGATCTCCTGGTCGTTGACCATGTCGATCGAGCCGCCGGTCGCCCGCGCGAGGTCGAGCGCGTAGGGCCCGTCGGCGGGGTTGCCGATCGCCAGCGACTTGGCGATCGTCTTGGGCTTCACCGGGCGGCAGAAGTCGTGCCCGTCGCGGAACGCGGTCGCGACCGGCGAGCAGCCCGTCGCCTGCGCGCCGTTCATGGTCGGCACGTCGCCGTCGAGCAGGCCGACGTCGATGAACTCCTGGAAGCCCTTGCCGATCTTCGTGAACAGCGAGCCCGAGGCGATCGGCACGACGACGCGATCGGGGATCTCCCAGCCGAGCTGCTCGGCGATCTCGTAGGCCACGGTCTTGGAGCCCTCGGCGTAGTAGGGGCGCATGTTGATGTTCACGAAGGCCCAGTTCTCGCGGTCGCCCGACAGCTCGGTGCACAGGCGGTTGACGTCGTCGTAGTTGCCGCGGACCTTGACGAGGTTCGTGCCGTAGACGCCGGTGGCGAGGATCTTCTGCTCCTCGAGGTCCGCCGGTATCAGCACGTAGGAGTCCATCCCCAGCGCGGCGCCGTGGGCGGCGACCGAGTTGGCGAGGTTGCCCGTCGAGGCGCAGGCGAGCGTGTCGAAGCCGAGCTCGCGGGCACGCGTCGCGGCGACCGAGACGACACGATCCTTGAAGGAGTGCGTCGGGTTCGCCGCGTCGTTCTTGACCCAGACCTCGGCCAGGCCGAGACGTTCGGCGAGCCGGTCGGCGCGGATCAGCGGCGTGCAGCCGGCGGGCAGGCCGGTGCGCGTCCGCGGCTGCGGGCCCTCCAGCGGCAGGAAGTCGTGGTAGCGCCACATGTTCTGCGGGCCGCCCTGGATGCGCCGGCGGACGGCGTCGACGTCCGCGTAGCGCTCGTGGTCGTAGCCGACCTCCAGCGGACCGAAGCATTGCGAGCACACGTAGCGTGCCTCCAACGGGTACTCCGTACCGCATTCCCTGCACTTCAGCTGCTTGGCCGCCATGAGACTCCCTGTTCGCCGTACGTGTCCTGTGGCGAAGGCTTGCGGCCTGTGCCACATCTGACAGGAATTGGCACCGTTTCCCGCGAACAGCGGGTTGGTTGCCGGGGCTTCATAGGGCCTGTCCCTCCACCCCTCTGGATGTGTCCAGCTCTGGCGCGGCACAATATCAACCATGCCCAACCTTCCAAAGCCACGGTTCGGACGCCCCGTACGTGGTCGCGGGCGCGCCTCCGGGCCGCCGGAGGCCGAGGCCGAGACGCCGAACATCGAGGTCGTCGAGGCCGAGGGGCTGCGCTGGATCCACATCGAGCGGCCCCGTCCGGCCGACCGCACGTGGCTCGAGGAGCACTTCGAGTTCCACCACCTCGACTACGAGGACGTCTACTCACGCAACCAGCGCCCGAAGGTCGACGAGTACGACGACTACCTCTTCGTCGTGTTGCACTTCCCGCGCTTCGACAAGGCCGTCGGGCGCCTGAACGCCGCCGAGCTCGACATGTTCGTCGGGCCCGACTTCGTCATCACGCTCCCCAACGAGCCGATCCAGCCGCTGGAGTACCTCTTCGAGCGCTGCAGGACGCGCGAGGACACCCGCGACGCGCTGTTCGCCAAGGGGCCGGGCTATCTGCTCTACAAGATCGTCGACGACTGCGTCGACGCCTCGTTCCCGATGCTCGCGAAGATGGGCAACAAGCTCGAGGTGCTCGAGGACGAGATCTTCGAGGGCCGCTCGGGCGAGATCGTGCGCGACATCTCCAACGTCAAGCAGGAGATCATCAACTTCCGCAAGATCGTCCGCCCGCAGCGCACGGCGCTGCAGGACCTCGAGCGCACGAAGCGCTACATCCCCGAGGGGCTGGACATCTACTTCGACGACATCAACGACGCGTCGGAGCGCATCTGGGACATGCTCGAGAACTTCAAGGAGGTCGTCGAGGGGCTCGAGTCGACGAACGAGTCGGTCCTCTCGCACCGCGTCAACGACGTGTTGAAGGCGCTCACCGCGATCAGCGTCGTCGTCCTGCCGCTGACGCTCGTCGCGAGCGTCTGGGGCATGAACGTCGGTGTCCCGGGCCAGGGCACGAACCATGCCTTCTGGATCATCGTCGGCTGCATGGTCGGGCTGCTCGCCGGGATGCTGTGGTTCTTCCGCAACCGCGGCTGGCTCTAGGTTCCTCCACACATGAGCCTGGAACCGCTCGAACGCCTCGCCGAGGCCGCCGCACTCAGCGCGCCGGCACAGCGCAAGCGGATGCTCGTCGTCGTCAACCCCTACGCGACGACGATGTCGGCACGGCTGCGCAACCTCGTCGTCGCGGCGCTGCACGGCCGCTACGAGGTCGAGGCGATCGACACGCAGGCGCGCGGGCACGCGACGGCGCTGTGCCGCGAGGCGGCGCAGGAGGGCTATGACGTCGTCGTCTCCTTCGGCGGCGACGGCACCGTCAACGAGGTCGCCAACGGGCTCGCCGGCTGCGCCACGCCGCTGACCTGCCTGCCCGGCGGCGCGACGAACGTGCTGTGCAAGATGCTCGGCATCCCCGGCGACATCGTCGACGCGACCGAGCACCTGCTCACGATGGCCGACCACTTCAACCCGCGCCGGATCGATCTCGGCACCGCCAACGGCCGCGCCTTCACGTACTCCAGCGGCTTCGGCCTGGACGCCAGCGTCGTCAAGCGCATCGAGCGGTCGCCCGGCCTCAAGCGCCACAAGCTGCGCGAGTACTTCTTCGTCTACGCGGCCGTCGAGACGGTCCTGCGCGAGTATGTGCGCAACCCGCCGCGGATGGACGTCCATGTCGACGGCCGCATCGACCATGCGATCACGACGCTCGTGCAGAACGGCGAGCAGTTCACCTACCTCGACGACAAGCCGATCTACGTCGCCGAGGGATCGGGATTGGAGACCGGCACGCTCGCCGGGGTCGCGCTGCGCGGCGTCTCACCGCAGGACATCCCCGGCATCGCGCGGCGGCTGCTGTCCTCCAAGCGCTCGATCGTCGGCCACCGCCAGATCCTCGACTTCCGCGACGTGACCGAGCTGCGCTGCGTCTCCAGCGACGGCCGCGCGATCGCGCTGCACGTCGACGGCGATCACATCGGCGACGTGACCGAGGCGGTGTTCGGCGTCCTGCCGGGCGCGCTCGGCGTCGTCTCGTAGAACCGAATCGATGGGTCTGCGCGCAGCTGCTGCGAAACGTGAGGTGCCCGGCCGTGGGCTGCGGGTAGCCCGTGAGGCGACGGCGGCGCGCGAGGGACGCGCGTGCCCGAAGCTTCGACGTACGACGGGAGAGACGATGTTGAAGGACCGAGGTACCGCGACCCCAGACGGTCGCCCCGCGAACGGCGCGCACGGAGCGCTGCTGACCCGCATCCAGCAGCAGCTCGCCCGATCCACGCCGCCCGTGAGCACGCGCCGCTGCCCCTGCTGCGGCGCTCCCCTGCGGACGGGGCAGCGGCTGACGACGATCCACGGCACGAGCGTGCACGCGCGCTGCGCCACGAGGACGTCTGCACTGGACGGCTGACCGGACGCCGGCGGCAGCCGGCGTCAGCCGCCGCCCGGCGTGACGCGGTAGGCGTCGAACACCGAGTCGATGTTGCGCAGGCGGTTGATCGCCGCCTTGAGGACCTGCAGGTCGCCGACCTCGACGACGAACCAGTTCTGGACCATCGGGTGCGAGACGACGCAGCGCGCCTCGACGATGTTGATGCCGGCCTCCGCGAATGTCCGCGAGAGGTCCTCGAGCAGGCGGTGGCGGTCCCACGCGTCGACCTGCAGCTCGACCTTGAAGGAGGTCTCGTGGTCGCCCTCCCACATCACGGGGGTGAAGCGCTCAGGATCCTTGCGCAGCTGGACGGCGTTGGGGCAGTCCTCGCGGTGGATCGTGATCCCGCGGCCGAGCGAGATGTAGCCGACGATCGGGTCGCCGGGCACGGGGCGACAGCACTTCGCCAGGCGCAGCATGACGTCGTCGACGCCCTCGACCGCGATGCCGTACTGCGTCGAGCTGCTCGTCGGCTGGCGGCGCTGGCGGCGCGTCGAGAGCAGGTCCTCGGCCATCGTCCGCGTCTCGCCCTCGGCCGCCTCGCCCTGCTTGAGGCGCTGGGTGAGCTTGTTGACGACGACCTTCGCCGAGATCTTCGCCGCGCCGAGCGCGATGTAGAAGTCGTCGGCCTTCTTGAAGCCCATCTCGCGGATGACATCGGCCAGCAGTGGCGAGGAGACGATCTTCTGCGCCGGGAAGCCCTGCTTCTTGAGCTGCTCGTGGAGGATGTCGCGGCCGGTGTGCTCGGTGTCGTCGCGCGACTCGGCCTTGAACCACTGCTTGATCTTGTTGCGCGCCCTCGTCGTCTTGACGACCGCCAGCCAGTCGCGCGACGGTCCGCGCTCGCGGTTTGACGTCATCACCTCGACGATGTCGCCGGACTTCAGCTCGTAGTGCAGCGGCACGAGCTTGCCGTTGACCTTCGCGCCGACACAGCGGTGGCCGACGTCGGTGTGGACCTCGTAGGCGAAGTCCAGCGGTGTCGCGCCGGCCGCCAGGGACTTGACCTCACCCTTGGGCGTGAAGACGTAGACCTCGTCCTCGATCAGGTCGACCTTCAGCGCATCCATGAACTCCTTGGGGTCCGACGTCTCCTGCTGCCACTCGAGCATCGAGCGCAGCCAGTTGAGCTTCGCATCGCCAATCGAATTCGGACCCCCAACCACCCCGCCGGGCCTGCCGTCGCCGCCGTCCTTGTAGATCCAGTGCGCGGCGACGCCGAACTCGGCCATGTCCTGCATCTCACGCGTGCGGATCTGGATCTCGAGCGGCAGTCCCTCGGGCCCGATCACCGTCGTGTGCAGCGACTGGTACATGTTGAACTTCGGCATCGCGATGAAGTCCTTGAAGCGGCCCGGCAGCGGCTTCCAGAGCGAGTGCACGACGCCGACGGCGCCGTAGCAGTCCTTCACCGACGCGACGATCACGCGCATGGCCGTGAGGTCGTAGATCTCGTTGAACTCGCGGCCCTTCTTGGTCATCTTCGAGTAGATCGAGTAGAAGTGCTTGGCGCGGCCGGAGATGTCCGCCTCGATGCCGAGCGCCTCGAGCTCGCGCTGCAGGTATGCGCCGGCCTTCTCGACGTAGTTCTCGCGCTCGTCGCGCTGCTGGTTGACGAGGCCCTTGATCTCCGTGTACTTGCGCGGGTGCAGCGCCTGGAACGCGAGGTCCTCGAGCTCCCACTTGATCGCATGGATGCCCAGGCGATGGGCGATCGGCGCGTAGATCTCGAGGGTCTCCTTGGCCTTGTCGATCTGCTTCTGCTTCGACATGGCGCCGATCGTGCGCATGTTGTGCAGGCGGTCGGCGAGCTTGATCAGGATGACCCGCCCGTCATTGGCCATCGCGACCATCATCTTGCGGTAGTTCTCGGCCTGCGCCTCGTCGCGCGACTGGAACGTGATGCCGGTGAGCTTCGTGACGCCGTCGACGAGGTTGGCGATCTCCTCGCCGAAGACGCCGCGCACCTCGGCGAGCGACGCCGAGGTGTCCTCGACGGTGTCGTGCAGCAGCGCCGCGCACAGCGTCTCGGTGTCCAGGCGCATGCCCGCGCAGATCTTCGCGACGCCGACCGGGTGGACGATGAACTCCTCGCCGGACATGCGGCGCTGATCGGCATGGTGCTCGCAGGAGAAGACGAACGCCGCCTCGACCTGCTTGCGGTCGATCTGCACCGCGGACGAATCGGCGTGCTCCTCGACGATCGCGAAGACGTCGGAGAGCAGGCTGCGTTCCAGGGCGGTCAGATCCGCGCGGTCGACCGGCGGATGGCGCTCGGCGCTGACGGCGTCGACCGGTGCACGGCGCGCGCCCGCGACCCGCTGCCGGGCCGGAGCCCTCACGCCGCCTTTGCTGTCACCTCGCTCAGGAATCTCTGGCCGTCCTCGTAGCGCTGCTGATATGCCCGGAACGCCGGCGACCGCTCGAGCGCCGTGCGCTCTGCGGGCGGGACGGTCAGGGCCCTGCCTTCCAGGTCGAGGCTGACGAGCTGGAGCTCCGCGAGGACCCTGAGGACGCGACCGGCCAGTGTCGCCGGCCGTGGCGTCATCCCGTCGCCGCGAAGCAGCAACTCGAGCTCCTCGCCCGCCGCTTCGCCCGCGGCCCGCAGGGCCCGGTACGTCGCGGTGAGCGAAGCACGAAGTGCGTACTCACGCTCATGGATCTGCTCTGCGAAGCGTAGCTCAGGTTGACCCCACGCCAGGTGTGTCATTCGGCCATGGCTGCGCAGCGGACCGGCGGGCGGGTCGAGCATGACGACGTGGGCGTCGGGCGCGGCCAGCGCGGGATCGCGCGCGAGCGCTTCGTGGGAGCACAGGTCGAAGCCGCCGAGGATCGGCTGCAGGTGGCGCAGGCGCAGCGTCGCGTCGGCGGCGACGACGAGCACGGGCTCGCCGCAGTGCACGAGCGCGGCGATCGTGCCGGCGATGCCACTGTCGCGGCGGTCACGCGTGGGCGCGGGCAGATCGCGCGGCTCGGCGGCGATCTCGTGCTCGGGCCGGGTCAGCTCCGCGAAGGCCGCGGCAAGGTAGTCCGATGGCTCGCCGACGAGCCGGATCGGCGGCGGCTGCGAGGGCCGCGAATCCTTGAGCACGAGCCGCGGCTCGACGCTGCCGTTGTACTCGTTGAGCTCGAGCGAGAACGTCGCGTCGAGCGGGCTCTCGCAGTCGATCTTCGTCTGGCCGAAGGCGACGGCGCGGGCGCGCGAACCGCCGGCGGAGACGTTGAATCGCATGTGCTTGCCGTCCTCCCCCATGAGCTTGGGCTCGCTGCAGCGCGCCGCGGGCACGAGCAGCGACACGCCCGGGTTGCCGATCCCGAACGGTGCGAGCTGTTGCAGTTCGTCGGCCAGGCGCAGGCCGAGCTCGTCGCCGGAGACGACGGCGTCGACGCGCCGCTTGGGGATCAGGTCGTCCGGGGCGAGCGTGGCGGCGGCGTGGGCCTCGAACGCGGCGCGGAACGCGTCGATCTGCGCCGACTCGATCTCGCAGCCGGCGGCGGCGCGGTGGCCGCCGTGGCGGACGAGGTGCTCCGCCGCGGCGTCGAGGCCGGCGAGCAGGTCGAAGCCCGGGATGCTGCGGCCCGAGCCCGTGCCGCGTCCGGTGCTCGGGTCGAGTGCGATCAGGACCGCGGGGCGGTGGTGACGCTCGGCGATCCGCGACGCGACGATGCCGATGACGCCCTTGTGCCAGCCCTCGCCCGCGAGCACGTACGCGGAGTGCTCACCCGCCGCGCCGCGTTCGCGCTCGCGTTCGGCCACCATCGCCTCGGCCTCGAAGAGGATCCGCTGCTCGGTGTGGCGGCGCTCGGAGTTCAGCCGGTCGAGCTCGTCGGCGATCTGGGCGGCGCGGATCTCGTCGGCCGTGAGCAGCAGCTCGAGGCCGGCATCGGCGCGCTCCAGGCGGCCCGCGGCGTTGATCCGCGGGGCGAGGCGGAAGCCGACGGCGGTGGCGTCGATCCGCGACGGGTCGGCGCGCGCGACGCGCATCAGCGCTCTCAGGCCGGGGCGCTTCGTGGTGGCGAGCGCGCGCAGACCGGCGCGGACGAGGCGGCGGTTCTCGCCTCGCAGCGGGACGCAGTCGGCGATCGTCGCGAGCGCGACGAGGTCGAGGTCGCGGTCGGCCTCGGCGGGGTCACGGCCTGCGGCCTGGAGGAGGGCGCCGGACAGCTTGTAGGCGACGCCGGCGGCGCAGAGGTCGACGCACGGGTAGCCGCAGACGGCGGGGTGCACGATCGGCGCGTCGGGCAGGCGGCCATCCGCGCGCGGGCTGTGATGGTCGGTGACGAGGACGTCGATCCCGGCCGCGCGGGCGGCGGCGACCTCGTCGACGGCGGTGATGGCGCAGTCGGCGGTGATCAGCAGGCTCGTCCCGCGCGCGTAGAGGCGCTGGACCGTGGCCGCCGACAGGCCGTAGCCGTCCTCGGCACGGCTGGGCAGAAACCAGTCGACGTCGGCGCCGAGCGTGCGCAGCACGCCGACGAGGATCGCCGTCGAGCTGACGCCGTCGACGTCGTAGTCGCCATGGATCGTGATGCGGCTTGCGGCTTGGACATGGCTGAGCACGAGCGCCGTCGCGACGTCGATGCCCGCGAACGCCGACGGTTCGTGGCGCTCACCGGCGGCCAGCCACGCGCGGGCGGCGTCGGGCTCGCCGAATCCGCGCCGCACGAGCACCTGCGCGAGCGGGTTGCTGACGCCCAGCGCGCGCTCGAGGGCGAACGCGGCGTCGATGTCGCACGGGGCGATCTGCAGCTTGGCGGGCTCGGGCGGCACGCACGGAAGGTATGGCCGCCGGTGGATGGAACCGCGGCGGGCCGATCGGGATGCTGAGCGCGACGCCTGATGAGCACCCGCGCGCGCCGCGTCAGGTGCTACTTCAGCGCGGCGACGAGCCCGCCGATCAGCACGAGCGAGAGCACGGCGGGGACCGCGTAGCCGACGGCGCCGGCTGCGTAGAGCGCCCAGGTCAGGGCCAGCGGGACGGCGACCGCGCCGCTCGCGGACGGCCAGCCGCTGCGCTCGGCGAGGACGCCGATGCCGACGCCGAGCAGGGCGATCACGGCGGCGCAGAAGACGACCATCCCGATGACGAACAGACCGAAGGCCATCGCGAGCAGCGGGCTGTCCTCGCCACCGAGGACGCCGAACTTCGCGACGAACGTGATCGCGCCGAGCAGCGCTGCGCCGGCGCCGAGGGCTGCGGCGACCGTCAGCCGTCGTGGTGTCCAGCCGGTCTGCTGCATCGCACGCTTCTTCGCTGAGGCTTCCCGCGGCGGATGCACCTCACGCGGACCCGGCGCGGACACGGGCGCGACAGCCGGGACGACCGGCGCCGGCCGCGCCTGTCCCCCACCACCGCCGATGACGACGATCCGCTGCGATCCGGCTCCGTTTGGCGACATGGATGGGAATACGAGCGCGGGGCGCCGATCCCTGCCGGCGGTCGTGTCGCGGCAGGTGCGGATAGCGCCTCCTTGCGCGCCACGACCGCGGCGCGCACGTGGCCCCTTCGACGGTCGTGTCGCGGCAGGTGCGGATAGCGCCCCTCGCGCGCCACGTCCGCGCGCGCGAACCGGCGTGGGCGCGGGCGGCCTACGCCGTCAGCAGCTCCTCGTCGTCGTCGGCCTCTTCCCTGCTCGCCCCGAGCCAGTAGAAGAACGCGTAGCCGAGCAGCGCGCCGGGGACGGCCTCGAGCGTCGTGACGACGTTGGTCGCGTCCTGGCCGGGCACGTTGAAGCCGTGGATGACGAGACCGAACAGGACGGCGCCGAACATGCAGCCGAGGAACGCGCCGATGATGCCGCCCCAGCAGCGGTCGGGCAGGAAGATCGTGAAATGCCAGAGGGCGAGGCCCATCATGGTCCAGGCGAGCGCACCCATCAGCGAGGCCTCCCGTGCTTGCCGCGACGCTTGGCAGCGGCGGATGTGCGCTTGGACTTCGGCGTCGTGCTGCCATCCGGCCGCGGGGCCATGACGGTGTCCTCGGGCAGCGCGTCGGCGCTGTCGTCGGCCGGCGGGGTGACGGGCTTGGGCTTCGGCGCAGCGGCCTTCGGCTTCGTCGCAGCGCGATCGGCAACCGCGGCGCGCCGCGGCGGCGCCGGATCGTCGTGCAGGTCGCGCACCATCGCGTCGAACTCCTCGCGGGAGACGTTCTCGGGATCGTCGGGCGTCGTCAGGCGCTGGCCGCGCTTGAGGCGGCGGGCGCGGTCCTGCTCGACGGCATGCTCGCTCGCCGACCCCGTCGCGTAGGCCGGCACGAGGCCGTCGTTCTCGGCCGCGATGCTGGCGTGGCGCCGGCGGTACACCGCCTCGCGCTCCTTCCAGGCGGTCAGCACCGGGCCGGCGATGAAGATCGACGAGTACGTCCCCGAGATCGTGCCGACGAGCAGCGCAAAGGCGAACGCCTGCAGCGTCTCGCCGCCGAACAGCAGCAGCGCCAGCACCGGCAGGGCGGTGGAGAACGTCGTCGCCAGCGAGCGCACGATGACCTCGGACATCGAGCGGTTGACGATCTGCGAGAACGCCGCGCGCGGCATGCGCGGCACGTTCTCGCGGATGCGGTCGAACACGATGATCGTGTCGTAGAGCGAATAGCCGAGGATCGTCAGCAAGGCGGCGACCGTGGCGGTCGTGACCTCCTGACCGACGAAGGCGTAGACACCGGCCGTGATGACGATGTCGTGGGTCAGGGCGATCAGCACCGGAACGGCGTACTTCGGCTCGAAGCGCAACGCGATGTACCCCGCGATCACGATCAGCGAGGCGATGATCGCGATGATCGCCGTCTTGGCGACGGACTGGCCGAACGTCGGCCCGATCGACGTCGAGCTCGGATCGTCGGCCAGGTCGTAGGTGCGCTCGAGCGCGTTCGCGACGTTCGTGACCTCGGCCGGCGCCAGGTTGTCGGTCGAGATCTGGAACTGGCTGGCGCCCTTGGCATTCTCGTCGCCGGTGACGCGCTGGATCTTCGCGGCGCCGAGGCCCTCCTTCGCGAGCACGTCGCGGACGGCGTTCTCGTCGACGCTCTGCTTCAGCGAGACGCTGATCCGCGTGCCGGACTCGAAGTCGATGCCGAAGTTGATCCCCTTCGAACCGAGCGCCAGCGCGCAGACGAGCAGGATGACGCCCGACGCGCTGAAGAACCACTTCGAATAGCCCATGTAGTCCAGCCGCAGGCGGGTGCCCTTCGGCTTGCCGACGCCGAGCGCCGACGGCCGCGCGAGCAGCGGGGACTTGCCCATCGTGCCGAGGATCGCCTGCGTCGCCAGGACGGCCGTGAAGAGCGAGACGATGACGCCGAGGCCGAGCGTCAGTGCGAAGCCCTGCACGCCCGCGGTGGCGAGCGTGAACAGGATGAACGCGACCATGAGGATCACGACGTTGGCGTCGATGATCGCCGTCAGGCCCTTCTTGTAGCCCGCCGCGATGCCGGCGGGGATCGACCGGCCGCCGCGGATCTCCTCCTTGATGCGCTCGAAGATGACGATGTTCGCGTCGGCCGCGACGCCCAGCGTGAGGACGAGCCCGGCGATGCCGGGCAGCGTCAGGACGACGGGGATCGTCTTGATGAGCGCGAAGAAGTAGACGCCGTAGACGGCGAGCGCCGCGACGGCGATGACGCCGAGCAGGCGGTAGAAGACGAGCAGGAACAGGGCCACGACGATGAAGCCGGCGATGCCGGCGATCAGGCCCTGGTCGAGCGCCTGCCTGCCCAGCGTGGCGGAGACCTGCGAGCTGGAGATCAGCTCGAGCTGGACGGGCAGCGCGCCGGTCTTGAGGACGTTGGCGAGCTCCTGGGCGGTCTGGATCGTGAAGCCGCCCTCGATCTGCGAGCCGTTGCGCGCGTCGATCCCCTCGGGGTTCTGCTGGAAGTCGATGAACGGCGTCGAGACGAGCTCGTTGTCGAGCACGATCGCGAAGTGCTGGGCGACGTCGGCGGCCTGCTGGTTGGGCAGGATGCCGACGCTCTCCTGGCCGCGCTCGGCGATCCGCTTCGTGACCTCCTCCCACGTCTTGCGGCCCTTGTCGGTGAACCTGAACGTGACGATCGGCGAGCCCGAGCCGCCCGTTCCCTGATCGAAGTTCTGCTCTGGATCCTTGAGCTCCTTGCCCTCCAGCGCAACGTCGTCCTTGAGCACGAACCACTTGTCGGACTTGGCCGTGCCGGCACGGTTCTCGGCGCGCACGATGACCGTGTCGGGCTTGACCTCGACGAACTCCACCTTCTCGCGCTGCGCCGCGGGCACGTTCTCCCGGGCCTCGGCTTCGGACTCCTCGCCGAGTCCGAAGACCTTCTCGCCGACGACCGCGTAGAAGAGGCTGCCGTCGCGCGAGTTGTTGGCCTCGGCCTTGGCCGGACGCTGCTTGGCCCGCTGCAGCGCATCGAAGAGCGACAGCGCGGCCACGCTGCTGGAGTCGCCGCCGCCGGGACCGCCGGTCACCGCCGGGTTCGCGGGATCGGGCTTGCCCTCCGGCCCGATGACGTTGACCTCCCAGTCGTAGAAGGCGAGCTGGGCGACCGTGCCGACCTGCTTGATCGCCTCCTCGAGATTGGAGACGTCGGGCAGCGCGACGTTGATCTGCGCATCGCCGGCCTGCTGGATCTCCGGCTCGGCGACGCCGAGCTGGTCGACGCGCTCGCGCATGACGTCGATCGCGCGCTGGATCGCGTCGGGCGTCGGCGGCGGCTGACCGGCGCGCGGCTTGACCTCGTAGACGAGCTCGACGCCGCCCTGCAGGTCGAGACCGAGCTTGGTCTCCTTCGTCGAGACGACGACCGCCGAGGCGATCATCAGCCCGGCGACGAGCAGCAGGACGAAGAGGTTGCGCTGGCGGTCGCTCACGGTGGCCTATTCGGCAGGTTACTTGGCGGGCGTGAGGACGAGCAGCAACCCGCCGTCGTCGTCGTAGGCCGGGAAGAGGTCTGCGGTGGCGGTTGCGGGGAGGTCGCCCTCGGCGTTGACCGCCACGGGCTTGCCCAGCGCGCGCACGCCCCACTCCAGGACGGTGCCGACGTGATCTGAGCCGTCGTCGAACTTCAGGCCCAGGACCTCGTTGGCCTTGCGGCCGATGACGCGCTCGTCGTTGAGACCGGTCAGCTCGAAGGAGCCGCGGCCGCAGCCGATCACGCGCCCCTCCTGGTCGCAGACGAAGAAGGCGGCGTTCGGGGCGGGGTAGTAGTCGTCGAGCAGCTCGAAGAGGAAGCCGAAGCCACATTTCGAGCAGCCCTTCGCCTGGCGCGTGAAGCCGGCGGTGCGATCGGACTCCGAGCTGCGGGTTCCGCAACTCGGACAGATGAACAGATGAGCCATTGCGCCGCTAAGCCTAGACAAGCGTTTATAAACGCCATGTGAAGGCGGTCGCGGAGCTCATTGCGACGCGGTCCAGCTCACGAGGCCCGACTCGCACGTGTCCAGCACGGACGTACCGGTCGGGTCGTAGACCGTGATCTTCAGGCTCCACACGCCGCGCATCGAGCCACGGTCGGCGGACTGCCGGCCGATGACCTTGCTCTCGACGTCGGCCGGCACCCCCCCGGCGTCGATCCGCTCGGGCCCGAAGGTCGTCGCGAAGCGCCCCTTCCTGGACAGCCTGAGCGCCTGGAAGCCGTCGCTCGTGCCGAACGTGTCGCCGGAGGCGCATGCCATGTCCAACCCGATGACGACCTGATCGACGCGGTTGCGCGCCTTGTTGAGGGCGACGACGACGGGCCAGGCCTGCGGCGTGATGCCGCCGAACACCACGCCGGTGGGCGCCTTCGCGCTCGCGGCCGCCTTCGCGCCGAGGTGGCGCGGCTGCGTCGCGCCGTTCGCGGGCCCGGCCGCGACTGCCAGCGCCGCCGTGATCGCGGCGCCCGTCCGCAACGTCCCCTTCGGTCGCACAGCGACCCCTCTCCTCGTGGTAGTACGGCTGACCCTAACGCCAACTAGAACAGGCTTTCGAGCGCGCCCGCGGGCGGCTGGAGGCCGATGTGGTCGTAGGCGCGCCGTGTCGCCATCCGCCCGCGCGGCGTGCGCTTGAGCAGGCCGCACTGCAGCAGGTAGGGCTCGTAGACGTCCTCGATCGTGTCCTGCTCCTCACCCACCGTCACGGCCAGCGTCGACAGGCCGACGGGGCCGCCCTCGAACTTCTGGCAGAGGGCGCGCAGCAGCTCGCGGTCGAGGCGGTCCAGGCCGAGGTCGTCGATCTCGAGCATCGCCAGGGCGGCATCGGCGGCGGCCGCGTCGACGATCCCGCCGCAGCGCACCTCGGCGTAGTCGCGCACGCGCTTGAGCAGGCGGTTGGCGACGCGCGGGGTGCCGCGGCTGCGGCCGGCGATCGCGACCGCGCCCGCCGGCTCGAGCGCGACCTCGAGGATCTGCGCCGAGCGCGTCACGATCAGCGCCAGGTCATCCAGGCCGTAGTGCTCGAGGCGGTGCTGCAGGCCGAAGCGGTCGCGCAGCGGCGCGGTCAGCAGGCCGGTGCGCGTCGTCGCGCCGACGAGCGTGAACGGCGGCAGGTCGAGCGTCACGACGCGGGCGCCGGCGCCGACGCCGACGGTGATCGGCAGCTGGCGGTCCTCCATCGCGGGATAGAACGTCTCCTCCAGCGCGCGCTGCAAGCGGTGGATCTCGTCGACGAAGAAGACGCTGCGCGGCTCCAGCGCGGTAAGGAACGCGGCGATGTCGGCCTTGCGCTCCAGGGCCGGGCCGGCCGTCTGCACGAACGGCACGCCGAGCTCGGACGCGACGATCTGGGCGAGCGTCGTCTTGCCGAGGCCGGGCGGGCCCGCCAGCAGGACGTGGTCCAGTGCCTCGCCGCGCGCCTGCGCGGCCTCGATCGAGATCGCGAGCTGCTGCTTGAGCGAGGGCTGGCCGACGAAGTCCTCCAGCCGGCGCGGGCGCAGGGAGCGGTCGAGCTCGTCCTCGTCGAGGAGGCGCTCGGGGGTCTGGATGCGCGGTGCGGTGCTCACGTGCTCACTTGCGTGCCAGCGCCAGCGCGCTCGCGATCAGCGCCTCGGGCGCGTCGTCGGGCATGTCGCGCAGCAGCTCGTCGGCCTCGACGACGCTGAAGCCCAGCTCGACGAGGCCGTCGCGTGCCAGCCGGCGCGGGTCGTCGCCGCGCGAGATCGTGATCTCGTCGGGGAGCGCCGCGCCGCCGACCTTCTCGCGCAGCTCGACGACGATCCGCTCGGCCGTGCGCTTGCCGATTCCCGGCACCGATTGCAGCCGCGCGACGTCGCCGGCAGCGAGCGCCCTGACGAGCTCGCGCGGCGTGCCGCCGCTGAGCACCGCCAGCGCGACCTTCGGGCCGACGGACTGCACGCCGATCAGGGCGAGGAACAGATCGCGCTCCTCCTCGGTGGCGAAGCCGAAGAGCGCCAGCGCGTCGTCGCGCACGACGAGGTGGCTGTGCAGGGTGACCGGCTTGCCGATCCCCGGGACGTGGCGCAGCGTCTCGGCCGAGACCGCCAGCCGGTAGCCGACGCCCTGGCCGGTGAGGACGACGACGTGGTCGGCGCGACGGACGGCGACCTCGCCGCGGACGAGCGCGATCACGCAGGCCTCCTGTAGATGTGGATGTCCTCGACGTTCGACGAGGCGTCGATCTGGTCGAGCTCGTCGAACTGCTCGGGCTCGCGGTCGCGCTCGCCGGGAACGACCGTGCTCTCCGCCACTGCCGCGGCATGCGGCGCGCCGGTCGCGTGGCAGATGGCGATCGCCAGCGCATCGGCGGCATGGTCGGGCCGCGGCACGGTCTCCAGCGAGAGCAGCGCCTGCACCATCCGGCCGACCTGATCCTTGTCGGCGCGCCCCGAGCCGCAGACGGAGTGCTTGACCTGCTGCGGCGTGTAGGAGGCACACGGCAGCCGGCGCTGACCGGCAGCGAGCATCACGACGCCGCGCGCCTGCCCCACGGCAAACGCGCTCGACGCGTTGCGCCCGAAGTAGATGTCCTCCATCGAGACGACGGAGACGCTGTGCTCGTCGAGCAGTTCGCAGACGCGCCGGTGGATGTTCGACAGGCGGATCTGCATCGGTGCCTCGGGACGAGTGGTGATGACGCCGCCGTCGAGTGCGATGAGGCGGCTGCCGCGGCGTTCGACGACGCCGTAGCCCGTGTTGGCTGTGCCCGGATCGATGCCTAGGACGATCATCAGGTGTGATTCTGCGCGCCGGACCGGATGCCTCCCGCTGGAGGCGTCCTCGCACGGGCCGGATTAGGATGGTCGGCCGCCCGCGAAAAGGAGCAATGTTGTTCACGATCAAGACCTTCCGCTACGTGGCCCTCGCCGAGGCCGCGAGCTTCCTCATCCTGCTCGTGTTCACGGCCGTCAAGCACAGCGGCGGCGCCGAGGGTGGCGTGTCGGTCATGGGACCGATCCACGGCGTGCTGTTCCTCGCCTACGTCGCGATCGCGCTCGGTGTGCGCGACTCCGCGGGCTGGAGCCCGAAGGTGACGCTCTTCGTCCTGATCGGCGCGGTCCTGCCGTTCGGCGGGATCGTCGTCGACCGCTGGCTCGCGCGGACGGGGCAGCTCGAGACCGCCTGACCACGCGCCGCGGTGGCCTTCGTCGACGAGCGCTCGGCACGCTTCTGACGGAGGCGCTGGAGACGAACCTGGCGCGGCGCCGGTTCGGCTGAGCCTGAATCCGGGACTGAGCTTCAGCCGGCGATGCGCTCGAGCACGTCGGCGTCGACGTCGAAGTTCGCGTGCACGGAGTCGACGTCGTCGTTGTCCTCCAGCGCGTCGATCAGGCGCATGATCTTCTCGGCGTCGGCCTCCTCGATCGGGACGCGCGCCTTCGGCAGCCAGGCGATGTCGGAGGACTGGATCTCGACCTCGGCCTGCTCGAGCGCGCTGCGCACGGCGGTCAGGTCCGACGGCTCGGTCGTGACCTCGAAGACGCCGCCGTCCTCGGCGATGTCCTGCGCCCCGGCCTCGATGGCGGGCATCAGGTCGTCCTCGCTGTAGCGCTCGGCGTCGATGACGATCAGGCCGAGCTTGTCGAACAGGTAGGCGACCGAGCCGGGCTCGCCGAGGCTGCCGCCGTGCTTGCCGAGCACGTGGCGCACGTCGGCGCCGGTGCGGTTGCGGTTCTCGGTCATCGCCTCGATCAGCAGCGCGACGCCGCCGGGCCCGTAGCCCTCGTACATGACGTCCTCGATCTGGGCCGCGTCGGCGCCCGCGCCGGTGCCCTTGGCGATCGCGCGCTCGATGTTGTCCTTGGGCATCGAGGCGTCGCGCGCCTTCTGCACGGCGAGCTGGAGCGCCGGGTTGCCGTCGAGCTCACCGCCGCCGTCGCGCGCCGCGGTCGTGATCGCGCGTGCGAGCTTCGTGAAGAGCTTGCCGCGGCGCGAGTCCACGACGGCCTTCTTGTGCTTGATCGACGCCCACTTGGAATGGCCGGACATGGCGGGGATTGTAGAACCGCCGCGCAATACCGAACGCCGGCGCGGCGTTCGCTCGTCGCAACGGGCAACTACGCTTGCGCGCGTGTCCGTTCCCGACGAGATCTTCAAGGCGTATGACATCCGCGGCCTGTACGGCGAGCAGATCGACGGCGACGTCGCGCAGGCAATCGGGCGCGCGTTCGCCCATGTCCTGTCCGACCTCGGCGGCAAGCCGACGCGCGAGCTGCGGATCGGCCTGGGCCGCGACATGCGCCTCAGCGCGCCGGAGCTCGCCGCTCGCTACCGCGACGGGATGCTCGCCGAGGGCGCGACGGTCGTCGACGCCGGCCAGGTCGGCAGCGAGATGCTCTACTGGCTCGTCGGCTCGCGCGCGCTCGACGGCGGCCTGATGTGCACCGCCTCGCACAACCCGAAGGCCTACACGGGCGCCAAGCTCGTGCGCGAAGGGGCGATCGCGCTGTCGGGCGACGCCGGGATCCAGGACATCCGCCGCCGCATCGCCGCAGGGCTCGGTGACGACCCGCCGCGATCGGGCACCGTCGAGAACGTCGAGATCTACGAGCAGTTCCAGGCCGACGCGCTCGCCTTCATCGACCCCGGCGCCGTCAAGCCGCTGCGCGTCGTCGTCGACGGCGGCAACGGGATGGCCGGCCCGATGGTCGGCCCGCTGCTCGAGCGCCTGGGCCTGGACCTCATCACGGCCTACTGGACGCCCGACGGCGAGTTCCCCGACCACGAGCCCAACCCGCTGCTGCCCGAGAACCGTGAGTTCATCATGGGCAAGGTCCTCGCCGAGGGAGCCGACCTCGGCATCGCCTGGGACGGCGACGCCGACCGCTGCTTCTTCATCGACGACCGCGGCCGCTTCGTCGACGGCGACTTCCTGACCGCGCTGCTCGCCGAGTCGCTGCTGCGCACATCGCCCGGCGAGGCGATCCTCTACGACGTCCGCGCGAGCCGCGCCGTCGCCGACACGGTCCTGCAGGCCGGCGGGACCGCGCACCCCAACCGCGTCGGCCACGCGTTCTTCAAGACGCGGATGCGCGACGAGGGCGCGATGTTCGGCGGCGAGGTCTCCGGTCACTACTACTTCCGCGACTTCTACTGCGCCGACAGCGGCACGATCCCCGCGCTGCTGATCCTCGAGCTGCTGAGCGTCGAGGGCATGAAGCTCTCCGAGCTGCTGGACCGCTACCACGAGACGTACTTCATCTCCGGCGAGATCAACTCGACCGTGGACGACGCACCGGGCAGGATCGCCGCCATCGAGGAGCGCTTCGCCGACGCCAGGCTCGGCCGCCTCGACGGCCTCTCGGTCGACTACGACGACTGGCACTTCAACGTGCGCTCGTCCAACACCGAGCCGCTGCTGCGACTGTGCCTGGAGTCGCTCGTCTCGGTGCAGGACATGGAGCGCCGCCGCGACGAGGTGCTCGCGATCATCCGCTCATGAGCGCGGACTCGGTGGCGGACGCGGCGCTCGCCCGCGCCGCCGAAGCCGGCATCCACTGCATGGCGATCCCGACCCCGTTCCAGGTCGGCCGCGTCAACACGTACCTGATCGAGGACGACCCGCTGACGCTCGTCGACAGCGGGCCGAACTCGGGCACCGCGCTCGACGAGCTCGAGCGCGCGCTGGCCGCGCGCGGGCACCGCGTCGAGGACCTCGAGCTGATCATCATCTCCCATCAGCACATCGACCACCTCGGGCTCGTGTCGATCCTCGCGCGGCGCTCGGGCGCCGAGGTCGCCGCGCTCGACCTGCTCGCCCCGCGCGTCGAGCACTGGAAGGAGGGCATGGACGCCGACGACGCCTTCGCCGAGCGCGTCATGGCCGAGCACGGCATCCCCGAGGACGTGCGCTACGCGCTGCTCGCCGTCTCGCAGAGCTATCGCGCCTGGGGCGGCGCGGCGAAGGTGACGCGGCCGCTCGCCGCCGGCTCGGAGCTGAAGCTGCGCGACCGCTCGCTGCGCGTCCTGCACAGGCCGGGCCACTCGCCGTCGGACACGATCTTCCACGACGAGGAGCGCCGGATCGTGCTCGGCGCCGACCACCTCATCAAGCACATCTCCTCCAACCCGCTGATCTCGCGGCCGCTGGACGTCGGCAGCGCGGGCGACGCCGGCGGCCCGCCCGAGCGCCCGCATGCGCTGGAGATCTATATCCGGTCGTTGAAGGCGACACGGGCGATGGCGAACGTCGACATCGTGCTCGCCGGCCATGGCGAGCCCGTGACCGACCACGTCGCCCTGATCGACGAGCGCCTGCGCCTGCACCAGCGGCGGGCGCAGAAGATCTGCCGGCTGATCGCCGACGCGCCGAGCACCGCCTACGAGATCGCGCAGTCGCTGTGGGGCAACGTCGCCGTCACGCAGGCCTACCTGACGCTGTCAGAGGTCCTCGGCCACGTCGATCTGCTCGTGGCCGAGGGGCTCGTCGTACAACGGCGCGACGGCGACCTCGTGCGGTTCGCCGTCGCGGGGTGAGTGCTGCCGGTCAGACTTCCTGGTCGTAGGTGTGGACGATCTTCTTGGAGCCCTTCCTGCACGTCACTCGCGCCGAGAAGACGTCGTCGCCGGCACCGACCTGGACCGCGTTGCGCTTCTCGGTGCACTTGTAGTTGCGAACGCGGGACTTCGTGCACTTGCCCTTCAGGCCCTTGGCGATGCGGCACTTGTACCAGGCGAGCATCTGCCGCTTGCCGTCCGTGCAGCTCGTGTTCGTGACCCGCAGCGACGTGAAGTAGCCGCCCTTGTCGTTCTTGACCGGGTACTTCGGATACTTGTTGTAGTCGAGCGTGCACGCCTTCTCCCTGGCGGCATGAGCGACCGCGCCGAAGGGCGCGTTCGATCCCGCGAACAAGGCCGCGGCGAGACAGCTCATGGCTACGAGGGTCAGGGCGAGACGGCGGCTGCGCGACAACGTCATGTACTTCTCCTTGGGCGGGGTGCGATGCAACGCTACTGGCGGCGACCGACGCGAGGCGTCGTGCGCCTCCGCCATGATGTCGCACCGTGCCCGCCCCCGGAGCCGTCCTCAGGATCTTCTCATTCGCCCTCGTGGCGCTGCTGCTGTCGACCGCCGACGCCGCTGCCGCGGGGCCGGACCGCGACCCCAGGACGTACTTCGACGCCGCCGATGCGCCGGCCAGCCCGCTCGATCTGCGCGCGGTCTCCTTCGGCCAGCGCGGCACCGAGCTCGTGCTGCGCTTCAGGACGGCGAGAGACTGGCAGCCCTCCGACCTCGCGGCCGCCGGGCACGCGCTCTGCGTGCAGATCTTCTACGGCAAGCTGACGACGCCGCGCGCGCGGCTGTGCATCGTCGACCGCGGCGAGAACACCCCCGCGCTCGCGTACTCCCGCCTGGACCCCTTCGGCGGGTCGGTCGAGAACCGGATCATCTCGGCGACCATGACCCGCTACGACGACGTCTCGTTCTCGGCGGCCTTCGAGCCGTCCTCCGCCAACCTCGGCCAGGGCACGTTCCGGTGGAGCGCGGGGTCGGCGTGGTCGTGCGCCGACGCGGCGGCGTGCGCCGACCGCATGCCCGACAGCGGCACGATCAGCTCGGTCGTGCGGCCGCTCGCCGAGCCGCGCTGCTTCGGCGCCGCCTCGCGCAACCCGCGCAACGGCTGCACGAACAGCGCGCTGCGGCTCGCGGTCGTGCCGACGCCGTCCGACGCGCTGCTGCAACCCAACGCACGCTGCTCGATCGTCTCGCTGCGGACCCCGTACACCTGCCAGTTCGGCGTGCGCGCGGCGGTCGCCAACCGCACCGTCGCGCTCATCGGCGACAGCCACGCGGCGCATTGGCGCGGTGCGCTGGAGGTCGTCGCCCAGGCGCGCGGCTGGCGCGGCTTCTCGCTGACGCGCAGCGGCTGCCCGCTCTCGGCGGCGCTGCCGGACCTCGCCAAGGCGCGGCGCGAGTCGTGCTCGGACTGGCGGCTCGCCGTGCGGCGGTGGTTCGCCCGCCACCCGGAGGTGCGCACGGTGTTCGTGTCGCAACTGTCGGGCGTCGACGTGCGCGCGCCGAAGGGGGTCAAGCGCCGTGAGCATCAGATCCGCGGCTTCATCCGCGCCTGGCGCGGCCTGCCCAAGACGGTGCGCCAGATCATCGTGCTGCGCGACGTGCCGTTCAGCTCGGCGAACACGCCGATCTGCGTCGAGCAGGCGATGCGGGCGCGCAAGCGACCGGGCCCGGCCTGTGCGCTCCCGCGCTCCAAGGCGCTGCGCCGCGACGCCGCCGCGATCGCCGCGCGGCGCCCGAACACGGCGCGCGTGCACGTCATCGACCTCACGCAGGCGATGTGCAGCCGGCGGCTGTGCTTCCCCGTCGTCGGCGGCGTGCTCGTGCACAAGGACAAGACGCACATCACCTCGCTCTTCGCCGGCACGCTCGGGCCGCTGCTGCAGGGCCGCGTCGACCGCCTGCTCTAGCCGGCAGCAGCACAATGCACTGCGGTCGTGATCGCCGTCGCGCGGGGGGTGAACTCCATCGATGAGGGGGTGTGAGTTGCGGTGGCGGGGTGTGCGCGCCGGGGCCGGCCGGGGAGGCGGTGCCGTGTCGTGGAAGTGTTCTATGTGAACAGGTTCGCGACAAGCCTGCGACGGGGCGGGGACGGTCGCGCCGATCACGCCCCCGCGGTGCCCCGCTCGCACCCGGCGCGCAGGCAGACCAGAGGCGTGGTTCCGGCTCACGCGGGCTTGCGGGCCTCGATCTCGGCGCCCGTGTAGAGCGTCTTGAGCTTGAGCTTGGGGAAGCGCTCGTCGAGCGGATAGCCCAGCCGCGCGATGAAGAACAGCGTCTTGTTGAGCGGGCGCACCCAGCGGCGGTGATCGGTGCGCGGCAGCAGGAAGTGGACGAGGTTGGAGAGCTGCAGGAAGGCGCCGGAGTAGGGCTTCTCGTCGATCCGCGTGACCTCGAAGCCCGCGCGCTCGAACAGCTGGCGCATGCCGAACGTCGTGAAGCGGCTGACGTCCTCCGGGAAGCCGTGGACCCCGAACGTGAACGGGATCCAGGCGAGCACGGGCGCGCCCGGCTTGAGCACGCGGTGCATCTCGCGCACCACCTGGTAGGGGTCGTCGACGTGCTCGAGCACGCTGATCGCGAGCGCGGCGTCGAAGCGGTCGTCGTCGATCGGCATCGCGTGGGCGTCGCCGACGATGTCGGGGTTCTGCGACGTGTCGGCGTCGAACTTCGTCAGCGTGCAGGCAAACAACGGCCGGTGGTCGTAGTGGCCGGCGCCGACCTCGAGGACCTCCGCGTCGGGGGCGTGCGACGCCGCCCAGCGCTCGAGCGTCGGCATGAGGATCCGGCGCGAGGCGCCGTGGTTGATGTCGTAGCGGACTTCCTTCAGGCCCATGGGGGCGGCAGCCTAGTGCGTCGTCAGGTCCGGGCGCCGAGGAGCTGGGTGCGGACCAGCGGCGACGCGGCCTGCCGCTCGTCGGCCGTCACGAGCGTGAGGTCGTGCGCCAGTGCGGTCGCTGCGATCCACAGATCGTTGGAGGGCAGCCGGCCCGTGGCCATGCGCAGCTCGCCGTATCTGCTACGGCCGCCGCCCGACTCCGACGATCTGGTAGCCGAGCAGCCCCGGCGCGCGGCGCCCGAGCGCCTGCCAGGCGGGCTCCAGGCGGCGGACGATCGGCCGCGCCGCCGCGGGCGCGTGGTTGCGCAGCATCGGCACGATCGCGTCGAGCTCGACGTCGGCCAGGCCGGCGCCGGCGATCAGCGCGCGCAGCGAATCGCGGGTGAACCAGCGCAGGTGGCTGGCGTCGAACGTGCCGCTGTCGTGCTGGGGCCAGCGCCCGCGCAGAAGCGTCAGCCGCGCGTGCCAGTGCGCGATGTTCGGAACGCTGACGAGCACCGCCCCGCCCGGCCGGCACCAGCCCGTCGCCCGTGCCAGCCCGGCGGCGGGATCGGCGAGGTGCTCGAGGACGTCGGCGAGGACGACGAGGTCGAAGGAGCCCGGCTGGAAGGGCAGCGCGGGGTCCTCGAGCGCACCGCAGACGACCTCGTCGCCGATCTGCGCGGCCGCCCGCGCCGCGGACTGCGACAGCTCGAGGCCGGCAAGGTGCCCGGCACGCGAGCGCAGCAGCGCGAGCAGGCCGCCGGAGGCGCAGCCGAGGTCGAGCACGCGCCCGCCGGCCGGCAGCAGGCGCAGCGCGTGGCCGGCGATCGCGCCGTTGCCGAAGGCCGCGTACGTCTGCGCCTTGGCCTCGTAGAGCGCCGCCAGTGCCGGGTCGCCGGACATGGACGCGAGCGTATAGGCGATGCCAGCGCCATCTACACTGCCCGCGATGCCGAGCCCGGTCCGACGCGTCGCCCACCAGGCCCGGCGGGCGCTGTACAAGGCGCGCAACATGAAGGCCCGGCTGGACTCGATCGAGCGCCTGCGCAAGTCCGTCAACCGCGCCGAGAGCTCCGTCGCGCTGCAGGAGCGCGTCCAGCGGCACCTCGCCGACGGCACGCTGGTGATGGGCACCATGAGCTACTACGCACCCAACGTCGTCAAGTACGAGGGCGACACGGGCCGCGTGATCATCGGCAACTTCGCCTCGGTGGCCCCCGACGCGGACTTCTACGTCGGCGGCCTGCACCGCACCGAGTGGGTCTCCCAATACGGGCTGCGCGCGATGCTCGGCCTGCCCGGCGCCGGCGAGGACGGCTTCACGCACGGCCGCGGCGACATCGTCGTCGGCTCGGACACCTGGGTCACCAACGGCTGCACGGTCATGTCGGGCGTGACGATCGGCGACGGCGCGGTCGTGGGCACGAAGGCCGTCGTCGCCAAGGACGTGCGCCCCTACGCGATCGTCGTCGGCAACCCGGCGCGCGAGATCCGCCGGCGCTTCCCCGACGAGCAGGTCGACGCGCTGCTGCGGATCAGGTGGTGGGACTGGCCGACGGAGAAGGTCAAGGCGCACATCGAGCTCATCTGCAGCCCGGACATCGACGCCTTCATCGCGCGCTTCGATCCCGCCGCCGGCGGCAGCGCGCCGTGAGCTCCGGCGTCGCGGTCGTCATCGTCAACCACAACGGCGAGCGACTGCTGCCCGCCTGCCTGGCGGCCCTCGCCGCGCAGACGCTCGCACCCGAGGAGATCGTCGTCGCCGACAACGGCTCGCGTGACAGGTCGCTGGCGTGGCTGCGCGCGCATCATCCGCAGGTGCGGGCCCTGGAGCTCGGGCGCAACCACGGCTTCGCCGGTGGCGCGAACCGCGGCGTCGCCGCGACGTCCGCGCCCTGGGTCTGCGTGCTGAACTCCGACGCGACGCCGCAGCCCGGCTGGCTCGCCGCGCTCACAGCCGCGCCGCGCGACGAGCGCACATGGGCGCTCGGCAGCGTGCTCGTCAGCGCCTCGACGGGGCTGATCGAGAGCGCGGGCGACGCGTACGCGGCCGAGGGCTACGCCCACAAGCTCCTGCGCGAGCGTCCGCTGGAGGACCTGCCGGCGCAGCCCTACCGCGTCTTCGCCGCGCCCGGCGCCGCGCCGGTCTTCCGCCGCCGCACGTTCGACCTGCTCGGCGGCTACGAGGAGCGCTTCTTCCTGTACTACGAGGACGTCGACCTCGCGTTCCGCGCCGCGCTGGCCGGCTATCACGCGCTGCTCGTGCCGTCGGCGCGCGTCGTGCACCAGCTCGGCGCGACGACGCGCTCGATGGCCCGGCTGCGCTTCTACGTCGCGCGCAACAGCATCTGGTGCGCGGTGCGCTGCCTGCCCGAGCTGCGGGCATGCACGCTCGTGCGGCGCTGGCGCGCGGAGCTGCGCGCCAACCGGCCGCGCCGCTACGCGGTCGCCGAGCTTGCCGGCCGGATCGCGGGGACCGCCGGCCTGCCGCGCGCGCTGCGCGAGCGGCGCGCGATCCAGGCGCGGCGCGTGGCGACGGTGGACGAGATCGCCGCGCTGCTGGCTGCTGGCCACGACGCCCCGCGCCGGCAGCGCTGAACCGATCGCATGGCGACCGCTGCTCGCCGTTCGCGCTGCGCTGCGGAAGTGTGAAAGGCTCTCACCGAGGGAAGGGGAACCGACGTGCCGCAGCTCATCCGCATAGCCGGGCCGACCGACCCGATGCGCCGCCTCGCAGAGGTCGACGGGCTGGACTTCGAGCGCTCGAGCGCGCGCCGCCTGGACGACGATCGCTGGCAGGTCTCGGGCTACGCGACCGACGAGGCGGTCGCATACCTGCAGGCCAGCGGGCTCGAGGTCGAGGCGGTGGTCGACAGCGACGAGCTGGCCGAGCAGCGCAACGTCCTCTTCACCAAGCTCGAAGCCGACCGCGCCCGCGAGGCGCAGACCGAGGCCGAGTAGTGGCCTACCCCGCCACCGTCCGCGCGATCGAAGCCGAACTGGGGCGGCTCGCGGCCGACCATCCGGACATCTGCACGCGCACGATCGCGCCGCACCGCTCGCACGAGAACCGCAGCATCTCGTTCCTCACGATCAGCGGCGCCGACGGCGGCCGGCCCGTGCTGATCACCGGCGGAATCCACGCGCGCGAATGGGCGACTCCGGACGTGCTGCTGAGCCTGCTCGACCGCCTGCTGCGCGCCTACGAGGCAGACACCGACCTCGTCGTCCCCGCCTTCACCGACACCGCGCCCGCGCGCGACATCGTGTACCCGCAGACGGCGATCCCGGCGGCGGACGTCAAGCGGATCGTCGACCGCCTGGACCTCACCGTGCTCGCGCTGATCAACCCCGACGGGCGCGCGTTCTCGCAGTCCTCGGCCGCCAACGCGCTGTGGCGCAAGAACCGCCGCCCGCCGAACCCGGGCTCGAACTGCACGGGCGTCGATCTGAACCGCAACTCGGACCTCGCGTGGGACTTCGAGCGTTTCTACAACGACGCCGGCGACGCTGCCGTGTCGGCCTCCAACGACCCCTGCGACTTCCAGGTCTACGTCGGCCCGTCGGCGGCCTCGGAGCCTGAGACGCGCAACGTCGCGAGCATCCTGCGCGACCGCCGGATCGAGTTCTACGTCGACGTGCACTCCTTCAGCCGCAAGATCCTCTTTCCCTGGGGCATGGACGACAACCAGTCGCGCGACCCCTCGCAGAGCTTCCGCAACCCGGCCTTCGACGGCCGCCGCGACGGCGGCTTCGGCGGCCCCTACGGTGAGTTCATCCCGCAGGACCTGCTCGACGAGCACGTCCGCATCGCCACCGCGATGCGCGACGCGATGCTCGACGGTGCCGGCAGCGACCCGCGCGCCCGAGCGCGTTCGCAGTACGACGTCGAGCCCGGCCTCGCCCTCTACCCCACCACCGGCACGTCCTCGGACTTCGCCGCGAGCCTGCAGTTCCTCGACGACCCGCCGGCCGAGCGCGTCATCGCCTACACGCTGGAGATCGGCAACGACACCGACGGCGAGGGCGGCTTTCAGCCCGTTCCGGCGATCTATCCGAAGATCGAGCGCGAGGTGCACCTCGCGCTCATGGCGTTCCTGTCCGAAGCGGCGCGCTGACGGGCGGCCGGCGGCGAGCTCGTCGACTTCAGGCTCGGCCCGCAGCCGCGTGACGCCGAGATCGTTCGCGGCCCGGTGCCCCGGAGGTCGCGCGTCGGGTCAGGGCCGTGATCGCGACCACGACGCAGAGCAGCAGCAGCGCAGACGTGGCCAACGTGATGCGGACGGGAGTGATGCTCGCCAGCTGGTCGCGCAGCGGTAGCAGCGCCCAGGTCCCGGCGGCGGCCAGCGCGACGGCGACCGCGACGACTCGCACCGCCCAGCCGACGGCGCCGTGCCGGCCAGCATGGCGCCAGACCCACTGCCTGCGCCCGGTCCGCGGACGGCGCCAGACGAGCGCGACGAAGATCAGCGAGCAGACGAGTAGGGCGCCCGCGATGGCGAGCAGCGATGTGTAGAGGGGTTGGAGCGTGGACTGCTGCCTCTGGCTGGTCATCGGCGGCCCGGTGCCCAGCCAGTCTCCCCAGGCCTGCTCGGTCAGTCCGAGGATGCCGTCCATCCGGTCGCTGTTGGTCAGAACGACGATGCCTTCACGGCGATCGGGCAGGGTGAGGAACTCAGCCCGCCAGCCCGTGTTCTTGCCGCCGTGTCCGGCTGCGTGCGTGCCGTCGGGCAGCGTCTGGACCTCGTAGCCCAGGCTCGTGGTCGATCCGTCGGGCAGGCGATGTCGGGCGAACAACGCGGCGACGCTCGCGGGCGTGAGGACTCCGCGGCCGGCCGGCTCATCGTCCGGGCCGGTCATACCGGCCGCCATGAAGACGGCGACGTCCTCGGCCGTCGTGTACAGGCCGCCTGCCGCCTTCTCGGTGAACGCGGAGCGCGGCACCGCTCGCCCGGCGACGTCGTAGCCGGTCGCGGTCTGGGCGCGCATGTCCTCTTGCCACGTGAAGCTGCTGTGCGTCATACCCAGCGGGTCGAGCACGGCGCGTTGCATGTACCGGGCGAAGGGCTCGCCGGTCACCTCTTCGATGGCCAGCTGCAGCAGGGTGTAGCCGCCGTTGGAGTAGTTCTGCTGGCGGCCGGGCTGCATCGTGATGCGCACGTCGTCCGAACCAGCGCGGGCGTTCACGCCGCCGCTCTCACCGGACAACGACGCTTCCAGCGACGGCAGCGGTCGCGTCGAGATCGGCGAGTAGTCCTGCGAGTTCAGCCCCGCGGTGTGGCTCAGCAGCCGCCCGATCGTGACGCCGTCGGCGTCAAACGGCGAGCGCGGCAGGTGCCAGCGCGTGAGATACCGCTCGACGGGTGCGTCGAGATCGAGCTTGCCCTGCTGCACGAGTCGCATGACGCCCCAGGCAGTGACGGACTTCGAGATCGAGCCAACCCGAAAGACGGTGTCCGGGGTGACCGCGACGCCACGCGCCGTGTCCGCTTGCCCGTATCCCTCAGACCATGTCAGCCGCCCTCCGCGGACCAGCGCCACCGAGACTCCCGGAACCTCGAACGCCGCCAGCCAGCGATCTTCGTCGAGCCGCTGAGCGAAGCTGCCCTGGCTCCCGGCTGCGGACGCCGGAGCGGCTGAAACGGCGGCGATCACGCACAGCGCGAAAGCGACCGTCGCGGCTGCACCCAGCATCCCGCGACGTGCGCGTGTGCTACGGGCGCTCGAGCGACCGCGACGCGACGCGTCAGCGTCGGCGCCAACCGCCGGCTCGCCCGTCACTGCGTCGGATGCGTCGAGTGGTGCGGGCATTCCTGCTCCTCGGATGGTGCTTCGTCATGGTGGTCGTCGTGCCGACCGGTGCGACACGAGCGACTATGCCCGCGCCGCTGACGCGCCGCCATGAGGCCACCATGCCTGTCGAGGTACGGCCTGCCCCCGAGGCACGCTGTGGCTCTCAAATGGTGTGCGGCCCTGCGGGGTGAGCCTCAGCCACGTCCGCGGCCGTCGCCGGCGGTCAGCAGCGCCGAGCCCGCGGCGGCAGGCGTCGTGTCGGGCAGAAGAGCAGCGGTGCGAGCGCCTGCAGCACGAGCTGGATCTGGTCGCCGGCGCTGTGCACCGACTCCGGCACGACGAAGACGTTGGCTCGCGTGGCGCCGGACGACCGGACGAGGGCGCAGCGCCCCTGGTCCAGCTTCCGCTGACGCTGCCCGATATTGGCGCCGTGAACACGACGACCGCGGCCCGCATCCTCGTGACCGTGACCGCCGCGGCGGTTCTGGCGCTGCTGCCCGGCAGCGCGCCTGCCGCCACCGGTCCCGCGCCTGCGCCCGTCGCCGCGCCGATCAGCGCCGACCCCGCCCGGCCCGCACGCGGCACGGCGATCCTCATCCACGGCGGCGGATGGGTCGGGCATGACGCCCGCGCGCAGCGACACCTCATGCAGCAGCCGGGAGCGCTGTTTCTCGAGCGCGGCTGGAGGGTCGTCTCGATCGACTACGCAGAGGGCGCGCGCGGGCTACAGGACGTACTCGACGCGGCCGGTGACGAGCTCGTGCGCAAGAGCGGCGACGGCCCGTTGTGCCTCTACGGAGAGTCGGCCGGCGGCCACCTCGCGATGATCGCCGCGTCGCGCCTGCGCGCGATCGACTGCGTCATCGGCGTCGGCACGCCGACCGACATCGTCAACTACCAGGCCGAGGCCGTCCCCAATTTCGAGCCGCGCGTCAAGCTCGTCGCCCTGCGCACGGCGCGCTACTTCGGCACGTCGCGCGTCGAGCTCGGCCGCTGGGACCCCGTGACGCTCGCGCCGTCGATCCGCGCCGACATCCTGCTGCTGCGCGAAGGCGACGACGCGGTCGTCTCCGCGGCGCATGCCGGGCGCGTGCAGGCCGCGCGCCCGACGACCCAGGTCGTCGAGCTCGAGCCGGGCGACCCCGCGGACCTGTCGACCGCGCTGCTGCACGGGACCGTGTCGGCGCGCGGCCGGGCCGCCTACGCCGCCGCTGTCGGCGCGTTCGCCGATCGTGCCGTCGCCGCCCGCCGGGCCGAGCGCCTCGCCGCGCGCAGCGGCTGTGCGCACGCCGGCCGCTCGATCGCGCAAGTCGGACTCGCCGGCGTGGGCAAGGCCCTGCGCTGCCTTGCGCGGACGCGACGCGGACCACGCGACACGCATGGCGGCTGGCGAACCACGCGCCTGCGGATGCGTGGCGAGATCAACGCCGCGCGGATCTGGGATCGCCTGCGCTCCACCCGCAGCGGCCGCCGCGCGCTGCAGGCGACCGCGGCGCGGCGCGCGACGCTCAGCGTACGGCCCGGAGTGCGCACGCAGGTCACGCTGAGCGCGCGTTGAGCGTGGACCAGCGAGCGGGGTGCCACCATACGGACCCAGCGCCGTCGCGCGGAGACCGCCCTGGAGCACTAGGCCGTGGCGCCGGCGGCCGGCCGGCGCCGCAGGTAGGCGAGCATCTCGCGCAGCAGCGCCCGCTCGACGAGCGCGGTCGCGACGAGCGTCGTCACGACGTACAGGGCGAACATCGCCAGCGCGGCGAGGAGCGTGCTCTCCTCCCCCAGCGTCAGCCGCAGCAGGGCGACGAGCCCGACCGCGGGCAGGCTGGGCAGCAGCGCCCGCGCGGCGTGGCGCAGGAAGCGAAAGTCGGGGAACAGGCGCCGCAGGAAGACCATCCGGATCGTGAAGTTCACGACCTCGACGAGCAGCGTCGCGAGCGCCAGCCCGCGCAGCCCCTCCGCCGCCAGCAGCGGCAGCCCGATCGCCAGGAAGGCGACGATCGAGATCGCCGCGGCGACGGCGATCGGCTTCGTGTCCGCCCGCGCGCGGTAGAAGGCGTCCCAGTTGAAGCCGATCTGGTGCACGGCGACCGAGACGCCGATCGCCTGCATCAGCGCGATCCCCGGCCGCCAGCGCTCGCCGATGCCGAACCGCACGAGGTCCTCGGCGAACATCGCGAGGCCGAGGCCGAACGGCGCGCCCCACATGAGCGCCAGGCGGTTGGACTTCACGAACGCCTCGTAGAGCAGGTCGGCGCGGTCCTTGACGGCGCAGATCGTCGGGTAGATCGTCTGCGAGATCGCCTGGTCGGCGCGGTCGGAGTACTGCGAGATCGTCGAGGCGAGCGCGATGATGCCGACGCCCGCCAGCCCGAGCTTGGCCTCGCCGACGATCAGCAGGCCCTGGCCGACGACGATGCCCGACATGCCGGCGAAGAACAGCGGCCAGGAGAACGACGCGTAGGAGCGCAGCGTCGCGCGGTCCCAGGTCCAGCGGAAGCGGTAGGGCGAGGCGCGCAGCGAGACGAGCGCGCCGACCCAGGCGCCGGCGACGACGCCGACGATCAGCGCCCAGTAGTTCCAGCCCGCGGCCAGCAGCGCGACGGCGATGATGAAGCCGGTCACCGGATCGAGGATCTGCAGCTTGCGCTGGCGCACGAAGTCCATGTCGCGGTAGAAGATCCACAGCGGTGCCTGCAGCGCCTGCGCCGGGACGACGAGCAGCGAGACGAGCGCCGGCGCGATGATCGCCGGCTCGTCGAAGATCGCGGCGAGCGCCGGCACGAGCGCGACGCCGGCGAGGAGCACGACGGCGGCGAGCGCGAGCTCGAACGTCATCGCCTTGCGAAACGCGCGCTCCTGATCGGCCTCGTCCTGCTGGATGTACTTCTCGCCGATCCCGACCTGGCGCAGGAACACGAGCGTGAACAGGACGACGAGCACGACCCCCCAGACGCCGTACTCGGCGGTCGTCAGGAATGCCGCGACGAGGAAGCCGCGCACGAGGTTGAGCGTGTTGACGCCGAGCAGGAACGCCGCGTTGACGAGCGTGCCGCGCGCGGCACGGATGCGCAGGCCCGATCCGGCCTGCGGGCGACCGGTGGCGACGCGTTCGGGGGTGGGCGAGATCTCCTCCATGTCGGTCGGCTGCACGGCGTCACGATAGGCGCCGCGCGCGCCGGGAGGCTCAGCCCCGGTGTGGGCTACCAGGTGGGCCATGTGGCGCAGGACGCGCTCGGAGCCCACCCCCTTCTGACTCCACGCCGCGATCGCACGCTCGCGATCGGTGACCTCGACCACGCGGCTCGCGCGCCTGGTCAGCGGGTCGACCGTGTACACGACATGCGCCGCGCGATCTTCGCCTACAACCACGCCGGCTGGTACGTCGACTCGATCCTCCTGCGCGCCGAGCGCATCGCCGCGCACCAGGGCGAGCGCAGCCGCCGACTTGACCGCCTCCTGCGCGCGGGCCAGAAGCGCCAGGTTCTCGCCGACCCGCGCATCACGCTGTACGAGTGCGGCCGTGAGGACGTCGAGGCGGGCCGGATCGACCGTCGCGTCGGCTTCCGCCCGCTGGAACCGATCGCGCCGCTGGAGACGATCAGGCGCTGAGCGCGTCCGTCGGGTCCAGCTCCGGGACCGTCGAGATGAGGCCGTGCTGGTAGGCGTAGCGCATCGCGCCGGTCGGTTGTGCACGCCCATCGATGTCGCCCGCCTTCAGCAGGGCGTCGCGGACGCCGTGGAGCATGAGTAGATGGTCATCTGCGATGCAGACCCTCAGACGTCCGTCCGTGTCGCTCATTGGTGAGGTAGCGCTCCCGTTCTCCCTGTACATACATCCGAACCGAGATGGCTCAGCGCTGTAACGGCGCTGACCCAGGGCGGTAAGGGGCTAGGTCAACGATCCTGGCCATAGGGCTAGGCGCCACGGTCGGACGACCCCGGACCCCCCCAGGGTTATGTACCGCGGCGCCTCGCCCAGCCCCACTCGTAGCGGCGTCCTCCCAGCCACGGGCCCGCGAATCCCGCCTTGGCGGTCAGCTCTGCGCGGGTCGTTCGTCGCGTTTGGAGCTGCGCAGGGTTCCCGCGTGTGCGCGGGCCGTCGGATCGCGCCGGACTCTCAGCAGGCTGGCGATCGTCGTGATCGTCAGGACGACGAGGATCACCGCGAGCGAGGTCGTCGTGGCGATCTCCGGGATCGCGTCGTGCTGCAGGTGCCCGAAGTGCAGGACGAGCTTGGCGCCGATGAAGGCGAGGATCAGCGCGAGGCCGGTCGAGAGGTAGACGAGCCGGTCGAGCAGGCCCGTGACGAGGAAATACAGCGCGCGCAGGCCGAGCAGCGCGAATGCGTTGGCCGTGAACACGATGAACGGCTCCTCGGTGACCCCGAACACGGCCGGGATCGAGTCCAGCGCAAACAGGATGTCGGTGCTGCCGATCGTGAGCACCACGAGAAACAGCGGCGTCGCGACCCGCCGTGCGCCCTGTCGTGTGAACAGGCGGCCACCGTCGTAGGCGTCGGTGAACGGCATGTGCCGGCGTGCGAAGCGAACAAGCGCGTTGTCGTCGATCGACGGGTCCTCGTCGCGATGGCGAAACAGCTGGACCGCGGTGGCGATGAGCAGCAGTCCGAACACGAGAAACATGAAGCTGAACGCGGCCAACAGCGCGGCGCCGAGCACGATGAAGATCGCGCGTAAG
This sequence comes from Solirubrobacterales bacterium, assembly GCA_038255395.1. Classification (GTDB taxonomy): domain Bacteria; phylum Actinomycetota; class Thermoleophilia; order Solirubrobacterales; family Solirubrobacteraceae; genus CADCVQ01. The sequence goes on from JBBSLI010000001.1 coordinate 111,622, forward strand.
ACCAATGCGGCGATGATTCCGAACGTCAGCACCTTGTGCTGATGCTCGGCGGGGACCGCGAACGTGGTCATGATGATCACGAAGACGAAGAGGTTGTCGACGCTGAGCGATTTCTCGACGACCCAGCCCGCGAAGTACTCCGCGCCGTAGTCCCAGCCGGCGGTCGACCCGAAGACGACGCCGAATGCGATCGCCACACCGATATAGAAGACCGACTGGGCGACCGCCTCGCGAAAGCCGACGGCGTGCGGGCGGCGCGCGCTCAGGGCGAGATCGGCGAGCAGCAGCACCACGATCAGGCCGAGCGTCACCGCCCATGCCGTCGTCGTGACCTCAAGCACGCAGCCAGACTACCCCGCGAGCGCACGGTTCTCGGCGTTCGAGACTCGTTCACCCGGGCACATCGATGCGGGACATGGCAGGCTGCCGCCATGTCACGCATCCTCATGGCAGCGTCGCTCATCCATGCATCAGACAAGGCCCGTGCTGATCGCACCGGCGTGACGTCGCGCCACTGGAGTCCGGCGCGCTGTGGCGCACGGCGGACACCGAACGAGTGCTTCGCCGCCAGCGCCTGCGACGGAGGGTGTCACCAGGGCTGTGGTCATGCCTGTTGATCTTGTGTTGGTCCGCCACGGTCGAAGCGAGGGAAACGAGGCGCGCGAGCAGTCCAAGCAGGGAGACGACAGGTGTTACACCGACGAGTTCCGCGCCCGCCGCAACCGCGAGTGGCGGCTCACCGACCTCGGAATCATGCAGGCCGAGGCCGCCGGAGAATGGGTTCGAGAGCACGTCGCGCCGACCTTTTCCCTGTACTACACCTCCGAGTACCTGCGGGCGAGGGAGACCGCTGCGCACCTACGCCTGCCCGAAGCGCGCTGGGTGCAGGACATCCTGTTGCGCGAACGGTCCTGGGGCCGTGCGGATTTCGTGATGCCCGAGAGTGAGCGCTACGAGCGCTTCTCCGCCGAGCTCTCCCTGCGCAAGGAAGACCCGTGCTATTGGCGCCCGCCCGAGGGCGAGTCGCTGGCCGAGGTCTGCGTGCGGGTCGAGCGCGTCCTCAACACGCTGCGGCGAGACTGCCCCGGCGGCAATTGCATCGTCTCCACGCACGAGGACGTCATCTGGGCGGCGCGCTTCCTGATCGAAGGCATCACCCAGGAGCACTGGCGCGGACTGCTTCTCTCGGACGACCCACGCGACAAGATCCACAACGGACAGGTTCTCCACTACTCCCGCCGGGACCCAGCCAGCGGCAGGTGCTCGAACAGACTCGAGTGGGTGCGTTCGGCGTGCCCGTGGGATCCCGCGCGCGCGACCGAGCAGTGGCGACACATCGAACCTGCGAGCTTCTCGAACGAGGATCTGCTCGCCTCGGTCGCGGCGGTCAAGCGGCTCATCGCCGGACGGACCGACGACGATCGCGGTGAGGGCTGAGCTGATCCGGGCGGCGATCTCAACGCTCGAGGCGATCCGGGCGATCGGGCGACCGGCAGGCCTGTTCGCCGGCGTCGCGCCGAAGATCGTCGCGGGCTGGCGCACTCGCGCGATGCTCGAGTCGCCCAGCCACCTGCGCGAGCATCCGCAGCCGACGAGGCTCGCGCTGCTCAGCGCGCTGCTTTGTCCTGCGTGAGCGTGAGGTCACCGACCTCGGCCGCGCAACGACTCATCTAGCCTCTCGCGCGGCCATGCCCCTGGACGACTTCCTGATCGGCGCCGCGCTGTTCGGCACCATGCTCGCGATGGTCGCGGTCGCGACCGCGCTGATCGTGCGCCGCCGCCTGCGCCACCTCGACGCGCTCGAGCTCGGGCTGGCGAGCGTCGTCGTCGGCACCGCCGTCCTGATCGGCGTGCACCTGCTGCCGCTCATGCTCGGCGTCCTGACGCGCGCGACGGTGCTCGCGGCGGCGGCGCTCGCGATCGGCCTCGCGGCGCTCGTGCGGCCCGCCGCCGGCGGCGACGACCGCGCCGGCGACGAGCCGCGCCCGCGGGCGCCGGCCAGCGGCCGCGCCTCGTGGGCGCTCGCGCTCGGCGCGGCGGCCTTCGCGACCGTCGCCGCGATCGCGGACCTCGGCCGCTGGGCCGGCGACGAGCTGATCGGCGTCGACCCGCTGACCTTCCACCTGCCCAACGTCGCGCGCTGGATCCAGACGGGGACGGTCTGGCAGATCGACCAGTTCGTGCCGCTGCTGGCGCAGGGCAACTACCCGCACAACGGCGACGTCGTGCTGCTCAGCGCCGTCCTGCCCTGGCACAACGACTTCCTCGTGCGGCTACCGATCACGTTCTACCTCGTCGTCCTGGCGGTCGCGGTGTTCGCCGTCGCGCGCGAGCTCGGCGCGGCGCGCGCGGCGTCGGTGCTCGCCGCCGCGGTCGTCGTGTCGATGCCGGTCGTCGGCCTGGCGACGATCCCGCGCGCGCTGCCGGACTCGCTGATGTGGGCGACGTACACGATCGGCGTGCTGTTTGTGCTGCGCCACGCGCGCACGCGCCGGCGCTCGGACCTCGTCATCGCCGGCGTCGGGCTCGCGATCGCCTGCGGGACGAAGTGGTACGGCGTCAGCTCGGTGCCCGTCCTGATCGCGATCTGGCTCGTCGCGCGGCTGCTGTACGCGCGCCGCGACGGCGCCGGGCCGGGCGCGACGAAGGGCGCGTTCGGCGCGGGCCTGCTCGTCGGCGGCCTCGCGTTCCTGGGCTGCGCGGTGTGGCTCGTGCGCAACCTCGCGCTGTCGGGCAACCCCGTCTTCCCGCTGCAGGTCAAGCCCTTCGGCATCACGATATTCGACGCTCCGCCCGACGTCATCCGCGACCAGGCGGGCTGGTCGATCGCCGACTACGCGGGCGATCTCGAGGTCCTGCGCCAGCTCGCGGGCGAGATCGTCGAGGGGATCGGCAGCGTTCCCGTCGTCTGCGCGATCGGGCTCGTCGTCGCGGTCTTCCTGGCGCGGCGGCACGGGCGCGCGCCGGACGACCGCATCCTCGTCCTCGCGGCCGGAGCGGTCGTGCTCGGCCTGCTCTACACGGTCACGCCGGCGACGGCGCTCGGCCTGCGCGGCGACCCGTCGCTGGCGAACGCCAACACGCGCTATGCCGTCCCGGCGCTGCTGCTCGCCGTGCCGGCGCTGGCGTGGGCGGCGGGACGGCTGCCGCGTCCGGCGGCGCTCGTGCTCGAGGCCGCGCTCGCCGCCGGCGCCCTGGTCGGCGCGTACCACGGCTACGAGGTCCAGGCGCGCGATCTCGCCGTCGCGGTGGTCGCGCTGGCGGCGCTGGCCGGCGCGGCGTGGGTGCTGTGGCGGGTGCGCGACCGGCGCCTGCTGCTCGCCGGCGCCGCGGTCGCCTCGCTGCTGCTCGGCCTGGCGGCCGCCAACCGGATGCAGGACCGCATCAACGACGGGCGCTACCGCAACATCGACCCCGGCGTGGACGCGATGCTGCAGGCCGCGCCGAGCGGCAAGCGCGTCGGCCTGGCGGCCGACTGGACGGTCGCCGGCCTGTCGCCGATCTGGCCCGCGTTCGGCACCCGGATCGACAACCACGTCGAGTTCATGGGCCGCTTCGTCGACGGCTTCCTGACGCCCTGGGGCGACGAGCGCAGCTTCCACGCGGCGCTGCGGCGCGGGCGCTACGACGTGCTCGTCGTCGGTCGCGGCTTCTACCCGCCGCAGGACACGCCCGAGCAGCGCTGGGCGCTGAGCGCGGGCTGGCGCACGATCGCGCTGACCGCGCGGTTGCGGGTGCTCGTGCCGCCGGCGTCGCCGATTCAGGCTTAGCCCGCAGGCCCGATCGCGACGAGCACGGTCGGCTCGTCCAGGCCGCCGGGCTCGAAGGCGATCGACAGGCTGCCGGCCTCGAACGGCACTTCGAAGCCGAGGTGCACGCTGGCCCGCGAGCCGGGCGCCAGCCGGCCCCCGCGCGCCTGCTGCGGTCCCTCGGCGACCTCGAGCACGCGCGGGCCGATGATCACGCCGCCCTCGGTGCGCAGGCGATAGCCGAGCGTGCGCAGGACGAGGTCGCGGCGGTCGACGTTGCGCGAGCGCACGGCGACGGTCATCCAGCGCGTGCCGCGGCGGGGCTCCTCGTCGCGGACCTCCCGCGCCCAGCCGGCCTGCGAGATCGGCACGACCTCGAAGCGCGCGCCGCTGGCCGTCAGCGGTCTGCGCGGCGTGCCGCGCAGGATCTGGGCGCGGGTCGCGGCGGCGGCCGCCGGCGTGGTCGTCGGTGGCGTGACGGTGACCGTCTGCGCCGGAGCGGTGACGGTCGCGCGCGGCGCCTCGTCGTCGCCGCCGCCGCCGAGCAGCGCGATCAGCAGCACGACGGTCACGAGCGCGCCCGCGAACGCGACCGCGCGCCCGGCGGGTGGCAGGGCGGCGAGGCGGGCGGCGAGCGCCGGCGCGGCGGCGGCCCTCCGAGGCGGACGATCAGCCGCTGGCGCCGGGTACTTCCGCACGGGCGCCGCGGCGCGTTCGGTCTCAGGCGCGGGCTCGGGCGGGGCCCCCTCCGCGGCGCGTTGCAGCAGTGCGCTCGCGGGCCCGAGGTCGTGTTCCCCTGCGATCGCCGGTGCCGGCTCGGCCGCCTCGTAGGCGGCGGCGTAGGCGCGCTCGGCCACCGCTCTGATCTCGCCCGGATCACCGTCGACGGGCGCGGCCTCGACGAGCGCGTGCAGCGCCTGGGTCGCCAGCCGCGCCGACAGCGGCCGCGGGCTCGCGCGCGCGAAGGCCTCTTCGGCGCTGCGCTCCTGCTCGCCGGTGGGCGCGTCGCCGCGCACCTCGTCGACCGCGTCGCCGGCGCTGTCGAGCAGGATCCGCTCGAGGTCGGCGTCCACGCCGGCCTGGATCGCGCGGCGCCGGAACGTGACGAAGGCGAGCACGACCGCGCGCGCGGCCTCGTCGCCGGCGCCCGCCCGCTCGCAGTAGACGACGACCGACCAGCCACCGACGGCGACGAGCGCCGCCAGCGCCAGCGGGTCACCGGTGCGCAGCTGTGCGGGAGCGATGATGTCTGAGAGCACGGTGGGTTCCGGGGTCGGGCGGGCGCTGCCCGCTCTATCGGCCGATCGCCTGCAGGACTTCAGCCATGCGCGCGGTCTCGGCGTCGACATCGGCGTGGGCGCGGACCCATTCTCGCCCCGCGCGGCCGGCACGCGCTCGCCGCTCAGGCGACAGGGCGAGCAGGTCACGCAGGGCCGCAGCCAGCGCGTCGCCGTCGCCGGGGGCCGTCAGCACGCCCCACGGCGCGAGCACGCATTCCGGCAGCCCGACCTCGTCGCTGGCCGCGACGAGCAACTCCATCGCCATCGCCTCCTTGACGACGACCGGCATCGAGTCGCGGTCGCCGTCGCGCGCGACCACGCAGGGCATCGCGAGCACGTCGGCGCGCTCCAGCGCGGCACGCACCTCGGCGGGAGCGAGGCTGCCCGCGAACTCGATCCGCTCGGCCGCGCCGGCGGCCGCCGCCTGCGCCTCCAGCGCCGCCCGCAGCGGGCCGTCGCCGACGACCCGCAGCCGCACGTCGCAGAGCTGGGCAACCGCGTCGACGAGCACCCCGAACCCCTTCTTCTCGACGAGCCTGCCGACGGCGAGGACCGTGTGGCCGCCGGGCAGCGCGCCCGCGCGGCGAAACGTGCCGGCGTCGACGCCCATCACGACCCTGTGCAGGTTCGCCTCCGGCGCGACTGCGCGCAGGTGGCGCATGTTGTACTCGCAGCCGGTGAAGACGGCGTTCGCGCGGACGAGCTTGTCGCGCAGGTTGCGCGGCGTCAGGAAGATGTCGTAGGCGTGCGCGGTGACGCTGAACGGGCGCCCCGTGAGCGCCGCGAGCCGCATCGCGTCGAGCGCCGCCCCGCTCGCGAAGTGCGCGTGCAGATGCTCGTCGCCGCGCTCGATCAGCGCCCGCGCGGCCGGCGCGAGGCTGCGCAGCGGGCGCGCCCACTCGGCGCGGCCCCAGCGGCGGCGGCGCACGGCGTCGCGCGCGCAGGCCAGCGGGCGGCGGCGCAGCAGCCACAACAGGTCGTCGGCGGCGCGCCGCGGCGTGACGTCGGCGAGCACGAGCACGTCGACGTCGGCCGGCGCCTCGGGGTTGGGATGCGCCGCCCGGTCGGCGGCCTGGACGCGGACCTCGTGGCCCAGGCGGCGCAGCGCCTGCAGCTCGTTGACGACGAACGTCTGCGAGAGCTCGGGCCACTGGTCCAGGACGAACGCGATCCGCATGGTCAGACGAGCTTCGGCGCTGGAAGCGGCCGGGTTCTCGCCGCCGTCGGGCTCGCGGCGTGAGCTGTCTGCCGGCGCATGTCAGCTCGACTGTAGAGGCTTCGCGGGTTGCGGGATAACGCCCGCATGCACCGTCAGCGGCTGGCGGTAGCCTGGGGTGCGATGCCCGCCGCAGTGACACCGTCCGGCGTGCGCGACGGCGACCCCGCCGCGCTCGCGGGACTCTGCGCGGCGCGCGGCCCGTCCGTCGTCGCGTACTGCCGCCACGTCGCCGGCGACGCCGCCGCCGGCGACGCCGCGGCGGACGCCTTCGCGAGCTTCCGCGCGGCGGTCGTCGCGACCGACGCCCTCGCAGATCTGAACCCCGAGGCGCTGCTGATCAACGCCACCCGCAACGCCGCGGCTCGCCGTGCGCCGCGCCCGCCGGTGGACATCTGCGCCGTCGTGCCGCTGCTGCTCTGCGCGCGCGCCGCGAAGACGATCTCCGACGCCGACCGCGCGACGCTGGAGCAACACCTGCAGACCTGCTGGACCTGCCGCGCGCCGCTCGCGCGATTCGAGGCCGCCGAGCGCGCCTACCGCGATCCGCCCGATCCGCTGATGGATCCTGCGGTCGTGGCGGCGATCATCGCGGCGATGGCCGCTGCCGTGCCCGCCGGTGGCGCGCACGCCGCGAACGGCAGCGCGCCTGCCGAACCGCATCCGGAGCCCGAACCGGTGCCGCAGCCGCTGCCCGGGGAGGTGCCGATCGAGGACGCCGTCGCGGTGGCGGCCGCGGTCGATCGGCCGACGACGGAGTTCCGCGCCCCGGACGTGCTCGACCCCGACCCCGTCGCCGCCGAGCTGGCGGCCAGCGTCACCCCGGAGCACGAGCGCCCGGCGCGCGCCGGCGGGCGCGTCGGGTCGCTGCTCGGCGCCCTCGGCCTGCGCCAGGGCGCCGACCTGAAGCTGCCACCGCGCGTCGACGAGCCCGATCCCGAGAACGAACTCGTGCTCGAGGCCGTCGAGAAGCCTGCGCCCCGCGCACGCGAGCGCGCGGCGGCGGGCGCCAGCCGCATCCCCCGCGCCCGTCGCGACTCGCCGTCGCGCAAGGCCAAGCCCGCTTCTGCGCCGGTCCTCATGCCCGTGGGCGGTGGTGATGGCGCTGGCAGCCGTGGCTCGCGGCGCCGCTCGCGACTTCGGCTCCCGATCATCCTGCCGGTCGCCGTCGTGCTGCTCGCGCTGCTGGTCGCGCTCTTCGTCTCCGGGGTGTTCGGCGGCGACGACCCCGCCTCGAGCCCGCGCGTGGACGTTCCCTCCGACGCGCCGGCGCAGGGCGCCCCGGCCGACGTCGTCGTCGTCCCGGGCGCCGAGCAGGCCGCTTCCGACGACGTCGAGTCCGTCAAGGCACGCGAGCGCGCCCGCGAGCGGCGCAAGCGCGAGGCCGCCGCCGAGCGCCGCGCGGCCGCCGAGCGCGAGCGGGCAGCGGCGCCGCCCGCCGCGGCGGCGGCACCGCCGCCCGCCGCAGCGCCACCGCCACCACCGCCTCCCCCGCCCGCGGCGGACAACGACGACTCGCGCCAGGTCGACGCCGGCCGCGGCGCGACCGGCGCCGAGCAGATTCCACCCGCGGGCGACACCTCGACCGTTCCGGAGCTCGCGCCCGCACCCGAGCCCGCCACGACCCCGTAGCGGTGGCCGTGGGCGTCTCAGGGTCGCTCGAGCCGGAGATCCAGCGCATCGGCAAAGCGCTCGCCGCGGCGTTCCCGTCGCATCGCGGCAACCCGTTCAAGGCGCTCGACGATCGTGCGATGGAGCTCGCCGCAGAGGACGCCGAGCTGCGCGCCGCGCTGTTTCGCTTCGTCGATGTCGTGCCGGCGTGCCGCTCGCGTGACGACCTCGCCGCGCACCTGACGAGCTTCCTCGAGCAGGTCCACGCCCAGCCGCCGTCGCTGCGCGCCGCGATGCGGATGGGCGACACGAAGGCCGGCCGCGCCGCGCTGGGCGCCGCCGGAGCCGCGGGGGTGCGCCACATGGCGCACCGCTTCATCGTCGGCGAGGACCCGCAGGCAGCGCTGCCGACGCTGACCAGGCTCTGGCGCGACGGGATCGCCGCCTCGGTCGATCTGCTCGGCGAGGCGACGGTCACCGCGCAGGAGGCCGACCGCTACGCCGCGCGCTGCGCCGTGGCGCTCGACACGCTCGCCGGCGCCTACGCGCAGCTGGATGCGCACGCGCTGCTCGAGGGCGACGTCAGCGGGCCGCTGCCGCGCGCGAACCTGTCGGTGAAGGTCTCGGCGCTGACGCCGCTGCTGCGACCCGAGGCGCCCGAGCGCGGTCAGCGCGACGCCGCACCGCGGCTGCGCGCGCTGCTGCGCCAGGCCGACGAGCTCGGCGCGCACCTGCACATCGACATGGAGTCGCTGGACTCGCGCGAGGCGGTGCTCGAGCTCGTCCTGGACCTGCTGGCCGAGCCGGCGCTCGCCGGCGGGCCGAGCGCCGGCATCGTCCTACAGGCCTACCTGCGCGACTCGCCGCAGACGCTCGGCACGATCCTCGACTGGGCGGCGCGAACGGAGCGCGCGCAGCCGCTCGTCGTGCGGCTCGTCAAGGGCGCCTACTGGGACCATGAGGTCGTCGAGGCGCGCCAGCACGGCTGGAGCGTGCCGGTCTTCGAGCGCAAGGCCGACTGCGACGCGAACTTCGAGGCGCTCACAACGCGTCTGCTCGAGGCCCGCCCGCTCGTGCGCGTCGCGATCGCGTCGCACAACCTGCGCTCGGTCGCGCATGCGGTCGCCCGCAACGAGGCGCTCGGCGGCGGACCGGGCGAGCTCGAGTTCCAGGTGCTGCGCGGCCTCGGCGACGACCTCGGCCAGGCGCTCGCGACGAGCGGCCTGCGCGTACGCTCGTACTGCCCCGTCGGCGATCTCGTCGCCGGGATGGCGTACCTCGTGCGTCGACTCTTGGAGAACACGGCCAACGAGTCGTTTCTCGCCGAGCAGGCGCACGGCGTCCCGCTCGAGCAGCTGCTGTCAGCGCCGGAGGCGACGCCGTCGTGAGCGCCCTGCCCGCGTTTGGCAACGAGCCGGTGCTCGAGCTGCGCCGCGTGACCGAGCGCGCGAAGCTCGCCGTCGGCCTCGGCGAGCTGCGCCTGCCGCTGACGGTGCCCGTCTGGATCGGCCGCGAGCGGCGCTTCGGCGAGGAGCTCGTCTCGACGGATCCCGGCCGCCCCGAGCGCGTCGTCGCGCTCGCGGCGCGCGCGACGCCGGCCGAGGCCGACGTTGCGGTCGCGACCGCCGCCGCGGCGTTCCCGTCCTGGGCGGGGACGCCCGTCGCCGAGCGCGCGGCCGCGCTGCTGCGGGCCGCGGCCTGGATGCGCGAGCGCCGCGCGGGGCTCGCCGCGCTGGCGGTGCGCGAGTGCGCCAAGCCGTGGCCGCAGGCCGACGCCGACGTCTGCGAGGCGATCGACTTCCTCGAGTTCTACGCCCGCGGCGCGCTCGAGCTGCAGGCCGGCGCGGGCGCGCCGCTGCTGCAGATGCCGGGCGAGCGCAACGATCTGCGCTACGCGCCGCGCGGCGTCTGCGCGGTGATCGCGCCGTGGAACTTCCCGCTCGCGATCCCGATGGGGATGACGGCTGCGGCGCTGGCGACCGGCAACACCGTCGTGCTCAAGCCCGCCGAGCAGGCGCCGGGCTGCGCGCTGCGCGTCGTCGAGGCCCTGCGCGCGGGCGGCGTGCCCGCCGACGCGATCGCGCTGCTGCCCGGCGCAGGCGACGCGGGCGCGGCGCTCGCAGCCCACCCCGCCGTCGCGACGATCGCGTTCACCGGCTCAGGCGCCGTCGGCCTGGAGTTGCTGCGCACGGCGGCGGAGTGCAAGCCCGGCGCGCGCCAGCTCACCCGCGTCGTCGCCGAGATGGGCGGCAAGAACTGCATCGTCGTGGACTCCGACGCCGACCTCGACGAGGCGATCCCGGCGATCGTCAGTTCGGCATTCGACTACGCGGGACAGAAATGCTCGGCCGCCGCGCGGGTGCTCGTCCACGAAGCGCTGCACGACACGCTCGTCGAACGGCTGGCGGGCGCGGTCGCCGGACTGCAGCTGGGCCCCGCCGAGGACTTCGCCACCGACGTCCCGCCGCTGATCGAGCGTGAGGCCCAGGAGCGCGTGCAGCGCTACGCCGCACTCGCCGCGGAGGCGGGCGCGATCGCCAGCGGCCGGGCCGACGTGCCCGCAGAGGGCTGGTACGTCGCGCCGGTCGTCGTCACCGGCCTGCCGCCGGACTCGCGCGTGCTGCGCGAGGAGGTCTTCGGGCCGCTGCTCACCGTCGAGTCCGTCGCCGACGCCGACGAGGCGATGGACCGCATCGACGAGCTTCCGGTCGCGCTCACCGGCGGCCTCTTCAGCCGCAACCCGCGCACGGTGCAGCGCGTGATCGACCGCTCCCCCGTCGGCAACCTCTACATCAACCGCTCGACGACCGGCGCGATGGTCGGGCGCCAGCCGTTCGGCGGCAATCGCCTGTCGGGCACCGGCACGAAGGCCGGCGGGCACGACTACCTGCTGTACTTCGTCGAGCCCCGCGTCGTCACCGAGAACACGGTCCGCCATGGGCTGGTCGTGTGACCGTGCGGCGCTTCCAGCCACCCCGCGGCGGGTAGCCGCAGCGACTATGCGCGTACTCGACACCATTGCCCGTATCGCCGAGCTGTCGCTCGAGGCCGCCCGCCAGGCCGGATCGCTCGCCGTGTCGGTCGTTCGCACCGTTGCCGAGCCGATCCTCGGACGCCGCGACGACGACTCCGACGACTGGGCGCGCACCTCGCAGCCGCGGTCGGCCCCCCCGGTCGCCGAGCCGCCACCGCCGGCGAGCGCTCCGCGGCGCCCGCGCGCGACGACGCCGGCACCCCCGCACGTCGCGCCCGCTCCCGCGCCCGCGCACGTCGACCGTGAGGCCGTCGTCGTCGTCGAATCCGCGGACAGCGGCGCGGAGGACGGCGCGGGTGCCGAGGTCAACGTCGCCGAGCCGTGGGGCGGCTACGACGCGATGAAGGCCAAGGACGTCACGGAGCAGCTCGCGACCGCCGACCCGGCGACGCTCGCGGTCGTCCGCCTCTACGAATCCACGCACCGCAAGCGCCGTACCGTCCTCGCCGAGGTCGACCGCCGCCTGGCGAACGGCTGACCCCGGCTGGCCCCAGCGCTCCGACGCGTCAGTTGCGCTCGACGCGCGTCACGCCGCGACCCTCGTGCCAGCTCTCGATGACGAGAAACTGCGGCGGGTCGGGCAGCGAGACGACGACGAGCTCGGCGACGTCGCAGCGAAAGAGGTGTGACGGCCCGGGGCCGCCCTTGCCGTCGAACACGAGCTCTCGCAGTGCTTCGTCGAGGCTCTCCTCGACGCGGCCGGCGAGCTTCGCGTCGCCGCGCCAGCCGGCGTCGGGATCGGGCGATCCGCTGTGCAGGGCGAAGCGCGGGTCGCGCTGCAGGTCGCGGGCCTTCAGCGACTGCCACATGCTGCCGAGCCACAGCTCCCCCTCGGCGAAGATCACCTCGCTGCCGCTGATCCGCGGCGAGCCGTCCTTGCGCAGCGTCGCCAGCGTCTTGTGCACGTAGGCATCGAGAAACGCCCGCGCGGAAGCGGCCAGCTCGGGGGCCTGCGCTTCGATCTCGCTCCAGGACGCCATCGCGAGTCAGAACCGTAGATGGCGCGCCGGAAGCGCGTCGAGAATCCGCGCGCCAGCGTGCGCGCCCGGATCGGTTCGCGCCGTCCAACACACACACGGAGGTCGCCGCCGCACGGCGAGGGCGCGGGGCGCGACGCGTCACGCCGCGCTGCCGTTGCACGATGCGAGGAAGCGCGCGTGCAGGCGCGTGTCGCTGCCGAGCTCGGGGTGAAACGCGACGGCGAGCATGGTGCCCTGCTGCGCGGCGACCGCATGGCCGTCGACCTCCGCGACGATCTGCACGTCCTCGCCGTGCGCGGCGATCCACGGCGCGCGGATGAAGACCGCGCGCAACGGCGGGCCGTCCATGCCGGCGATCTCGAGGTCCGCCTCGAAGGAGCGGACCTGGCGCCCGAACGCGTTGCGCTGCGCCTCGAGATCCATCAACCCGAGGTGCTCGCGGTCGAGCATGATCAGCCCCGCGCACGTGCCGAAGATCGGCCTGCCGAAGCCGCGCAGCGGCTCCGCGAGCCCTTCGCGCTCGATCCCGAGCGTCATCGTCGTCGACTCGCCGCCGGGGATCACGAGCCCGTCGAGGCCGTCGAGGTCGGCGGGGACGCGCACCTCGCGCACCTCGGCTCCGAGCTCGCGCAGCATGCGCCCATGCGCGGCGAAGCCGCCCTGGAGCGCAAGCACCCCGATGAGCATGCGCCTACCAGCCGCGCTGAGCGAGCAGCTGATCGTCGGCGAGACCGCGCGTCTGGAGCGAGTCCATCGCCGGCCCGAGGCCCTCTGAGGCCTGCGCCACGCGGATCGGGTCGGCGAAGTGCGTGCACGCCTCGACGATCGCCCGCGCGCGGTGCTCCGGATCGGAGGACTTGAAGATCCCCGAGCCGACGAACAGGCCCTCGGCGCCGAGCTGCATCATCAGCGACGCGTCGGCGGGCGTCGCGATGCCGCCGGCGCAGAACAGGACGACGGGCAGGCCGCCCTCGTGGGCGACGCCGCGCACGAGGTCCAGGGGCGCGCCGAGCTGCTTGGCGGCGCTCGGCAGCTCGGTCTCGTCGAGCGTCCCGAGGCGGCGGATCTCGGCGCGGATCGCGCGCATGTGGTTGACCGCTTCGGAGACGTCGCCGGTGCCGGCCTCGCCCTTGGAGCGGATCATCGCTGCACCCTCGCCGATGCGCCGCAGCGCCTCGCCGAGGTTCGTGGCGCCGCAGACGAACGGCACCGAGAAGTCCCATTTGTCGATGTGGTTGTGCTCGTCGGCCGGGGTCAGCACCTCGGACTCGTCGATGTAGTCGACCTCGAGCGCCTCGAGCACCTGCGCCTCGGCGATGTGGCCGATCCGCGCCTTCGCCATGACGGGGATCGTCACGGCGCGCTGGATGTCCTTGATCATCGCCGGATCGGACATGCGGGCGACGCCGCCGTCGCGGCGGATGTCGGACGGCACGCGCTCCAGCGCCATCACCGCGACCGCGCCCGCGGCCTCCGCGATGCGCGCCTGCTCGGCATCGACGACGTCCATGATGACGCCGCCCTTGAGCATCTCTGCAAGGCCGGCCTTGACGCGGAATGTGGCTTCGTCTCGCACGGAGGCGATTGTATCTCGCCCCGTGGGCGGGTTACGCAGGCGCTACTTGAGCTTGAAGGCCTTGATGCGGTCCGCGTAGCCGTCGGCGTCGCGGGCGTAGACGCCGTAGGCGAGCGCCTGGACCATGCTCAGCAGCGCGGTGTGCGAGCGCACGTAGGCCGGGCTGTTGGACGAGTAGTACAGGCGGATCTGGGCGAGCTTGGCGACCTCGGACAGCGTCGCGTCGGTGATCGCGATCGTGCGCGCCTTGCGGTGGCGGGCGAGTTTCATGGCGCGTACGACGAGCGGGTGCGGTCGGCCGGCGGAGAGCCCGATGACGAGCGTCTCCTCGTCGATCCGGCTCAGGCGTCCGAGCGCCTCCTGCGACGGGCTGGCGACGATCTCGGCGCGCAGGTCGAGCAGCATCAGCAGGTGGCGCAGGTAGGAGGCGAAGAACGCCATCTGGTCGGTGCCGGCGACGAGCAGCCGCGGCGTCGTGGCGATCGCCTCGATCGCCGCCTCGACCTCGCTGCGGGAGACCTTGCGGGCGGTGTCCTCGACGTTGACGTGGTCGGCCGCGAGCATCGTCTCGAACTCGTTCTGGTCCAGCGAGAAGAGCGGCGCGACCGGGCCCGGCCCGCTCATCACCGGCGTCGTCGCGTGGCGGCGGCGGTACTCCTCGCGAGCGGACTGCTGCAGCTCGGGATAGCCCTCGAAGCCGAGCGCCTGCGAGAAGCGCACGACCGTGCTCGAGGAGGTGTTCGCGCGGCGCGCGAGCTCCTCGGCCGTTTGGAAGGCAACCTCGTCGAGATGGTCGACGATGTATTGCGCGACATCCTTCTGCGAACGCGAGAAGTCGTCGAATCGGGCCTGGATATACGTGGAGAGCGACTCGGGAGTCGCCGCTGGAGTCGCGGATCGCTTCATGGACGACAGCCTGTTTCGACGGCGGGCGTCCCGTTCCCTTCCGTTCTGCCACAACACGATGAACAACGGCTGGGGAAATGGCCTGCAAGCGGGCTTAAGAACCGAGCGCGCCCGGCGGGGTCACACCGGACGCGCATACCCGAGAGTGAGGGGCGGCGGGGGATCTGGGCCGAACCGTCTCTCGGTGGGTTCGTAGTCGTACTTCCCGCAGTCACGCCGTCCAAACGTCATTCACCAGATGACGACACGCCACCGCCCGACTCGTACCGGCGCAGCGCCGGCCGGGCACCCTCCGGGACCGTGATGAAGGCGCCCCCGTCGGCCGTCAGCGCGAGCGCCTCGCCCTGCCCTTCGCCGAGCAGCTCGGCGTCCGTGCGGCACGGCCGCCGCCGCAGCGCGCCCGCCACCGACTCCCCCGCGCGCCGGCGCCAGACGTAGGCCTGGTCGTAGGTGCGCAGCGCGATCGTGCGCCCGTCGGCCGACACGTCGCCGGCGGTCACGGGCTCCACGGGCCCGAGCCTGATCGTGCCCGTGTGGCGCATCGTCGTGACCTGACCGGAGGCCGGGCGGCGGGCGGCGTAGACGCGCGCCTGGCCGCCGAAGTCCTTGGCGACGATGACGATCGAGCCGCTGGAGCGATCGAACATGAGCGCCTCCGCGTCGCGCGCGCCGTCGGGGTAGCGCAACTCGTGGCGGGCGGCGACGGCGACGGTGCCCGAGGACCGCGGCTCGGGCACGCGGTAGACCACGACGGACGGGCGCTGGGCGAGGTTGTCGCCGATGTCGCCGACGAGCAGCGTGCCGCTCGGGCCGACGGCGATGTCCTCCCAGTCGACGTTCTCGGCGCCGGTCAGCGCGACCTCCGCGACGGCGGCCCCCGAGCTGCGGAAGGCGAGCAGCCGCGGGCTGTCGCCGGAATCGTTGTGCGCCCACAGCACGCCGCGCCGCGAGCGCGACGCCACGAGGCCCGACAGCTCCTTCGCAGCGCCCGCCGCGACGCGCCCGGTCACGCGGACGCGCAGCGACCCGTCGCACAGCGCGGGCTTGGCGGGCGCGCGCGCGGCCACCGTCGCGGTGGCCGACCGCGACGCCGGCGGCGTCTGAGCGGCGTCGTCTGCGCCGCAGCCCGCGAAGGGAGTGATCGCGGCGAGGCCGGCCGCGAGCCCCAGCCGCCCGCGGCGGGCGATCAGATCCCCAGGCGCTGGACGGTCTCGCGCGCCCGCACCACGCGCTGGTCCTTCTCGGCGTGCGATTCGGGCATGTCCGTCATCTCGACGAGCGACAGGACGTCGCGCGCGAGTTGCTCCTGCATCGCAAGCGCACCCTCGGCGACCTCGGCGAGCTGATCCTGGGTCAGCGAATCAGCCTTGTCTCCAACCATTCTGCGCAGAAAGAAGCCCATCTGAACCCCTGCAATCGCTCGGCTTGTGTGCGTGCGCGGGGATTATGCCGCTTCGGCGCGCACGCCCGTGCCGGCGGCGAGCTCGAGCCGCGAGATACGGTCCACCCGCGGGGCAGTAGCTCAGTTGGTCAGAGCAGCCGACTCATAATCGGTTAGACGGAGGTTCGAGTCCTCCCTGCCCCATCCGGTCGCGATCCTGGCCCCCGCGGCGACCATCTCGTCGAGCGCGCGGCGGCCGTCGCCCTCCTCGACGTCGACGGCTGCGACCGCGTCGGCGAGCACCGTCGCCTCGAAGCCGGCCGCGAGCGCGCCGAGCGCCGTCGCCTTGACGCAGTAGTCCGTCGCGAGGCCGCCGACGAGCACATGCGTGACGCCGGCCTCGCGCAGCAGCTCGGCGAGCTGCGTTCCGTCGAAGCCCGAGTAGGCGTCGGCGCCCTGCGTCGTCGCTTTCTCGACGAGCGGCCCGTCGAGGGCGGCGATCGCCGGGTGCAGCTCGGCGCCGTGCGTGCCCGCCACACAGTGAACGGGCCAGATCCCGCCCTGCTCGGTGAAGGAGCAGTGGTCGGCGGTGTGGGCGTCGCGCGTCCTGACGACGAGGCCGACGGCACGAGCGGCGCGCACGAGCGGCGCGACGACGGCGTCGCCGCCGGGCACGCCGAGCGCGCCGCCCGGCAGGAAGTCGTGCTGGACGTCGACGGCGATCAGAGCGGTCGCGGGCATGGTCGGCTCTCCTTGCTCGGATTCGGCGACGAGGCGGGCGCGCAGCGCGGTCAGGCGTGGCGAGCGGACGAGCGGGGACGCGTCGGCGGGCGCGCTGCGCTCGCGCTCGGCGGCAGCGTGGACGCGGTCGGCGGCGAGCTCGGGCGCGTGCGCCGTGCGAGCGCCGCCGCGCATGACCTCGGCGAGCAGCGCGTCGCCTTCGATCGGCTCGCCGGCGAGGTGCAGCACGTGCGACCCGTCGGCGCGGCGCGTCACGTCGTGCGCGCCCGGATCGGTCTGCTTGCCCGGCGAGAGCTTCATCGCGTAGCGCAGCGCGAGGTCGTGCTCGCCGTGCTGCTCGACGAGCTTGTAGACCGCGCCGATCGCCTCGCCACTGCGCAGCCGCGTGCCGACGCCGAACGCCCCCACGGGGACGTCGCGGTCGACGAGCGCGCCGATCTGGGCCGCGTCGAGATCGCCGCTGAGGATGATCACGGTGTCCTCGAGGCCGGCGGCGTCGAGCATCTGGCGCGCGGTCGTCGCGAGCGCGGCGTGGTCGCCGGAGTCGATCCGGATCGCCTTCAGCCGCGCGCCGGTGGCGCGCTGGGCGGTGATCGCCGTGCGGACGCCCTGCAGCGGGTCGTACGTGTCGACGAGCAGCGTCGCGCCCGCCGGTCGCGCGCGCAGCTGGTCGCAGAAGACGCCGAGCTCGCCGGCGCGGCCGCGGGCCATGACCTTCGCGTGCGCCATCGTGCCGGTCGCCGGGATGCCGAGGTCGCGCGCCGCGGCCGTCGTGGCGGTGCCCGCGAAGCCCGCGAGGTAGGCGGCCCGCGCCGCGCTGTGGCCGGCGCCGAGGCCGTCGAGGCGGCGCATCGAGAAGTCCCAGACGGGCTTGTCCCGCGCGGCGCGCACGATCGCCGTCGCATTCGTCGCGACGCGGACGGCGTAGTTCATGACGGCGAGCATCGGCGATTCGACGAGCGTCGCCTCGAGGCGGCGCGCGCTGATGCGCAGCAGCGGCGTGCCGGCGGGCACGATCGTCCCCTCGCGCGGCGCGTGGACGGTGCCGCCGAAGCGCAGATCGCGCAGACGCGCCCGGACGGGCTCGTCGAACGTGACCGGGTCCTGTTCGGCGAGCCACCCGAGGTCGGCCTCGGTGAAGCGCATTCCCTCGAGGAACGAGAGCGCCTCCTGGACCCCGGCCACGGTCATCGCGCCGTCGCCGCGGGCCGAGAGCTCGAACGTCACGAGCTCGTCCGCCGTGCCCTCGTGGACGTAGTCGGCGGCCATCGAGAGGCAGTACAGGTCGGTGAGCAGGGCGTCGTGCGGGGTCATATTATTGGCGGATCGACCAGAACTGGTCCTGGCAGGATACCAGCCGCTCGGACGCCCGTGCCGCCGACCTACTTCACGCGCTCGACGGCGCGCGCCAGCTCGCCCACCGAGTAGACCCCCTCAAAGCGTGCGGCGACCTTGCCGCGGCGGTCGATGACGAACGCCCACGGCTCCGTCTTCAGGCCCCAGGCGAGCACCTGCGAGCGGTAGGGCTTGCCGGGGTCGTTGTCCTGGTAGATCTCCTGCTGGATGAAGGTCACGCCGTCGCCGCTCTCCCCGCGCACCTGCTCGGCGATGTCGACGACGGGCCCGCACGTGCGCGACGTGCACAGCGCGGGCGTCGCGAACACGAGCACGACGGGCTTCCTGCCGACGACCTCGGCGAAGTCGATGTCGAGCATCTCGCGCGGCGGCGGTATCCGCGTCGAGAGCTTCGTGAGGTCGCCTCCGACGTCGGCGCCGGTCTGCGTGTGGACCTTGATCGCGCGATCGCCGATGTCCGGCGGGCCGTCGCTGTCGCCGACCGGCAGCGGCGCCGAGGCCGGATCGGCGACGACGAGCCGGCCGTCGAGGCGCACGAGCCCGATCGCGACGTGCGGGCCGCGCGAGCCGTAGACGGCGTCCGCGACGTAGAACGTGTCACCGCTGTCGAGGTCGGCGTCCGTCTGCCGGCTGCGATAGCGCGTGTCGACGTCCAGCGACTCCCTGCGCGCGGTGAACGGTCCGCGCAGCTCGGTGCCGTCGGGCTTGGCCGTGTAGACGGCCACCTCCGAGACGTCGATCTGCTTGTTGGCGCGGTCGACGATCACGAAGCCCAGGCGGTTGCGCCCGACGCGCTGGCCGCTGAAGCTCGAGACGTTGAGGATCGCGCCCATCGGCAGGCCCGCGATGAGCTGCTTGAGCGTCTTGCCCTCGACCGAGGGGAAGTCGCCCGTGGTGGCGGAAGCGGGCTGCGGCGGGGCGGGCGCCGTGCCGCCGTCGTCCGAACCACCACATGCGGAAAGCGCCACGGCCGCCGCCAGCAACGACAGAAGCAGGCGGGTCATGTCGGGGACTCTAGTGTCGTCCCCGCGAGTACGCGCCGTCTCCACGCGGTGATCGGCGGCCGTCCCGGGCGGTGGGTACGCGCGGCGACGACCGCTGGGCGCTCACATGATTGGATAGCGCCGATGACCGAGCGCGCCGCGATCGTCACCGGAGCGTCGAGCGGGATCGGCCTGGCCGTCGCGCGGCTGCTCGGCGAGGAAGGGCACGCGGTCACGCTCGTCGCTCGGCGCCCCGACAAGCTCGAGGCCGCCTACGAGGCGCTGCGTGCCGACGGGCTGGAGGTCCAGCGCATCGCCGCCGACGTCGGCAGCGAGGATGACATCGTCCGCGCCGTGGCCGCCCATCGCGATGCGTACGGACGCCTGGACGTGCTGATGAACAACGCCGGCGTCGGGAGCGGGGGCCCGATCGGCGAGCTGAGCACGAAGAAGCTCGACCTTCAGCTCGCGACGAACCTGCGCTCGATCCCGCTGATGTACCGCGAGTGCACGGAGATGCTGACCGCCGCCGGCGCCGAGCACCGCAACGCGCTCGTCGTCAACACCGCGTCGATCGCCGGCAAGCAGGGCCAGGGCTGGCTGAGCGTCTACTCGGCGACGAAGTTCGGCGTCGTCGGCTTCACCGAGGCGATGAACTCAGAACTCGGCGGCCTGGGCATCAAGTCGACCGCGCTGTGCCCGGCCTGGGTCGACACGGCGATGACGGACTTCATGAAGGAGCAACTGCCGCCCGAGGCGATGATCCAGACGGCGGACATCGTCGCCTCGGTGCGGATGCTGCTGTCGCTGACTCCCGGCTGCGTGGTGCCCGAGATCGTCTTCCAGGGCCCGGCCGGGCGCGCGCTGCTCTAAGGGCCCTAACGGCGCAGCAGGTCGCTCTCGGCCGCGTCGAAGTCGAACTCGCGCTCGTCCTCGGTCTCGTCCGTGCCGAACTTCTCGGGCAGCACGAGCGTCTCCTCGAAGAGCCAGTTCAGACCGGTGGACTCGGCCTCGCGGCTGCGACGGCTGCGCGCGGTGGAGCGGTGCTCCTCGATCGCCTCGGTGAGGTCGAAGCGCTCGCCGCCGGTGATGCGCAGGCGACGGCGGCGCGTCGCCTCGGCAGGCGTCTCCTGCGCGGCGAGGATCTCATCGCGCTCGCGCGCTTCGACGGCCGCCTTGTGCTCGGCGATCGCGTCGGCGAAGAAGGTGGCCGTGGTCTCGGCCACGGTCTCGAGGCTGGCCTCGATCTCCCGGCGTAGGATCACGACCTCGTACTCCGTGGCCGGGCGGACGATCTGACGCCCGGCGACGCCGCAGAACTTGTCCCAGGCCTGCGGGAACGAGCAGACGCTCGTGCGCCCGCCCTCACGATGGGCGGCCATCATCGGGCAGGCGCCGTCGCCGCCGCCGAAGGCTCCCGTGATGACCGTGTTGTTGCCGAGGCCGATGAGCATCGCCTTGCGAGTGCGCTCAGGCAGGACGTCGATGGACCGTCGAAGTTCTGCGACCGCTTGTTCGCGAGACGTTGTCATAGGGTTCTCTCTCCGTTCGTCGGGGCTCGGCCAACCTATGCTAGGCCGTCGCCTCGGGCAACCGAAGTCCTTTCGTGAAAGGGATCTTGCAGCGATGAAGCTCGGCGTCCACATCGGTTACTGGGGTCTGGGACTGTCCTCCGACGACCAGCGTGAGATCGTGCAGGAGGCCGAGCGCCTGGGCTATGACTCCGTCTGGGCCGCCGAGGCCTACGGCTCGGACGCCGCGACGATCCTCGGGTGGCTCGCCGGCCAGACGTCGACGATCAAGCTCGGCTCGGCGATCTTCCAGATGCCGGCCCGCAGCCCGGCGATGACGGCGATGACGGCCGCGACGATCGACCAGCTCTCCGGCGGGCGGATGCTGCTCGGGATCGGCTCCTCCGGCCCGCAGGTCGCCGAGGGCTGGCACGGGCAGCGCTTCGGCCGCCAGATCCAGCGCACGCGCGAGTACGTCGCGGTCGTGCGCAAGGCGCTCGCCCGCGAGCGCCTGCAGTACGAGGGCGAGACGCTCACGCTGCCGCTGCCCGACGGTCCCGGCAAGGCGCTGAAGCTCACGATCGCCCCGGTCCAGGACGAGATCCCGATCTACCTCGCGGCGATCGGCCCCAACAACACGCGCCTGGCCGGCGAGGTCGCCGACGGCTGGATCCCGACGCTCTTCTCGCCCGAGCACGTCGCGGAGTTCCGCCCGCTGCTCGAGGAGGGCGCGGCACGCAGCGGTCGCGCGCTGGAGGATTTCGACATGGCGCCGCAGGTCAACGTCTTCGTCACCGACGACGTCGCCGCGGGACGCGACGCGATGCGCCCGTTCCTCGCCCTGTACGTCGGCGGGATGGGCTCGC
This sequence comes from Solirubrobacterales bacterium, assembly GCA_038255395.1. GTDB lineage: Bacteria > Actinomycetota > Thermoleophilia > Solirubrobacterales > Solirubrobacteraceae > CADCVQ01. The sequence goes on from JBBSLI010000001.1 coordinate 132,812, forward strand.
GCGAGAAGAACTTCTACAACGCGCTCGTGCAGCGCTACGGCTTCGAGGACGAGGCCCGCGCCGTGCAGGACCTCTACCTCGACGGCAAGCGCGTCGAGGCGATGGCGGCCCTCTCGGACGAGCTGATCGACGCGGTCTCGCTCGTCGGACCGAGGGAGCACATCCGCGAGCGCCTCGCGGTCTACCGCGACGCCGGCGTCGGCACGCTCGGCGTCAGCCCGCTGGCGTTCACCAAGGGCGACCGCCTCGAGCAGCTGCGGCTGATCGCGGAGCTGGCTTCCTGAGCCGCCTGCTGCTCGGCGCGTTCGGCGACCCGGGGCACGCGTTCCCGGTCATCGCGCTCGGGCGCGAGCTGGCCCGCCGCGGCCATGACGTGACGCTGCAGACCTGGCGGCGCTGGGAGCGCGACGTGGAGCGCGAGGGCATGCGCTTCGCGGCGGCGCCGGAGTACCACGTCTTCCCCACGCGCGAGCGCCCGCTGACGCCCTACCAGGCCGTCGAGCGCGCGGCCCGCGAGACCGTGCAGCTCGTGCGCGACGTGGCGCCCGCCGCGGTCGTCGCGGACATCCTCACGCTCGCGCCGGCGCTTGCAGGGGAGCTCGCCGGGCTGCCCGTCGCGACGGTCATCCCCCACCTCGACCCGCGCACGCCGCCCGGCTGCGCGCCGTACTCCTGCGGCGCGCGGCTGCCGCGCACGCGCGTCGGCCGCGCGCTCTGGCACGGCGCCGACCCGCTGCTGCGCCACGGCCTCGAGATCGGCCGCACGCAGCTCAACGAGACGCGCCGGCGCCTGGATCTGGCACCGCTGCAGCGCGTCCACGGCGGGATCAGCCCGCAGCTCGCGCTCGTCGCGACGTTCCCGCAGCTGGAATATCCGCGCGACTGGCCGGCGAACACGCACGTCGTCGGGCCGCTCATGTGGGAGCCGCCGGCGCCCGACGTCGAGCTTGCGCCCGGCGACGACCCGCTCGTCCTGATCGCGCCGTCGACGTCGCAGGACCCGGGCCAGACGCTGCTGCGGGCCGCGCTCGAGGGGCTCGCCGAGATGCCGGTGCGGGTGCTCGCCTCGACCAACCGCCAGCGCCCGCCGGTCGCCGTACCGGCCAACGCGCGGCTCGTGGACTGGCTCTCCTACGCGCGGGCGATGCCGGCATGCGACATCGTCGTCTGCCATGGCGGACACGGCACGGTGGCGCGCGCGCTGGCGAGCGGTTGCGCGCTCGTGATCGTCCCGGCGGCGGGCGACATGAACGAGAACGCGGCGCGCGCGGACTGGGCCGGCGTCGGCGTGCGACTGCCGCGCCGGCTCGTCGGCGCGCGCGGGCTGGCGCTGGCGGTCGGCCGGGCGCTGGCGCGGCCCGAGCTGCGCACCGGCGCGCGCGGCCTGCAGGCGTGGGCGTCACGCCACGACGGCGCGGCCCGCGCGGCGGACCTCGTCGAGACGCTCGCCGCCTGAGGCTGAGCGCGCCTCAGCCGGAGTGGGCCGTGCGTGCGACGAGCGTGCCGTTGACGCGCCGCACGCCGGTCCGCCCGGCGCTGTCGGTCGTGAGGACGTACACGCGCACGCTGATCCGGCCGGCGCGCTTGAGCAGCGCCCGGTCGCGTCGCGACAGCGCGATCCGCAGCGTCTGCGAACCGGCTCCGGGCAGGTTGAAGTTCCGCCGTCCGAGGCGGCGCTCGCGCCGCAGCTGCGTGATCTTCGAGCGCCTGTTGGGGCGGCTGAAGAGCGTCATACGCCCCCGGCAGCGGCCCGACTGGCGCGGGCAGGAGACCGTCACGAGCACGGTCGCGGGCTGGCGCAGGCGCGGGCTGGAGACGCCGAGGCGCAGCGGCGTCCCCTCCGCGGCGCCCGATCCGGTGGCCGGCGGCAGCGGCGGCGGGATCGGCGCCGCCGGTGGACCCGCCGCGGACGGTGCGCCGGCCCCCGCCGGCTCGTCGTTGTCCACGATCGTCGCGGTGCCGACCGCATCGCCCAGTGTCGCGGCAGCTGGCGCGCTCAGGCGCAGCTGGAAGGTCTCGTCGGGCTCGTCGGCGGCGTCGTCGACGAGCGCCACGCCGACGCTCGCGCTCGTCGAGCCGGCCGCGATCGTGACCGTGCCGCTGCGCGCCGTGTAGTCCTGGCCCGCGGTCGCGCTGCCGTCGGCGGTCGCGTACACGACGCTGACGGCGCGGCCGCTCACCGCGCTCAGCGCGACCGTGAAGGTGGCGGTCCCTCCCTCGGCGGCGGGCGCCGCATCGCTGACGCCGACCCTCGGCTGGGGGTCGTCGTCGGCGATCGTCGCGACGCCCTGGGACTTCGTCACCTCATCGCCGCTGATGACGACGCGAAACTGCTCCGGCGCCTCGTCGAGGCGGTCGCCCTGGACGCTGACGCTCACCTGCCTGGTCTGCGTGCCGCCCAGCAGCAAAAAGCCGAACGACAGCACGCCGGACGCCGGCGTGTAGTCACCGGGGGCGCGCGCCGAGCCGTCCATCGTCGCGTAGGAGATCGTCAGCGCGGGCGCGCCGAAGCCGCCCGTGCGGGTGACGTCGAACGTCGCGGTGGAGACATCGTTGGTCTCGCTGACCGTGACGTCGTTGATCGTGACCGCCGCCTGCGCGGCCGGGACACCGACGGCGAACATGAGCGCGCCGAGCAGCAACGTGCAACGCACGCCTCGCGTCCCCCGACGCCCTCCCTGGCCGCGCATGGCGCTGACCGTACTCTCGTGTGCCCACGGGAGCAAGCCTGCACGAGATACAACGCCAAACGCCCGCGTGGTGCGGGCGTTTGCGTTCAAGCTCGGGGGGTGGGACTCGAACCCGGTCGGCGGGGTGGCGGCCGGGTGTATGCCCCCGCCCATGCTGCTCTCAGTTGCGCTCAGTTCTGCCCCGGTCGGCGCAGATTGGTAGACGGATTGGTAGACGAGCGAAAGGCGGCCATCCCACGCAGAGCCCGAGCTGCTCGGCGGCATTGCCCCACGTTGCGCGGGCGCGCGCACTCCCGTAGCGCGCGACCCCTAACCCCTGCGCGGCCCCGTTCGTTCAGCAGGGCAGCAGCGCGCGGTCGTCGACGCGAAGGCCGACGGTCGCGACGTGCGTGGCGACCGGAGGCGACTGCGGTGCCGGCGCGAGGTACATCGAGACAGCTTCCTCGAGCGCCTCGAGTAGCTCAGATGTGGTCGCGCCCGACGCGAAGCAGCCGGGTAGCTCCTCGACCTCGGCCCAGTACATGCCGTCTTCGTGGCGGATGTTCGCGTTTAGTTCCATGGTCATCGCTCTCTTCGCGGCCCATCATAGACCTGCCTGCTTGCGTATCGCCGCATCGAGCCCTTTGCTGTACTCCGACCCCGTGTGCATCGGCAATGTGATGGGTCGCTGACCGGGCTTGGTCATCTTGACGACGTGCTTGCCGCCGCGTTCGTTCGTCCAGCCCGCCTTCGTGAGCGCCTTGATCCATTGCCGCTGATTCATGAGACGGACGGTACTTGCGCGGCCAGCTGTCAGGTCCATCGATTCCGCTCAGAGCGGCGGGTCGCTGTGTGGCGCTGTGGGGACGTAGCCTCCTCGTCCATCTGGACCCATCCCGGCACGGGACCGCCGATGAGATTTAGGCGGTGTTGACGTCCTCTGCGATCTGGAACTTCGTACCGTCGACCATCGCGATTTCCGTAGGCATGGCCCGCAGCCTATGCCGCGGGTCGGCGGTCAACGACGACCTTGGTAGACGGGTTGGTAGACCGCCGGGCCTGCGAGCCCGTATTCATTGGCTCGCAGGCTACTCGGGGGGTGGGACTCGAACCCGGTCGGGGGTGTGGCGGTGGGGTGTGTTCCCCCGTGCCTGTTGACTTGAGTTGCTCTCAGTTCTGTGCGGGCGCTGGCAGATTGGTACCCGAATTGGTACCACGGGCGAACGCGGCCTCGACGACATCACGCTCGCCGGGGTTTGGGCAGTAGTCGGCGTAGCGCTGTGTGGTCTGGATGTCCTTGTGTCCCATCCACTCTTGGAGCGTGCGCATCGGGACGCCCTGGCCGGCGAGCGCGGTCCCGTAGCTGTGGCGCAGGTTGTGCCACGCGAACAGCTCGTCGAGGCCGGCGGTCTTCAACGCTGCGCGCAGACGCTCGTAAATCAGGCGGTGGCCGAGCGGGTCACCGGTGACGGGGTGTGCGAACACGAGCGCGGTCGGGTCTGGCTCGACGACGTCGGGGTGGTACTCGCTCAGCAGCCGCAGTAGGCAGCCGGCGACCTCGTCAGGCATCGGCACGGCCCGCTCCGAGCGCCGCGACTTCGGCTTGGTGTAGGTCTTGGTCTTGCGGTCGTATGTGCGGCGCACCCGCACGCGCGCGTGGACGAAGTCGATCGAGCGCCAGTCGAGCGCCTGCAGCTCACCGATCCGCAGGCCGGTCATGGCGGCGGTGACGATCATCGCCTTGTCGAGCGCTTCGTAGGTCATCGCGTCCATGCCGGTGATCGGCACGGGGCGCACGGCCTCGACGAGCATCCAGACCTCGTCGGTGGTCAGGTATCGGATCTCGCTGTACGTCGGCGCTCGTGGCAGTTCGACGTCATCGACGGGGTTGCGCGTCGTCCATCGCCGGCGCTTGTCCCGCGCGAAGTTGAACAGGGCGCGCAGCGTGCCGACGTAGTTGCGGATCGTCTTGTCGGACAACTCAGCCTTGCGCATCCTGCTCATCGAGTGCTCGACGTCGGCGGTGGTAATGCGGTCCAGTGATCGCGTCTTCAGGGTCGGCAGGAACCAACGGTCGAGCGCCGCACGGTAGGCGCGGACGCTGGACGCCTTCGTGCCGTTGGCTTCGAGGTGTTCGAGCCATGCGTCTGCTGCGGCTTCGAGAGTCCGCGCGTGCGCGACGGGGGCGGATGCGGCGACCTCCCGGATGAGGTCGCGCAGGCGGCTCTCGGCCTGCGTCTTCGTCAGGCCGTCGGGCCGGTGCGGTGTCCGCACCGGCCCGAGCTTGCGCTTCACCTGCCGGTCGCCGTCGCGCCACTTCCCGTAGTAGGTGCCCTTGCGCTCGATGATCGAGCCAGTGCCGTAGGCGCGACGAGCGGACATCAGGAGTCGACCTCTTCACGCTGTAGCTCCTGTGCGATCTTGGCGAAGCTTGCCGGGCCGATGCCCTTCACTCGCATGAGCGAACCATCCATGAGCGCAGCGCGCACGTCGTCCACGGTGAGCAGGCCACCGTGCATGAGCGTCCAGCCCACGTCGCGAAATCCGGGGAACCGCGCGATGACGCCGCCGTCCGCTTCTGCGACGGCGCGGGCATGGACGCGCTCATCCTCACGACGCTGGCGGTCTTCCCGCATGGCGCGGAAGTGGTCGGAGAGCTGGACACCGAGGTTGGAGCCGCGTTCAAGCCCGTCCGCGTAGTCACAGAGCGTCGCAGCGTGGTCGAGCAATTCGGCCGCTGCCAACTCGTGCGCGTGCGCGACGGCGCGAAGATCCTGCGGCTCGCAGTTCTCGATCGCCACGCGAGCACGCTCGAATCGCTCGCCGGGTCGCGGGATCGTCGCCCTGTCCCAAGACGAGATTCGCCCGGCGAGGCGCGCTATCTCGGCGATGTACTCGACGTGGCCGGTGATGTCACCTGCGAGCCAGGCTTCGATCTCGTCCGAAATGCTCATGGTTTTCCCTTCGGTCGTTGTGACGCCGAGGGCGATGCTGAGGCGAGGTACGGCATGCACCGCGTGATTCGTTAGCGTGCCGAGCGCGCCGTCAGTTACCGCTGACGGTGCCACGGGGCCGGACGTTTGCGCGTCGCGGCCCCACTTGGTTGAGGCCGCGACGATACGCCGATCGGTCGCGGGAGGCAAACGGAGCCTCATGCCGCGACCTGCCCGCAGCCGCGTACGCATTCGCCGCCAACAAAGGCGTGCTCGTGCAAGACCATGAGCAACGCCGTGGCGGATGCGTTCTGGCCTGCTGGCATGAGGTCCGCGAGCGGGGGCAGGAACTTGACGGCGAGGTCGGGCCGCTGCTCCTTCGCAAGGTCGAACGCGCGGATCATCCGCGCCTCGATGTCATCGAACTGCGCCTCGGTCCGCGTGCGTGGGATCGGGACCACCGCGAGGTGGTCCGGGCTCCCGTCAATCAGGGACAGCATCCACGTCGCGCGCTCGTTGTCGTCGCCGTTCTCGTCGTACGGGATCGGTTCGCTGTGCTGGATCATGCGGCCTTCTTTCTGTCGGTTTCGCCGGCCTCGAACGCCGCGATTGCGGCGGGTGAGTAGCGGTAGTAGCGCCCGAGCTTCACGCTCGGGATTCGGCCTTCGCGGGTGAGCCTGTAGACCTGGCTCACGGGGATCTGCCAGCGTTCGGCGAGCTGCTCGGCGGTGAGGAGCTGGCCGGTCATGCCGCACCTCGGTACGGCTGGCTGGTGATGTGCCAGCCCTTGCAGCGGTAGCACTCGTAGATGCGCAGCGCGCCACGCATCTTGATCCGGGCCTTGTTCGCTTTGGCGGGCGAGCTGTAGCGGATCCGCGAGAACCCGTCCCAGCCCATACAGCGCTCGACGCCGATGGGCGCGCTCATGACGTCACCCCCCAGCCGTCGATGCAGACGTGCCCGCAGCGGGTGCACCGCACCTCGCCGTCATCGGGGGCTGGTAATGGCCGATCGCACCGGCACGGCCTGGCCTTGAGCGCGTCGTCGAGCGAGCCGTCGGGCAGTTCGATCTCGCCCGCGATAGACACGCTGCTGCCGCTTTCCAAAAGGTGGCAAGTGGCATCGCTACTAGGGGGGTTGCCACCTTGCCACCTTTTCGCGACCCACTTCCCGGCGTCCTTGGCCGCCAGTCCTTCGAGGGCCAAGTCATCGAGCACACGGCCGACACTGCGGTCCTTCGGGTCACGCTCGACGGCTCGCGCAACGTCCGCTCGTGACTGCGGCGTGGTGGTCAACGCGGCGAGCACGCGAGGCCGCAGCGAGCCCGTGACGGGCGCCGTGGTCGGCGCCTCGTCGGCGGGTGGCTCCGCACGGTCGATGAAGACCATGCCGCCCTCGACGCTGAGCCGCAGGTACGCCTTCGCCGGCTTCGGCGCGGGCCGGCACTTCCAGCACGCCAACGAACGCCGGTCGCGGTCCTCGTCGCCTTCGTCGCGGGCGAGCGTGAACCCGAGCTCGGCGCTCGCGCCGATCGCCGACGAGCCCCGATAGCTGCCGCTGCCCTTGCCGCTGTGGTGCAGCAGGATGGTTCCGGCCTTGTGGCGGCGCACGAGGTTGCGCAGCGGGTCGAGCACCTTCGCGACCTCGCCGCTGTCGTTCTCCTCGCCACCCCACAACGTGCGAAACGAGTCGAGGATCAGCAGGTCGGGCTCGTGCAGAGTCAGCAGCCGGTCGAGGTCGCCGAGGTCTGTTCGCAGGTCAAACCGCTGCCCGTCGCCGGGCTCGTACATCTCGACGGAACCCGGAAGTCCGAGCGCGTGAACTCGCCGATGCGTTTCGTACGCGCCGTTCTCCGAGTCGAGGATCAACACGCGGCCCGCGCGGCAGTCCATGCCGGCCTGGTTCTCGCCGAGCGCGACGCCGGCCGCGAGTGCCATCGCTAGCAGCGACTTGCCCTCGCCTTCGCGGCCGTTGAGGACCGTCAGGGCGCCTCGGACGACGAGGCCGTCGATGACCCACGGAACGGCCGGCGGGGCCTCACGGACCATCTGCGCCACGTCGAGGCGGCGCAGCTTGCCCGTCGCATGTCCGTTCTGGTTGGCGGCGGCGATCATGCTGCCACCTCCGAGGTCCACCGGATTTCGGAGCAGCGGCCTACGGGCCATGTGTACGACCGCGGCTCGCTGTAGCGGAAGTCAGCGTGGTTCGGTCCCACGCGGTAACGCCAGCGTCCGCGCGCGTGGATCACGCGGCCGTCGACGTGGCAGTCGTCAGCGACGAAGACGGCGGGGCGGTCAGCGAACAGCACTTCGGCGGGGCCGCTCATGTCGTCCCCTCCCCGCGCTGCTCAGCGGTCAGGCATCCGAACGTGAGAACGGCTCGCGGTGGTGGCGCGAGCCGTAGGGGTACTGCGGATGGTTCGTGTGGGTCTGAGCCGCCGGGGTCGGCGCTCGAGGTGCGCGACGAACTACTCGTGCGCCGGGCCCGCGGCCGCGCTCGACAGGTCGTAGCGGGACGCCGGTGCGCCCGTTCTGCGGAATGGTCGAGGCGACGGACGTATGACTGAAACAGGGGGTCGTGTCGTGTCTCTGCGACGGTGCAGTTACGGAAGCGTTTTTGGAGACGCGCATCCATCGAGTTGTACGCGGCCATCGCCTTCGTGTTCTCGGGGCTGTGGATGGCACGCCCAACCGCTGCCATCTTGCGCGCTGCCGGACTCGCGCGGAACGCATCGAGCTGCTGCTGCTCGTCGGCGCTGAGCGCGTCAGCCTTCTCGCGTCGCCGCAGATCGCGGATACCGCGGAAGCTGAGTGCTTCGCGTTCCTCCAGCGCCTCAAGCGCGCCGAGGTCGACGTCAGCGTCGAGGCTGGCCGTCGCGGACCGGGGGTGTGGCATTGGGGCTCCTGTCGTCGTCGTACTGCACTGTCCCGCAAATGATAACGGCGAGGTCGGAGGTACGAGAAACGCCGCCCGGTGAGGGGCGGCGTTTCCGACAGTGCTCTGACGAGCGATGGAGCGTCGGGTGACGAATCCGACTAGGTAAGTCTATCTGCCTACGAGGCGGCGATCCTTACCGCGGCGGCCGTGCGCTCGGTGCCGAACACGGCGTGAGTTTCCAGCCGCACGAGCGAGGTGTTCGTCTTGCCGGCGTTCTCCTCGAAGCGGGCGAGAGACACGCCGCTCGCGTACAGCTTGCCGAGTGCCGAACTGTCGGCCACGGCCGGCGCGGGGATCGTCTTGGAGATCCTCTTCTGCAGCCCAAAGATCGTGCCGGGCGCGAAGCTGCCCGCGCCGAACACGTAGTCATTCGTGCCGCCCGAGATGCCGCTGACGAGCACGTCGAGCGCCTCGGCGTTGGCCGGCGTCAGGATGAGGGTGTCCGGGTTGTATCCGCTGCTCATGACCGTGGACATCGCCTTTCGGACGCTCACCAAAAGCTGATCGGTGCCGGGCGCCTGAAACCCGCTCGTCGCGATGGCATCGAGGATCAACTTGTCCAGCGCGTCATTCAGGGCCAGGCGTAGGTCGGCCTCGACGATCGTGTTGAGCGCCTGGCTCTCCAAATACACGTTTGGGATGCCGCTCTGGACCGTCGCGACCTGCTTCATCGCCGTGGTCACGATCGTCAGCGTCGACCCGCTCTCGGGCTTGTTGGTGACGGCGTCGATGGCGCGAACCATGTTCGTCGGGGTCGCGAGCGAGCGCGCGGTCTGTGTGGCGACGTCCACGCTCGTGACGCCTTCGTCAACGGCGACGCGGGGGAACACGGGCCAGGCCCAGCGCGCGTCGTAGCCGTAGGCGGCGGCGTTGCTCGTCGCCTTGGCGATGAGGTCGGTTGAGCCGCTCCATGTGACGGCGCGATCCTCGAAGTTCTGCCACGGGATCGTGGCGGTTTCGCCGGGGAACCCGGCTGCGCGGAACTCATCGGCGAGACCCTTCGGACGGGTTGCCGTGACGGTCACGCGATCCGCGACGTGCAGACCGCCGGTGGTGGGCGCGGCGCGGTTCTCGGTGGTGCTCTCGGCCGTGTCGGCCATGGTGTTGTCCTCCTCGGCCGTGGCCGGGTCTGTTGTGGTTTGAGGTTCGGGTGCGGAGCGGTACTCGACCGCTGCGGCGGGATAGGCGGCGCGGGTGACAATCGAGACGTCGAGCAGCTCGGCGATCTCGTGGATATGGCGCACGTCGCCGCGCCACTCGTCTCCGCCCGGTGCAACTCGCATCCGCCAGGAGCCCGCCTTCATGTCGCCGCGCTCGACGGCCTCGCGAACATCGGCGCGAGACTCGGGCGGGCTGACGGACCAGTGCAGGCCGTCGGCGCGGTCCTCGAGCTCGAGCGTCGTGGGGTAGCGCCCGAGCGGGACGCCCGCGTGGTCGACGGTGACGACGAGGTCGTCGAGCTTGGCGCCGCGCAGGGCGGTCGGCGAGATGACCTCGGTGAACCCGCCAAGGTCGCGTGACTCGACGCCGTAGGGCACAACACCGCGGATCTTGCGGTCCTCGGTGGTCAGCAGGTCGGGGGCGGTGCGCTCCTCGACGGTGCCGGGGGTCGGGCGGGTGATCGTGCTCATGCGATCGTCTCCTGTGGGGCGTCTGGCTCTGGGTCGAGGTTCTCTAGCCGGCGCACTTCTTGGCGGGTCATCCAGCCGGTGTCGGGCGCCAGCGCGGCGGTGTACACGTCGGCGCGCGTCTTGCTATCCGCCCGTAGAAGGGCATCGAGCAGGAACTCGACGTACAGGCTTCCGCGGCAGAGGTCGGTGTCTTCCGAGATCGCCTGCTCCACGAGCACCAGATACGGCCGCAGGCTGTAGGTGACGAACGCGAGCGCCTGCTGCTCGACGTTCGAATACGTGAGGCTGTCGCCGCTGCTGGCTCCCACCATCCACGGCGGGACACGGAAGATGCGCGCGATCTCCGCTGTCGAGAGGTGGCGCTGCTCGACGAACTGGAGGTCATCGAGCGGCCCGGTGATCGCGGTGAAGTCGACGTCGCCGCTGACGACGGCGATCTTGTGCGCGTTGCGGGTGCCGGCCTGCTTTTGCGTCCACGCGGCCTGAATGTGTTCGAGGGCCTCGCCGTTGCCAGTGCCGACCTTCAGGATGCCGGTCGGCCTCGCGCCATTCTCGAAGAACTGCGCCGCGTGCTCGGCCAGCGACTGCGACAGCCCGAGCGCGACACGGCACTGACGAACGGGTGACAGCCCGACGAGCCCGTCCGTCGACAAGGCGCGAATGTGGATGATGTCCTCGACGCTGTGCTCAGACCGGCGTCCGCGGCCATCGTTGACGGTGTAGACGGGTCGGCCGGCGCGCAGCTCCGGTGTCACGCGATCGGGGTGAAGTAGCGCGAGCTGCTCGATCTTGCCCTCGGCGTCGCGGAACTTCCCGACATAGCTATTTCCGAAGAGCGCCAGATGAGACACGATCTGGCCGATGAGGTTCGCCTGCGTAGTCGCGGGCGCGGGTGCGCGTAGAAGGTCGCTGAGCGCGCCCCCGACGCGCGTGCGGCCCGTCGCGGTCTTGCGGTAGGGCACAAGCGGGATCGACGCCGCGGCGTCCGAGAGACACCTGACGCACGCGAACACGTCAGCGACGGCGAGCGCGTTCGACGGCGTGACGGGGTGCCCGCTCGTCGTCGTGGTCAGCATCGCGGGCGGGGCCGTCGCGTGACTGAGCGCCCGATCCTCGGCGGCGTTACGGCGGCGGCTGAAAACCCTCAAGTCCACGTCGAGGGTATGATACTAGTTGTGCAGGCAACTACCTTGATTCGGCCGGGGCTCGCGGGGCTCGCCACCTTCTGCGAGTCGATCGGCGAGCCGATGCACCCCCACGAGCGGCGGATCGCTCGCGCCTACTTCGGGCCGGCGCGCGAGGTCTGCGCGATCCTCCCGCGCGGCAACGCGAAGACCACGCTGGCCGCCAAGATCGGCGTTCACCACCTCCTGTCAGTCCCCGGCGCGATGGTCACGATCGGCGCGGCGAGCCGCGACCAGGCCCGGATCTGCTTTGAGCGGATGCGCGGCTTCGCGCAGCACCCCGCGCTCGAGGATCTGCTGACGGTGCGCCACCTCGAACTGCGCCACGAGGACGGCGGCGGGCTGCTGCGCGTCGTGCCGTCCGACGGCCCGCGCGTTCACGGCCTGTCGAGCAGCCTGTACATCGGCGATGAGGTCTGGGCGTGGCCCGTCAACGGCGAGCTGCTCGAAGCGATGCAGACCGGGCTCATCAAGCGGCCCGACTCCAAGCTGCTCGCGATCAGCACCGCGGCGGCACACCTCGACAGCCCGCTAGGACGCCTACGCGCCCGAGCCCTCGCTCAGCCGACCGCGAAACGCAAGGGTGCCGTCGTCGAAGCGACCGGCGACCTGCACTGGCTGGAATGGTCGCTGCCCGAGGACGCAAGCCTCGACGACCTCAAGGCCCTGAAAGCTGCGAACCCTGCGCCGTGGATCACCGCGAAGGATCTACGCCGTCAGCGCGCAGCACTGCCCGACGGACCGTTCGCGCAGTTTCACGCCTGCCGGTGGGGTCACAGCGAGGGCTCATGGCTTCCGGCCGGCGCGTGGCAGGCATGCGTCGGCTCGCCGAGCTTCGAGGATGGCGAACCAATATGGGTCGGCGTGGACGTCGGCGGCGACCGCTCAGCCTCCGCCGTCGTCTGGATCAACGCCGATCTGCAGGTCGGCGCAGCGATCTATCACGGCGACGGCGGCGTCCTCGAGTGCGTCGAGCAGGTACGCGACCTCGCGGCGCAGTACAGCTTGCGCGAAGTCGTCTTCGACCCGTGGCGCTTCGGGCAGGCCGCGCAGGAGCTCGAACGCGAACGGGTGCCGGTGCTCGCGTTCCCACAGACCGACGTGCGGATGGTCCCGGCGTCAATCCGCTTGCACGCCGCGATCGTTGAGCAGCGCCTGACCCTGCCCGACGATCGCGAACTGGCCTCGCACGCGGCGCACACGATCGCGCGTCACAGCCGGCGCGGCTGGCGGCTCGACAAGGCCAGCCCGCGCGACAACATGGACGGCATCGTCGCGCTCGCGATGGCGCTCGAGCGCGCCGAGGTCAAGCCCGAGCCGGTGGAGTTGCTCGGATGGCTCTAAAGCCGTGCATCGCCTGCGGCCGGCCGTCGCAAGGCTCCCGATGCCCAGCGCACGCGCGACACGGCTCGACGCGCTCCTGGCGCACGATCCGAGCGCAGATCCTCGCCCTGCACGCCTACCGCTGCAAGATGTGCGGCGAGCGCGCGACGGAGGTCGATCACATCGTGCCCGTGGCCGACGGTGGCACCAATCACGCGTCGAACCTGCGTCCGCTCTGCCACGCCTGCCATGCCGCGCGGTAGAGCGCGTGCGACGATGCCTCGATGCACTCCGATGAGCAAGACCCGACCGCATGGCTCGGCGATCCGGTCGGCGTTCACGCCGCGGGGGCCGGCGAGGTCGTCGTCAGCGTGCCACCGGCCGAGCGCGACAGCGTGGTGATCTCTCTCCTGGACGCACCTCGGATCGAAGACTTCGCGACGTATGCGCGGCTCAACCTCAACAGTGCTCGCGGTCTGCACCGGTCGCTCGAAGCAGCCATCGCTCAGCTCGAAGAACACGCCGCCGCCGGGGAGTAGTTGCGCGCGCAACGTTTTTGTAAGGCGCGGTGGCGGGGTGTCCGTTGCCGGCCTATGCAAAAACGGCGGATCAGATGTGCGCGATGAGCGGCCCGTCGGGCGGCGACTCAACCTCGACGACGTAGAGCATGTTGGCCACGTTGAAGTGGCGCTTGGGCGTTCCGTCGCCTTCGTTGAGGTAGACCCATCCCCCCGCCTCAGCGGGGACTGTGGCCACGAAGTTGCTGACGGTGTCGTCGTGCCGGATCTTCGTTCGGTCGACGAGGGCGATCTCTATTGGCATGCGGCGAGACTACGCCGCGCGCAGGACGCAACGCTGACGATTGGTACCCCGATTGGTACCCCGCAACGCGGAACGCCCGCGGTTGCGGGCGTTCCGTCAGCTCGGGGGGTGGGACTCGAACCCACAACCCTTCGGTTAACAGCCGAATGCTCTGCCGATTGAGCTACCCCCGAATGCGCGCGCCAAGGGTAGCGCGCCACAGGGGGTGCGTCGCCGCGGCGACGCACCCCGTGGACGGATCTCGGACCGGCGCTACCCCGTGAACTGCGGGGCGCTGGCGGCGCGCGCGCAGCGCGAGAACACGACGCGGAGCGTCCGCGAGCGGGTTGCGCTCGCGCTTGTGAACGTCGTGCGCGCGAGGACCCGGTGCGTTCCACGACGCAGCGTGTTGGGCCGGATCTGGAGCACGAACCGCGATCCGCGGTTGGGCCGCGTCAGCGTCCGCACGGACTTGCCGTCGACGAAGAACGTGACCCGGCGGATCTGCCGGCCGGTCACCGTGACGTTGAAGTTCCTCGTCACGCAGCCGGATCTGCCCGCGATCCGAGCGGTGCCGCGAGGCGCCGAGCTTGGCGTCAGCGGTACGGAGCACAGCAGTTGGCCGGGCGGTGCCGGTCCTGGCGGCGGGACGCACGGCGGTACCGCCGGCGGTGGCGGTGGCGGTGGCGGTGCCACCGGCGGGGGCAGCGGGGGCGGCGGGGGCGGAGGCGGAAGGCTGACGGTGCTGCCCGAGGCCGATCCGCGGCTTGACCCTGTCGTGCCGAGGTTCGAGCGCTGTGTCGCGTCGGTGATCTGGATCGTCTGCAGGCCGGCGACCGCCGGCCGAGCGTCGATCGCCGGGATCTTCAGCACGTCGACGGTGAAGTCGATGCGACAGAACGTCCCCGGCGTCGGGAGCACCACGTTGCCGACGACGGGCGTGAAGCGCACCTTGCCGAACGTGTCACCCGGCACCGCCGATACGGTGAACGCCGTCCCGGGACAGGCCGTTCCGGCCCCGCCCGTGGCCGTCGAGCTGATCTGGAACACGCCGGGATCGGCGCTCGTGCAGGCCGAGAACGCGCCCTGCGCACCGCACGACGGGATCAGCGTGATGCCCTCGTCACCGGCCGGACACGGGAGCGTGTCGCCGGCGTTGCACACCGTCGCCGAGACATCAGGCGCCGTGTTGTTGTTCGTGATCGTCAGCGAGGCCGCGAGACCGCTGTCGCCGACGGTCGAGTTCGTCGGGAAGGTCGGCGCCATGCCGAGCCCGACGCCCGCCAACGCGCTTGCCGGTGCTGCCGCGCAACCGGCGGCGACCAGAGCAATGGTCACGAGCAGATGTCGCGCTCGTCGCCGTTGCATGAACGGCTTTCCGTGACCTGCAGACATACCTTCCCCCCTACATGCACTGCTGTTGATCCGGGCACTTACCGGACGCGGACGGTCGGAAGGTATCCCGTTGTGCACAGAAAAGGCAACGGATGCTGCGCAAACGATGCAGCTTTCAACCGACGATGCGAACGGGAGTGCCAACCGGCATCAGCCGCGCGAGCCGGCGGATCCTGTCGTTGCGCACGCGCACGCAGCCGTGTGAGGGCCGCCCCGGGATCAGCCCCGGCCGGTTGGTCCCGTGGATGCCGACGACGCCGCCGCCGGGCCAGTCCGAGAGGTTCGAGTAGGCGCTCGTGCCGAATGCCCACGGTCCGTAGGACGTGCCGTCGCCGAGTCCCTTGAGGCGCTCGCGGATCCAGAAGTCGCCGCGTGGCGTCGGGGTGCGGGAGGCCCCGATGCCGACCGCTGCGCTCCAGATCAGCCTGCCCTTGCGGTAGAGCTTGGCGCGCAGCGCCCTGCGATCGATGACGAGTTGGGTGCGCACGACGTACAGCCGGCTGACGGCGTCCTGGAGCACCCAGCCGGTGCGCCCGTTGGGCCGCATCGGGACGCGGATGTGCAGCCACTTGCGCCCCGCGGAGTCCATCCGGCCGTCGAGCGCGATGTAGACCTCGGCCGCCTTGTCCTCGGTGAAGAAGCGCAGCCGCGTGACCGCGCGCGCCCCGCGGCGCGGTTCGGCGAGGATCTTCGTCGTCTCCTGTGCGTGCACCCAGCGCGTCGTGGTCTTCTCGTCGGACAGGATCACGGCGTCGCCGGGCTCGACGAGGCCGGCGAGCGGATCCTGCGCAGCGGGCGCGACGACCGTGTTCGGCGGGTCGGGGTCCGGCACCTGCGCGGCGCCGACCGCCGGCGCCGGCAGGAGCGCCAGCACGACGAGCCACATGAGAGGTCCCCACCTCGCAATCACGGGCCGATGCTAACCCGACACGCGAGGTGCAGGTGCAGGTTGGCGCTCAGCCCCTGGTCGCGCCCTCCTCCATGACCTGTTCCATCGCGCGGCCGATCTGCTCCTGCGTGGCGCCCCTGCGCCTGGCGAGCTCGGTCATCGGCTCATCGCGCGAGCGCGCCGCGGCGATCTCGCGCTCGATGCGGTGCAGCTCGAGCTGCAGGCGCTCGACGCGAAACTGCGCCGGCGACGCGCGCTCCATGGCCGCCGCGCGTACCGCCAGCGCGCGCACGAGCGCCGTCAGCTCGTCCTCCTCGCCCAGTCCTGCGGTGGGCGCGGCGAGATGCTCGCGCACGTGCCCCGCCGCGCGGCGCAGCGCCGGCGTCGCGAGGTCGGCCTCGAGGTCGAGCTCGGCGAGCGCCGGTGCGCCGAGCTCGGGCAGCGCGATGCACAGCGCGAGGAACGTGCGCTCCTGCTTCTCGCGGCGCCCGAGCGGCGCAGCCGGTGAACGCTGCTCGCCGCCCTGCGGCTGGTGCTGCGGCTCGCGCTCCGAGCCGGCGGCCGCGGTGGCGCCCTGGCCGAGCAACGAGGTCAGCAGGTCGGTCGAGAGGTCCATCCGGTCGGCGACGATCCGCAGCAGCTCCTCACGCATGACGCTCGGCCCGAGCGTCGAGAGGATCGGCCGCAGCTGTCCGAGCACGCGGTCCTTGCCCTCCGCGCCGGTCAGGTCGCCCGACTCGAGCGCGCGCATGACGCGAAAGCGCACGAACGGCACCGACTGCGCGATCCGCTGCTGCATCGCCTCGCCGCCTTCGCGCTGGACGAGCTCGGCGGGATCCTCGCCCGTGGGCAGCGGCACGACGCGCAGCTCGAGCTTGCGCCCGGCCGCGACCTTCGCCGCACGCAGCATCGCCTCCTGGCCCGCGCTGTCGGAGTCCAGCGCGAGCTGCACGACCGGCGCCAGGCGCGCGAGCTCGGCGACCTGCTCCTCGGTCAGCGACGTGCCCATGATGCAGACGCTGTTGCGCACCCCGGCCTGGTGCATCGCGATGACGTCGGTGTAGCCCTCGGCGACGACGACGCTGCCCGACTTGGCGGCGGGCGCCCGGGCGAGGTCGGCGGCGAACAGCTGGCTGCGCTTGTGGAAGAGGTCGGACTCGGGGCTGTTGATGTACTTCGGGCCGCGGCGGTCGGCGTCGGGTACGAGCGAGCGTCCGGCGAATCCGCGCACGCGGCCGCGCGCGTCGGCGAGCGGGAAGATGATCTGCGAGCGGAAGCGGTCGTACTTGCGCCCGGAGCTCTCGTTGCTCTGCAGCAGCCCGGCGTCCCACAGCTCGGTCGCCTTGAACCCCGTCCGCATCGTCGCCTTGAGCACCGTGTCCCACGCGCTCGGCGCGTAGCCGACGCGAAACTCGCGCAGCGTCGCCTCTTGAAGGCCCCGCTCTGTGAGGTACGTCCGTGCCCGTCCGGCCTCCTTGGACTCCCACAACTGGCGCGCGTAGAAGGTCGCGGTGCGCTCCAAGAGCTCGAGCAGGCGCTCGCGGCGCTGACGCTGCTCGGCCGCGCGCGGGTCCTCGTCCTCGAGCTCGAGCGCGACCTTGTAGCGGTCGGCGAGCAGCTCCAGCGCACCTTTGAAGTCGACGCCCTCGGTCTCCATGACGAACGTGAACGCGTCGCCCGAGGCCTGGCAGCCGAAGCAGTAGTAGACCTTCTCGGCGGGGTTGATCCCGAACGACGGCGAGCGCTCGTCGTGAAACGGGCACAGCCCGGTGAAGCGGTTGGCGCCCGCCTTGCGCAGCTCGGTGCGCGACGAGACGAGATCGACCATGTCGACGGCGTCGCGGACGCGTTCCTTGGAGTCGTTGGTGTAGAGGGCCACGCCGGACTGAACCTAGTGCTTGGGCGAACTGTTATGAGACGGAGCACTAGAGCGTGAAGGACGCGGGCACCGCGAGGGCGGTGAACGACCGCACGGCGTAGCGGTCGGTCATCCCGGCGAGGTAGTCGGTCACGCGCTGGGCGTGGTCGGCGCCGCGCGCGCCGCCGCCGTCGGGCAGCAGCGCCGGGTCTGACGCGTAGTGATCGAACAGCGTGCGCAGCACGCGCTCGATCCGCGAGTGCTCCTGGCGCGCGGCGGCACCGAGGTAGACGTGCTCGAACATGAACGCGCGCAGCGCGCTCATCGCGGCGCCGGCGTCGTCGCCCTGGACGATGTCGCCGGCCTGCTCGGAGCGCTCGACGAGGTCGTGCACGAGCGCGTCGATGCGCGCCGAGCCGCTCTGGCCGAGGACGTCGATCGCCGCGGTGGGGAGCGCCGTCTCGTCCAGCACCCCGGCGCGCAGGGCGTCGTCGATGTCGTGGTTGATGTAGGCGATCCGGTCCACGATCCGCACGATCCGCCCCTCGAGCGTGCGCGGCTGCGGCGCGCGCCCGGAGTGGCAGAGGATCCCGTCGCGGACGTCGGCGCAGAGGTTCAGCCCCGCGCCCTCGCGCTCGAGCACCTCGACGACGCGCAGCGAGTGCTCGTAGTGGCGAAAGCCGCCGCCGAAGCGCTCGGACAGGCAGGCGTCCAGGACGGCCTCGCCGATGTGCCCGAACGGCGGGTGGCCGAGATCGTGGCCGAGGCCGATCGCCTCGGTGAGGTCCTCGTTGAGCGCCAGCGCGCGGGCGACCGTGCGGGCGATCTGCGTGACCTCGAGCGTGTGCGTCAGGCGCGTGCGGAAGTGGTCGCCCTCGGGCGCGACGAACACCTGCGTCTTGTGCTTCAGGCGCCGGAACGCCTTGCAGTGCACGATCCGGTCGCGGTCGCGCTGCAGCGGCGTGCGCAGCGCGCAGTCGGGCTCCGCGAGCGCGCGCCGCGCGGGGTAGGAGCGCGCGGCGAGCGGCGAGAGCTGGTCGTCCTCCCACGCCTGACGGCGCGCGGCGAAGCGCTGCGCGACGGTGCCCGGTGCGGTGGCGGCGTCCATGCGATCGATTGTCTCACCCGCGGTGGCGTACGCTGCGGCGCGTGCTCGCCCTCGTCGTCACCGACGATCCACCGCACCTCGCGCTGACCGAGGTCGACGACCCCGAGCCGCTGCCGTCGCAGGCGCTCCTCGAGGTCAGGGCCTGCTCGCTGAACCGCGGCGAGTCGCGCCAGCTGCCCGACCGCCCGCGCGGCCAGGTCCCCGGCTGGGACGTCGCCGGCGTCGTCGCGCGCGCCGCCGCCGACGGCAGCGGCCCGCCGCAGGGCGCGCGCGTCGTGGGGATCGCCGGCAGGGACGGCGGTACGTGGGCGCAGCTGTGCGCGATCGCCACGCAGAACCTCGCCGAGCTGCCCGACGAGGTCAGCTTTGCCCAGGCGTCGACGCTGCCCGTCGCCGGCGTCACCGCGCTGCGGGCCCTGGAGATCAGCGGCTTCGTGCTCGGCAAGCGCGTGCTCGTGACCGGCGCCAGCGGCGGCGTCGGGCGCTTCGCCGTCCAGCTCGCTGCGCGCGCGGGCGCGCACGTGACCGCGGTCTCGCGCAACGAGCAGCGCGCTCGCGGCCTGCGCGAACTCGGCGCCGCCGAGGTCATCTTCGATCTCGACGGCGAGGCGACCTACGACGCCGTCATCGAGGGCGTCGGCGGAGCCACGCTCGGCGCCGCGCTACAGCGTGTCGCGGGCCGCGGCGTCGTCGTCTCGTTCGCGTCGAGCGACCCCGAGCCCGTCAGCTTCCCGGCGCGGTCACTGTTCGGCCGCGCGCCCGGTGCGCGCCTGCACGGGCTGTTCGTCTTCGAGGAGATCGAGCGCACGGGCACGGGCGGCAGCGACCTCGCCCGCCTCGCCGCGCTCGTCGCCGCCGGCGAGCTGGACACGCAGATCGACCTCGAGGTCTCCTGGCGCGATCCCGGGCCCGCGATCGAGGCGCTGCTCGAGCGCCGCGTGGCGGGCAAGGCCGTGCTGCTCGTCGACTGAGCCGGGCCGAGCGCGTCGTGGCGGTTTCGGCTTGCACCTAGGTGGTTCACACACTACGTTCCGGCTCATCGTCGACGGAGGAGATGTCGTGCCGCACGCAAGCGCCCGCCGGACCGCCACGCTGTCGCTGGTCATGTTGTCGGTCCTGGGCGGGTGGTGCTCGTCGGCCGCGGCGCAGGCGCCGGGCCTGCCGCGCGGCTATGACGTCCAGCGTGTCGACAGCCCGTCGGCAGGCGCCGCCAGCGCGTTCGGCTTCAGCGTCATCAACGGTGGCGACCTCAACGCCGACGGCGTCGACGACCTGCTCGTGCCGCAGGGCACGCGCATCCTCAACGACGGCACGGGCGCCGAGAACGGCGAGCTGCTCGTCGTCAGCGGCGCGAACGGCTCCGTCATCCGCACGATCACCGCTCCCGAGCCGGAGACCGCGAGCGGGACCGGGCTGACCGAGAACCGCTCGGCCGCGTTCGGCTTCTTCGTCGGCAGCATCGGGCGCAACGCGGCGGTGCCCGAGTTCACCGATCTGGGCAGCTGCCCCGGCGGCAACACGGATGCCGACCCGTTCTGCGACGCCGCCGCGGTCGGGCCGCCGGACGGCATCCCCGACATCGTCGCCAGCGCGCTCTTCGTCGACCGCGCGAGCGCCGCCGCGGCGGACGGCACGGCCGAGGACATCGGCCGCGTCTACGTCATCGACGGCGCGACGTTCACGGTCCTGAAGCGACTCGACATGCCGCAGGCCGACGTCGACGCGCTCGCCGACGCGACCGAGCGGCTGTCCCCCGCCTCGGCGCTCGCCCGCGCACGTCCGTGGTTCGGCCGCACCGTGCTCAACCCGATGGGCCAGACGCCCTGCGCCGGCAACTTCGGCGTCGGCACGTGCCCCTCGACGCCGCTCCCCGTACGGCGCGGCGACGTCGACGGCGGCGGGCTGCCGGACATCGTCGTCGGCGCGTCGGCGTACAAGTACGACGAGACCACCAACCCTGCCTGCGACGACACCCCGGCGGCGGACACCTGTATCCGCTCGGGTCGCACGTACATGTACCGCGGCGAGAGCATCGTCGGCACGAGCCCGGACGCGATCCTCGCGACGACCGCGTGGAACATCCGCAACCCGTACGCGCAGGCCGACGACCCCGAGACGCGGGTCGTCAACCAGCTCGAGCTGTTCGGGCACTCGGTGGCGCCGATCGGCGACGTCGGCACGTGCAACAGCGCCCCCACGGCCGCCGGCTTCTGCCCGGCGGCGCAGATCAACGGCGTGCCCGACGGCAAGCCCGACGTGCTCGTGTCGGCGCTGCGCGTCGACTATCCGTCGGACGGGCCCGACAACCCCGACGACTTCGACGTCGGCCTCGCCGTCGTGCTCGACGGCGCGACGGGGGCGATCCTGCAGACCTACCGCCATCCCGACCCGCGCAAGGGCTCGATCTTCGGCTTCAACCTCACCAACCAGCCGGCGATCGGCAACGTCGGCGGCTCCTCGACGCCGGACGTCTACATTCCCGCGCCGGGCCAGGACTCAGACGCCTACCGCGGCGAGGGGATCGGCTACACGATGAACGGCGCGGCGCTGCTGTCGGGCAACATCTTCAACCTCGAGCGCTTCCGCAGCCCGCACCCGGTCGCCCACCGCGGCTTCGGTGCGACGGCGGCCGGCGTCGGCAACCTCGTCGCCGACACCGCCGAGAACGAGATCCTGATCGGCGAGTTCGGCGGCAACGTCGACAGCGAAGTCGTGTTCGTCAATCCCGTGACGGGCCAAGCGCTGCAGACGATCGCCGACCCCGACGCGCAGCGCGGCGGCAACTTCGGCACCGGGATCGCGCCGCTGGGCGACATCAACGGCGACGGCTTCCTCGACGTCGCGGTCGGCGCCGGGCGCTTCGACCGCGCCGGCCTGACAGATCCCGGGCGCGTGTACATCCTGCGCTCGGACAACAGGCCGCCGCCGGTCACGCCACCCGCGCCGGTCACGCCAGCCCCGCCGGCCGCGGCGCCCGCAAGCCAGGCCGTCGCGCTGTCCGGGCGGGCGCTGGAGCTCGTCGCCACAC
Source organism: Solirubrobacterales bacterium (assembly GCA_038255395.1). Lineage (GTDB taxonomy): Bacteria > Actinomycetota > Thermoleophilia > Solirubrobacterales > Solirubrobacteraceae > CADCVQ01. The sequence continues at coordinate 154,568 of JBBSLI010000001.1, forward strand.
CGGCGCGAGTCGGCCGCGGGCGCACGGTGACACTCGCCGGCACGCTCGACGCGTTCGCGAACGAGATCGCCTGCGAGTCCGGTGTCGAGGTCCAGATCCAGCGCCGCGCGGTCACGACGACGCGCTACGCGACGATCGCGCGGGTGCGCAGCGCCGCCAACGGCGACTTCAAGAGCACGACGCGCACGGACCGCGCATCGTTCTACCGCGCGATCGTGGCCCAGGACGAGGTGTGCATCGGCGCGGTGTCGCCGCGCGAGCAGGTCGAGGTCAGGCCGTCGATCAGGCTGCGGACCGCGACGGCGCGCCTGACGAGCGCCCGCAGGATCCGGCTGCTCGTGGACTGCCGCACCGCCGACGGCCCCTGCAACGGGACCGTGAAGCTCCGCACGATCACCCGCGTGGGTGGGCGTCGGCGCACGTTGCCGACCGCCTCGTTCCAGGCCCCCGGCAACGCGGCCCGCGGCGTCACGGTCGCGGTCGGCCCGCGCACGGCGGCGCTGCTGCGCCGCGCGCGGACGCTGAGCGCGCTGGCGTTCATCGTCGGACGCGACGCGCGTGGGAACTCGACGACGGTCGTCGCGCGGGTGAGGATCCGCACACGCTGAGGCGCGACGACAGCGACGTGGTTGAGGTCATCGCGAGCGGGGCACACTGACCGCTGCGATGTCAACCACTCCCCCACCAGATCGTCCGACCGAACGGCTGCGCCCGCAGCCGCCAGCGCAGCCCGTCTACGAGGAGCGCGTCGTCGTGCCCGCCGCCGACCCGAACGTCGTGTTCCTGCGCCTCGAGGACGCGATCGGCTCCCTGCGCACCGGCCTGATGGTCGTCGGCGTGATCGCCGTCGCCGCGCTCGGCGTCGCGATCTACGCGCTCACGAAGGCCGACGACCCCGGCGCCGCCTCGAACGCCGGCGCGGCGAGCGACGCGCGCGTGTCCCAGCTCGACGACCGCATCGACCGCCTCAGCCGCCAGGTCCAGGACCTGCGCTCCGGCGCCGGTGCGAGCGGCGACGCCGTCGACACGCGCGTCGAGGCGCTCGAGAAGACGGTGAAGACCCTCGCAGAGCGCCCCTCGGCCGACCCGCAGCAGGCGATCGACCAGCTCTCCGAGCGCATCGACGACATCGCGCAGGACGTCGAGGCGCTCAAGCAGACGCAGCCGCAGACGCCGTAGCGCTCCCCTGAGGAAATCCACATCCGCCCGCGCACGCGATCTAGGATCGCGGGCAGGGTGCGCGGAGCGTGCTCCGTCGCGACAGGAACACTCGGAGGAAGGGAAAGACCATGGCCACGACCTCGGTCGTCTCGCGCGAGAGCATCGAGAGCTGGGCGCCGGACTCGCCGAAGCTGCTGCTGTTTCGCAAAGGGCTTGCGGCGATGCAGAAGATCTCCGACGAGGCGCAGATGGACGAGCGCGGCTACCAGTGGGTGGCGGGCATCCACGGCGGCTTCGGCGGCGCGGCCTTCTGCCAGCACAACAACAACAACTTCGTCACCTGGCACCGGCCGTATCTGCTCGACGTCGAGCTGAAGCTGCGCGCCCGGATCGCCGAGTTCGCCGATCGGGCGACGGCCGACGAGTGGCGCCTGCCCTACTGGGATTGGGCAGACCCCGGTGCCCAGGGAATTCCGGCGGCGTTCACGGACGAGACCTACGAGGACGACGGCGAGACACTTCCCAACCCGCTGTTCAGCCAGCCCTACCAGCTACCGGTTGCGGTCGCTGTCGCCACGCCGACGGACCGGACGTGGCGCGACCCCGGCTCGGCGGAGCAGCTGCAATCGATCGGTGCCCTCGTCGCACCGGCTCTGAAGGAACCCGACTTCCGCGACTTCAGGGTCGCGCTCGAGAATCCGCACAACCTCATCCATGGATGGGCGGGCGGGTTCATGGCCACGTACCGCTCGGCGTTCGACCCGCTGTTCTGGTGTCACCACGCGAACGTCGATCGGCAGTTCTGGATGTGGCAGCAGGGTGCCGGGCAGGTCTCGTCGATCCCCACGGCCGTGCGTGACTTCCCGTGCCAGCCGTTCAAGTTCAAGGACATCACGGCGGAGGCGTTCCTCGACACCCGGGCGCTGGGCTACACGTACGCCACCGAGCGTGTCGTCGTGACGCTTTCGGAGGCGGCCGACACGATCGAGCCCACCTCGCCGCTGTCCCCGCTGCCGCTGGACTTCGGCGTGGTCCCCGCCGACTTCGGCCGCGCGCGCATCAACGTCCACGGCGTGCACTACCCGGAGCTGACGCGCGAGTTGCGCTTCTTCGCCAACCGCGACGCGCCGCCGGAGGCGTCGACCCCGCGCACGACCGCCGAGGGCTTCCTGGGCTCCTACATGGTGCTCGGGCACGGGCCGTGTCCCGGCGCGCCGGGACACTGCGACCCCGACCAGCAGTCGGGCGCGAGCCTGCGCCCACCGCACCACCTGGCGCCGTTCGATCTCTTCATCGAGGTGACCGGGCCGCTGGCGGAGCTGAGCGGCGGTGAGGCCCTGCATGTGAAGGCCGAGCTGATCGTCGTCGACCACACGAACACGCAGCTGCCGACCGACAGCCTCGCGTTCGACAACGTGTCGCTGACGTTCCGCAAGCAGGCGGCGCGGCCCTAGTGCAGCGTTCCGTACGTGGCGTGCATAACCCGGCGGACAGCGGCGGGCCGGGCCCGCCGGAATGTATGGCACTTCCGGAACGCTGCACTACTAGCTACTTGCCGCGGAAAAACGCCTGATGACGTGCTTTCGGCCAACACACCGACGTCCGGTTGAACCGTCATTGCTGGGGATCGCGCTCTGCTCAGTGCCGACGGTGGGACCCTCGGCGACTTTATCCGCGGGAAGTAGCTAGTAGGACTTCGTTAGGTTTCAGGGCGGCAGCCTGCGCTGGCAGGTCGGGCAGTGCCCGTGCCAGCATGCCAGCGCGGTCTGGAGGTCGCGCTGGGCTTGGTAGAGGCTGATCAGGCTGCCGCCGTCTGAGGGCGGCCGGGGTCGCGATGCAGGCGCGTGATGGTCAGGAACGCGTGCGCGACGGTGACGCAGGTCAGGTGGTGCTGCAGGCCGCGGTAGGGCCTTCCGGTAGTAACGGAACAGGAACGCACGCTAAGCGCCATCATCGGCGCGAGAACTACGGTTGGTGTTCCTCGCTCGTCGACGGCGCAGGTTCCGGTGATCAGGTTGGGGTGGTGCGGGACACCGCGACTAACCGGCGGTGCTCGTTGCTTGAACGGCGTGGCGGTCGCCGAGCCAGATGGCGATCAGCCGCGCGATCGCGAGTGCGGCAAGGGTTGAGCCCACCATCAGCACCGGGGTTTGCCAGGTCCAGTGCAGCGCGGCTGCGAGGGGGATCGAGTTGTTGAGCGCGTGCAGCGCGATGCCGGGGTACAGCGACTCGGTCCAGTGGTAGAGCAGGCACAGGCCGATGCCGAAGAGGACGATCGGGACCATGAACGCGATTGGTATCCATCCGATGTGCGTCGCGGCGAACAGGACGCCTGTCATGACTGCTGCCAGCCACAGGCCCTGCTGGTTGCGCAGCGCGCGGAAGATGTAGCCGCGGAAGAGAAACTCTTCCTCGAGCGGCGCGAGGATCGTCAAGACCACGATCAGGATGAGAATGGTCAGCGTTCCGTCCGTACCCAGACGGTCGGTCAGTGCCTGGCCGTCCTCGCCGTCGAGTTCGAGCGCTGACAACCACAGCACGGTCGCCACGGTGACCCCGATCCAGACGGTGAGCAGCAGCCCGATCGCGCGTCCGAGCGGCGGGCGGCGCAGCCCGAAGTCGGCGGCGCTCGGTTTGCCGTGCCTGTTGGCCAATAGGAGCGCCACGCCGACCGAGGCGACGGCCAGGACGATCAGCGCGATCCCGACGCCGAGCAGCGCGCCTGTGCTGTCCGCCGAGCCGGTCGCGACGATCGCGCGGCCGGCGAGTGCGAGCGCCACCACTGCGATGAACGCCAGCCCGACCGTCCATGGCTTCCACGCGGCCGCTCCTTGCGGCGACACGGGCGCCAGCGGCTCGCCGGACCGGTGCTGACCGACCCTCGATGAGGGAATGCGAGCCACGGTCGTCTGAGGGTACGCGGCGTGCGCGACGCTAGCGGGGAGGCGTCGAGCGATCGGTGATCGCGCAGAGGACGGCGAGGGTCAGCAGGAGCGGACCGAAGAAGTAGATGTGCCAGTCGCGGGCGTAGGCGTCCGAGGCTTGGATGAGGTTGTTCATGCCGGCCAGCGCGAAGACGACGACGAGCACCCAGGTACCCACGCGCAGCATCCAGCGTGGCAGCGGCACCGCCAGGACTGCGATGCGCGCGAGCAGCAGTAGGGCTGCGCAAGCGATCAGGACAGCGACGACCGCGCTTGCGACGGGCGCCGGGATGTCGGGCGAGCCGTACGCGGTATCGGCTCCCCAAGTCCCGCCCGCGGCCCAGTACGCGTGAAATCCAAAGACGACGAGGAGGATCGCGGCGCCAACGTTGCCCGCGGTCCTGGTGATCGGCGTCGGCACGCTGCGGCCGGTCTTGCTGGCCATGACGGTGCTCCCGGCGACGTCAGTCGACGTGGTACGTGCGGTGGGGGTCATCGGTCCTCCAATGGATGGGCTGTAGCGAAACGTGAGCGGGAGCGCGGTCGAGGCGGTGAGGTCGGCGCTGCTTCGGGAGGGCGAGTTCGCCATGCCGTGACCGCGAAGCTCAGCCCGAGCGCGATGAAGCACGCGTAGACATAGATGTAGATCGCCGGGGTCAGCAGCGGGAAGGGGTCGCCCGCAACGGCTTGAGCGATGGTCTCGCCGAGTCGCAGGAGGCCGGCGGGGGTCATGATCGCGAAGCCCAGCCAGGCCAGCGATGCGCGCAGGCGCCGGGGTACGCGCTCGCCCCAGGGCTGGACCATCGAGAGCAGGATGGCGCTGGCCAGCAGCGCGAGCAGGACGGTGCCCCACAGCGCGACGATCGGTCCTCCCATCGCGTGCAGGAAGTCCTCCCAGGCCACCTGGTCGGCGGTCACGCCGACGGTGCTGCCCAGTGCCCATGCGATCTTCAGGACGGCGTACCCTGCCGCGGCGGCGCACCCCAGGCGGGCTGCCGTGATTGCCTGCTTGTGCGGTGTCGATGTCATGGTCGTCACTCTCGCCGCGACTGACGGCGCGGTCGTCCACTGTGCGAGCGATCCGTGTCACTCTCGCGAGGGATTTGCCACTCGCCGGCGTGTGTCACGATCGCCACATGTCCCGAGTGCGAGCGCTGCTCGCGATTGCCGCGCGCAGGTCGACCTGGCGGCGCTATGCGTTCCTTCTGATTGGTGCGGCCTTGATCCCGCCGTACGGGACGCTGGCCGGATTCGTCGTGCCGGCGCTGGAGGGCGGGCTCGGGTCGGCCGCGACCGTGCTGGCGGTCGTCGTCTGCGCGATCGTGCTGCCGATCGCGACGGGGATGCTGTCGGCGGTGCGCGAGCTCGAGATCGGCGCGGCGCGTCGCTTGCTCGGCGTCGAGATCGGCGCCCCGCAGACACTCGGCGCGACGAAGATCTCGTGGCCGACGCGCTGGCGCTCCGCCGCGTGGTTTGTCACCCATCTGCTCGTCGGAGGCGTGATCGGCACCTTGACGCTCGTCCTGCCTCCCGCGGTCGTGTCTGCCGTATTCGCCCCTTTTGCGACCGGGAGCGTCCAGCTTGGCCGGCTGGACTGGACGGTGCCCGGCGGGCCCGCGAGCGCCTGGGTCGTGCCGCTCGCGCTGCTCTCTCCGCTCGCGCTCATCTCGCTCGCTGCCGCGGCCGGACGCTTGCTGGCGCGGCTAGCACCGCGCCTGCTCGGCCCGTCGCCGGCCGAGCGCCTCGCCGCCTCCGAGCGCCATGCGCTGCGCCTTGCCGAGCGCAATCGCCTCGCGCGTGAGCTGCATGACTCCGTCGGGCACGCCCTGAGCATCGTGACGGTGCAGGCCGGTGCCGCCGGGCGCGTGCTCGACAGCGATCCCGTGTTCGTTCGCGAGGCGCTGACGGCGATCGAGACGTCGGCACGAACCGGTCTGCGCGACCTCGACCACGTCCTCGGCCTGCTGCGCGACGACGCTCCCTCACGCGCGCCGACGCCGACGCTCGCCGACCTCGGCCGGCTGGTCGACAGCACTCGGTCGGCAGGGATCGATGTCACCGCCGAACTGACGGGCCGCATCGACGAGGTGCCCCAAGCGGTCTCACGCGAGGCCTACCGCATCGTTCAGGAAAGCCTGACGAACGTCGCGCGGCATGCCGGGCACGTCCCGGTGAGACTCAACCTCGTCGTCGGTGCCGCCCAGCTCGAGCTCGAGCTGACCAACCCCCTCGACGCCAAGCGGCCTCAGCGCGCGGGCGGCGGTCGCGGTCTGGACGGCATCCGCGAGCGCGTCATGAGCCTGCGCGGCGACGTGTCCGCCGGCCCCGACGACGGGGGCTGGCGCGTCGTCGTGCGACTCCCGTTGCATCCGACGCCATGAACCTCGGCGTCGTGCTTGTCGACGACGAACCGCTGATCCGCAGCGGCCTGCGCGCGATCATCAACGCTGAACCGGACCTCAGCGTGATCGGCGAGGCCGAGGACGGCGCCGGCATCACCGCGCTCGTACGCCGCCTGCGCCCCGACGTCGTGCTGATGGACGTCCGCATGCCCGTCGTCGACGGAATCGAAGCCACCCGCCGCCTGCTCGCCAACGTCGACGACCCACCACGCATCCTCGTCCTCACGACCTTCGAGAACGACGACTACGTCTTCGACGCCCTGCGCGCCGGAGCCTCAGGATTTCTGCTCAAACGCGCCCGCCCCGACGAGGTCATCCGCGCCATCCGACTCCTGGCCGCCGGCGACTCGCTGCTGTTCCCGGCAGCGATCCGCGAACTCGCGGCACACTACGCACCAACCGAAGCTGCCGCTCACGGTCTCGATACCGCCGGGCTCACCGATCGCGAGGCCGAGGTCCTGCGCCTGGTCGCACAAGGCCTGTCGAACGCCGAGATCGCTACGCAACTCACCGTCAGCCTTGAAACCGTGAAGTCCCACGTCGCGCACGTTCTCACCAAGCTCGACGCCCGCGACCGCACACAGGCGGTCATCCGCGCCTACGAGACAGGCTTCATCACCCCCCGCTGATGCGCAGCGTCAGAACCCGACCTATCACGTCCGCGTGGGCGACTCTGATGCTCACGACCAACCAGTGGCGGCACCGGATTCCCGCCGGCGGGCGCATCCTTTAACACACCGTAGTCGCGGGGAACGGGCTATTCCCCGACGTCGCCGCCCTCACGCGCTGACGCAGCGCCGCTGCTGCTGGGCGTCGGTGGCGTCCGCTACGGTCCTCGCCGACACATTCCCTGCGATGAAGGGCTCGGGAGGACGGGGTGGCGGCCAGGGGTTCCGACCACAAGTTTGCGCCAGACAACGCTTAGCGTTAGTCGCCGTGAGCGGGGTCGGCGCCGCCGATCTACTCGTGCGCATCCGGACATCGGCGAGCAGGCGGGGCTGGTCGTGAGGTTGACTGCGGGGAATCAGAGAGAGGCAATCGTCGCCCGAGCGCATCACGATCACCGATCTCGTCCCACGGAACCGGGCCGCTGCCCTGCAGTTCGATCGCGTTCGCGTCGACGATGACAGGAGCGATACGCCGCCACCAGATCGAGACGTCTGAGGCGAAGGCCAAGAGGCGTTGCCGGGTGTCGCGGAGCTCGCCACGTGCCGCAGGCACGAACCGCCTGCAAATCCGCGTGAGCTGGCGGCGCGCACAGCGTGGCGCGCCGTCATCGCTCGACGCTTGACGCGTCGGAGGTCCGACGGCGACTAACGCTTAGCGTTGTCCAGCGCAGACTTGTGGTCGGAACCCCGGGGTAGCGCGCGACCGCTGGGCGCCCCATGCCCCGGTAGGCCGGCGTGACCGGCGCGGCATCGACGGGCTGCGCAGACGTCGTGCCCTTGACCTGCACGACATAGGACAGGTCGCGCTCGTCCAGGCCCATGCGGAAGGCGGTGATGTCGCCATAGCCGCCGTCGGCCTGGACGATCTGCCGCGGCAGGGGGGTCGTCTGAGTAAACGCGGCAAAACGGCCAACAATTGTTCCTCTAACGCGGGTTAGGCGCGACTGGCGGTCTGCGGGGGCGGCCGAGGACGCCGGGGATGTCGAACGTCAGGGTGCCGTAGGGGTTGATCGTCTCGAACTGGCCGGGGCTGAGGTGGGCGATCGCCTCGTCGCTGACGCGGCGCCCGTCGGCGCGCTCGGCAAGCACGGCGTCTTGGAGGTAGCCGGTCGTGGAGAGGATGCAGAGGTTGACGACGAGGGTGTGGCAGTGCGCCTGGGTCGTCTGGTCTTCGTGGTCGGAGTAGCGGACGGTCCCGCGGTTGGCGAAGAAGATGAAGCGGCGCAGGTCGTTGAGTGCCTCGCCGCGGTTGAGTTGTCGGCCGATCCGCCGCCGGAACGCCTCGTCGGTGAACCAGCGCAGCGCGTGCAGCGTCCGCAGCAGCTTGCCGTATTCGAGCATCGCCTTGGACAGCGGGTGCTGCCGCGATCCGGCCTGGAGCTTTGAGATCAGCAGCGCGGCGGACACGTAGCCCTGTTTGAGCGACGCGCCGATCCGCAGCAGGTCGTCCCATTGCGCGTCGATCAGGTCGATTTGGGCGTGGTGTTTGAGCAGCGGACCCGCCAGCGGCCATCTCTTGTAGTGGCTGGCCGCCCGGGGCCGGTGGAGCTGTTTCTCGGTGAGCTTCGCGATCCGCGGCGACAGCCGCTTGTCGACGAGGTCGAACATCGCGAACGTCGCGAGCGTCTGGCCGTGGCTGTCTGTGGTGTGCTCGAGCAGCGGCAATTCGGTCGTGTTGCCGAGGATCTCGTCAAGCGTGAACGTCGCGTCACGCTCGGTCGAGACGATGATCTGCGTGCCGAACGTCGAGTGCTGATCGGAGACGTGGGTGTAGCTCGTCAGGCCCTCGTGAACGAAGTATCTGGAGAGCGCCCGCCCGGTCAGCGACTTGCCGCGGGTCGGCAGGCGCAGGCCGTCGGACGACGACAAGGTGCCGTCGCCGAGCAGCTGCGCGAGCGGGTGGTGGTAGTGGGCGTTGACGACGTCGGTGTTCGCGGGCCGTAGCGTCTCCTCGCGCAGGTACCACTGGGTGGTCCAGTCGATCGTGTCGGCCGAGATCCCGGTCAGCTCGGCCATCCGGGTGCTGCCGAAGTTGCAGGCCTGCGCGAGCAGTGCGGCGTACAGGTTGCGCTGATGCTCAAGCGGCGGGTGACGTGGGCTTGCGCCGCCGGCGTGCGTGAAGTGCCGCGACCAGTGGATCTCGCCGTCGGTCTTGATCAGCACCTCCGTCAACGGGACGACCGGGACGCGCGCGACGACGCCGTCGCGCTCAACCAGGATCGCGGGGTCGACGACTTCGGCGGTGAGCGGGTGCAGGTGCAGCTCGCCGGCGTCGTCGATGCTGACCGGGCCCTCGGGGTCGGCGAGCAGCGCCTCGAGGTCGTCGAGGTAGCGGCCCATCTCCGCCTCGATCTCGACGAGGCGCTCAGCGAACGTGGCGGGCTTGCCGGTCAGCTTCACCAGATCGGCCCGGTCGCGCTCCCAGACCTCCGGTGCTATCAGGTAGGACGCCGGGTTGGCGTAGCGCCGTGACCCCTTGACCCAGATCTCGCCGGAGCGCAGCGCGCCCTGGAGCGCGAGCAGGACGCACAACTCCCAGTAGTGCTTGAAGCGCTTCTCGTTCCCGTCCTCGCGCGCAGCGTCGAGGTATGGCCGCCAGCGCGCAGCGATGAAACCCGTCGGCGCGTCGTCGGGGACGTGGCGACGCCCCTCCGCGTTCATCGTCTGCAGCAGCTCGACGGCGCCCAGGATCTCGCTTGGGGCGACGCTCGCGGCGAACGTGAGCGCTCCCAGGATCTGCGGCGCGAACGACCTGACGTGCGAGAAGCGGGCCTCCATCAACTCCAGGTGCCCGCCGTCGCGGGGTGGGCGCTCCGCCTCGCTGCGCACGGCGTTCGCGAGACGCTGGGGGCCAAGTGCCCGCACGGCGCCGCCGACCTCGCTGTCTTCAAGGTCGGTGTCAAGGACGACGTCGAGGATGTCGTCGAGCAACTCGAGCCGCTCGAGGTTCGCTTGAAGCGCGTCGAGCTGGCGCTTGGCGACCACGTCGCGGGCGCTGGTATCGGTCGCGCTGAGCATCATGTCGAACACGCGGACCGTCTCATCGACGATCTCAGTGTGCGCCGCGGCCAGCGCGGCAAGCAGAATCGGGTGACGGCGCTCAGGGTCCATCAGGCGCAGCGCCCGCGGCGTTGAGCGCCGCGCGATCGTCGCGAGCTGGCGCAGCCGCTCGGGCGGGACCGCGCTCAGATCGAGGCGGTCAGCTCCCAGGCTCTCGAGGTAGGCGAGCTTCGCGACCTCCATCTTCGCCGCGTCGCTGGACGCCGACGTCGCGCCGGCGTTGAGCCACACCAGGCGCGCGACGCCCAGCGCGGGGTCGGTGACGAGCAGCTCGTCGAGATCCTCGCAGCGCGCGGGCGTGAGCTCTGGGCCCAGGCGCCGGCGGATCTCCCGGCGCCCGCCCGCTCTGGCCGTCGCGACGGTTCGTGTCAGCCGGTCCAGACCGGGCCGCACGATCCGCTCGGCGCGCAGCTGGTCAAGCGCCTGCCCGAACAGGATGGACGGCGTGTCATGCTCAAGCGCCCGCTCGGTCAGCCACCGCGCCAGCGAGCTCCAGTCCCCGGGTCCGCAGGTCCGCCAGCCGGCGTGCTCAACGGCCGTGGCGACGTGGCGGCGGCGAGTCCGCCCGTCGACCGCTCGCGCGTAGCGCGCGAACGTGGCGGGTGCCACGCCAATTTGCTTGCCAACGTGCCGCGCGACCTCTCCGGGCGTCTCGGCGAGCTCGTCGGGGACGAAGCCGAGAAACCTCAGCGCCGCGAGCTGCACAGCCAGGCCGATCCGCTCGCTGGCGCCGCGGTGCGCGCGCAGCCAGCGCAGATCCTCCAACGAGAGCGTGAAATGCGCGGCGAGATCGCTCCTGGCGACCTCGCCTGGCCAGCTCGACAGCCGCTTCAGTTCCTCGCTCGGCACAAGGCCGCCGGGCGCGCGGGCCGGAGCCCTCCCGGTCGCCGTCAAAGCGTCATGTCTCGACCACGACCGCCTCGAGCGCGGCGTCCTTGTCGGCCTGCGACGGCAGGCTGTAGCGGCGCGTCGTGTCCAACCGCCGGTGACCGGCAATCTCGGCGACCAGCACGACATCCGCACCCGAACGGATCAGGTTCGTCACGCACGTATGCCTGAGGACATGCGCAGAAAGATCGAGACCGGCCTCGCGAGCCAGGCGCCGCACGACCAGGTCAACCGCCCGGCTACCCATCCGCGTCCCCGAGCGCGAAAGCCACACCGCCGCGGGCTCCGCCGCCTGCGCCCCGTCGTCCGCCCTCGCCGCCGCGAGCGCAGTCAGCTGCGTGGTCCGGGCCGTGAACCACTCCTCCACAGCCGTCCGGCACACACTGTTGAGCGGCACCTCCCGGTACGCGTCGCCCTTCCCCGTCCGGATCGTCACGCGGCCGCGTCGCGCCGAGATCGCAACGTCCGTCATGTCCAGCGCGGCGAGTTCGGAGAGACGCAGCCCCGTGTAGAAGAAGACCGTCGCGATCGCGCGGTCCCGAGCCGACGGGCTCGCCGCCACGAACCGCAGAAACGTCCGCTGCTGCGCCTCGTCGAGCGCCCGCGGCGCCGTCTGCGCGAGCTCCTCCCGCGCGACGTCGGGCCGCCCCGCGCCGAGCGAGCGGTAGAAGTTGTCGATCGCCGCCAGAGCCTGGTTCACCGACGCCGGCCCCCACCGCTTCGTCGTCTTCGCGAAGCGCTTGTAATCCCTGACCGCCCAGTCGCGCACGTCGTGATCGGCCAACGCCTTGGCGCCGTGCTCGGAGGCCGCGAGCCACGTCAGGAAGTCGCGGACCTGCGCCAGGTACGCCTCGCGCGACCGGGCCGCGAGCGGCTGGCGCCTGAGCCAGTCGCCGTAGCCGGCGAGGATCGCGTCGACGTCGACGTCCTCGGGCGCTCCGGTGGTCGGCATGGCCCTCCTGTTAGCGGAAGCGGATTCCCGGGGCTACGGCCCGGCCGCCGCACACGTTAGTGGAAGCCCAGCCCGGATGTACTTCCTCTAAGCCTGTTTAGCCGAAGTGACGAGACTTGCCTGGCCCATTAGGGAGGCGCGCTACGGTGAATGAGTCAATTGGAGCGGCGCGGGGATCTCCGAGACCCGTGGTCGAGCCGCCTTGGAGGCCCGTTGTGGCCGTCCCACCGTCAGGCGATCGTCCCGTGAAGTCCACCAACGGGAGGACCAGCCGACAGCATGAGAACCATACCTCCGCTACAGGGGGGCTCGACGACGAGCAGACCCTGGCCGATAGCGACCAGACGCTCGCCGACTCTGACCAAACGCTGACCGACGCCGATCAGTCAAGCGCCGAGCGCGACCAGACCAGCGCCGACTCAGACCAGGTCGCTTCGGATCGCGATCAGGCCGCCAGCGACCGCGACCTCGCGCACGGCGTCGACTCCGACGCGCACGAGGCCAGCCGCGATATCCGCGAGCGCACCACGCGTCAGCGCGATCAGACCGCCGATGCGCGGCTGCAGAGCGCGACCGAGCGAGACAGCAGCGCGCATGCGCGCGATGTCGCGGCGCTCGCCCGCGACCGGGCGGCCGCAGCGCGAGATCTGGCGATGGCACAACGCGACGCCGCCTACGACCACGACTCACCGCGCGCGGTCACCGGCGCGGAGATCGTCATGCGCGCCGCGGAACAACGCAAACGCGCCACACAACATCGCGCACGCGCGGCCGAGCATCGCCTCTTGGCCGCCGAAGACCGCACGGCCGCCGGACTGGACCGCGAGCAGGGCGCCCGCGACCGCCTGGGAGCCCTGGCCGATCGCGAGACGCTTTCCCGCGCGCTCGCGATCACCGAGCATGACCCGCTGACCGGCGCGCGGACCAGAGCGGCAGGCCTGACCGACCTTGACCACGAAGTCGATCGCTGCCGCCGCACCAGCAGCACGCTCGTCGTCGCGTACATCGACGCGGTCGGCCTGAAGCGCATCAACGACGCCGAGGGACACGTCGCCGGCGACGACCTGCTCAAGCGCGTCGTCGCGGCAGTCAGGGAGCACACGCGCTCCTATGACCTGATCATCCGCCTCGGCGGCGACGAGTTCTTGTGCGCGATGTCCAACGTCATGCTGGCCGACGCACGCGACCGCTTCAGCGCGATCGCCTCCGCGCTCGCCAGCAGCACCGAGTCCGGGGCGATCCGCACCGGCTTCGCGCAGCTCGCAGCCACCGAAACCGCGACCGAGCTCGTCAAGCGGGCCGACAGCGAGCTGATCGGCAGCCGCCACGGCAGCTGACCATCACCCCTTGCGGACCAGGCGACCCCCGGCCGGCCGGCAAGCCACGCATGCTGAAGACCCGGCCTCGACGGCGCCCATGACCGCGCCCCGGGACTCCGCCCAGCGCAGCGCCGCTCAAGCTGACCAATACGCGGCGGAGCGTTGGATCAACGAAGGCGGCCGCGTGCCCGCCACGTCGCCGACGGTCGCGTCGCCGCGCGCTCTGCGCGCGCAGATCACGCTCAGCGCGACCTTGCGCCGACAGACCGGCTCACCGATCGCGGTACGGATCCTGGACCTCGGACCCGACGGCATGCGGGTCAGCAGCCCGCGACCGCTCGCCGACGACGAAACGGTCGACTTCGACTTGCCGAACCTGCAGATCCGTGTCGCCGGCCGCGCCCGCGTACTGCGCCAACACGCCCCACACGTGTACGTCATGCGCTTCGAGCGCCTCCCCGACCCGATGGTCCGCTGCCTACACACCCTCGCCGCCAACCAGCACAGATCACAGCCAGGCGCCTGACGTCGACAACGTCGTGCCTGCCGCGCGTCGCGATGATGAACGTTGCCGACACCCTGGCAACCAGAGCCCTGAGCTCGGCGCTCGCGATCAGCCGCCGGCACCCGCTTGCGGTCGCCTCTGGGCGTGGCAGACTACGAGTGGTGAAGGAGTCCCAGATGCCCCATGTCACGCTCACCGGCGACGTGACCGGTGAGTACATCGTGCGTGATCACCGTGATGACGGCACGCTCGTCCTCGTGCCCGAGTCCGACGTCGAAACAGGTCTGCGATCTCACGGGCTGCGGGCCGCCACGGCCAGCGAAGCCGAGGCGTGGTTCGCGCAGCACGCCGACGTGATGCTGCCCCCTGACGGCGAAGGCTGACGCGGTGCCGGCACCCGGACCCAAGCCCGGCCACGGCCGGGTTGTCTTCGACGCGCGATTCTGGGAAGCCGACCTCGCCAGCAGCACACCGCAAGCCCGCACGGCCGCGCACGCCTGGCGAGCCGCGGTCGAGCATGACGGCGTACCGCTCACGCAACTGCGAGCCTGCGACCCCGACGCGCGTGACACCACCCGCCTACCGGGATGCGCCAAGGTCTACATCCCGGCGCCCGCCGGCGACTGGGGAGCCGTCCTGCGCCTCGCACGCAACCCACAAACCGACCACAGCGCGCTCTACGTCATCGCCTTCGGGCACCGGCACCCGCCCGCCGGTCGACGCACCAGCGTCTACCAACTCGCCCACCGCCGCCTTCATCCACCCGGCACCTGAAGACCAGCATCCGCGCCTCGCTCGTCGCGGCGCAGGGTCCGCCGCTCCTCGGCCCGGATCGCCGCAGCGGCCGCAGTCAGGCCCCGCACGTTGCCACGCATCGTGCTCAATTCAGGTCGGGTTTGCCGGTTCGGCCAGCTGCAGCGTTGACCTTGGCCAGCTCGAGCAGACCAGCGACAGCCTCGGCGGCCTTGGCCAGCTCCGCGCCGGCGTTGACCAAGCGCGCTCTGGCGGCCTTCTGGTCAGCCGCAGTCCTGGCCGAGACGCAATCACCACGGAACTGAAGCAACTGCTGCAGCCCGGTCGCGGCCTGCAACGCCGCGTCCAACAGCAGATGGTTCTCGGGAGCCCGTGGATCGGGTTCAATCGCCGCCAGCCCGGTAATGATCGCCATCGCGCGCGCCGTCAGATGAAACACCGGATCCGGCATCCCGTTGAACGCCGCCGCGTGCAAAGCCAAGCCCTCGGTCTGAGCGATCTCCTCCGTCGTGACGCCCCGTTCGATCACGATCGACTCAGCCGCGAGCGCGTGAACCTCTGGGACGCCGACCAGCGCTTTGGCCAGCCGCAACCGGACCAGCGCCACCTTCTCCTTGCCGCGCCCGACATCCAACCCCACGTTGAACGTCTTGGCCAGCAGCGCCTCCAGCTGCGCCACGTCCAACACCACCGCCTGCCCCTCGGGCACCCCTCGGCTCATGTAGGCGAAGGCTACCGCCGGCGCAAGGCCGCGAACTCCCGCATTGAGCGCGAGAGGGGGCGACAACCACCAGGCACACCCGCCGCGGAAGCACGGAGTCCACCAACCCGCGTTAGAGGACGCATTGTTGGCCGT
The DNA here is from genome assembly GCA_038255395.1 of Solirubrobacterales bacterium. Lineage (GTDB taxonomy): Bacteria > Actinomycetota > Thermoleophilia > Solirubrobacterales > Solirubrobacteraceae > CADCVQ01. Next base: position 170,056 of record JBBSLI010000001.1, read on the forward strand.
TTTGCCGCCGTTACTCAGACGACCCCCAGGGCCCACGCGATCAGCTCGTCGACGATGTCCAGCGCCAGCTGCCACTTCGCGACGTGGCGTGCGTCGTCGGGGATCTCGGCCTTCGCGCGACGTTCGCTGTCTTGATCCCACGCCTCGGGCAAGAACAGCCGCCAGCCCAACGGACACGACGCCCGATCGGTCGCGGCATTGACCGACACCAGCACCTGGCAATTGGTCGTCTTGCCCAGCGCACCGCAGTACTGATGCCCAACGCCCGGCGAGAACCGCCCGTCCTTCGGAAGGCCGGTGTCATCGATCACCCACCCCTCGGGCTCGATCTCGCCCGACATCCGTCGCGCCAGCCGCCGCCGCACCGGCACGTCATCCCACGGCGAGTCGGTGATGAACTGCTGCAAACCCTGCTCATCACCATCGGCCAAACTCGCAGCCATCGGCTGAATCGACTTACGCCGACCTCCCAGCAACAGCCCGCGCACGTACTGCTCGCCCTTCGCGCGCTGGTCACACCGCGACAGCGACCCATACATCTCCTCGGCAAACGCGATCAGCGCGACGCGCTGAGCCGCCAGATCAGCCGCCTTGACCCCGTACTCACCCGACCGCAACGCCGTGCACCACCGATTCCCTGCACCCGCACGTACTCCTGCACAGAGCTCACGAAGTCCTACTAGTGGCCCGCTCCGCGGCGCGCGCTACCAGCCCCCGTCGTCGCCCCGGCGGATCGCCGCCTGCGCCGCCGCCACCCGCGCCACCGGCACGCGGAACGGCGAGCAGGACACGTAGTTGAGCCCCGAGTTGTGGAAGAAGTCGATCGAGTCCGGGTCGCCGCCGTGCTCGCCGCAGACGCCGAGCTTCAGCTCGAGCTTCGTCTTGCGACCCAGCCACGCCCCCATCCGCACGAGCTGACCGACGCCGGGCGTGTCGAGCGTCTCGAACGGCGAGCGGTCGAAGATCTTGCCCTCGATGTACGGCGCGAGGATCTTGCCCTCGATGTCGTCGCGGCTGAAGCCGAGCGCCGTCTGCGTGAGGTCGTTGGTGCCGAACGAGAAGAAGTCGGCGTGCTCGGCGATCGTGTCCGCCAGGAAGCACGCGCGCGGCAGCTCGATCATCGTCCCGCAGAGGTAGTTCTCGCGTGAGACGCCTTCCTCTCGCGCGACCCGGAAGATCAGCTCCTCGATGATCTCCAGCTCGCGCTCGTAGTCGATCAGCGGGACCATGACCTCGAGCTTGGGCGGATGGCCGAGGCGCTCGGTGACCGCGCACTGGGCGCGCATGATCGCCCGCACCTGCATCTCGTAGATCTCCGGATGCAGGATCGCCAGGCGACAGCCGCGCGTGCCGAGCATCGGGTTGACCTCGCGCAGCGCGTGCGCGCGCGGGTCCTCCTCGTCGGGCGGCAGGAACTCGTGCAGCGGCGGGTCGAGCAGGCGGATCGTGACCGGCAGCCCGTCCATCGCTTCGAGGATCTCCTCGAAGTCCTGCTGCTGCAGCGGCAGCAGCTCGTCGAGCGCCGCGCGCCGCCCCTCGATCGTGTCCGAGAGGATCATCTCGCGCATCTTCGGCTGGCGGTCGGCGGCCATGAACATGTGCTCGGTGCGGCACAGGCCGATGCCCTCGGCGCCGAACGCGCGCGCCTTGGCGGCGTCCTCGGGTGTGTCGGCGTTGGCGCGGATGCCGAGCCTGCGCAGCTCGTCCGACCACGCCAGCACGCGCTGGAAGTACTCGGTCATCTCGGGCTCGACGAGCGGGACGTCGTCGACCGTGACCTGCCCGGTCGTGCCGTCGATCGCGATGCAGTCGCCCTCGCACAGGAGCGTGTCGCCGACGCGCAGCTGCTTCTTGGCGAGGTCGATATCCAGCGCGCTCGCGCCCGTGACCGCCGGCCGGCCCATGCCGCGCGCGACGAGCGCCGCGTGGCTGGCCTTGCCGCCCTCGGCGGTGAGGATGCCGCGCGCGGCGTGGAAGCCGGCGACGTCCTCGGCCTCGGTGAACGGGCGCACGAGGATGACGTCGCGGCCCGCGGCCTCGGCGTCGACGGCATCCTGGGCGCTGAACACGATCTCGCCCTTGGCGGCGCCCGGTGAGGCCGCGACGCCCTTGGCGAGCACCGCGTAGTCGACGGTGGGATCGAACGTCGGGTGCAGCAGCGCGTCGAGCTTCTCGCAGTCGATCGTCGCGATCGCCTCGGCCTTGGACAGCAGGCCCTCGCCGACGACGTCGCAGGCGAAGCGCACCGCGGCCTGCGCGGGCCGCTTGGCGTTGCGCGTCTGCAGCATGTACAGACGGCCTTCCTCGATCGTGAACTCCGTGTCCTGCATGTCCTTGTAGTGCGCCTCGAGCGTGCGCAGGATCTCCATCAGCGTCGCGTGCGCCTCGGGCATGACGTCGCGCAGGTCGGCGATGTCCTGCGTGTTGCGCACGCCGGAGACGACGTCTTCGCCCTGCGCGTTGACGAGGAAGTCGCCCGACGGCTCGGGCGCGCCGTCGACCTCGTCACGGCTGAACGCGACGCCGGAGCCCGAGGTGTCGCCCTTGTTGCCGAAGACCATCTGCTGGACGTTGACCGCCGTGCCCCAATCGTCGGGAATGCGGTTGATGCGCCGGTAGCTGATCGCGCGATCGCCGCCCCAGGAGTCGAAGACCGCGCGGATCGCCTGCTCGAGCTGGTCTCTGGGCTGCTGCGGGAACTCCTCGCCGGTCTCCGCTTTGAAGGTCTCGCGGAAGGTCGCGGTCAGCGCCTGCAACGCGGCGACGTCGAGCTCGGTGTCGAGCGTGACGCCGTGCTCCTTCTTGGCCGCCTGGATCGCATGCTCGAAGCGCTCGCCCGGGATGTTGCGCACGACATTGCCGAACATCTGCACGAAGCGCCGGTAGGAGTCCCACGCGAAGCGCTCGTTGCCGGTCCTGTCGGAGAGCCCCTGCACGGACTGGTCGTTGAGGCCGAGGTTGAGGACCGTGTCGAGCATGCCGGGCATCGACTCGCGCGCCCCGCTGCGCACGGAGACGAGCAGCGGATCGTCGGGGTCGCCGAGCGTCTTGCCGGCGGTCTCCTCCAAACGCGCCAGCGCCTCGTCGACCTCGCTCGCCATCCCGTCGGGGGCGGTCTGCGCGTGCTCCATGTAGGAGACGCACGCCTCCGTCGTGATCGTGAACCCCGCCGGGACGCGGTCAGCGCCCAGGATGCGCGTCATTTCGGCGACGTTGGCGCCCTTTCCGCCGAGAAGGTTGCGCATCTCCTTCGAGCCCTCGGCGAAGTCGTAGACCCACTTCGTACCCACTCGTGCCACTCCCATGGCGCGCGATCCTACCGCGGAACGGCGGAGCGCAGGCGGAGATGTGCGTGATGCTCGAGCGTCTCCGCGATCGCGCGCTCCGCTTCGCGCAGCGCGCGGTCGCCGGCGTGCGGTGTGTCGGCCAGCGAAGCGCCCAGCGCGCCGGTCATGAAGGCGTGCGCCTCCTCGCCCAGCGAGAAGCCCGTCGCCTCGCAGGCGGTGCACACGACGCCGCCCGCCGAGCCGCTGAAGCCGGCGAGGTGTTCGGCCTCCCCGCACGCCGCGCAGGCGGAAAGCTGCGGCGCGAGCCCGGCCGCGAGCAGCAGCTTGAGGCGAAACGCGAGCTGGTTTGCGTGCGTGGCGTGGGAGCGACCGCCGCCGGCGCCCGCGTCGAGCAGCGCCAGCTCGTTGCAGAGCAGCGCGAACACGCCAGGATGCGCCTCGCCGGTCTCGAACAGCCGGCTGACCGCGTCGCACGCGCGCGCCGCGCTGTCGAGCGCGGGTCCGTCCTCGCGCAGGCGCGGATGGCCCGCGACGGTCTCCGCGCTGGTGACCGTGAGGATCTCGCTGCGGCCCTGATATAGGACCATGTGCAGGCGAAAGAACGGTTCGAGGCGACCACCGAAGCGGCTCTTCGTGCGGCGCACCCCCTTGGCGATCGCGCTCATCCGGCCGCGTTGCGGGGTATAGAGATGCAGGATCCGATCAGCCTCGCCGTAGCGCATCGAGCGCAGGACCACGGCCTCGGTCTTCAGGGAGCCTGCCATTACACTTTTCGCACCATGAGAACGATGCAGATCTACACGAAAGAGGGCTGCAAGTTCAGCGCCCAGCTCCGGGAGCTCCTCGAAGAGAAGGAGATCCCGTTCGAGGAGACGCTCGTCAAGCTCGACTCCCCCGAGCACCACGAGCTCGGCGAGCGGTCCGGCTCGATGAAGCTTCCGCAGGCCTTCATCGGCGTGATCCCGATGGGCAGCACGCAGGAGGTGCACGCGGCCTCGATCAACGGCATGCTCGACGACCTCGTCGCCGACTGATCATGCGGCCGGTCACCGTCTACACCGACGAGATCTGCACGCTGTGCCACTCGGTCGAGAACCTGCTGAACGTGCGCGACATCCCATACGAGAAGGTGATGATCAACCCCGGCTCGGACGAGCACGAGGCGCTCGCCGCACGGTCGGGGCTGAAGACGCTGCCGCAGGTGTACATCGGCAGCCTGCTGCTGGGCGGCTACCAGGAGACGCTCGCCGCCGACCAGGCCGGCATGCTGACCGATCTGCTGGTCGACTGAGTCGCGCGGGCGGGCACCGTGCCGACTGGTCACCATCCCTTCTGACGTCATGCGCGAAGTCACCGTCTACACCACCGAGTCGTGCTCGTACTGCACGCGCGTCAAGATGCTGCTGAGCTCCCAGGGCGTCGAGTTTCGTGAGGAGAACCTCGCCGGCAGGCCCGACGAGGTCGTCGCCCTCGCCGAGAAGACGGGCATGATGACCCTGCCCCAGGTCGTCGTCGGAAGCATCCTCATCGGCGGCTACGACGAGACGGCCGCCGCCTCCGCGTCGGGCATGCTCGCCGACCTGCTGGCCGACTAGGAACGGCGTGAGCCGTGTCGCGAACGTGTTCCATACGAACACCTAGGCGACAGGGCCCGCTGATTGGCCCCCTCGCCGGCGAGGCGTGTCGCAGATGTGTTCCTGACGAACACATTCGCGACACGGCGCTCGCTACGCCCGCCGCACCCGCGGCCGCGTCTGGCACACCTCGCACGCATACGTGCCGCGCCCCGCGGCGACGAACTTGCGCACCGGGTTGCCGCAGACCGAGCACGGCTCGCCCTCGCGGCTGTGGACGAGGAACTCGTCCTGGAACGCGCCCTTGACGCCGTCCGGGTGGCGGAAGTCGTCGATCGACGCCCCGCCGGCGCCCAGTCCCGCCTCCAACGACGCCACGACGGCGTCGCGCAACGCCGCGACCTGCCGGCGCGTCAGCGCGCCGGCCGCGCGCAGCGGGTGGATGCGCGCGCGGAACAGGGCCTCGTTGGCGTAGATGTTGCCCACGCCCGCGACGCGGCGCTGGTCGAGCAGCAGCGCCTTGATCGGCGCGCGGCGCTTGCGCGTCTGCAGGTACAGGTGCTCGGTCGTGAACTCGGGCCCCAGCGGCTCGACGCCGAGGCGCCGGTCGAGGAACTCGTCCAGCGCGTCGCCGCCGAGCGCCAGCTCGCCGGTGCCGAAACGGCGCGGATCGCAGAAGCAGAGCACGTGGCCGTCGTCGAGCTCCAGGCGCACGCGCACGTACGGCGCGTCGGGCGCGGCGTCGTAGAGCACGGTGCCCGTCATGCGCAGGTGCATGAGTAGGTAGACCTCGTCCTCGGCCTCCCAGATGAGGTACTTGCCGCGCCGCAGCAGCCGCTGCACGACACGGCCCTCGAGCGCATCGCGCAGCTCCGGCGGGGCGATCGGCGCGCACCACTTCGCGTCGAGCACGTCCAGCGTGCGCAGGCCGCGACCCTCGACGAGCGGCGCCAGCCGGCGACGGATCGTCTCGACCTCGGGAAGCTCAGGCATCGCGTCGGAGCCTAGTCACCGGCCCGATCGGACAACAGCTGTGGATCATCGGACTGCAGAATGCGGGTCGGCGAGGTACGCGTCGATGGGGAACGGATGCTTCGTTGCTGGATCGCCTATCCGGCGATCATCGGATGCATCGGTCTCGCCTACCTGTTCGGGCCCGATGCGATCAACGTCGGGCCGGTGTTCAACGCGCTCGGCGCGTCGGCGGCGCTCGCGATCATCTGGGGCGCGCGCCGCAACCTCGAGCACGGCCGGCTGCCGTGGTACCTCTTCGCGGCCGGACAGCTGCTCTTCGTCACCGGCGACGTGCTCGCCTACAACTACGACCGCCTCTTCGGCCGCGAGGTGACCTTCCCCTCGGTCGCCGATCCCTTCTATCTCGCCGTCTACCCGTGCGTCGTCGCGGGGCTGCTGATCCTGATCCACAGGCGCCACCCGTTGCGCGATCGCGCAAGCCTGATCGATTCGATGATCGTCACGATCGGCGTCGCGACGCTGTCGTGGGTCTACCTGATGGCGCCCTACGCCTACGACGACGCGCTGTCGCTGGAGACGAAGCTGATCTCGGTCGCCTACCCGTTGATGGATCTGCTCGTGCTCGCGGTCGCCGTCCGGCTCGCCGTCGCAGCGGGCAGCCGCGGCGTCTCGTTCGGCCTGCTCGCGCTCGGCGTCTGTGCCCTGCTGGCGTCCGACGCGGTGTACGGCTGGCTGCTGCTGCACGGCGGCTACGAGACCGGCGGCCTGCTCGACGGTGGCTGGATCGCGTTCTACGCGCTGCTCGGCACCGCGGCGCTGCACCCGTCGATGCGCCAGCTGTCGACGCCGGGCCCCCGCCAGCAGGTCGCACCCGGCCATCACCGGCTCGTGATCCTCGTCCTCGCCACGCTGCTCGCGCCCGGCGTCGGCATCGCGCGGGTGCTGTCGAGCGCGACTCCGGAGACGGCGGTCATCCTCGCCAGCTCGGTCGCGCTGTTCTCGCTCGTGATGCTGCGGATGGCCGGCCTGGTCCGCGAGCAGGAGCGCGCACGCGGCCGCGAGGTCGCCCTGCGCCATGCGGCCGAGGCGCTGATGGAGGCCGCGACCTCGCGCGACTGCGTGCACGCGGCGTCGCTGGCGGCAGCGCGCGACCTGGCGGGACCGCGCGCGCGCATCGACATCCACAGCGTCGAGAACGGTCGCCTCGAACCCCTGCTCGCACCGTTGTCGGCCCAGCACCGGCGCGAACTGCACGCAGGCGTGTGCATCGACGTCGGCGACCAGCTGCTGTTCGGCGTGGCGGCGGGCGGCGAGCTCAGCGCCGTGATCGGGCTGCGCGACAGCGACTCGGCGGCCGACATGCAGTACGCGCTCGGCGCACTGGCACGTGAGACGGCGCGCGCGCTCGAAAGCCTGATGCTGACCGAGCGCCGTACCCGCGAACGCTCCGAGGCGCGCTTCTCCTCGCTCGTGCGCCACGCCTCCGACGTCGTCTGCATCCTCGACCACGACACCTCGATCGGCTACGTCAGCCAGTCGGTCGACCGTGTGCTCGGCTACGACGCCGACACGATGACCGGCATGCGCCGGATCGACCTCGTGCACCACGAGGACTACAACCACGTGCTGCGGGTCCTCGAGCACGCCGCCGGCGCGGACGCGTCGCAGCCGGTCGCGCTGGAGTTCCGGGTGCGCGACGCGATCGGCGAGTGGCATCACCTCGAGACGCTCGCCACCAACCTCACCCAGGACCCGAGCGTCGCAGGCCTCGTCCTCAACGCCCGCGACATCAGCGACCGCAAGGAGTTCGAGCGCCAGCTCTCACACCAGGCGCTGCACGACCGCCTGACCGGCCTGGCCAACCGCGTCCTGTTTTGCGACCGCGTGAGCCACGCGCTCGCGCGCCAGCAGCGCTCCCACGCCCCGGTCGCGGTCCTGTTCCTCGACCTCGACGACTTCAAGAGCGTCAACGACAGCCTCGGCCACTCGGCCGGCGACCAGCTCCTGTGCGAGGTCGCCAGGCGGATCGGGCGCTGCATCCGCGCATCCGACAGTGCGGCCCGCCTGGGCGGCGACGAGTTCGCGGTGCTGCTCGACGATGTCGAGGACGGCTCGCACGCCGCCGAGATCGCGAAGCGGATCATGGACGCCGTCGGCCGCCCGCTGGTGATCGACGGCCACGAGCTGCTCGTCAACACGAGCATCGGGATCGCGCTCGACAGCGACCACAGCGAGCCGGGAGCCGTCGGCGCCGACACCCTGCTCAGCAACGCCGACGCCGCCATGTACCTCGCCAAGGGGCGCGGCAAGAACCGCTACCACATGTTCGAGCCCGCGATGCACGAGGCGGCCGTCAGCAGGCTGCAGCTCAAGAGCGACCTGCGCCGGGCGCTGGACCAGGGCGAGCTGTTCGTCATGTACCAGCCGATCGTCCGCCTCGCCACCGGGGAGATCGCCGGCGTCGAGGCGCTCGTGCGCTGGCAGCACCCCGAGCGCGGCGTCGTCTCGCCCGGCGACTTCATCCCGATCGCCGAGGAGAGCGGCCTGATCGTGCAGATCGGCGAGTTCGTGCTGCGGACCGCCTGCCGCGACGTGCGCGCGATGCAGCTGCAGTACCCGCGGTCGCGGGCGCTGACCGTCGCGGTCAACCTCTCCGCACGCGACCTGCAGCAGCGCCAGATCGTCGAGACCGTGCGCCGCGCGCTGGACGAGTCCGGCCTCGCGGCCGAGTCGCTCGTGATGGAGCTGACCGAGAGCGTGATGATGCAGGACATGGACCTCGCGGTCCTCTGCATGCACGAGCTGCGCCGGCTCGGGGTCCGCCTCGCGATCGACGACTTCGGCACGGGCTACTCGTCGCTGAACTACGTGCGCCAATTCCCGATCGACCTGCTGAAGATCGACCGCTCGTTCATCCAGGACGTCAGCGAGGACGGCGAGATCTCCGCGCTCACCGCTTCGATCATCGATCTCGCCCACATCCTCGACCTCGAGCCGATCGCGGAGGGCATCGAGACCGCGGCGCAGATCGTGCGCCTGCAGGAGCTCAACTGCGAGTTCGGGCAGGGCTTTCACATGTACCGCCCGATGCCGGCGGACGCGCTGGCCGAGGTCCTGGCCGCGCCCGCCGTCGAGTCGCGCGCTACGAGCTGACGACGAACGGCGTGCCCGGGAGCTGCCCGGCACGCGCGTCGCCGCACAGCCACCGGTGCACGCTCGCGCCGACGTCGGACAGTGCGCCGTCGTGGCGCCGGCCGCCGTGGCCTTCGAAGCTGGCCAGCAGCGGCGCGTGCTCGCGCGTGTGATCGGAGTGCTCGGCGGCCGGGTCGCAGCCGTGGTCGGCGGTGACGATCAGCAGATCCTGCGGGCCGAGCAGCTCGAGCCACTCCCCCACGCACGCGTCGATCTCGCGCAGCGCGCGGTGAAAGCCCGCCGTGTCCTTGCGGTGCCCGTAGATCTGGTCGGTCTCGACGAGGTTCGTGAAGACGAGGCCGCGATCGAGCTCGCGGACGAGCCGGGTCGTCTCGCGCAGCGCGCGCTCGTTCGTCGCACCGGGATGCGCGACGGAGATCCCGCGCCCGGCGAACAGGTCGCGGACCTTGCCGACGGCGTGCACCGGCACGCCCGCGTCGGTCAGCTCGTCGAGGTAGGTGCGTCCGGGCGGGTCGATCGAGAAGTCGTGGCGCGCCTCCGTGCGCCGGAAGGCGCCCGGCTCGCCCCGGAACGGCCGCGCGATGACCCGCCCGACCGCGTGCTCGCCCGTCATCACCGCGCGCGCCGCGGCGCAGATCTCGCCCAGCGTCGCCTCCGACAGCAGCGCGACGTGCGCGGCGATCTGCAGCACGGAGTCCTGCGACGTGTAGAGGATCAGCTCGCCGCCGCGCAGGTGCTCGGCGCCGAAGTCGTCGATCGCCGCGATCCCGTTGTAGGGGCGGTTGCAGATGAAGCGCTGCCCGGTGGCCTGCTCGAGCGCCGCGACGATCTCGTCGGGAAAGCCATCCGGGTATGTCGGCAGCGGCGCGGGCGCGATCGCCCCCATCAGCTCCCAGTGGCCGGTCGTCGATTCCTTCCCCGGTCCGAGCGCCGCCAACCGCCCGTGCAGGACCGGCCGGCGCGACGGCGCCACGCCGTCGAGCGCGACGATCGATCCGAGGCCGAGGCGCTCGAGCACGGGCAGCTCCAGCCCGCCGACGGCGTGCGCCACGTGCGCCAGCGTGTTCGAGCCGGCGTCGCCGTAGTCGGCGGCGTCGGGCAGCGCGCCGACGCCGCAGGCGTCCGCAACGACGACGAACGCGCGCCGGCTCACGATCCGGTGGGCGCGCGCAGCTTCAGCGAGCGGGTCATCGGGCCGAAGGTCTGCTCGTCGATGCGGGCGAAGTCCTTCGGCGGCGCGAACGCGTCCATGACGACCTCCGCGCCGCGCCCGTAGGCGTGCAGCGAGCGCATCGAGCGCTGGACGGACTGGTTGGTGAGGTTCGCGCCGGTGCCGACGACCTCGACGGCGCGCAGCCCCTCCTTGATCACGAGGCGCGTCGAGGTGAGCTTGAACGTCGGGTCGCGGCTCTCGATCTGTGCGACGAGCGCGTCGCGCGCGGCGTTGAGTTGCGCGCGCGTCTCGGGCAGCGGCTCGGTGCGCGGGTAACGCCAGACGGCGACCTGCGCGCTGCCGATCGCGACCGTCGCGACCTGCGGGCTCTGACCCGGGATCACGCGCCAGTTCGTCGGTGCGCGGAAGCGCACGCCCTGCGCGTCGAACGGCGCCTCGCGGAACGCCTTCGGGGCGGGCACGAGGGTCAGGTCGGGAACGGGCGTCGGCTCGTTGCCGCAGCCCGCGAGCGGCGCGGCGAGCAGGACGAGCACGGTCGAGATCTGGAGGGCGCGGCGCACCCCGGCAGTCTGTCAGCCTCAGCCCGGATCCACGCTCAGGCGCTGGGCACGGCGCCCGCACCGGCGCGCGGGTGCGCCCGGAAGTAGACGTCCTTCAGGCGGTCGGCGGAGAGGTGCGTGTAGATCTGTGTCGTCGCGACGTCGGCGTGGCCGAGCATCTCCTGCAGCGAGCGCAAGTCACAGCCGCCCGCGAGCAGATGGGTCGCGAACGTGTGGCGCAGCGTGTGCGGGCTCATCCTTCCGGCCAGGCCTGCGCTGGCGGCGTGGCGCTGGACGATCTTGTAGAGCCCCTGGCGCGTGAGCCCGTTGCCGCGGTGGTTGACGAACAGGTGGCGCTCCTCGCGGATGCCGACGAGCAGCGGGCGGCCGTGCTCGAGGTAGGTCCGCGCGGCGATGACCGCCTGGCGACCGACCGGGATCAACCGTTCCTTGGAGCCCTTGCCGTGCGCGCGGACGACGCCGACACGCAGGTCGACGCTGCCGACCGTCAGGTCGACCGCCTCGCTCGCGCGCAGGCCGCACGCGTACATGAGCTCGAGCATCGCGCGGTCGCGCAGCGCGGCAGGCGCGTTCCCGCGCGGGGCCGCGAGGAGCTTTGCGACCTCGTCGCGCGTGAGCACCTGCGGCAGCTTCTGGCTCTTGCGCGGCGAGCGCAGGTCGGCGGTCGGGTCGTGGGAGATGATCTCCTCGCGGCGCAGGTGGCGGTAGAACGAGCGCAGGCATGCGGTCTTGCGCTGGATCGTGGCGGGCGCCACGGGCGGGCGCTGCGGGCCGCCGGCCGCCAGCTCGGCGAGAAAGCGCGCGAGCTCGGCGTGGCCGAGGGTCGTCGCGTCGAGGCGTTCGCGGGTCAGGAAGTGGCCGAACTGCAGCAGGTCTGAGCGGTACGCCTCGAGCGTGTTGCGCGACAGGCCACGCTCGAACTCGAGGTAGGCGAGGAAGTCGAGCACGTGGTGCTCGAAGGGACGCGTGAGGGGATCGGTCCGGGCGACGGCCATGGCGCTGGCTTCGCCGCCCGTCGCTCGAACCTTTGCCGTGCAACGCGGCGTGCGTTGCGGGCCCGCTCGCCATCTGCCAGATTGCGCCGTGCGCACGAGGGCGCATCCGGTCCGCGGACAGGGGGTCTCCCACCTCGCCGGTCCCTGACGATGGTGAACGTGCGGTCCCCGCACCTCCGGCCCGAGACAGCGGACGACGGGCACGAGGAGGTAACCGTGGACCCCCGAGAACTGCATCACGAGCTGCGTCAGGTCGGACTCGACGAGCACCGGCGCGCCGCCAAGCGGCTGCTGCGCGCGGCCGGCGCGGGCGATCCGGACGCGCTGGCCCGTGCCCGTGCCGCCCTCGGCGACCGCGCCGATCGGCGCTTCGTGCTCGCCGACGCGCTGCACGTTGTCGCCGTCGAGCACGGCCATCGCTCGTGGTCGGCGTTCAAGCACGCCTGCGAGCAGCAGGCGAGCGGCAGCGTGCGGCCCGTCGGCCGCATCAGCGCGTCGCCGGCGGCGACGTACGCGGGCTGGGCGCAGCGGCTGCTGGCAGACGCGCGCGCCGGCGAGCCGGACGCGGTCGCGCGGCTGCGCGCCCGCGTTCCGCGGCTGCGATCGCTCGACGACGCCGCGCTCACGGCGGCGGTGGCCGGCATCGACGCCGAGGTCTGCCTGGCGCGTGAGTACGGCTTTCGCACCTGGAGCGAGCTGGCGGACGCAGCCGACCGCGCGTACGAGACGCATTACAGCCGCCTGCCCGCCGAGTCGGCCTGGAAGCGCGGCGAAGCGGCGATCCACGCCGGCGACGCTGCCGCGCTGCGCGACCTGCTCGAGCGCCATCCCGGCCTCGAGCACGAGGACCCGGGCTGCACGCTGCTGGGCGCGGCGGCGCAGCCGCAGGCCGGTGCCGTCCCGCGCGCGGTCGTCGACGTGCTCGTCGCGGCGGGCTCGGAGATCGACGTGCCGCTCAACCTCGCCGCGTGCTTCGACAAGGCCGACATGGTCGGCTGGCTGCTCGATGCCGGCGCGGACCCGGCGGCGACGCCGATCTGGGGCATAACGCCGCTGCAGACCGCCGCCTACCACGGCAGCCGCGAGGCCGCCGACGTGCTCGTCGCGCGCAGTGGCGTGCTGCCCGACGCGCTCTACGTCGCGGCCGCCGCCGGCGACGTCGAGCGGGTCTCGAGGTGGTTCGACGCCGACGGCGCGCTGCTGGCGCAGGCGCCGGCGCTGCGCCCGAACCTCGCCGACGTCGGCTGGCCGCCGGCGCCGCCGCCGGGCGACGACCCCGCCGACGTGCTTGCCGAGGCGCTCGCGTTCGCTGCCCACCTCGGCCGCGACGGCGCCTGCAAGCTGCTGCTCGACCGCGGCGCCGAGATCGGACGCGCGCCGCTGTACGGGATCACGGCGCTGCACTTCGCCGCCTCGATGGGCCGGCGCTCGACGGTCGCACTGCTCGTCGCGCGCGGCGCGCCGCTGGACGTCCGCGACGGTCTGCACGGCGCCACGCCGCTGGGCTGGGCGCAGCACAATGCGGTGCCCGACGACGTGATCGCACTGCTCGCGGGCACCTGACGAACGGGCTTGCCGCTCACGTTGCGTGAGGGCGTACGGTGCTTCGCGATGGCTGATCTGGAGCGCACCTGGAAGGTCGGCGAGCTTGCGCGGGACACCGGGCTCAGCCCAGCGTCGCGCGCAGCCAGGCCAACCCGATCAGCGTCTTGGCGTCGTTGCACGCGGCGATCGCGCCGTCGAGGTCGGCCAACGGCCAGCGCACGATCTCGATCCGCTCGCCGGGATCGGGCTCGCTGTCGTCGTCGGGTCGCAGGCCGGTGGCGGCGAAGATGTGGACGAGCTCGTCGCTGTAGCCGCTGGAGGAGTAGTACGTCTCGACCTCCTGCCAGTGCTCGGCGGCCTGGCCGATCTCCTCGGCGAGCTCGCGCTTGGCGGTCGCCAGGGCCGCCTCGCCCTCGACGTCGAGCTTGCCGGCGGGCAGCTCGAGCGTGTATTGCAGGATCGCCTCGCGCGGCTGGCGCACGAGCCAGACGTGCTCGTCGTCGTAGGCGACGATCGCCGCGGCGGCGACGCGGTGGACGTACTCGCGCTGCACCTCCTCGCCGTCCTCGTGGCGGAAGTGCCCGACGCGCACCGAGAACTGGCTGCCCGTGAAGGGCTCCTCGGCGCCGAGCGGCTCGATCCTGCGGGGGTGCGGGCTCATGTCATCTGGGCAAGCGCGTCGCCCGCGGCCAGCGCGGCGGCGAAGAACAGCGGATCCTCGCGCCCCATCGAGCGCGTCGGCAGGCCGCTCGCCGCATACCCGTCCAGGTCGGCGTGAAACGCACGCCAGTCATGGCGCTCGTCGGCCGGCACCTCCCCCTCCGGGATCGCGACGACGACCGGCACGAGCAGCAGGTCGAGCACCGTACGGGTGTGATGGCTGAGGCCGCGGTGGCGCGCGCGCAGATCGCTGGAGGACATCCGCGGCACGAGCAGCGCCTCGCAGCCGAGCGCGAGCGCGGTGTGCAGCGAGTCCAGCGCCTGCAGGCCGCCGTGGCCGAGCGCCGAGCCCGAGCCGAGGATGCCGGGGCCGGGGCCGCCCACGGCCGCGTCCCAGCCCAGCTCGGTCAGGCCGTGGTGCAGCGCCGCGGCCGTCGTGATCGACTCGCCGTCGGCGCCCCCGAACGCCGCGCCGGCGGTGAGGTGGCCCGCGAGCAGGCCGTCGTCGCGCAGCTCGCGCACGACGCACGAGTGCCCGCCGGGCAGCGCGCCGCCGGCGGTCTGGACGTAGCCGAGCCGGCCCTTGCCGGCGGTCGCCTGCGCGAACGCCCACGCCACGGCCGCGAGCTGGCCGTGCAGGCCGATCACCGCGACGGGCTTTTCGAGCGGGAGCCGGGGCGGCGGCGGCGTGCCGTCCGCGTCGCCCTCCTCGACCGGCAGGACGGCGTGCTGCAGGCTCGTGTAGTTGAGCTTCATCACGTGCGCGCGCGGCGTGCCCTGGCCCTCGAGGCCGCGCGTGAGGTTGCAGTGCACGATGTCGAAGCCGCCCGAGCCGAGGCTGAGGTCGAGCGCCTCGACGTTGACGATCACCTCGTCGCCGGGCTGGGCGGCACCGACGAGGCCGACGTCGGCGATCGCCGTGCGGTGGTCGTCTCCGATCTGGATCGACAGGCGCTGCTCCATCGGGTGATCCGGCCCGACGGCGAGCACCGTCGCGCGCCTCAGCCGGAGCATGCGTCCAGCAGCGCGTAGGTCACGTCGAGCATCCCCTCCAGCGCGGCGACGCTGACGCGCTCGTCGGGCTCGTGGTTTGCCTCCGTGCCGTTGGCGAGGTTCGCGCAGTGAAAGCCGTTGGCCTCGAAGGCGTTGGCATCCGATCCGCCGCCGGTGGGACGTCTGGTGACCGTGTAGCCGCAGGCGCGCAGCGCCTCCTCGGCGGCGAGCACGGCGGGCGCGTCGGGCGGTTGGCGGTAGCCGTCGAAGAGCCGCTCGGTCGTGACGTCGACGTCGCAGAAGCAGAACGGCGTGTTGGCGGCATCGTGCGCGGCGGCGATGACGTCCGCGATCACATCCTCGGCCTTGGACGGGTCCAGCGAGCGCACCTCCCCCACCACCCGGCAGCGCGCCGCGACGATGTTCGTTCCGCCGCTCTGGCCGCCCTCGACGCGTCCGATGTTCGCCGTCGTCTCGTCGTCGATGCGGCCGAGCCTCATCGCGGCGATCGCGCGCGCGGCGGCCTCGATCGCGCTGCGCCCGTCCTCGGGGCGGATGCCGGCGTGGGCGGGCGTGCCGCGGAAGTCCAGCTGGAAGCGGTAGTACGTCGGCGAGGCGACGATCACCTCGCCGATCGGCGAGGCGTGATCGAAGACGTAGCCCCACTCGCTGCGCAGGGTCCTGACGTCGAACGCCTTCGCGCCGGCCAGGCCGACCTCCTCGCAGACGGTGAACAGCAGCTCCAGGCCGACGGGCGAGCCCTCGACGGCGGCTCGACGCGCGACCTCGAGGATGACGGCGACGGCGGCCTTGTTGTCGGCGCCGAGGATCGTGTCGCCGCGGCTCACCCAGCCGCCGTCCTCGAGCGCGGGCTCGATGACGCCGGCCTCGGGGACCGTGTCGAGGTGCGCGCACAGCAGGATCGTGCGCTCGCCGCGGCCCGGGATCCGGGCCAGCAGGTTGCCGCACTCCGCACCGACCTCGGCCGCCACACCGTCCTCCTCCACGTCGACGCCCATCGCGCCCAACTCGCGCGCGACGGCGTCGGCCATCGCCTTCTCGGCGCCGAACGGGCTCGGGATCGCGCACAGGCGCGCGAACGTGTCGTTCAGGCGGCGGCGCTCGACGTCGGACGCGGGTCGCATCGACGTGCAGTGTGACGGGCGCGCTGCCCGGATCGCAGTTCGGGTTGGCGCGAGCCGTCGCCGGACAACCGGCAAATGAGGAGGACGTGGTGCTGTTCGCTGCGAGCAGGACGTCGTCGGCGCTCGCCCGCAGCCGCCAGCCGATCGGCCACCGCCCCTCGGGACAGCCCCGTGTCGAACGCCGTCCGATGCGCTATCAAGGGAGTGTGCCGTCCGAGCAGCCCGCGCCGACCGACGATCGCAGCGCCACGACGATGATCGCCGTGCGCTATCTCCTCCCGGCCGCCGTCGCCCTCGTGGGCGTGATCGTGCTGATCTTCAGCGACACGGTCAACGGCCTGGAGGCCTTCGCCATGGGGATCGGCGTCGCCGGCGCGATCCTGCTTCTCAACATCCTGTACCGCGTCGGTGTCAGCGGCGACCGCGAACGCGACGAAGAGGAGGCGGCGCGCCGCTATTTCGACGAGCACGCCCGCTGGCCGGACGAGTAGCCCGCCGCCGCGCAGCTACGACCGCGACGCGCGGTACTCGTACTCGCCGCCGGCCGGCGGGCGCTCGCGAGCACGCTCCAGGGCCGTGCCGACGAAGTCGCGAAACAGCGGCGCGGGGCGCTCGGGGCGCGACTTGAACTCGGGATGAAACTGCGAGGCGACGAAGAACGGGTGGTCGTCGAGCTCGATGATCTCGACGAGGCGCTCGTCGGGCGAGGTGCCGCTGACGATCAGGCCGGCGGCCTCCAGGCGCTTGCGCAGGAAGAGGTTGACCTCGTAGCGATGGCGGTGGCGCTCGTAGATGACCGCCTCGCCGTAGAGCTCGCGGGCACGCGTGTCCGCGTGGATCTTCACCGGGTCGGCGCCCAGGCGCATCGTGCCGCCGAGGTCGGAGACCTCCTTCTGCTCGGGCAGCAGGTCGATCACAGGATGGGGCGTCTCGGGATCGAATTCGGTCGAGTTCGCGCCCTCCAGGCCGACGACGTGGCGGGCGAACTCCATCACCGCGATCTGCATGCCGAGGCAGACGCCGAGGTACGGGATCCGTTGCTCGCGCGCGACGCGGGCGGCGCGGATCTTGCCCTCGATGCCGCGGCCGCCGAAGCCGCCGGGGATCAGGATCCCGTCGGCGCCGCCGAGCCGCTCGAGCGCGACCTCGTCGTTCTCCAGCGTCTCGGAGTCGACCCAGTCGATCTCGATGCGGCAGTCGTGATGAAAGCCCGAGTGGCGCAGCGCCTCGGAGACCGACAGGTAGGCGTCCTGCAGCGCGACGTACTTGCCGACGAGCGCGATCTTGACGGTCTCGGACGCGTCGGTCGCGCGCTTGGTGATCTGCGCCCACACCGACAGGTCGGCGCGTTTGGCCTCGATGACGAAGTGATCGCAGATCAGGTCGTCGACGCCCTCGTCGGCGAACCACAGCGGGACCTTGTAGATGTTGTCGACGTCCTTGGCGCTGACGACCGCGCCGACGGGCAGCGAGGCGAACAGCGCGATCTTCTTGCGGATGTCCAGGCCCAGCTCGGTCTCCGAGCGGCACAGCAGCATGTCGGGCTGGATGCCGATGCGGCGCAGCTCGTTGACGGAGTGCTGCGTGGGCTTGGTCTTCAGCTCGCCGGCGTGGCCGATGTAGGGCACGAGCGTGAGGTGGATGAACATGCAGTCGCGGCGGCCGACGTCGACCTGGAACTGGCGGATCGCCTCGAGGAACGGCAGCGACTCGATGTCGCCGACCGTGCCGCCGATCTCCGTGATCACGATGTCGGCGTCCTGCGTCTCGGCGAGCAGCTTGACGCGCTGCTTGATCTCGTCGGTGATGTGCGGGACGACCTGGACGGTGCCGCCGAGGTAGTCACCGCGGCGCTCGCGCCGGATGACGGTGTTGTAGATCCCGCCGGCCGTGACGTTCGAGGCGCGCGACGTGTTGGAGTCCGTGTAGCGCTCGTAGTGGCCGAGGTCGAGGTCGGTCTCGGCGCCGTCCTCGGTGACGAACACCTCGCCGTGCTGGTAGGGCGACATCGTGCCGGGGTCGACGTTGATGTACGGGTCGAACTTCTGCAGGCCGACCGACAGGCCGCGGGCCACGAGCAGGCGCCCGATCGACGCGGCCGCGATGCCCTTGCCGAGCGACGAGACGACGCCACCGGTGATGAAGATGTAGCGCGTCCTGCGCTGTTGTGTCGTCGCCATGCTCATTTGGGCCTCCCCAGCGAGTCTAGGTGGCGTAGCCCCGGAATCTTCTCGATCACCTTCGAGATTGACCGAAATTCCCCGAAAAGATTCACGGCGAGCAGGATCAGCAGCGCGATCACCTGCCCGTCGGTGTCGAGCGTCAGCACGATCCACAGGCCGGCGAGGCCGCCGATCGCGTTGGAGCCCGCGTCGCCGAGCATCGCCTTCTCGCGCAGGTCGAAGAAGCCGGCGACGAGCACCGGCGCCGTGAAGATGCCCAGGCCGGCGAGCGCAGCCGTGTTCTGCGTGGCGATCGTGAGCCCGGCGCCCAGCAGGATGTACGCCTTGACACATCGGCCGGGCCGCAGGTCGAGCAGGTTGAAGGCGTTCGTCGCGAGCACGAGGACCGCGGTGGCGAGCAGGAAGTCGGCGTCCGATCCCGGCAGCGACGAGGCGACGAGCAGCGCCAGGCCGAGCGTTCCGCCGGCCTTCAGCAGCCCCGTCGACAGCGATCCCCCGAGCGCGTCCCTGCCGTGGCCGCGCCAGCCGCGGCCCTCGCCGGAGAGCGCGTCGTCGATCAGGCCCAGCAGCGCGATCCCGGGCACGAACACGATCGCGAAGCCGAGGTTGTCGGGGAAGACGTCGAGGTCGGTGAGCCGCGCGAGCAGCATGACCGGGATCAGCGCGATCAGCGCCGCGGGCACGACGACGATCCCGATCGGGATCGGCAGGCGGCGCCCGCGATAGTTCTCACGCGTCGCGCCGGCCTCGGCGAGACGGCTGAGCACCAACGGCGTGAGCGCCCCGGCGACGAGCAGCGAGAAGACGAACGGCAGTGCTTGCACCGGGACGGAACCTAGCGAGGCGGCCGGACAAAGGCCGCGCGGCCGGCGGCCGGGGCGATCACGGGACGCGTCCGACGACCGGCGGCAGCAGCGCCTGCGCGCTGTCGCGGCGGCCGTAGGAGCCCTGATTGCCGGCGAGCACGAAGACGAGTGCGGCGCTGCCCGCCTGCTCGTCGACGTTGTCGACGCTCGACAGCTCGCGGTCCCTGAACCAGCCGATGCTCGACCGCTCGCTGGCGCGGCGCTCGACGCCGACGGCACGCACGCCCGTCTGCACGAGCCCGCGCGCGATCCCGTCCTGCAGCGCGGCGAGGCGCTCGGCGGCCTCCTTGCCAACGGGCCTGTCGCCGGAGCGCATGACGATCACCCCGTCGAGGTTGCCGAAGCTGCCGCTGAGCGAGCGCAGCAGCCCCGTCCGGACGCGGCCGATCAGGCGGCCGCCCAGCACCATCTGGATCCCGGCTCGCCTGCCCAGATCGTCGAGCAGCGTCGGGTCCTGCGCGACGTTCGCGTAGCGCGTTCCGCGCGCGCTCTCGGCGACGGCCACGAGGTCGACACGCTGGCGCACGACGGCGACGAACGCCAGCTCGGCGCCGGTCGGCTCGAGCGCGTCGCGCACGATCTCGGGCGCGTTGTCGTCGTCGCCGAGCAGGACGAGGCCGATGCGGGCGTCGGGCAGCTGCCCGGCGGTCAGGATCGGCACGGCGGCGTCGGCGAACCGCGCCTGCTCGCGCTCGCGCGCCTTGGCCTCGTCGCGCTCCTGGTCGGCCTTGCGGACGTCGGCGCGCAGCGAGTCGCGCAGCTCCTCGCGGGCGCCGGAGACGAGCTCCTTGTCGCCGATCGCGACGCCCAGAAGCAGCCCGACGACGAGCGCGATGAAGACGGCTGCCAGCGACAGCGCGTGATAGCGAAAGTCGAACATTCAGCGGTTGTGACGGCTCACTCGAGCCCGAGGACGACCTCGAGCTTGAGCCACATGAGATCGGCGACGTCGCGCAGAGCCGGTGTGAGCACGACGATAGCCAGCAGGCACAGCAGCCCGGCGGACGCGACCCAGACGAGCGGGCTGCGCCCCGGCAGCGGCCGGTACAGACGCGACACGCCCTTGGCGTCGACGAGGATCTCCCCCAGCCGCAGCCGCGTCAGGAACGTCGACGCCATCCCGCGGCGGTTCTTGTCGAGGAACTCGACGAGGTTGAACTGCGAGCCGACGGAGACGATCAGCTCGGCGCCCTTCTCGGCCGCGATCAGCATCGCGACGTCCTGGCTCGTGCCCGGCGCCGGGACGAGCTTGAACGGCAGGCCCAGCCCCTCGAGGTGCTCGCGGCCCGGCGCGCGCCCGTCGGGATAGGCGTGCACGACGAGCTCGGCGCCGCAACGCAGCGACGCCTCGCTGGCGGAGTCCATGTCGCCGACGATCATGTCGGGCGCAAAGCCCTCCTCGAGCAGCGCGTTGGCGCCGCCGTCGACGGCGATGATTCGCGGCTTGACGTCGCGGATGTAGGGGCGCAGCGTGCGCAGGTCCTGCTGATGGTCGACGCCGCGCACGACGATCAGCGCCGGGCGGTCGCGGAAGTCGGTGTCGAAGCGCGGCAGGTCGATCCGGCCCGACAGCAGCTCGCGCTCCTCGAGCATGTGCTCGATCGTGTTCTTCGCGAACGCCTCCAGCGCGTCGCCGATCTCGCGCCGGCGCTCGTCGGTCGCGGCGCGCACGGCGGCGGGCTCCTGGACCTCGCCGACGGCGAGCGTCTTGTCGCCCCGCATGACGGCGCCGCCGTGAACCGTCAGCGGCTGGCCGTCCCTGACCTGCTTGAAGAGCGTGTCGTCGGGCAGGTCGACGAGATGGATCCCCGCCTGGACGAGCAGCAGCGGCCCCATGTTCGGATACGCGCCCGTCGACGACGGGCTGCAGTTCAGAACCGCCAGCACGCCCGCCGCGATCAGGTCCTCCGCGGAGACGCGATCGAGGTCCTTGTGATCGAGGATCGCTACCGCGCCGGGCTCGAGCGACTTGACGAGCAGCTTCGTGCGCCTGCCCAGGCGGGCAGGACCGGACAGCTCGCGAGCGACGACAACGGCCATCGGCTGAGTCTAGATGGGCGTGTTAAGGGCTTGCGAAGTTCCTCCCGGGGTGGTTGCTAGCGTGTTCACGGCTGTGTTCCTACCGCTTGCAGCGGTCTCGAACGACCGCCTCACCGATGTCTGCGGGGACGACGCGAGCTTCATCTGCCGCGAGGTCCTCAACCGCACCGACGACCGCGCGCTGGCCGAACTGGCCGACAGCTTCCTGGGCACGTCGCTGACGATCATCGCGATCGTCTTCGTCGCCTGGCTGCTCAACCGACTCGTCAACCGCGGCATCAAGCGCGCGCTGCGCACGCTGCACTCCGGTGCGGTGCGCGAGACGATGGGCGCGCTGCGCCGCCGCACGCCCAACGCGCTGCTGGAGACCGACGAGCTCAGCATTCGCGCCGAGCAGCGCATCAACGCGCTGACGAGCGTGCTGCACAGCGTCACGGGCGCCGTCATCCTCGCGATCGCAGGCTTCATGATCCTCGGCGAGCTGGGGCTGAACCTCGCGCCGCTGCTGGCCGGAGCGGGGATCGTCGGCCTCGCGCTGGGCTTCGGCGCGCAGTCGCTCGTCAAGGACTTCCTGTCGGGGATGTTCATCCTCGTCGAGGACCAGTTCGGCGTCGGCGACATCGTCGACCTCGATCAGACGACATCGGGCACGGTCGAGGCCGTGTCGCTGCGCACGACCCGCCTGCGCTCCGTCGACGGCACGGTCTGGCACGTCCCCAACGGGGACATCCGCCGGGTCGGCAACAGGAGCCAGCACTGGTCGCGCGCGCTGCTGGACATCGAGGTCGCCTACGACACCGACATCGACCACGCGACCGCCGTCATCAAGGGCGTCGCCGACGAGCTGTGGCAGCAGCGCGAGGACATCCTCGAGGAGCCCGAGGTCTGGGGCGTCGAGCGGTTGGGGATCAACTCGATGGTCATCCGGCTCGTCGTCAAGACGCGCCCGGCCGATCAATACGACGTCAGCCGCAAGCTGCGCCAGCGCCTGAAGGAGGCCTTCGACCTCGAGGGCATCGAGATCCCGTTCGCGCAGCAGGTCGTGTGGCACCGCGGGGTGCCGGCGCCGCAACCGGCGGGCGACGAGCAGACCTAGTGGGCCACTAGCTGGTCGGGCCCGGCCTTCCAGGCCGCCGGGCGTGTCCGATGCTCGCCTGCCACGTGCAGAAGGGCATCGACCAGCGGCAGGAGCGTGGTCGGGTCCTACGCCGAGGTGCCGTCGCTGCGCCGCACCCGCAGAGGCACCGCACGCGCCGGTCACCACGCGTCGCCCCGCCGTCGCCCCAGCGTCGGATCGCTGCCTGCGGACACGACGTCGCGTCGCCGGCCGGTCGGCACGGCGCGGGCGCGGCGGCGTCGTCGCCGGCGCGCGGCGATGACAGCGTGCGCACCCCAACCCTGGAGGAGGTGTGCAGCGATGACCTCGGTGCCTGAGAGCGGCCGGACGGTGCGGTACGACCACGACGACGAGGAGCAGCGATTCCGCGCGGCTGCCGCCGCCGGCGAGGAGCAGGCCTGGTCATGTCTCGGCTGGCATCTGCTGCAGCAGCCCGGGCGCGAGCTCGACGCCGAGCAGGCCTATCGCGCGGCGCTCGCTGCCGGCGACGCCGACGCCCTGTTCAACCTGGCCTGGCTGATCAGCGGGCAGCCCGGACGCGAGGCCGAGTCCGTCGCGCTCTACGAACGGGTGCTCGTGGCCGGCGACATGGACGCCTGGCGCAACATCGGACTCGTGCTGTCGCGCATGCCCGGCCGCGCCACTGACGACGAGCGGGCCACGCGACGGGCGATCGAGCATGGCAATCTCGCTGCGTGGATGGATCTCGGCTCGCTGCTGGCCGGTCAGCTGCGCACGGTCGAGGCCGAGGGCGCGTACCTCGAGGCGATCGCGGCCGGCGAGACGGATGCGTATCACCGGCTCGCGATGCTGCTCGCCGGGCAGCCCGGGCGCGAGCGCGAGGTCGAGCAGGCGCTGTGCGACGCCGTCGTGTGCGGCGACAGGGATGCTCGCATCACCCTCGGCCTGCGGCTCGTCTGCACCACCGGGCGTCGACGCGACGCGCTCGTCGAGTACCGCGCGGCGGTCGCGGATGGACACGACCGCGCGTGGCTCATCCTCGCGGTGGTGCTGGCATCGACGCTCGTCGACCCCGACGAGGACGCGGACCTCGCGTTCCTCGCCGAGGTGCCCGACGTCGCGCCGGAGCTCGAGGACAGCTACCGCGAGGCGATCGAGAGCGGCGACGACAGCGCGTGGATCGATCTCGGGATGCTGCTGGCGCTGCAGCAGCGCCGGGACGAGGCCGAGCACTGCTTGCGAGCCGCGGTGCAAGCCGGCGAGACCGACATGCTCATGCCGATCGCGATGTTGATCGGGATGCAGCCCGGCGGCAGGCAGGAGGCCGAGAGGACCTTGAGACTGGCGGCCTACGCCGGCGTCGAGGAGGCGCAACTGCTCCTCGGCGCCCTACTCAGCGACCAGCCCGGCCGAGAGGACGAGGCCGAGGAGGCCTTCCGCACGGCGATCGACTGCGGCATGGACTGCGCCTGGGCGGCCCTGGGGACCCTGCTCGCCCGGCAGCCGCTGCGCATGCGCGAGCGCCGTGAGGCGATCGAGCGCTCTGCGCTGGAATGGTGGGAGGCGTGAGCAGCTACGCCGCCCGCAGCAGCTCCTGCGCGTGCTTGCGCGCCGCACCGTCCACATCGCCGTCTGACCCCAGCATCCGCGCGAGCTCGCGGACGACCTCGTCGCCGCGCAGCTCGCTGACGGTCGTCTGTGCCGGCGTCCGCGACGCGTCCTTGTCGATCGAGAAGTGGCGCGCGGCGAGCGAGGCGACCTGGGGCAGGTGGGTGATGCAGATGACCTGGCGCTCGGTGGCGAGGTCGCGCAGCCGGTCGCCGACGGCGCGCGCGGTCTGCCCGCCGATGCCGGCGTCGACCTCGTCGAACACGAGCGTCGCGCCCCCGCCCGCGCCGCTCGCGGCGACGCTCATCAACGCGAGCATCACGCGTGACAGCTCGCCGCCCGAGGCGGTCTCGCGCAACGGGCCGGCGGGCACGCCCGGATTCGGCGCGATCAGGAACTCGGCGATGTCCGCGCCCGCGTGCCCCGGCTCGCGCTCCTGCAACGAGATCTCGAACGCCGCGCCCTTCATCGCCAGCTCGTCGAGCCGAACGCGGACCGCGCGCGCGAGCTTCGGCGCCGCCGCGGCGCGCGCCTTGTGCAGGGCATCGCTGCCTGAGATCAACGCCGCCCGCGCCTGTTCCAGACGCGCCGTCGCGGCCTCGATCGCGACCTCCGCATCGGCGAGCTCGGCGCGCCGCGCGCGGCAGACCTCCGCGTGCGCGAGCACCGCCGCGATCGTGCCGCCGTGCTTGCGCTCGAGGCGGTCCAGCACGGTCAGGCGCTCCTCGACGGCGTCCAGCCGCCCGGGCTCGGCGCCGAGCCCGTCGGCATAGCTGCACAGCTCGCGTGCGAGGTCGCCCGTCTCGAACGTCAGCGCCCGCCAGCGCTCACCGAGCTCGTCCAGCTCCGGGTCGATCCCGCGCGCCGACAGAAAGCCGCGCCCCGCCGTCGCGAGCAGGCTCGCGATCCCCGCCTCGTCGGCGCCGGCAGCCTCGGCGGCGGTCAGCGCGGCATTGCGCAATGCCTCGACATGGCGCAGGCGGTCGCGCTCGGCGCGCAGCGCCTGCGCCTCCTCCACGCTCGGATCGGCGGCGTCGATCTCTGCCAGCTCGAAGTCGAGCAGATCGAGCTCGCGCTCGCGCGCCCCCGCCAGCTCGCGCAGATCCGCGACGGCGCCATCGGCCTCGCGCGCCGCCGCGTGGGCAGCGGCCACCTTCGCACGCCGCGCGAGCTGTGCGTCGCCGCAGAAGCCGTCGAGGATGTCCAGCTGCGCCCCGGCCAGCGTGAGCTTGCGGTGCTCGTGCTGGCCGTAGAACGTGATCAGCGGCTCGGCCAGCTCGCGCAGATCGGTGACCGTCGCCGAGCGCCCGTTGACGAGCGCTCGCGTGCGGCCGTCGGCGCCGATGCGGCGCGCGAGCACGACCTCCTCGGCGTCCGCCGGCAGCCGCTCGCCGAGCTCGCCGCGCAGCGCCTCGGGCAGCTCGAAGACGCCCTCGACGTAGGCCTCCGCGGCGCCGGGGCGGACGATGCCCGGCTTCGCGCGGCCGCCGAGCAGCAGGTCCAGCGCGTGCGCGAGCACGGTCTTGCCGGCGCCGGTCTCCCCCGTCAGGACGTTGAGGCCGGGCGCGAGGCGCAGCTCGGCCCGCTCGATCAGCAGGAGGTTCTCGACGCGCAACTCGCAGAGCATCGCCACGGTGTAGCAGCGGCGCCCGACGGATCGCCCCTGTGCAGCAGTTTTGTAACCGCTGCCGGAGCGCGGGCGGCTACGAGGAGAGGCGCCCGAACTTCGCCCGCAGCCGCTTGTAGAACGACGATCCGGGCAGCTGTGCGAGCGACGCGGTGTTCGGCTCGAACGCGGCCTGGATGTCCTCGCCGGGCGCGATCTCGCAGACCGGCCGTCCGTCGACGTTGACGTCGACCGCCTCGCGGCCGCGATTGGACACCGTCAGCGTGTCGTCGGGCGCCACGACGAGCGCGCGCGCCGTCAGCGAGTGCGGCGCGATGAACGACACCGCGAAGCCCTCCACGCCCCAGGCCATGACGGGACCGCCGTTGGCGAGGTTGTAGCCCGTCGATCCCGCGGGCGTGCAGACGACGAGCCCGTCGCAGCGCACCGAGCCGACCTCCTGGCCCTGCACCCCGTAGGAGAGCTGCGCGACGCGCCCGCCGACCTGGCGGTGAAAGGAGATGTCGTTGATCGCCTTGTGCACGCCGCCACCGCCGCTCGCGAACGCGATCGCGGGCAGCAGCAGGACCTCGAACTCGCCCGCGAACGCGTGCTCGAAGCCGAACTCGTCGAGCTCCTCGGGGTCGACCGTGGCGAGGAAGCCGACCTCGCCGAAGTTCACCGCGAAGACCGGCACCCCGGTGTCGGCGTACATCCGCAGCCCCTTGAGGATCGTCCCGTCGCCGCCGAGCGCGATGCACAGGCCGACGTCCCGCGGCAGCTCGCTGGAGACGACGATGACGCCCTCCGCGTCGGGCTCGAGGCGGTGCTTGCTGGCCTCGACCGGATCGAGGTGCAGCGCGACCCCGCACGTGCGCGCCGCCTCGATCAGACGCGCCATCGCCGGCGCGACCTGGTCGGCGCGCTGGTGGGTCAGCACCGTCACGGGCCGGCGGCGGGCCGTGTTCACGGCTCGACCTCGCGCGCGGCGGCGTCGATCGCGTCGCCGACGTCGCCGGCGCGGCCGGCCTCGGCGAGCCAAACGAAGCTCTCCTCGTTGCCCTTCGGCCCCGGCAGGCCGGAGGAGGCGAAGCCCAGGACAGCCGTGCCGAGCTCGCGCGCGCTGCGCGCCGCCGCGGCGAGCGCGCCCCGGCGCGCCGCGGGATCGCGCACGACGCCGCCCTTGCCGACGTTGCCGCGCCCGACCTCGAACTGCGGCTTGACCAGCGCCAGCACGTCGAACACGGGCGCGGTCGTCGCCAGCACGGCGGGCAGCACCTTGGCGAGCGAGATGAAGGACAGGTCGACGACGACGAGATCGGGCGCGTAGGGGAGCACGTCGGGCTCGATCGAGCGCGCGTTCGTGCGCTCCAGCACCGTCACGCGGGCGTCGTTGCGCAGGCGCCAGTCGAGCTCGCCGTAGGCGACGTCGAGCGCGACGACGTGCTCGGCGCCCGCCTGCAGCAGACAGTCGGTGAAGCCGCCGGTCGAGGCGCCGACATCCAAGGCGTGGCGGCCCGCGACGTCGACGGCGAAGCGCTCAAGCGCGTTGGCGAGCTTGATCCCGCCGCGGGAGACGAAGCGCGGCCGCTCGTCGACCGCCACGACGACGTCGGGCTCCACCATCTGCCCCGGCTTCTGGGCGCGCCGGCCGTTGCCGCCGATCCGCACCTCGCCGGCCATCACGGACGCCGCCGCGCGCGTACGCGAGTCGAACAGGCCGCGTTCGGCCAAGAGGGTGTCCAGGCGCACGCGAGCCACGAGTGCGATCAACGGTACCCGGTGGCCCTTGTGTGACCCTCCTCACCCATGACTGGCCGGTCAGCCAACACACTGTTCGTGGGCGATGAGTTCGAGGCCCTTCTCCCGAACGGGGCCTCCCATATATGACTCCCGCCAGCCAGACCCAAACCACATAGCAGTGTCTCTCCTCCCTGAAGCGGCCCGCCCTCCCCGGCGGGTCGTTTCGCGTTCCGGGCCGAATCGAACGACTAGTACGGCCGTCCGGAAGTTCTGCGTGGAATCCCGGGATGCCCGGCCGGGATCTGACGGTCGGCGGTGACCCGCCTTCGTGCTGGTGGCACGGGGCGGGCGCCGGCGGGCGTCAGGCACGGTTCGGGCGCCCGGGAA
>JBBSLI010000002.1:0-163928 GCA_038255395.1 Solirubrobacterales bacterium
ACGCGACCAACCCAGCTCGCGCCGACGCCAGATCCACCGCCCGAACACCACGCTCCCGCAGCTCGATCGTCGCCATGCCACACAACTTCCCTGCACCCGCACGGAATCCTGCTACGAAGCTAACGAAGTCCTACTAGTCGGTCGGTTCGGCGCGGTTGGGCGCTGGTGGGGGCGCTCCCCGGGCGGGCGGGCGCCAGCCCGCCCGGCCAGCCGGGCGGGCGGGCGGGCGGGCGGGCGGGTCGTACGTGGTGGTCCTCGTGTGGGTTTCCCGCGGCGCATTCGCGCGGCCGGCAGAACTGCATCGTTGAACGGTCGGGTCTGCCTGCGCGCCAGGTGTGAGCGATGCACCGCGCGGGTGTGGTCGGCGCGTTGGTGGATCGAACGGCGCGCAGGGCGGGCGCGTCGGATCCGTCAGATCGCGTGGCGACGTGCCTGTGTAGTGGCGTTTTTCTATTGACATAGCGCACAAACGCGCCACCACGGCCGCGAGCACCGGGGCCCGTCGCAGCCGTGTCGCGAACATGTTCACAGAGAACACCTTCACGACACGGCACCCCGGCCCGGCCGGCCCGGCGCGCACACCCCCGAGCACGGCAACTCACACCCCCAAGCGCATCGCCACCACCGCCGTCGCCGCCCTCGCCTTCGCCGCAGGGAGCGCTTCACCGGCCCTCGCCGACGACCGCCCGATCACCTCCGATCCCGACCCGGACACCATCCGTTGCAAGTGGACCGGCAAGGACTCGTTCATGTGCAAGTTCGGCAAGACGATCGCCGTCTGCCAGAAGCTCGCGTCGGACTGGGACTGCGGCACGGCGCAGTGCGGCTGCTCGACGGCCGAGGAGCAGCCCGCCGACGAGCGCGAGCTGCGCAGAATGATCGCGATCGCCGAGCCCTGTGCCGAGCGCCTCGCCGCGAGCACGACCCGGAGCGCTGAGCTACGGCACGAACGACTCGCGCGACAGCCCGGTCCGCTTCGTGAACGGCGCGTCGAAGACGCCGTCCGGATCGAGGCGGGCGCGGACGTCGAGCCAGTCCGCCAGGCGCGGGTACATCGACGCGACGAAGCCGTGGCTGCCGCTGACGGTGTTCACATGGCCCCAGTGCGGCCGGCCGCCGAGCGCGTACAGCGCCTCCTCGTAGGCCTTCAGCAGCTCCATCCCGCCGTCGTTGCCGTTCAGGCCGATGAGCTCGATCATCATCGTGTCGCGGCCGTTCATCATCGACAGGTGGGCGGGCGAGGCCTTCACGAAGCGCAGCGCGATCGGCGAGCTCTGGTAGACCTGCCCCAGGTCGCGGCGCTCGCGCGCGACGCGGAAGATCGTCTCGACGGCCTCGATGTGGCGCCCGTCGATCGGCACGCCGATCTCGCACGAGTAGGCCGGCAGGTTGTTCAGCGTGCCGATGTTGAAGACCTTGTGGGAGACCTCGTCGTACTCGTCCTTCTCCAGCGACCTGACCGACCCGCGCAGCAGCGCAGGCGCGAGCTTCGGCGCGATGTCGAGCAGCAGGTTGATGATGTGCGGCGTGACCGGAAGCAGCGCGGCGGCCTCGACGAGCCAGTTGCGCATGCGCTTGTCCCACGGCCGGTGGCGCGGGTCGCCGACGGTGTCGCGTGTCGTGACGAGGAACGGGTACGGATAGCCGTCGTCATAGGGGCTGAAGGCGAGCTCGTAATGCTCGTGGTCGGCCAGCACGCCGCCGTCCTCGAGGTCGGCGCGGACCTTCGCCCACGGATGCACCGTGCGCACCTCGCGCATGAAGAAGCGCTCGCGGACCTCGATCATCGCCGTGCAGATGACGCCCATGCAGCCCATCCCGACGGCGACGCCGTCGAACACGTGGTCGTCCTGGACGAGCGTCCGCGCAGCGCCGAAGTGCGCCTCGAACGCGGCGCGGTCCGTCGGTCCGTCGGCGCCCTCGATCCGCATGACGCTGCCGTCCCCCACGACGACGTCGAGCGAGCGCAGCGCATCGTTGAGCGGCCCGAACGCGATCCCCGAGCCGTGCGTCGAGGTCGACGTCACGCCCGCGATCGTCTGCCCGTCGTAGCCGCCGAGGTTGGCGAACCCCATGCCGTTGCGGTCCAGCCAGGCGTTGAGCTCGCGGATCCGCGTGCCGCCCTCGGCCCGAACGAGCCTGCGCTGCGCCCAATCAGCCCGCACGAAGTCCGGCTCTGCCGATGGGACGCGCGTCATGCCGCTCGGCTTGAGCAGGAAGCCCTCGGTCAGCGCGACGTCCGACCACGAGTGCCCCGAGCCGACGGCGCGTACGTTGACGCCGCGCTCGCGGGCGAGCCGCACGATCTCCTGGACCTCCGCGATCGTCCTCGGCTCGTAGATCCGCAGCGGGTCGATGCGCTGGTTGCCGAGGTGGTTCTTCCAGGTCTTGCGGATCGCGAACGACGCGTGCTTCACGGCGCGCGCTCGGCGATCAGCTTCTCGACGCCGCGCTCGGCCAGCGCGGCGATCGTCTTGGACGGGTTGACGCCGATCGCCGTCGGCACGATCGAGCCGTCGAGGACGTACAGCCCGCCGTAGCCGTACACCTTGCCGGCGTCGTCGACGACGCCCGCGACCGGATCGTCGGACATCGGGCAGCCGCCGAGCGGGTGGACGGTGACGTACTTGCCCAGCGGGCCCGCGTCGAGCGCGAAGAACGCGGTCGCGCCCGCCGCCTGCGCGAGCTCGCGCACCGTCTCGCGCATCGCGTCGAACAGGCGCCTGCTGCGCGCCATGTCGAAGCGGATGTCAAAGCGCCGGAAATGCGTGAGGCGCATGGTGCCGTCGGCGGCGTCGCGGCCGATGCAGAGGAAGATCAGCGCGTCGCCGATCGGCGGGCGGCGCCGCACCCGCATGTCGCCCGGAGCGAGCACATGGTCTGAGAAGCCGACCTTCGTGGCGGCGTTCTTGGCGGCGACGCGCAGCCGCCCGAGGCCGGTCAGCAGCCGCACCCCGCGCAGCACCTCGAGCACGTCGCTGAAGCTCGCCGGCAGGCCGCCGTCGGCGACCATGTGGCCGCGCTGCACCATGTAGTCGATCCGGCTCGTCATGACCGGCCCGAGCTGCGCCTGCGCCCCGGACACCCCGGTCGCCGTGGGATCGAGCGCGAGCGCGAGCGCGTCGCCGTTGCCCGAGTAGCGCGTGCCCAGCGCGGGCGACAGGCGCGGCAGGCGCTTGCGGTTCTGAAGCAGCAGGCGCGTCGTGCCGAGCGTCCCGGCGGCCAGCACGAGAACGGGCGCGCGGACCTCGCCCGCAGTCTTGTACTGCAGGTCACGAAAGCCGACCTGCCATTCGTCGCCGCGCCGCTCGGGCGGGTCGATGCGGTGCACCTCGTGCAGCGGGAAGACCTCCGCACCGAACATCTCGGCGCGCGCGATGTAGGTGATGTCGATCGTGTTCTTCGACATCCGCGGACAGCCGACGTCGCAGCGGCCGAGGTTGTCGCAGCCCTGCTGGAAGACGCCGCTGAACGGGTGGCGCCGGTCGGCGCCGAAGTGCACGGCGATCGGCAGCCGCAGCGCGGTGCGCCCCGCGTTCTGCGCCATCCGGTCGAAGGCGGCGACCTTCGGCAGCGCCGGCGACGGCGGCGTCGTGCGCGGATCGAGCGCCTCCTCGGTGCGGGTGTAGAAGCGGTCGAGCTCGCCGCCGTCGATCGCGCGCGGCCAGGCGGGGTCGTCGAAGATCGCGTCCGGCGCACGCAGCTGCACGTTGGCGTAGACCAGCGAGCCGCCGCCGACGCCCGCCCCGGTCACGACGGCGACGTCGCGCATGATGCGGATGTCGAACAGGCCGCCGGGGTTGCGGCGCGGATGCCACAGCGCGTGCGGGAACTGCGCGAGGCGGTCGGGATAGTCGCCGGGACCGAAGCGGCGGCCGCGCTCGAGTACGCACACGCTGAAGCCCTGCTCGGCCAGGCGGCAGGCGGCGATCCCCCCACCGAACCCCGAGCCGACGACGATCGCGTCGTAGGCACGCTCCATGGCGCCACACTAACCGCGCGGGCGGGCGGGATCCATCCCCGCTGTCGCCGGCGATCTGCAGCAGCTCGGCGTATGCGAGCCGCCGTCCGGCCGCAGCGCAAGCGCGCCGAGCAGGATGCATCCACGGATCCACACGACGCCGCACACCCTACGAAGGTCCAGCGTTGGCGTACGCTCGGGCGTCATGAGCCTCGTCGCGTTCCTCGACAACGCAGGCCGCAGCGAGCACGTGCCGGCCGAGTCCGATCCGCGCGCCGCGCGCTTTCACCGCAGCATGCCCGGCTACGCGCCGAGCGCCGTCGCCGAGGCGCCCGCCGCCGCCGCCGAGCTCGGCCTGTCGCGCCTGCATGTCAAGCTCGAGACCGAGCGCTTCGGGCTGCCGTCGTTCAAGGTGCTGGGCGCGTCGTGGGCGATCTGCCGCGCACTGAGCCTGCGCCTCGGCCTGCCGCCCGCCGCCAGCTTCGACGAGCTGCGCGCGATCAGCCCCCGCCTCGACGGCCTCGTGCTCGTCGCCGCGACGGACGGAAACCACGGCCGCGCCGTCGCCCGCATGGCGCGGCTCGTCGGCCTCGACGCGCGGATCCTCGTCCCCGAGCACACGGCGCGGGCGCGGATCGAGGCGATCATCGGCGAGGGCGCGAAGGTCGAGCTCGTGCGCGGCAGCTACGACGACGCGGTCCGCCTGTCGTCGGCGCTCGCCAGCGACGACCATCTGGTCATCTCCGACACGTCCTGGCCAGGCTACGAGCAGGTTCCCGGCTGGGTCGCCGACGGCTACGCGACGATCTTCGAGGAGCTCGCCGCGCAGGTCGACGGCGAGCTGCCGGCGCTCGTCGCGATCCAGATCGGCGTCGGCGCGCTGGCGTCCGCGGCGGTGCGTGCGCTCGCGGCGCCCGGGCGCGTCGTCGTCGGCGTCGAGCCGTCCGGTGCGGACTGCGCGCTGCAGGCCGTCCGCGACGGGGCGCCGGTGCTCGTCCCCGGGCCGCACCGCTCGATCATGGCCGGGCTGAACTGCGGCCTGGCGTCGCGCGTCGCGCTGCCCGACATGGCCTCCGGGATCGACGCCTTCTGTGCGATCGACGACCGCTGCGCCGAGCAGGCGGTCCGCCTGCTGCTGCGCGACGGGCTGACCTGCGGCGAGACCGGCGCCGCCGGCGTCGCGGGCCTGCTGGCCTTGCGCGAACGCGACTCCCAGCACACGTGGGAGCGGCTCGGCCTCGACGATCCGCACCCCGCGGCGCTTGCCATCTGCACCGAGGGACCGACGGACCCCGAGAGCTTCGCGCGCATCGCGGCCGGCGGCTGAAGCGACTGCGCTGCGGGCTCAAGTTCACCCTCTGCGCGTCGAACACGGGGAGGAAGCCATGCGCCTCATCAGACTCAGCTCGCTGTCGGACGGGATGGTGCTCGCGCGCGATCTGCGGACGGGCCGCCCCGGGGAGATCCCGCTGCTGCGCGCCGGCGTGAAGATGTCCTCGTCCTACGCCAAGCGCCTGCGCGCGATCGGCATCCACACGGTCTGGATCGACGACGACCTGTCGGCCGGCATCGAGCCGCTGCCGGCGCTCGCGCCCGAGGAGCGGGCGGCGGCCGAGACCGCCGTCTCGGAGAGCTTTGACCGCACCGCGCGGACGCTGTCGCGCGGCGGCACCGCGGTGCCCCAGCAGGATCTCGAGCAGCTCACGGAGACCGTCACGCGGATCGCGTCCAGCCTCGCCGACGTGCCCGAGGCGGCGCTCGCGCTCGACGACCTCTCGACCGCCGACGCCTACACGCACCGCCACTCGGTGCAGGTCGCGCTGATCGGGATGCTGATCGCGCGCCGCCACTGGTACCGCGACGGCTGGGTCGACTGGTTGGAGCGGCCGCGCCACGACGGCATCGAGGCGCGTCTGACGAAGCTCGGCGTCGGCCTGATCCTGCACGACATCGGCAAGCTCGCGGTGCCGAACGTGATCCTCAACAAGCCGGGCCGGCTGACCGACGACGAGTTCGCGCAGATCAAGCTGCACCCCACGGCGGGCGTCGACCTGCTGCGCAGCGCCAATCCCTCGCCGCTCACGGTCGCGACGGTGCGCGACCATCACGAACGCCTCGACGGCTCCGGCTATCCGGCGGGCCGCGAAGGCGACACGATCCACGAGTTCGCCCGTATCTGCGCGATCGCCGACGTCTTCGACGCGATCAGCTCCGAGCGCCCCTACAAGCATGCCGCGCCGGCACACGTCGGCGTCAACGTCATCGGCGAGGGCGTCGTGCGCGGCAGCTTCGACGCGGCCGTGGCGAACGCGTTTCGCCGCGTCTGCATCCCCTATCCGCTCGGCACCGACGTCGTCGTCGAGGGCGACTGGCTCGGCGTCGTCAGCGCGATCGACATCGACGACCCGTGGCTGCCGACCGTGCGCCGCATGCAGGGCGGCGAGGTCGAGGAGATCGCCGTCGACCTGCGCCACCTCGACGTGATGCGCGCCGAGCCCGAGGCGCGGACGCTCGAAGCCGCCTGAAGACGGGGTGTTGTCGGGACCGCCGTCTCGGGGTACCCGAGACGCATGAGCACACAGAACCCCCCGATGGATCCGACCAGCTCCGAAGCCGACGAGAAGCAGCTCGAGCTCGCACGCAAGCAGGGCGAGGCCTATCGCGAGGCCCTCGAGCACATGGCCAACGACGTCGCCCACGACGGCGGCATGCAACCCGTCGACCAGTACCTCGTCGCCTACGCGATCGAGGAGGCCGAGGGGATGTACATGTGGGAGGACGGCGAGCTCGTCTGGCATGACCCCGAGCGCGAGAACCTCCACGTCGAGGTCGCCGTGTGCGACGCGTCAGACGGGCGCTTCGTCCCCGGGCTGACCGTCACCGCGACGCTGATCGACCCCGACGGCAACGAGGTCGGCACGCACGAGCACCCGCTGCTGTGGCACCCGATGATCTACCACTACGGGCGCAACTGGGAGGTGCCGGCCGACGGCGAGTACACGCTGAAGGTGCACATCGACCCGCCGACGTTCCACCGCCACGACGAGATCAACGGCTGTCGCTTCACGAAGCCCGTCGACACGGAGTTCACCGGCGTCAAGGTCGAGCGCGGGCAGGACTGAGGGTCTCGGTCCCGGCGCCTGCGCCCGCGCGGTCTGCGAGCACGTACGCCGCGATCCCCGTGATCGCGGCGGCGAGCAGCACCGACGGCCAGGCGCCGAGCGTGTCGGCGACGACGTGCGACAGCACGAACGAGCCGATGTAGACGACGACGAGCACGGCCGTGCGCGTCGATCCGGCGCGCCCGCCCCCGCGCCGCCAGCGCAGCGCGCACCACGCGCAGCCCGCGATGAGCACGATCGCGCCGAGCGGCCTGATGCCGGTCGCCTGGGCGACGGCGAAGCCGAGCAGCAACGAGCCGGAGGCTACGGGCCAGGTCATCGGGGCAACGGTAGCGGGGCGGTCGACCGACTAGATTGCCGACCGTGGACTCCGCGCCGGATCAGCGCACCCGCCAGGATCGCTGTCCCGGCGTGTTCGCCCTGCACGAGGCGGCCGACGGCCGGCTCGCGCGCGTGCGCGTGCCCGGTGGGCGGCTGTCCGCGGACGCGCTGCTGACGCTCGCCGCGCTCTCCGAGGAGCTCGGCAACGGCCTCGTCGACCTCACCTCGCGCGCGAACCTGCAGCTGCGCGGTCTCGCGGCCGACGCGGGGCCGCTGCTGGCGCCGCGGCTGCAGGACGTCGGCCTGCTGCCGTCGGCGCAGCACGACCGCGTGCGCAACGTGCTCGCCAGCCCGCTCGCGGGCCGCGGCCCGGGCGCCCTGGATGACGTGGACGACGTCGTGGCGCTGCTCGACAGCGTGCTCACGGCCAGCCACCGGGCGCGCGACCTCCCCGGCCGCTTCTGCTTTCTCGTCGACGACGGCTCGGGCGCGGTTCGCGACACGGGACCGGACGTGACGATCGTCGCGCGCGGCGCGGGCCGCTTCGGCCTCGCCCTCGACGGCGGGGCGGTCGAGTTCGACGGCGACCGCGCGACGGCGGCGTCGGCAGCCGTCGCCGCCGCGGAGGCCTTCGTCGCCCTGCGCGGCGACGCCTGGCGGCTGTCGGAGACGCCGGGCGGCCCGCGCGCGATCGCGGAGACGATCGGCCTGACGCTCGCGCCCGTGACGCGCGCGTCGCGCACGCGCGGCTTCGGGCCGGGCGCGATCGAGCAGCGCGACGGGCGCGTCGCGCTGACGGCGCTCGCCCCGCTCGGCCAGCTCTGGCCGTCGCTGCTGCGCGCGCTCGCCGCGGTCAGCGACGACGTGCGGCTCTCGACGCATCGCACGGTCACGCTCGTCGACCTCGATCCCGCCACCGTCGACGCGACGCGCGCGGCGCTCGCCGCGGCCGACCTCGTCCTCGACGGCGGCTCGGGCTGGGTCGGGCTGACCGCCTGCGCCGGCACCGCCGGCTGCCCGAAGGCGCTCGCCGACGTGCGCGCCGCCGCCGCGCTGCGCGCCCGCGTGCGCGCGGCGACCGATCCCGCCGAGCACTGGGCGGCCTGCGAGCGGCGCTGCGGCGAGGTGCCCGGAACGCCGGTCACGATCGCCGTCCGCGCAGCAGGCGACGTCGAGCTGCGCGCCGACGCCGGCACCGCGATCCTCGGCTCGCTCGAGGGCGCCGCCGCGCGCCTGCTCGTGGAGGCGGCTCGATGATCGTCTACGAGCGCGACGGCGCGGAGATCTACCGCCGGTCGTTCGCCACGATCCGTGCCGAGGCCGACCTCGCCGGTCTCGACGCCGTGCTCGAGCGCGTGGTCGTGCGGATGATCCACGCCTGCGGGATGGTCGACCTCACCGCCGACGTCGCCTTCTCGCCGGGCTTCGGCGCGGCCGCGGAGGGCGCGCTGCTCGCCGGCGCGCCGATTCTCTGCGATGTGTCGATGGTTGCCGCGGGCGTGACGCGGGCGCGCCTGCCCGCGGGCAACGACGTCGTCTGCACGCTGGGCGAGCCGGGGATCATCGAGCTCGCCCGCTCGCTCGGGACGACGCGCAGCGCGGCGGCGCTCGAGCACTGGCGCGAGCGCATCGAGGGCGCGCTCGTCGTCGTCGGCAACGCGCCGACGGCGCTGTTTGCGCTGCTGGAACTGCTCTGCGAGGACGTGGACGACCCGCTCGCGCGCCC
Source organism: Solirubrobacterales bacterium (assembly GCA_038255395.1). Taxonomy (GTDB): domain Bacteria; phylum Actinomycetota; class Thermoleophilia; order Solirubrobacterales; family Solirubrobacteraceae; genus CADCVQ01. Next base: position 9,131 of record JBBSLI010000002.1, read on the forward strand.
GGCGGCCGTGATCGGCGTCCCGGTCGGCTTCGTCGGCGCGGCCGAGTCGAAGGTCGCCCTGGCGGGCAACGACAGCGGCCTGGAGTACCTCGTCGTGCACGGGCGCCGCGGCGGCAGCGCGATCGCGGCGGCGGCCGTCAACGCGCTCGCGCAGGTGGCCGAATGACGGGCGGGCGCGATCCGGTTGCCGGGCGGCTGTTCGGCGTCGGTGTCGGGCCCGGCGATCCCGAGCTCGTGACCGTCAAGGCGCAGCGCATCATCGGCGCCTGCGACGCGGTCGCCTATCCGCAGAAGCGCGCGGGCAGCTCGATCGCCCGCCACGCGGCGGCGCCGTGGATCGCGGCGGGCTGCGAGGAGCTTGCGCTCGTCTACCCGGTCACGACCGGCGAGACCGACCACCCGCAGGGGTACGAGGGCGCGCTGTACGACTTCTACGACGAGTCCGCCGCGCGGATCGCCGCCGTGCTCGACGCGGGCCGCGACGTGGCCGTGCTGTGCGAGGGCGACCCCTTCTTCTACGGCTCCTACATGTACCTGCACGAGCGCCTCGCCGACCGCTATGTCACGCAGGTCGTACCGGGCGTGACGGCGTTCAGCGCCGCCGCGGCGGCGGCCGGAACGCCGCTCGCCAAGCGCGACGACGTGCTCGTCGTCGCGCCGGGGACGCTGCCCGCCGCGGCGCTCGCCGCGCATCTGCGCGACGCCGACGCGGCGGTCGTCATGAAGCTCGGGCGGCGCTTCGACGGCGTCCGCGACGCGGCTGGGCGTGCAGGCGTCGGCGAGCGCGGCGTGTACGTCGAGCGCGCGTCGCACGACGACGAGCGCGTCGCGGCCCTGGATGACGTCGAGGGCGACGTGCCGTACATGTCGCTCGTGCTCGTCCCGACCGCGCGCAGCGCGCCGTCGCCGCAGCGTGGCGTGGCCTGCGAGGGCGAGCACGCGAGCGGGCGCGGGCTGCTCGCGGTCGTCGGCCTCGGCCCGGCCGGGCCCGACTGGCTCACGCCCGAGGCGAGCGCCGCGCTCGCCGCCGCCGACGAGCTCGTCGGCTATGGCCCGTACCTCGACCGCGTCCCGGAGCGGGCCGGGCAGCGCCGCCACGCCAGCGACAACCGCGTCGAGATGGACCGCGCGCGCCATGCGCTCGAGCTTGCGGCGGCAGGCTCGTCGGTCGCCGTCGTCTCGTCGGGCGACCCGGGCATCTTCGCGATGGCGACGGCCGTCCTGGAGGCGGTCGAGTCCGGCAACGGCCAGTTCGCGAACGTCGACCTGCGCGTCGTGCCGGGGTTGAGCGCGATGCACGCCGCCGCGGCGCGCGTCGGCGCGCCGCTGGGCCACGACTTCGCCGTGATCTCGCTGTCGGACCAGCGCAAGCCGTGGTCGATCATCGAGCGCCGCCTGGAGGCCGCCGGCGCCGCGGACCTTGCGCTCGCGCTCTACAACCCCGCGTCGCGCACGCGCCGCGAGCAGCTCGAGCGCGCCCGCGCGGTGCTCCTGCGCCACCGCTCGCCGGAGTGCCCGGTCGTCGTCGCGCGCGACGTCGGCGGGGCCGGCGAGTCGGTGTCGGTGACGACGCTCGCTGGCTTCGACGCCGAGCTCGTCGACATGCGCACGCTGCTCGTCATCGGCTCGACGACGACGCGGGTCATCGGCGGCGCCGGCGGGCGCACGCTCGTCTACACGCCGCGGACCTACCCCGGGTCGTGAGCGCGCGCGCCGAGCCAGGCGAGCGCCTCGGCGACGGTCTGCACCGTCTCGGCCCGGGGCCGCGACGGCCGCGCGACGACGATCACGGGCAGCCCTCGCCGGCGCGCCGCAGCGAGCTTGGCCTGCGTCATCTCGCCGCCGGAGTCCTTCGTGACGAGCACGTCGAGCGCATGGCGGTCGACGAGCTCGAGCTCCCCCGTGACCGTGAACGGGCCGCGGTCGAGCAGGACCGTGCGGTCGGGCGGCAGCACCGCCGGGTCGGGCGCCTCGACGCAGCGGATCAGGAAGAACGCGTCCGCGACGGTCGCGAACGCGGCGAGTCCCTGGCGGCCGGTCGTCAGGAAGACGCGCCGGCCGACCCCGGGGAGCAGGGCCGCCGCGGCGGGCAGCGAGCCGACCTCGCGCCAGTCGATCAGCGGCTCGCGCGCGAAGGGCGGGCGCTCGAGCCGCACGAGCCGCGTGTCGGCGCGGGCGCACGCCTCAAACGCCGACCAGGACATCCGCTCGGCGAACGGGTGCGTCGCGTCGACGACCGCGTCGACGCCCTCGGCCTCGATGTACGCGGCCAGCCCGTCGGGCCCGCCGAACCCGCCGACACGCACCTCGCCGACCGGCAGGCGCGGGTCGGCGATCGCGCCGGCGAGCGTGGAGATCACCCTGACGGCGGGCATTCGCTCGAGCGCGGCGGCGAGCGCGCGCGCCTCGCCGGTCCCGCCGAGCACGAGGATCGTCCGCATCGCGTCAGGCTCCCGGCATGAGGCGGATGCTGCTCATCGGCATCGGCGCCGGCGACCCGCAGTACGTCACGCAGCAGGCGATCGCGGCGCTCAACGAGGTCGACGTGTTCTTCGTCATGGAGAAGGGCGAGGAGAAGGACGACCTCGTCGCCCTGCGCCGCGAGGTGTGCGAGCGCTTCATCGACGAGCAGTCCTACCGGATCGTCGCCGTCCGCGACCCCGAGCGCGACCGCACGGCCGCGGCGTACGCCTCCGCGGTCGACGACTGGCGCCGTGCGCGGGCGGAGATCTGGGAGCGCTGGATCACCGACGAGCTGGGGGCGGACGGCGGCGTCGGCGCGATCCTCGTCTGGGGCGACCCGTCGCTGTACGACTCGACGCTCACGATCATGGACGCGATCCGCGCAGCCGGACGAGTGGCCTTCGAGGTCGAGGTCATCCCCGGCATCAGCGCGATCGCCGCACTCTGCGCGCGCCACGCGATCGCGCTCAACCGCGTCGGCGAGGCGGTCCACATCACGACCGGCCGCAGGCTCGGCCGCGAGGGCCTGCCGCCCGACGCGCCCGACGTCGTCGTGATGCTCGACGCGCACTGCGCGTTTGCGGCGTTGCGCGGCGACCCCGTCGACATCTACTGGGGCGCCTACCTCGGCACGCCCGACGAGATCCTCGTCGCCGGCGCCGTCGCCGACGTCGCCGACGAGATCGTGCGCGTGCGCGCCGAGGCGCGCGAGCGCAAGGGCTGGATCATGGACACGTACCTGCTGCGCCGGCGCGCCAACCCCGTGGCGGCGGCGGGCGAGCCGGGCTAGGCTCAACCGATGTCCGACTCCCCCACGCCAGAGGCGATCTTCACGTCGGTGCAGCGCAGCTTCGCCGGCCGGCTCGACGTCAAGCTCACGACCGGGCCGGCCGACGCGCCGCTGCTGAAGGCCGCCGGCGAGAGCTTCGCGATGCTCTACGACGGGCAGCTCGTCGTGCGGCTGCACCCGGTGCGCTGCGCCGAGCTCGTGGAGGCCGGCAAGGGCAGCCTCTTCGTCCTCGACGGCAAGGAGCTCGAGGACTGGTTCGCCGTCAACGGCATCGACGCCGCGGAGTGGACGGCGCACACGATGGAGGGGCTGGCCTGGGCGAAGGGCTGACGCACGCTGTCCTCCTGAGGACGGCCGCCGGCGATAGGGTTGTCAGATGGCGACGAAGAGGGCGGCTGCGCCGCTCGTCGAGCTGCGCAGCGTCCGCAAGAGCTTCGGCGACAACCTCGTCCTGGACGACATCGATCTCGCCATCGATCCCGGCGAGGCGATCGTGGTGGCGGGCCCGTCGGGCTCGGGCAAGTCGACGATGCTGCGCTGCATCAACGGCCTGGAGGGCATCGACTCCGGCAGCGTGCTGTTCGACGGCGAGCCGGTCGACCCCAACGCGAAGACGATCGGGCGGATGCGGGCGAACATCGGGATGGTCTTCCAGCAATTCAACCTGTTCGGGCACATGACCGTGCTGCAGAACATCACCCTCGCGCCGGTGAAGGTCAAGGGGCTCACACCGGACGCGGCACGCGAGCGGGCGCTGCAGTTGCTGCAGACGGTCGGCATCCCCGAGAAGGCCGACGCCTCGCCGGCCGACCTGTCCGGCGGACAGCAGCAGCGCGTGGCGATCGCGCGGGCGCTCGCGATGGACCCCAAGCTCATGCTCTTCGACGAGCCGACGTCGGCGCTGGACCCCGAGATGATCCGCGAGGTGCTCGACGTCATGCGCGACCTGGCGCGCGGCGGCATGACGATGATCGTCGTCACGCACGAGATGGGCTTCGCACGGGAGGTCTGCGATCGGATCGTCTTCATCGACGAGGGCCAGATCGTGGAGCAGGGCCCGCCGGCGGAGTTCTTCGCGCACGCGAAGAGCCCGCGCGCGCGGGAGTTCGTGGACAAGATCATCCATCACTGAGAGAGGAAGGGCAGCCGGATGAATGCGATGAGATGGCGCTGGCTGACGGTGTTCGCGCTGGCGCTCGGCATGCTCGCCGCCGCGGGCTGCGGCGACGACGAGGACGAGCCCGCGGCCGGGCCCGCCACGGCGACCACGGAGGCGCGCACGTTCGCGGCCGGGACGACGATGAAGCGCCTGCAGGACGAGGGCGAGATCGCGATCGGGGTGAAGTACGACGTGGCGCCGTTCGGGTTCAAGAACCCGCGCACGAACGCGATCGAGGGCTTCGACGTCGACGTCGGCAAGGCGGTCGCAGAGGCGCTCGGCGTCACGCCGAAGTTCGTCGAGGCGATCTCCGACAACCGGCTCCCGTTCCTCAAGGACGGAACCGCCGACCTGATCCTCTCGACGATGACGATCAACGCCGAGCGCGACGAGGAGATCGACTTCTCCGACCCGTATTTCATCGCGCGCGGCCGGATCCTCGTCAAGAAGGACAACACCGAGATCAAGGGCGTCGACGACCTCGCCGGCAAGGACGTCTGCACGGTGATCGGCTCGACCTATCAGGACACGCTGAAGAAGCAGGCGCCGCAGGCCAAGCAGCGGTCCGTGGACACCTACCCGGAGTGCCTGGAGCTGGTCCAGAACGGGGCCGTGGAGGCGGAGTCGACCGACGACGTGATCCTGACCGGCCACATCATCCAGGACGATTCGCTCAAGCTCGTCGGCGAGCCGCTGACGACCGAGCCCTACGGCGCCGGCATCAAGAACGGCGACACGGCGTTCCAGGAGTTCGTCAACGAGGTCCTGCAGGAGTTCAAGGACGACGGCCGCTGGGCCGCCACCTACCAGAAGTGGGTCGGCCGCTACACCGGTGAGAAGCAGGAGCCGCCGACGATGACGCTCAAGGAGGCGATCGACCTCACGAAGTGAGCTCGTGGCTTGAGCTGCTGACGGAGAACTTCGACGCGCTGGCGAGTGGCTTCTGGGTCACTCTCCGGCTCGTCGGAGGGTCGTTCGCGGTCGCCGTCGTCGTCGGCACGCTCGTCGCGGCGCTGCGGATCGCGCCGTCGAAGTGGCTGCAGCGCGCCGGCGGCGTCTACGTCGAGACGTTCCGCAACATCCCGCTGCTCGTCCTGCTGTTCATCTCGTACTTCGGGCTGCGGCGAGCGGGCGTGCCGATCGACGAGTGGACGGCGGGCATCGCCGCGCTCGGGCTCTACACCGCCGCCTACGTCGCGGAGGTGCTGCGCTCGGGCGTGTTCGCGGTCAGCCGGGGACAGATCGAGGCTGCGCTGTCGCTGGGCTTCGACGAGCGCGAGACGCTGCGGCGGATCGTGCTGCCGCAGGCGTTCCGGACGGTGATCTCGCCGCTCGGCTCGATCACGATCGCGATGATCAAGAACTCGGTCATCGTCGGCGGCGCGGTGGCGGTCGACGACCTCCTCAAGGAGGCGCGGATCATCGGCTCGCGCACGTTCGAGACCGAGGCCGCGTTCTTCTGGGCCGCCGTCGGCTACCTGCTGCTGACCGTCGCCGCCACCGTCGCCGTGCGGCGACTCGAGCGGCGCTACGCGATCCGCCGGTAGGCGCGCATGGGCTACCTCTTGGACCCCGACAACTGGGAGTGGCTGGTCACGGCCAACAACTTCCAGTTCTTGTTCGAGGGCTTTCTCGTCAACCTGCAGATCGCGCTGATCGCACTCGTCTGCTCGTTGATCGGCGGCCTCGCGCTCGCGCTCGCAAGACTCGCGCGCAACAGGCCGCTCGCGATCGTCGCGGGGCTCTGGGTCGACGTCTGGCGCAACCTGCCGGTCCTGCTCGTGATCCTGTTCGTCTACCTCGCGCTGCCGTCGTGGCGCGGGGCGTACGAGGACGTCGCACCCGCCTTTTTGCCCGACGTGCTGCAGACCGGCGCGGTCTTCGCGGCCCTGCTCGCGCTCGTGCTCTACAACTCCGCCGTGCTGGCCGAGATCATGCGCGCCGGCATCCAGTCGCTTGACAGCGGTCAGGACGAGGCGGCGGTCGCGCTCGGCCTGAGCTACTGGCAGCGGATGCGGATCGTGATCCTGCCCCAGGGGCTGCGGCGGATGCTGCCGGCAACCGTGTCGCAGCTGATCACGCTCAACAAGGACACGACGCTCGTCTACATCATCGCGATCGAGGAGGTCTCCCGGCGCGGGCGCATCCTCACCGGCAACAACTTCTTCGGCGGTGTCGAGGCCCCGCTGCTGCAGGTCTTCGTCGTCATCGGCCTGATGTTCATCGTCACGAACCTGGCGCTCTCGCGCCTGTCGCGCCGGCTGGAGATCCGCGAGCGCCGGCGCACCGGCACGACAGTCAAGCCGGTCAGCGGTCTGGAGGACCAGGTGGCGACCTGAATCGTCATCCGGCAGCGATGAGTTCGCGCCGCGCCGCCGGTCATGACGGCATGACCACGGACCAGAGGAGGCCGACCATGTTCGCCACCACCCAGGCCTACAGCGGGTTTGCCGTCGACGACGTCGCGCAGGCGCGCGCGTTCTACGGCGAGACGCTTGGGCTCCAGACGACCGTCGGGGACCACCTGATGACGCTGCACCTCGCCGGCGGGCGCGACACGCTCGTCTACCCCAAGCCCGACCACGTGCCCGCGGGCTACACGATCCTGAACTTCCCCGTCGACGACATCTACGCGGCGGTCGACGCGCTGGGCGCGCGCGGCGTCGAGATGTTGCGCTACGACGATTCCGGTCAGGACGAGAAGGGCATCATGCGCGACAACGGCCCCTCCATCGCCTGGTTCACCCACCCCGCCGGCAACGTCCTGTCGGTCCTGCAGGAGCGCTGAGCCCGCGGCCTCCCGGCATCCGCGGGGTCGGGAACCTCCGACCTCGCCGGTGCCACTGGGGTGCGATCGACGGCACCGCCTCCGCCGCCGACCACCGCCAGCTGCCTATACGTCCGTTCAGATCGTTTGGCATGCGAGCGTTTGGGCGTCAGGATCCGCCGTTCGCACCGCCACAGCAGGGGAACACGACGCGTGAGATCGGTACGGCCCACGGACCAATGCCGCAGGTCCCGCGTCGCGGGAGCGTCGGTGTGCGCGTTGGTGCTGGCGGTGCTGGTCGCGAACATGCTCGTCTCGCCCGCCCTTGCAGCTCAGAACAACGGCGCCGGCGACCCCAAGGGCGACCGGACACACCGCGCAGATCGTGGCGACAAGCCGTCGCACGACGCTGCGCAGGCGCAGCGCGAGTCGGCGCGCGCGGTAGCGCGCGCCGAACGGGCCGAGCGGAACGAACGGGCCGAGCGGAACGAGCCGGCCGAGCGGGCCGATATGCCCCGAGGCCGGCCCACCGATGCTGCCGCCGCCGGGCGGTCGGCCGCTGCCCCACCGGCCGCCGCCGTACCGGCGCCCGTCGCGACGCCGACGGCGATCGCGCAACCCGCGGCCGTCGCAGCCCCGGCGCGGGTGGCCCCGGCGCCCGTCGCCCCGGCGGCGTCATCGCGACGCGCCCCCGGCGCGGCGATGGTGGCACGCGTACGCGCTCGCATACGACGCGTCGCAATCGCCCGCCGCGCCGCCCGCGTACGGCAGCGCGCAGCCGCCGCCCGCGTCCAGCGCCGCCGGGCCGCCCCACCCGCGACCGCCACGCCCGCCCCCTTCAGCATCGCCGCGACCGTGGCACGCACGCCCGCGCCGGCGATGTCGACGAGCGCCACCGGCGGCGGCGGCGCCGTGGGCACCGACCCACCGCCGTCGCCGCTGACCGAGTCCGTCACGCAGGTGCTCGAGGTGATTCCGGCGAGCGTCCGTTTCGCGCTCGGCGCCCTGGCCCTGCTCGGACTGCTGCTGGCAGCGACGACGGTCTGGCAGACGGTCCGCACCCGGCGGCTCGAGCGCCAGCGCAAGCTGCTGCTCGCGGACGTCGGCCTCCTGCAGTCCGCCCTGCTGCCCGACCTGCCCGAGCGCATCGGCGGGGCGCGCGTCACGACCGCCTACCGTCCGGCCGCCGGGCTCGCCGCCGGCGGCGACTTCTACGACGCGTTCGAACTGCCCGGCGGCCGCACCGGCGTGATCGTCGGCGACGTCGCCGGCCACGGCCGCGACGCCGTCCCGCTGACCGCGCTCGTCCGCTACAACCTGCGCGCCTATCTCGAGGCCGGCCTGACGCCACGCGCGACGCTGCACGTCGGCTCCAACGTCCTCGCGCCGCAGCTCGGCGGGCTGCCGGTCACGGTCGTCGTCGCGATCTTCGATCCCGGCACCGGCCAGCTCACCTACGCCTGCGCGGGCCATCCGCCGCCGCTGCTGCTCGGCACCGACGCGGCGCTCGTGACCGCCACCTCCTCGCCGCCGATCGGCGCCGGCGCCCCGACAGGCCGACGCCAGACGACGGTCGCGCTGCCCCCCGGTGCCGCCGCATGCTTCATCACCGACGGCCTCACCGACGTGCCGGTCGCGCAGGGCGGACGCCTCGGCTACGACGATCTCGTCGAGGAGCTGCGGGCCGTCGGCCCGCACGGCGACGCCGCGGAGCTCGTCGCGCGCGTCATGCGCCGCAGCACGGGACAGCCCGACGACATCGTGGCATGCATCGTCACCGCGCTGCCCGGCGCTGCCGAGCACCGGTCGCTGCAGCTCGAGGAGCTCGAGGCCGACGACACGATGCTGCGCCGAGGCTGGGTCGAGCAGTTCCTGCGCGCCTGTGGCGCCGACCGCCCGCAGACGGTGCGCGCGCTGCGCGAGGCGCAGGACATGATCGGCCTCGCCGGCAGCGCGATCGTCGAGGTGCGCATCGGCGACGAGCCACTCGAGATCCGCGTCGGGCCGCCTCTCGCCGTCTCGATGCCGATTGCCCGCCGGCAGATGGCCGAACTCGAGCTCGAGGCGACCGGCTGACTCCCCCGCCGGGCGGTTGGGGACCTGGGCAGAAGTTCAGTGTTCCGATGACCGAGCATGCTTAGTCTGCGATCCGGTGTATTGGCCATCAGGAACGGAGAAGAGTCATGTGGAGATCCATCGCTGTCGCTGTCGCCCTCGTAGCGCTCGGGCTGACTGCGACATCGGCCGTCAACGCTCAGGAGGAGCCGCCCGCAACCTGTCTGAGCCTCCTCGCCAGTAGCCCGGAGGACCCGAGCGCCGGGGTACTGGCGGCGACGATCGTCGGGACACCCGGCAGCGACGTCATCCGCGGGACAGCAGGACCCGACGTGATCGCCGGGCTCGGTGGCGACGACGTCATTCACGGCCTCGGCGGCGACGATGTCATCTGCGGCGGCCAGGGCGACGACCGCATCCACGGCGGCAGCGGCGCCGACTCGGTCATCGGAGACACGGGCGAGTCCTTCCTGCTCGGCAACCCGGCGGGCATGCGCGTGCCCGGCGGCGACGACCACCTGTTCGGCGGCGACGGCGATGACGGCATCGGTGGAGAGGGCGGCCACGACCACATTCACGGTGGCGCCGGCGCCGATTTCGCGACCGGGCAGATGGGCGACGACAACGTCGACGGCGGGGACGACGGCGACAACCTGTTCGGCGGGCCCGGCAACGACCTCGTGCGCGGCCACGACGGCGACGACTTCCTCGTCGGCAACTTCGGTGACGACAGGCTGCTGGGCGGCAAGGGCGACGACGTGCTCAACGGCGACGCCTTCGGACCGCCGGACACCGGTTCGCAGGATGTCTGCAACGGGCAGCAGGGCGAGGACGCCTCGTTCCCCGGAACGTGTGAGAAGGAGCACCAGATCGAGGGCGTCTTCTCAGAAGGCCCGTAGCTGCCAGGTGGGTACTAGGTTCTCGCGCGGTCTGCCGAGTACAGGTGGCTGTCGCAGAAGCCGGGGGTATCGAGCGCCGGACCGACGATGATCACCGCGGTCCGGCGCACGCCCGCCTCGCGCACCTGCGCGGCGATCGTGGCGAGCGTGCCGCGCAGGACGACCTCGTCGGGATGCGAGGCGCGCGCGACGACCGCGACCGCGCCATCGGCGCCGTAGTGCACGGCGAGCTGCGGGGCGAGCTCGTCGATCGCCTGGACGGCGAGGTGCAGGACGAGCGTCGCGCCGTGCGCCGCGAGCGCGTCGAGCTCCTCGCCGGCGGGCATCGGCGTCGCACGGCGGGCATGGCGCGTGAGGATCACCGTCTGGGCGACGCCGGGCAGCGTCAGCTCGCGGCCCAGCGACGCCGCCGCGGCGGCGAACGCCGGCACGCCGGGGGTTATGTCGTACTCGATCTGCAGCTCGTCGAGGCGGCGCATCTGCTCGGCCGCGGCGCTCCAGATCGAGATGTCGCCCGAGTGCAGCCGCGCGACGTCCTCCCCGCACTCATGTGCGCCCGCGTAGTGCGCGACGATCGCGTCGAGGTCGAGGTGCTGGGTGTCGATCAGGCGCGCGCCGGGCGGCGCGTGGCCGAGCACCTCGCCGGGGACGAGCGCGCCCGCGTAGAGCACGACCGGCGAGGCGGCGATCAGGCGCTGCGCGCGCAGCGTGATGAGGTCCGCGGCGCCAGGGCCGGCGCCGATGAAGTGGACCGTCATCGCACGCGCAGCTCGTACTGCGTGATCGGCATCGCCGGGCGCCAGGCGGTGACGCCGCCGAGCGGCTCGGCGTGCGCGATCGACAGGCGCCGCAGGCGCCCGCCCTGCTCGGCCCACGCGCGCGACACCATCGACTCGCCCTCGATCGTCACGACGTTCGCGACGAGCCGCCCGCCCGGCGCCAGCGCCTTGCGACAGCGGGTCACGAGGCCATAGCCCGTCAGCCCGCCGCCGATGAAGATCGCGTCGGGCCGCTCGTCGCCCAGCTCGTCGAGCGCGTCCGGCGCCGCGCCGCAGACCACCCGCAGCGACGGCACGCCGAGCGCCCGCGCGTTGCGCTCGATCCGCGCCGCGCGCTCGGCGTCGCGCTCGATCGCGATCGCCCGGGCGCCGGGCGCGGCGCGCATCCACTCGATCGACACCGAGCCGCTGCCGGCGCCGATGTCCCACAGCAGCTGACCCGGCACCGGGACGAGCGCCGCCAGCGTCATCGCCCGCACGTCGCGCTTGGTGAGCTGGCCATCGTTCTCGTAGGCGTCGTCGGGCAGGCCCGGGCCGCGGCCGATGAACGCGCCCTTGCCCGCCACCTCGAGCGCCACGAGGTGCAGCGCGGCGGCGGCGGCGTCGCCCCAGGCGGCGGCCGTCGACTCGACGATGCGCTCATCCGCGCCGCCGAGCTCCTCGAGCACGACGAGGCGGCTCGCGCCGAAGCCGCGCTCGCGCGCGACGCGCGCGACCTCGGCCGCCGTGCGCGAGCCGAAACCGAGCACGACGAGACGCCGCCCGGGCTGCAGCGCCGGCACGATCGTCTCGGCGATCCGGCTCGTCGCCGATACGAGCTCAGCCTCGGCCTGGGGCCAGAGCAGGCGCGCGCAGGCGAGCGCGTACGACGACACGCTCGGGAGGATCCGGACGCCGTCGGGGCCGAGCCGGCGCAGGATCGTCACGCCGACGCCGTGCATGAGCGGGTCGCCGCTGGCGAGCACCGCGACCGTGCGCCCGCCCGCGACGAGCGCCGGCAGCTCGTCGACGAGCGTCGCCAGGCGCTTCGGCCACGGGCGCCGCTCGCCCGCGGCCGCGGCCGGGACGAGGTCGAGCTGGCGCTCGCCGCCGACGAGCAGATCGGCTTCGAGGACCGCGGCGCGCGCGGCGGCGGACACGCTCGCCCACCCGTCCGCGCCGATGCCGACGACGGTGATCACGGCGCAACCGCCGCCGCCAGGGCGTCCACCAGGCGCTCGTTGTCGCGCGGATCGCGCGCCGTGATCCGCAGGTCGTCGGCGGTCAGACCCGGGAACGAGGCGGCCGGCCGCACCGCGATGCCCGTCTCGCGCAGCCGCTCGGTGACCTCGGGGCCCCCCTCCACGCGCACGAGGACGAAGTTCGCCGCCGCCGGCCACACGCGCAGCTGCGGGATCCGCGCCAGGCGCTGCTCGAGATCGACCCGCTCGGCCTGCGCACGCCTGGCCGCGGCGGCGAGCGCCTCGGGCCGCTCGGCCATCGCCTTGAGGGCCGCGAGCGCGAGCGCGTTGCACGACCACGGCGGGCGCACGGCACGCAGCCGGCCGGCGAGCGGGGCGGGGGCGACGGCGTAGCCGGCGCGCAGGCCGGGGATCGCGAGCGACTTCGTCATCGAGCGCACGACGATGACGTCGGGCAGCGCCTCGCGCACGAGCGACGCCGTCTCGCCGGGGACGAGGTCCATGAACGCCTCGTCGACGACGATCACGCGACCCGGCCGGCGCAGCTCGAGCACCGTCTCCAGCGGGTCCAGCGTGCCGCTCGGCGATGCGGGGTTGCCGACCACGACGAGGTCGGCGACCTGCGGCACCGCCGCAGGGTCGAGCGCGAAGTCGTTCTCAGGCCGGCGCAGCACGCGCGCGACCGGGACGCCGTGGGCGCGCAGCGCGGCCTCGGTCTCGGTGAAGCCGGGATGCACGCAGGCCGCCAGGCGCGGGCGCAGCGCGGCGGGCAGCAGCCACAGCGCCTGCGCCGCACCGTTGGTCGGGACGATCTCCTCCGGCGCGCGGCCGTGCAGTGCGGCGAGCGCCGCGATCGCCTCGTCCTCGCGCGGATAGGAGGCGATGTCGTCCTCGAGCGCGCGGATCAGCGCCTTGCGCAGCCACGCCGGCGGGCCGCCCGCCATCACGTTGACGGCGTGGTCGGCGTCGCCGGGGCGCACGAGCGTGTCGCCGTGCTGGCGCAGGCTCGCGCCCGCGGCCGTGCTGCTGGCGACGCGCGGCGACAGCTCGATCACCCGTCCGGCCACGAGCTGCACGGCGTTCTGGGCCAGCTCGGACAGCGCCAGCGTCGCCTCGCCGAGCAGGTCCAGCCAGGCCCGCGACAGGGCGTCGCCGGGCAGCGTTCCCTCGCCCGCCTGCTCGGCCACGACGATCACGGGGTCGGGCGTGACCGCTGCCGCTCGCGCGAGCGCCGCGACCTCCGCGCGCACGAGCCCGCGCGCCTCGCCGTTGCCGTCGGCGCGATCCATGACGCCGGCGATCCAGGTGCCGAGGCCGTCGACGAGCACGCACAGCCCCGGGCTCACCTGCGACTCGAGGTCGTCGTGCGCCACGACCGTCTCCCACTCCGGCGGCCGGCGCGCGACGTGCGCGGCGATCCGCTCCCCCATCGACCCGTCGCCGGGATCGGCGGTCGCGACGTAACGCACGGGCAGCCCGCTGTCGCGCGCGAGCGACTCCGCGTACGCGCTCTTGCCCGAGCGCGTGCCGCCGAGGACGAGCGTCAGGCCCACGATGCTCCGGCGGGCTGACGCGCCGCCGCCTCGACGAGCCGCCGCGCGGCCTGCGGGAAGGCCGCCCAGTGGACATGCAGGTACGACGCGTGGACGGCGCCGGCGACGAACCCCTCGGCGCGCGTGCGTCCGCGCGCGGTGAGCTCCCACGCGGCGCTGGCGTCGCCGTCGACGGCGGAGTAGTGAAACTCGTGCCCGCGCACCTGCTCGCCGGCGGCCCACAGCGCCGAGTCGACCTGCGCGACGGCCTCGCGATAGCCGATCGACAGGCGCCCGGCCATCCGCCCGCGGGCGGGCAGCACGCCGCACATCGCCAGGCCGTCGAGCTCCTCGCAGAGATAGAGCAGCCCGCCGCACTCGGCGAGCACCGGCCCGCCGGCGCGCGCAAAGGCGGCGATGTCCTCGCGCAGCGGCGCGTTGGCCGACAGCTCGGCGCCGAAGATCTCCGGGAAGCCGCCGGCGAGGATCAGCGCGCCCGCGTGCTCGGGCAGGGCGCGTGCCGTCATCGGATCGAACGGGGCGAGCGTCGCGCCGGCGGCGCGCAGCAACTCGAGATTCTCCTCGTAGTGGAAGGAGAACGCGTTGCCGCGGGCGATTGCGATCGTGGCGGAGGTGGCGGGGCCAGGGGCGTCCTTGCCGGCGTGAGCAGCATCCGCTGTCAGCGGCGATGGCGGGTGCTGCTCGTCACCGCCGGGGCGCACGCGGCCACCCCACGGAGTCTGCGGCGACCAGGCCTCCCCGTCCAGCGGCGGCGCCGCGCGCGCGAGCGCGACGATGCCGTCGAGGTCGACATGCGCGAGCACGGCCTCGCTGAGCGCGTCGATCGCGCCGCGCGTGCGCGGCTCGCGCTCGATCGCCGGCACGAGCCCGAGGTGGCGCTCGGGCGCCGCCATCCGCTCGTCGCGGCGCAGCGCGCCGACGACCGGCACGCCGAGCTGTTCGATCGCCTCGCGCAGCAGCTCGACGTGATGGTCGGAGCCGACCTTGTTGACGATCACGCCCGCGATCTCGACGTCGGGGTCGAACGTCATGTAGCCGTGCACGATCGCCGCGGCCGAGCGCGCCATCGCGGCGGCGTCGATGACGAGCAGCACGGGGGCGTCGAGGAGCTTGGCGACGTGCGCGGTGGAGGCCAGCTCGCCGCGACCCGAAGCGCCGTCGAAGAGCCCCATGACGCCCTCGATGACCGCGATGTCGGCACCGGCGGCGCCGTGCGCGAACAGCGGCGCGATCAGCTCGGGGCCGGACAGGAACGCGTCGAGGTTGCGGCCGGGGCGACCGCTGGCGAGCGCGTGGTAGCTGGGGTCGATGTAGTCGGGCCCGACCTTGAAGCCCTGCACGACGTGGCCGCGCGAGCGCAGCGCCGCGATCAGCCCGCACGCGACCGAGGTCTTGCCCGCGCCGGAGCTCGTCCCGGCGACGACGACGCGCGCGACGTTCACCACTCGATCCCCTGCTGGGCGCGGATCCCCTGATCCATCTGGTGCTTGATCTTGACGACTTCGCTGACGAGGTCGGCGGCCTCGATCAGCTGCGCCGGCGCGTCGCGGCCGGTGACGACGACGTGCTGAAATCCGGGGCGCTCGCGCAGCGTCGTGACGAACTCGTCGACGTCGATCCAGCCCCACTTCAGCGGATAGGTGATCTCGTCGAGCAACAGGAACTCGTAGCGCTCCTCGGCGATGACCTGCTTGACGTGCTCCCAGCCGGCGCGGGCGAGCGCCTCGGACTCCTCGAGATCCTTCGACAGCCAGGACCAGCCGTCGCCCATCTTCTCCCAGTCGATCCCGCCGAGCCTGGCGGCGGCCTTCGCCTCGCCGACCTTCCACTTGCCGGACTTCACGAACTGGTAGACGCCACAGCGATAGCCGCGTGCCCAGGCGCGCATGAGCGTGCCGAACGACGACGTCGACTTGCCCTTGCCGTGGCCGGTGATGACGATCAGCAGCGGCTTGTCGCGCGGCTTGCGGCGCTTGGGCTCGGCGCTGCCGATGTCGCCCGCGCGGTGCGGGACGTCGACGTCGTCGCCGCCGTGCCTGGCGAGCGGATCGGATTCGGGGGTCATGCAGCTCTCCTTGGACTCGGGCGCCGGGTCGCGGGCAGCTCGACGACGCTCGCGCCCGCGGCGACGGCGAGCTCGCGCGCGAGGCCGAGGCGGACGGCGCCCTCCTCGGTGTCGACGACGTGGACGGCGTCGGCGGTACGGCCCAGGCGCGCCGCGGCGGCGGCCGCCGCGGGCGCGCGGCCGTCGGTCAGGACGACGGCGATCGCGCGGCCGCGCGGATCGCGCGCGCGGTCGCGGCGGATCAGTTCGGTCGCCGCGTCGAGGCCGGCGGCGAGCGGCGTGCGGCCGCCGGTGCGCAGCGCCAGCACGGCCGCGGCGGCGTGCTCGAGCGGCGCGCCGGGTGCGTGGACGACGTGCGCGCGGTTGTCGCGGAAGGTGACGATCGCGACGCGGTCGCGGCGCGCGTAGGCGTCGCGCAGCAGGCCGAGCAGCGCGCCCTTCACGCGCGCCATCCGCCTGCGCGCGGCCATCGAGCCGCTGGCGTCGATGACGAGCACGACGAGCGCGCCCTCGCGGCCGGCGCGGACGTTGACCCGCCGGGCGCTCGCGTCGCCGGTCGCGAGGCGCTCGCGCAGGGTCGCGACGAGCGCGAGATCGTCGTCGTTGCCCGCGGCGGCGGGGCGGCTGTCGATCGGCGCGGCCGCTGGACCATGAGCACGGGCGCTGCGGCCGGCGCGGATCGCGCCCTTGCCGCGCTGCGTGAGCGGCGGCAGCGCGAGGGCGCGCCCGGCCTGCTCGGGCGCGTCGAGGCGGTCGCGCGGGGCGGGCGCGGCGAGGTCGGGCGCCTCTCGCGCGGGCACGTCGCCATTGTCGGGCGTTGACGCATCGGTTGCGGCCTCGCCGTCAGACGGCGGCGGCGGAGCGCCGCCACCGCGCGGCGGCGGATCATCCGGTTCAGGCCCGGACTCCGGCTCGAGCGCGCGATCGATGTCGCCGGGATCGGCCGCGTCACCGGCGAGCGGATCGCGCCGGCGGCGGTGCGTCAGCGCCAGGTGCGCCGCGCGGCGGACGTGCTCGGCGTCGACCTCGCCGAGGCCGTCGAGCGCCGCGAGCACGCGCGCCGTGCGCGCGGTCACCACGTCGCCGCGCATCCCGTCGACGCCGATCTGCGCACACGCGCGCACGATCCGGTCGAGCTCGCGCTCGGGCAGAACGACCGCCGGCAGTCGCTCGCGCGCAGCGACGATCCTCGCCGCGATGTCGGCGTCGTCCTGTGCGTAGCGCTCGGCGAAGGCGGTCGGGTCGGCCTCGTAGGACAGCCGCCGGCGCACGATCTCCGCGCGCACGGCGGGCTCGACGGGCGCCGCGACCTCGACGCCGAGGCCGAAGCGGTCCAGCAGCTGCGGGCGCAGGTCGCCCTCCTCGGCGTTCATCGTCCCGACGAGCAGGAAGCGCGCGTCGTGGCGCACCGAGACGGCGTCGCGCTCGACGTGGCAGACACCCATCGCGGCAGCGTCGAGCAGGACGTCGACGAGGTGGTCGGGCAGCAGGTTGACCTCGTCGACGTAGAGCACGCCGCGGTGCGCGCGGGCCAGCAGCCCGGCCTCGAAGGCGCGCTCGCCGGCGAGCGCGCGGCCGAGATCCAGCGCGCCGACCAGCCTGTCGATCGTCGCGCCGACGGGCAGCTCGACGAGCGGCGCGGGGCGCTCCTCGACGGGCGCCGCGCCGTCGACGACGCCGTCCGGAGCGAGGTCGCCGGGGGCGAAGCAGAACGGCTGGCCGGCGGCGGCGGGCGCGGCGGGCAGCAGCGGCGCGAGCGCGCGCACCGCGGTCGACTTCGCGGTCCCGCGCTCGCCGCGCACGAGCACGCCGCCGACCTCCGGCGAGACGGCGTTGACGAGCAGCGCTTCGCGCAGCGCCTGCTGGCCGACGATCGCGGAGAACGGGTAGCCGGGCGTCATGCCGACGATGCCTCTTCCAGCTCGCCCTCGAGCTCGAGATAGCGCGCGCGGATCGAGCCCATCGTGTCGTCCGACGGCGCTTCCCAGAGGCCGCGGTCGGCGGCCTCGATGAGCTTCTCGGCGATCGCGCGGGCCGCCCACGGGTTCGAGCGACCCATGAACTCACCGACGTCGGGATCGAGCAGGTACTTCTGTGCCACGTCCTCGTACATCCAGTCCTCGGCGACGCCGGTCGTGGCGTCGTAGCCGAACAGATAGTCGACGGTGGCGGCGAGCTCGGCGGCGCCCTTGTAGCCGTGGCGGATCATCGACGCGATCCAGCGCGGGTTGGCGACGCGGGCGCGGAACACGCGCCGGGTCTCCTGCGCGAGCGAGCGCGTGACGACGCGCGACGGGTCCGACGAGTCGCCGAGCACCGCGGCCGGCTCGCGCCCGCTGAGCGCGCGCACGGTCGCGACCATGCCGCCGTGGTACTGGTAGTAGTCGTCGGAGTCCAGGATGTCGTGCTCCTGGCTGTCGACGTTCTTCACCGCCACGTCGATCCGCGCGAAGCAGTCGCGCATCGCGCCGCGGGCGGAGGCGCCGTCGAGGCCGCGGCCGTAGGCGTACCCCCCCCACGCCTCGTAGACCTCGGCGATGTCGCCGCTGTCGCGCCAGTCGCGCGCGTCGAGCAGTTGCGCGAGGCCGGCACCGTAGGCACCTGGCTTGGAGCCGAAGATCCGCGTCGTCGCCTGGCGCCAGGCGGGCTTGGCGTCGAGCTCGCCGGCGAGCGCCGCGGCGTCCTCGCGGGCGTGCGCGGCGACGAAGTTC
Source organism: Solirubrobacterales bacterium (assembly GCA_038255395.1). Taxonomy (GTDB): domain Bacteria; phylum Actinomycetota; class Thermoleophilia; order Solirubrobacterales; family Solirubrobacteraceae; genus CADCVQ01. Next base: position 27,553 of record JBBSLI010000002.1, read on the forward strand.
ATGTCGGCCGGCTCGTCGAGCCCCGCGACGAGCGCGACGGCGTCGTCGAGCAGGCGCAGCAGGTGCGGGAAGGCGTCGCGGAAGAAGCCCGAGATGCGGACCGTGACGTCGATTCGCGGGCGGCCGAGCTGCTCGAGTCCGATGACCTCGATACCGGTCACGCGGCGCGACTCCCGTGCCCACACGGGGCGCACCCCGAGCAGCGCGAAGATCTCGGCGGCGTCGTCTCCCTGCGTGCGCATCGCGCTCGTCCCCCAGGCGACGAGGCCGACCATCCGCGGCAGCTCGCCGTGGTCGGCGACGTGGCGGTCCAGCAGCGCGGTCGCGAGCCGTGTGCCGGTCTCGTAGGAGAGCTGCGAGGGCAGCGCACGCGGGTCGACGGAGTAGAAGTTGCGCCCCGTCGGCAGCACGTCGACGCGGCCGCGGGTGGGGCTCCCGGACGGGCCCGCGGGAACGTGGTGGCCCTCCAGCGCGCCGAGCACGTGGACGAGCTCGTCGGTCGTCTGCGCGATCCGCGGCACGACGGTCTCGGCAGCGAAGCGCAGCGCGCGCTCCAGGCCCAGGTCGGTGCGGCCCAGCACCTCCTGGCAGACGGCTGCAGCACTGTCGGCCGCCCAGCCGCGCACGGCGAGCGCATCGAGCAGCGCCATCTGGGCCGCCTCGAGGCGGTCGATCACGTCGCCGTTGGATGAGGCCGGCCCGCGGAAGCGCTCGGCGAGATCGCCGGGGACGTCGCTCGCGGGTGCGCCCGGGTCGGCGACCATCGCCGGCTCGTCAAGGCCGAACGCGCTGCCGACCGCGCGCCGCAGGCCGGGGATGTCGTCACCGGAGCCGAGCCGCCCGACGGCGCTGACGAGGCCGCGCAGCTGGTCGCCCGCGGGCGCGACGCCGAGCACGTGCAGGCCGTCCTTGACCTGGATGTCCTTGACCTCGCAGAGGTAGCCGTCGATGTGCTCGACGAGCAGGCCGAGGTCGTCGGGGCGCTCCTGCACGCCGAGATCGCTCTGCAGGTTCGCGCGCTCGATCGCGTCCCAGATCTGGACCGCGAGGCCGGGCAGCTTCGGCGGGTCGAGGATCTCCAGGCGCGCGTACTCGTCGAGCAGCGCCTCCAGCTCGGCGAGCTCGTCGTAGGTCTCGGCGCGCATCATCGGCGGCACGAGGTGGTCGACGATCACCGCGTGCGCGCGGCGCTTGGCCTGCACGCCCTCGCCGGGGTCGTTGACGACGAACGGGTAGACGAGCGGCATGTCGCCGAGCGCGGCGTCGGGCGCGCACTCAGCAGACAGCGCGAGCATCTTGCCGGGCAGCCATTCGAGCGTGCCGTGCTTGCCGAGGTGGACGATCGCGTCCGCCCCCCACTTCGCCTCCAGCCAGCGGTAGACGGCGAGGTAGTGGTGCGTCGGCGGCAGCTCGGGGTCGTGGTAGATGCCGACCGGGTCCTCGCCATAGCCGCGCGGGGGCTGGATCGCGATCAGCACGTTGCCCAGCTCCAGCGCCGCCACCACATAATCGTCGCCGTCGACGAACTGATCGCCCGGCAGCGGGCCCCAGCGCTCCTCCATTCCGGAACGCAGCGACGCCGGCAGCGTCTCGTACCACGCCGCGTACTCGGCGATCGGGAAGCGCAGCGTCGCGGCGGCGAGCTGCTCGTCCGTGACGAACTCGGGGTCGTGACCGCCGCCCGCGATCAGCGCGTGCATGAGCTCGTCGCCGTGCTCGTACGGGCGCTCGACGTCGTAGCCCGCCTCGTGCAGCGCGTCGAGCAGGCCGAGCGCGCTCGCCGGCGTGTCGAGGCCGACCGCCATCCCGACGCGCGCGTGCTTCGTCGGGAAGCTCGTCAGCAGCACGGCGATCTTCTTCTCGGCGTTGGGCGTCGTGCGCAGCCGCGCGTGGCGCACCGCCAGCCGCGCGACGCGCCCACAGCGCTCGGGGTCGGCGACGTAGCGCGGGATCGCCGCGCCGACGATCGAGCCGCCCTCGCCGCGCTCCTTGAAGGAGACGACGCCGCCGAGCAGGCGGCCGTCGAACTCGGGGATCGCGACCTGAGTCGCGGCGTCCAGCGGCGTCAACCCGCTCGCCGACTCCTCCCAGGCGGCGCGCGACGAGGTCGCGCAGACGGCCTGCAGGACCGGCACGTCGAGCGCCTCCAGCGCGGCCGCGTCCCAGCGCTGCTCGGCGTCGCCGGCGTGCGAGCCGCCGGTCGCGAGCATCGTGACGAGCAGCGCGTCGACGTGGCCGTCGAGCAGCGCGAGCGCCGGGACGTGGCCGTCGCCGTCGCGTCGCAGCGTCGTCGACCAGACGGCGAGCGCGTTGGCACCAGCCGCCTCGATCTGCGCGCTGAGCTCGTCGACCCAGGCGGCGTTGCCGGTGATGCGGTGCGAGCGGTAGAAGCAGATGCCGATCGTCGGGCGGCCGTCGTCGTGCAGGCGGGCGAGCGCCTCCTCGATCGGCACGTCGCCGACCCCCGGGACGTAGACGCCGAGGTCGGGCACCTCGTGCGGCGGCTCGAAGCCGTGGCCCTCGAGCAGGAACGTGTCGGCGAGGAAGCGCAGCAGCTGCTCGACGTTGTCGATGTCGCCGTGGCGCAGGTACTCGCCGGCCTGCGCGACCGCGCCCGTCGGCGCCGAGGACAGCGCGGTCATCTCGGCGTCCGGCTCGATCTCGCCGCCGAGCGCGAGCAGCGGGATGCCGTCGGCCAGGCAGCGCGCGCGCAGCAGGTCGAAGCCCTCCGGCCAGCCGCGCCGGCCGCCGAGGATCCGGCACAGCACGACCGCGGCGCCGTCGAGCAGCTCGTCGACGAACGCCTGCTGGTCGATCGCGCCGCCGGGGTTCGCGCAGCGCACGGCCGGGAAGTCGTCGCCGAGGCGCTCGACGGCGGCGGCGGTCGCGAGGATCTCGGTGTCAGCTGTCGTGACGAAGCGCAGCAACGGCGTGTCTCATTTCCGCGTGAATGGTTGGCAGGTCGGTGGGCGCGCCGGATTTGAGCAGCGCCAGCACGGCGGCGGTGTCGAGATGCTGCTCGACGAGGTCGCCGAGCGCATCCAGGCGCCGCTCGCGCAGCGCCGCGAAGGAATCGGTGCCCGCGATGAAGGTACGACCTCGCGCCTGCGCGACGGCGCGCAGCAGGGCGCGCCGCAGCGCGTCGTCCTCCAGCGCGCCGTGCCAGGCGGTGCCGATCGTCCAGCCGTCGCGGCAGCCGTCGGGCTCGCCGTCGTCGGCGCGCAGCAGCGGCTCGCCGCCGTGGCGGGTCACGCGCCCGTGGCGGATCTCATAGCCCGTCTGCGTGCGCGCGCCGCCGAGCCAGTCGCTCACACCTGCCCGCCGCCGCAGCAGCTTCTCGGTTGCGAAGACCGTCGAGACCGGCAGCAGGCCGAGCCCCTCGACCGCGCCGGCGCGCGACTCGACGCCGTCCTCGATCGCGCTGCCGAGCATCTGGTAGCCGCCGCAGACGCCGAGGATCGGCGCGCCCGCCGCGGCGCGGGCGCGCAGCGCGCCGTCGAGGCCGGCGGCGCGCAGCCGCGCGAGATCCTCGACCGTCGCCTTCGTGCCGGGGATCACGACGAGATCGGCGCGCTCGACGTCGGCGGGCGAGCGCGTGAAGCGCACGCGCACGCCCGGCTCGGCCGACAGCGCGTCGAGGTCGGTGAAGTTGCTCATCCAGCGCAGCCGCAGCACGGCGACGTCGAGCGTGCCGGCGAGCGCCGGCGCCTCGGGCGCGCGCGCCTCGAGCGCCAGCGAGTCCTCGGCGTCCATCCACAGATCCTCGACGAACGGCAGCACGCCCAGCACGGGGCGGCCGGTACGGGCACGTAGGTCCTCGAGCCCCGGCGCGAGGATCGACGCGTCGCCGCGGAACTTGTTGATCACGTAGCCCGCGACGAGCGCCTGATCGGCCGCGTCGAGCAGCGCGAGCGTTCCGAACAGCGAGGCGAAGACGCCGCCGCGGTCGATGTCGCCGACGACGAGCACGGGCAGGTCGGCGGCGCGGGCGAGGCCCATGTTCGCGAGGTCACCGGCGCGCAGGTTGATCTCCGCGGGGCTGCCGGCGCCCTCGCAGATGACGACGTCGTAGCGCGCGCGCAGGTCGGCGAGCGCGTCCTCGACGATCGGCCGCAGCTGCGCCTTCATCGCCTGGTAGGAGCGCGCGTCGGCGTCGCCATAGGGGCGCCCCATGACGATCACCTGGCTGTTGCGCTCGCCCGACGGCTTGATCAGCACGGGGTTCATCGCCGCCTCGGCCTCGACCCCGGCGGCCGCCGCCTGCACGGCCTGGGCGCGGCCGATCTCCGCGCCGCCCGGCGTGACGACGGAGTTCAGCGCCATGTTCTGCGACTTGAACGGCGCGACCGAGACGCCCCGGCGGTGCAGCCAGCGGCACAGGCCGGCGGTCACGATCGACTTGCCGGCATCCGAATGGGTTCCGCAGACGAGCAGCGCGCCGGCGCGCGTCATCGCAGGCTCCCGCTCGCGACGCCGAGCGCCAGCGCGGCCGCGCCGACGCGGCTGGAGAGGCGGTTGGCGCGGCGGATGTCGGCGATGACCGGAGCGCGACCGTCGCCGAGCACGGGGCGCAGCTCGACGCGGCCGTCGTAGGCCAGCGGCCCGCCGAGCCGCAGCCCGAGCGCGCCGGCGAACGCCGCCTCCATGCGGCCCGCGTTCGGGCTCGGGTGCGCGGAGCCGTCGCGGCGCAGGACGCGCCAGGCACGGCCGCGTGCCGCGCCGCAGCACAGCACGGTCAGCCCGGCGCCGGCGCGCGCGGCGGGCCAGCCGAGCGCGTCGTCGAGCCGGGCCGCGGCCCAGCCGAAGTCCTCGTAGCGCGGCGAGCGATGGCCGACCATCGCGTCGAGCGTGTTCGCGGCCCTGTAGGCGCAGACGCCCGCCGGCCCGGCGACGGCACCCCACAGCAGCGTCCCGACGACCGCGTCCGACGTGTTCTCGGCGACCGACTCGACGACCGCGCGCGCGATCCCGTCCGCATCCAGGGACGACGGGTCGCGCCCGGCGAGCGCCGGCAGCGCGGCGCGCGCCGTCGCGAGGTCCTCGCGTTGCAGCGTGTCGGCGATCTTCGCCGCCTCGCGGCGCAGCGAGCGCCCGCCGAGCGCCGTCCACGTCAGCAGCGCGAGCGCGGCGCGGCGCCCGAGCAGCCGCGTGAGCCCGTGGCCGGCGAGCGCGGCGGCGCCGACGAGCACGGCCGTGAAGAGCGCTCCGCGCGCGCGGCTCGGCGCGTACAGGACGCGCTCCAGCGCCAGCGCCGCGCGGCCGAAGCCCGCGACCGGGTGCCCGCGTCGCGGGTCGCCGAGCGCGAGGTCGGCGCCATAGCCCAGCGCCAGGCCGATGATCGTGCTTGGTCCTGCGGTCATCGCAAGCTCTGACCTTCGGACGACGTCAAACAGGTCATCGCAGGCTCTGGCCTTCGGACGACGTCACACGACCACCGCCGCGTTGACCCGCGTCACCGTCCAGCGCCCGTCGCGGGCGTGCAGTTCGGTCACCGACAGCGGCGCGACGTCGATCCGCCACGCCGACGGCGCGGGCGCGCCGAGCGCGTGCACGACGGCGGCGCGGACGACGCCGCCGTGCGTCACCGCGATCGCGCGCCCGTCGGTGGCGGCCTGCTGCTCCATCCAGGCTGCGACGCGCGCGATCAGCGCGCTGAGCGACTCGCCGCCGTGCGGGCAGGCGTCGGGATCGGTCATCCAGGCGGCCACGGCGTCCGGCTCGGCGGCATGGACCTCCTCCAGCGAGCGTCCCGACCACGTGCCGAAGTCGCATTCGCAGAGCGCCGGCTCGAAGGTCGCATCGAGCCCGGCCGCGGCCGCGGTCTCACGCGCGCGCTGCGCGGGGCTGCAGATCGCATCGCCGCGCCCGAGCTTGCCGGCCAGCCCCGCTGCCGCCGCGCGGCCGCCGTCGTCGAGCGGCTCGTCGAGCGGGAACGCCGACCGCCGGACGGCGTCGGTGGAGGCATGACGGATCAGCAGCAGGCGTCTCAGTGAGCTGCCGCCGAGCGTTCCCGGGCGGCCGCCGAGCGCTCGCGCGCCGTCGCGGCCCGCATCGTCGCGATCCCGAATCCGACCCCGAGCGACGCCCACAGCACGGCCTGGGTGCCGAGCGAGGCGAGCCGGAACTCCCACAGCAGGGCGGCCGGGAAGTCCTTGGGTATCTCCTGGATTCCCGGCAGCGCGAGCGCCAGCCCGCCCGCGACGGCGATGAACGTCCCGGCACCCGCGAGCGGCCGCGCCCAGGGCGGCGCGCCGGGCTTCATCGACCACATCACGCGCGCCGCGGCGAACATCGCCAGCGCCGAGCCGGCGAGCAGGACCATGAAGTAGGCCGTGCGGTCGCCGATCGTCCCCGGGTCCCCGACCGCCGGGGGATTGGGCGGGTACTTGAAGAACGGGACGAGCACGATCGCGACGAAGATCGCTCCCGCCAGGCGCGTCGAGAGCTCCCAGTCGGTGCGCCGCGAGCCGCGGCCGCGCAGCGCCGCGAAGGCGATCGAGAACAGCCCGCCGGCGGCGATGCCGTACAGCGCGGTCGCGAGCAACAGGCCGCCGCGCTGCTCGCCGCGGCTGACGGCCCAGTCGGAGATGCTGGCCAGCGCGATCGCGCTCAGCGAGGCGTGCGCGCCGGCGGCGTTCTCGATCTCGATCGCGTCCTGCACGCGCGGCTCGCCGAAGACGAACGCGAACACGCCCGCCAGCAGGCCGGCGATCGCGCCGACGACGAGGCCCCTGCGAACGAGGGTCCAGACCATGAGGTTGTCTCCTGGCCGGGAGCGCTAGTGACAGGGCACGCCGAGCATGTGGCGCCCGTCATGCATGAGCTCGTGCAGGAACGAGCCGGTCTGGGAGACGACGCCCTGGTCGTACTGCACGAGATAGATCGTGAGCAGGAGCAGCACGCCGAGCAGCAGCGCTGGAAGAAGTTGGCGAAGCGGAAACGGCTGAACGGTGGCTGCTGGATCCATGGGTATGGGTCCTCCTGGGGATGGTGCGTCCCTCGTGGAAGGTGCCGCGACGATCGAGTTCCTGACTTCGGGGTCCTACCCGTCACAGTGGCGCAACCGTCCCGGATTCCCGCCGGGTTCCTCGCACCATCGCGCTGACCGGATGGACCCTAGTACATCCGGCCGGAAATTTTCGCGAGGTTTCCCGGATGATCTGCGGATCGGGTGTACGAGCGCTCACCGGGGTCAAACGCCATGCCGCCGTGCTCTAATGCTGAACATGCGAACCCGACTCACAGCGCTGAGCGTCGCCGTCGCCGTGCTGGCGCTCGCGAGCGCCGGCTACGCCGCGACGCGGACCGGCACGAGCGGCGCCGACACGCTCTTGGGCACGACCCGCGCCGACGTCATCGACGGCCGCGCCGGCGCGGACATCATCTTCGGCCTGAGCGGCGCCGACCGCATCAAGGGCGGCACCGGCGACGACAGCATCCAGGGCGACGCCGCGTGCCCGGCCGGCGCCACGAACCCGGACGACTGCGATCAGACGCGCGGCAGCGGCGACGACACGATCGACGGCGGCTCGGGCGACGACGTGATCGCCGGCGCGCGCGGCAACGACACGATCATCGGCGGCCGCGGCGACGACAACATCCAGGGCGGCAGCGGCCGTGACACGATCACCCCCGGACCGGGCCGCGACGACGTCTTCGCCGGCAGCGGCAACGACACCATTCGGGCGCGCGACGGCCAGCGCGACCGGATCGACTGCGGGTCGGGCAGGGACAGGGTCATCGCCGACCGCCGCGACGCGGTGAATCGCAACTGCGAGCGGATCCAGCGCAGGTAGCGCACACGCACTACCGTGTCGGCGACGCATGAGCGACGCGACGCGCTTGTACCGGCCGGCGACGCCCGCGGGCCACGATCCATCCCGCGCGGCCGAGCGCGCCGCCGATCCGCGCGGCTGGCGCTACGACGACGACGCCCTGGCGACCGTCCACCGCGTCATCGCCGAGCGCCGCGACATCCGCCGCTTCCGGCCCGATCCCGTGCCCGACGACGTGCTCGAGCGCGTGCTCGCGGCGGCGCACCGCGCGCCCTCGGTCGGCCTCATGCAGCCATGGCGGCTGATCGTCATCCGCGGCAGCGAGCCGCGGATCGCGATCCGCGACGTCGCCGCGCGCGAGCGCCTGCGCCAGGCCGACCGCTTCGACGAGCGCGCGCGCCAGTTCCTCGACCAGAAGATCGAGGGCATCGTCGAGGCGCCGCTGGGCGTCTGCGTCTGCTGCCACCACGGCCGTCCCGGCGAGGTGATCCTCGGCCGCGGCACGATCCCCGAGACCGACGTCTACTCGACCGCCTGCGCGATCCAGAACCTCTGGCTCGCCGCGCGCGCCGAAGGGCTCGGCGTCGGCTGGGTGAGCTTCTACAAGCTCGCCGACCTGCGCGCGATCCTCGCCATCCCCGAGCGCGTGGACCCGATCGCCTACCTCTGCATCGGCTGGCCCGACGAGCGTCCGCTGCGGCCGGGCCTGGAGTCCAGCGGCTGGGCGGCGCGGCTGCCACTCGAGCGCGTCGTCATGGACGAGCGCTGGGACGATGCGCGCGGCATCGGCGACGGCGCAGCCGCTGGGCCGAATCTCCCCCGCCCAGCGAGCACGATTCGGCCCACCGCGCGCGAGCCCGACCGCGCCGCCGCGATCGCCGCGCGCGACCGCTCCGACACGCTCGTCAAGCCCGGTGGCAGCCTCGGCGCTCTCGAGACGCTGATCGAGCGCTGGGCGGCGACGAGCGGCGCGCCGCCGCCCGCACGGATCCGCGCCGGCGTGCTCGTCTGCGCCGCCGACCACGGGCACACGCAGCACGGCACGAGCCTGTTCGGCAGCCCCGTCTCGGCGCAGGTCGCGGCCGCCGCCGCGCGCGGCGAGACCGCCGCCGGCGTGCTCGCCCGCGACGGCGGCCACGTGCTCGTCGTCGCCGACCTCGGCCTGCGCGGGCCGACGCCCGCCGGCGTCCTCGATCGCAAGGTCGCGAGCGGCAGCGCCGACATGACGACCGCCGCCGGATGCAGCGACGCCGATGTCGCCGCGGCGATCACCGCGGGCCGCGAGCTCGCCGCGCAGCTCGCGGACGCCGGCGCCGACTGCCTCGTCGTCGGTGAGATCGGGATCGGCAACACCGCGACGGCAGCCGCGCTCGCCTCGCTGCTGACGGGCGCGCCGGCGAGCGTGAGCGTCGGCCGCGGCACCGGCCTGGACGCGGCCGGCCTGGATCGCAAGCGCGCCGTCGTCGACGCGACCGTCGCGCTGCACGGCGCCGCCGCGACGACCCCGCAGGCGATGCTCGCCGCGACCGGCGGCCTCGAGCTCGCGGCGCTCGCGGGCGCCGTGCTCGAGGCATGGGAACGCCGCCTGCCGGTGATGCTCGACGGCTACGCGACCGCCGTCGCCGCACTCGCCGCCGCGCGGATCGAGCCCGCCGCCGGCGCGGGCCTCTTCGCCAGCCACCTGTCCGCCGAGCCCGGCCACCAGCTCGTGCTGACCGAGCTCGGGCTCGAGCCGCTGCTCGACCTGCGCATGCGCCTCGGGGAGGCGTCGGGCGCGCTCGTGGCGCTGGCGCTCGTCGAGCGCGCGGGGCTGTTGCACGCGCAGATGGCGACGTTCGTCGAGGCGGGCGTCGACGGCCACGGATGAGCGTCGTCGACGAAGCGCGCGCCGCCGCCGGGCTGCTGACGATCGTGCCCGTCGGCCGGCGCGAGCTGCCCGCCGGCAGCGATCACGGCGCCGCGCTGTGGTTCCCGCTCGTCGGCGGCCTCGTCGGCGTCGTCGCGGCCGTCGCCTACGGGCTCGGCGAGGCGCTGCTGGGCTCCAACTACGGGGCGGCGTTCGCGCTCACGGTCTCCGCGATCCTCAGCGGCGGCCTGCACCACGACGGCCTCGCCGACACGGCCGACGGTCTCGGCGTCCGCGGCGACCTCGCGCGCCGCCTGCAGGTCATGCGCGACTCCGGCATCGGCACGTTCGGCGCGCTCGCGCTCGTCGCCTTCGCCCTGCTCGCGACCGCCGCGCTCGCGCGCCTGTCGCCGCCCGAGGCCGCGGGCGCGCTCGTCACCGGCCACGCGCTCGGCCGCTGGGCGGCGGTCGCGCAGCTGACGTTCGTCGCGCCCGCCCGCACAGACGGGCTCGGCGCCACGTTCTGCGCCGATCGGCTCGCGTTCGCCGTCGGCTCGGCCGTCGCGCTCGCGATCGCGCTCGTCGCGAGCGGAGTCCTCGCGGGGCTCTGCGCGGTCGCCGGCGCAACGATCGCCGCCGCCGCGTGCGCGCTGCTGGCGCGGCGCTTCACCGGCGGTCGCACGGGCGACACGCTCGGCGCCGCCGTGCTCGTCACCGAGCTCGCCGTGTACTCGGTGCTCGCCGCGTACCTCGTGACGTAGCCGCCCTGCGTGGTGCCTCTGTGAGCCTGGGGCTCACAAAGGCACCGGCATCCCCGCCGTCGTCGGGACCGGCATCGCGACCGCCGTCATCAGCGACGGCATGACGATCGAGGTCGACGGCGATGCGGGCATCGTCCGCATCGTCTGATCGCGCGGTCCTCGCCGCGGTGGCGTTGAGCGGGACGCTGCTCCCGCTCAACTCCACGATGCTCGCCGTCGCCCTGCCCGACATCGCGTCGGGCGTGGGCGGCGGCGTCGCCGCGTCGTCCCGGCTCGTGACGTCCTACGTCGTCGCGATGGCGGCGCTCGGCCCGTTCGCGGGCCGCCTCGGCGACCGCCTCGGTCGCCGCCGCGTGCTGCTGTGGGGCCTGCTCGCGTTCGCCGCATCCTCCGCCGCCGCCGGCCTCGCTCGAGCTGCTGATCGCCGCGCGCCTGGGCCAGGCGATCGCCGGCTCGCTCGTCTTCCCCAACGCGATGGCGCTCCTGCGCGACGCGCTGCCGAGCGTGGCGCGGGGCGGGCGGGCCGGCGATCACGGATCTGCGGGCGGCGATCGCCGCCCGCGCTGGGACTGGGCACAGCCGCTGCGCGTCCCCGTCTTCGGCGCCGCGACCGCGGCCGTCGGCCTCAGCAACGTCGCGATGTACGGGACGCTGCTCGCCGTCCCCGTCGTGCTCGCCGGGCGGCCGGGCTGGTCGGCCGCCGACGCCGGCGTCGCGTCCGGGCTGTTCTCGACCGGCCGCTACGCCGGCAGCATCGTCGCTGCGCTCTTGCTCGCCGCACTCCTCGGCGGTGGCGGCAGCGCCCACGCGGGCGCGTTCTTCGCCCTCACGGCGCTCGCCGCGGGCGGATCGGCACTGCTCGCCCTGCGCCTCGAGCGCGGCCGGCCGCTGCTGGTGCTGTCACACGAGACCTGAGCGGCTCAGATCTCGTCCAGCCCGCGGCGTTGCTGCATGTACTGCTCCCATGCCAGCCGCCGCTGCTCCTCCTGCCTGACCTTGGCGGGGTTGAGGAAGCGCGCGCCGCCGTGGTCGATGTCAGGCTCGTAGTGCGTGCGCACACCGCTGTTCGTGTCCAGCGTGCTGAACCCGACGACGGCCGCGGAGGGGACGCTTCCGATGATGACGAGCTCCCGCGTGCGCATCGCGTCGCGCACGGCGGAGTTTCGCTCCCACGCCGGCACGCCCTCCTGGAACGGCATCTCCGGGTCGGGCGTGTCGTGCTTGGTGATGCGCTTGTAGGCCACCGGCTGATGGGTGTCGACGACGCGCTCCTGCGGGATCAGCGCGAGGTCGATCTTCGCCATACCGGTGGGATCCTCGAAGAACTTCGCCGTCGAGCCGAAGATCGGGTGCTTCGTCGTCGTCGCCGACACGAACGGGCTGCCGCCCTGAAGCTCCTTCTGGCGCTGGTGCTTCCAGATCTCCTCGTCGACGAGCTCGGCCTGCCGGCTCGGCAATGCCTGCGCGATGTCGGCCCAGCGCTCGTCCGTCACCTTCTTGCGGCGGGCGTCGACGTCGATCGTGATCGTGCCGAAGTCCGTCTCCGGGTTGTCGTAGGCGTTCAGCGAGCGCCACACGAAGCGGCGCACGAAGAGGTCGCGCGCATCCTGGACGTACTGCTCGCCGGTCCCGAGATGGACGAAGACCGGACGCGGCGCGACCACGTCGCTGGGCACGAAGCGCTGGTCGTCGCGGTACAGCCGCCCGACCACCTGCTCGGGAGCCGACGAGGCGCCGAGCACGACGGCGACGATGGCTGTGTGGCCGGCGCGCCGGTCGTAGCGCAGCTGCAGGCCCCGCGCCCGGGCGGCCTCACCCCAGGCCTCCTGGAGCTTGGCGAGGTCCATCCCCGACGCGAGGTAGCCCTTCTCGTAGGTCGCGACAGCGGGGTCTGAGAGGTGGTGGCGCGCGTGCTCCTTCGTGATCATCTCGACCTTGTTGACGTCGATGCGCCCCCGCGCGATCCGCACCGCGGCCGCTTCGACCGCGGCGAGCTGCTGCTCGATCGCCCTCATCGCGCTGTCCGCGTACCCGTCGATCTTCGACTCGAGCTGCTTGTCGTACTCCGCGTACGGATCTGCCACCTCCGGTAGCGGCTCCTCGCTGGCCGCCTGAACCGGTTTGGAGGGCGTCGCCTTGGCGGCCCCGCCCTTCGGCTTCGGGGCCGCGCGGGCCACCGTGCGCAGCGTCGACAACACCCGGTAGGCGACGTACTCACGGTCGCTCGGTTCGAAGCTCTTGAGCTCCGCATCGAGGTCGAACGGCTTGTCGGTGCGCTTCGCCGCCACGGCGCGCTGGATCAGCGTGCGCATCCGCCCGCGGACGGCCTCGACGTCAGAGGGCTTGTGCGCGGCGGGCTTGGCGACGAGGTTGAGGCGGTGCTTCGCGCTGAGCCGCCGTCGCAGGCGATCGAGCACGTTGGCGTGGAGCTCCGTCCCCTCCTCGAGCGGCGCGAGCTCGTTGAGGAGCCTCTCCTCCGTGCTGCGCGCGAGCTGCTTGAGCTCGTCGGTGGCGCTCTAGCCATCCTCGATCTGCGCTCTGAACCCCTCGGCGACCGCCGTCGCGACCTGCTCTTCGTCGGTCGGCGCAAGCAGGTCCCTCGCATCGCTCACCTTGGCGCCGGCCTTGGGCTTCAGGCCGAGCCCGTGCGCCTCGTTGAGCTTCTTGCAGGCGAGGACGTGGGCGAGGATCGCCAGTGCCTCCTGGCGGTCGGCCAGGCGCGTGACGGCGCTGCTCTGGGCGACGTCGAGGGCGTTGCGGGCCTTGGTCTTGGCGACCCGTCCGTCCTCGTAGAGCGCGGCGAGCTCGCGTCTCAGGAGGGCGATCGCCTCCGGCACCTCGTCGCGGTCGAACTGCACCACGAACTTGTCGTTCGCCCGCTGCAGCAGCGCTCGCGGACCGGCCACGCGGCGGTGCACGACACCCGCGAGGCGGCGCCCGAGGGCGTCGTCGCCACGCCGCGCCGCCGGCGCCGCCGGCGCCGCTGCACCCGCGACCGTCGTCGCGCGCGGCGACGCTCGCGCGTGCGTCGCGCGCTGCTGATCGCTGCGACTGCCCTGGACTGCGATCACGGCTCGGAGGCTCCCCGCCTCGGCGTACGGTGAGACGACGTTACGCGCCGCAGCGGCGGCATTCGGGTGGATAATCGGGCAGGCGCTCCCCGGCCTCTAGTGGCCCGAGCGTGCCTGTGACGAAGCGCCGCCGACGAGCTCGTGCACCAGCTCCAGCTTGCTCATCACCGCCGGCGCGATGACGAACGGGTAGAGGTCGTCGGCGCCGATGCTGCGGCTCATCGCGTTCAGCGCGTAGGTCAGCGGCAACCAGGCGTCGATCAGCGTGCACAGGTCGCCGTGCTCGACGGGCACGGCGCGCAGCGGCGGGTCGTCCGCGACCGCGATCCGCGGGCCGTCGACGCGCAGCCCGTGGGCGGCCGCCGTCTGCAGCGCGTCGCGGATGTGCAGGTAGTGGGCGAACGTCTCGGCCCAGTCCTCCCACGGGTGCATCGTCGCGTAGGCGCTGACGAAACGCTGCGGCCAGTCGGCTGGCGGGCCGCTCTCGTAGTGGCGGTCGATGGCCTCCTGGTAGTCGGCGCGGTCGTCTCCGTAGACCTCGCGGCAAGCGTCGATCTGCGGCGACCCCTCCGGCGCGAGGATCGGCTCGTAGTAGTGGGCGATCTCGTGGCGCATGTGGCCGAGCACCGTGCGGTAGGGCTCGCCGAGCTCCCTGCGGCGCTGCTCGCGCCGGGCGGGGTCGGCTTCGGCGAGGTCGAGCACGATGACGCCGTCGGCGTGGCCGGTCGTGACCGGCTCGTCGGCGCTCGAGAGCAGCTCGAAGGCGAGCCCGCCCTCACGCTCGCGCCAGGACTCGACGGGCAGCCCGAGCTCGGCGAGCTCGAACAGCAGCCGCCGCTTGGCGGCCTCCGCAGCGCGCAGGGCGGCGATCCCCTCGCCGTCGTCGTCGGCCGGTCGCTTGCGCGTCAGCGCACAGGCGAAGCACAGCTCGCCGGCGTCCGGCGCGAGCCAGTTGCAGGCCGCGAGGCCGGCGTTCGCACAGCGCGCGTCGCCCGCGCCGAGCGCGACGATCTCGCGCGGCCGGTGGTCGTAGGTCAGCGGCGTGTCGCAGTGCAGGCACCGCACGCTCTCGAAGGTCACGAGGTCACGGCAGGTGGGGCAGGCGAAGGCGCGCATCGGACCATCATCGCCGCGGCGGGCAATTCCCAACCCCGAACCGCGCCGCTCGGTTAGCGTGCATACCGTCATGACCGACGGCACCGAGGAGCCGCAGAGCTTCGAGGAGGGCGACCGCGTCGCGGTCATGCGCCTCGCGCCGCTGACCGGCGAGATCCAGATCGTCGAGGCGACCGTCGTCGGGATGATCGACGAGTACCAGGCCGTGATCCGCTTCGCCGGTAATGAGAAGGAGTTTCCGTGGCCGGTTGGCGACCTGACGCGAATGCCGCCGCAGTAATGCCTCAGGAGGACACGCTGCACCCATGACGATCCTCTGGACCGCCTCCGGCGTCGCGCTCATCGTCCTCGTCATCCACGACCTCTTCACGGTGTTGTTCCGGCCGGGCGCGGAGAGCTGGCTCAGCGCCGCCATCGCGCGGGCGATCTGGACGCTCGTGCGGCTCGTCGGCGGCCGCAATCGGGAGGTCGTCGCGCTCGCCGGCCCCCTCGCCGTGGCGGCCGTGATCTGCTGCTGGGCGTTTGCGCTCGTGCTCGGGTGGGCGCTCATCTACCTGCCGCACTACCCGCAGGAGTACGTCGTCGCCGAGGGCACCGCACCGCACGACGCGCTCGTCGGGGCGCTGCACGCGTCGCTGACGACGGTGACGACGCTCGGATCGGCGAACGTCCTGCCGAGACCGGCCTGGCTGCAGCTGCTGAGCCCGGTCGAGGCGCTGATGGGCTTCGGCATGCTGACGGCAGCCGTCTCGTGGCTGCTGCAGATCTATCCGGTCCTCTCGCGCCGGCGCGCTCTGGCCTACGAGATCCACCTGCTCGCCGACACCGAGCGGCGCCTGCAGCTCGACGTCCCGCAGCTCGACGTGTCCGTCGCGGCGCAGCTCTATGCCGATCTGACGTCGCGCCTGATCGCCGTCGAGCGCGACCTCGTGAAGTTCCCGATCACGTACTACTTCGCCGAGACCGACGCGCGCTTCGCGCTCGCCGCCGCGATGCCGGTGCTGGCGCAGATCGCCGAGCGCGGCGCGGCCGCCGAGAATCCCGACGCCGTCCGGCTCCGCGCCGAGATGCTGCGCGAGGCGGTCGAGGACTTCGCCACGACCGTCGTGGACCGCTTCTTCCTGCGCCGTCATCGCGATGTCGACGATGCGATCGCGGCGTTCGCGCGCGACCACGGCCACGACGCGGACGGCGCCGCCGCCATCTGAACTGCACGCGGACCGGCGTCCGGTTCATCCAGCGCGCGTCGCCGGAGTCCTACCGTCGTCGTCGTGGCCGTCGTTGCGGCCGTCGGCGTCACGGTCCATGCCCCGCCTGACGCTCTGTGAGCCGGCCATCCTGGTGTTGTCGACGCGGGCGTGGTACTCGAAGTCCCCAGCGACACCCTTCTCCCCGTAGCTGCTCTGCAAGCAGCTGCTGAGCCACGGGGCTACGCCGTCGGCACGTCGGGGCACTCGCGCTTGAACCTGTCCCAGTCCCAGGTCGCGAGGAAGTCCTCGGCCGCCTCGACGCCGTTGGCGATCACCTCGGCGCGCTGCCGTGCGGACGCGTCGAACTCGACGATCCCCACCGCGCTCGTGTCGACGGCGATCGTGCGGCGCCGCACGCACGGCCGCTCGAGGTAGGTCTGGTCGCCGCCGACGATCGCCGTCGCGACGACGCGCTCGAGCAGCTTCACCGGCGCCAGCGCGGGCAGCGCGATCCCGGGGAACAGCTCCGGATCGCCGGCCGGCAGCTCCGGCAGGACCTTCACGCCGAACGTCGGCCAGCGCGGCGGGCGCAGGTCGGTGCGGTCGAAGATCTCGATCGGGTAGTTCGACAGGACGCCGCCGTCGACGAGCGTCACGCGCTCCCCCGTCACCTCGTCACGTACGACGACCGGGTCGAAGTACAGCGGGATCGAGATCGACGCGCGCACCGCGTCGGCGACGAGCTGCTCGTCCGGGTCGAGCCCGAGCTTGGGGTAGTCCCACGGCAGCCGCAGCAGGCGCCCATGCGTGACGTCGGTCGCCATCACGACGAGCTTGTAGCGGCGGGCCACCGGCAGGTTCTCGTCGGCACCGGGATCGCTGCGGCGCAGGTCGCCGAAGGTGCGCACGCCCAGCGCCTCGAGCTCGTCGCGCACGAAGCCGTGGATGTAGTCGCCCTCGTAGGCGCCGCCGGAGTGCAGCAGGGAGATCCCCTCGCTGAGCAGCGGGATGTGCGGCCGGCCGCGATCGGCAACGCGCTCGTAGCGCAGCCGCGCCATCGCGCCCGCCAGCGCGGGCTCGCTGATCCCCGCTGCGACGAGCGCGCCGGCGATCGCCCCCGCCGACGTCCCCGCCACGCGCGCGAACGTGTAGCCCGCGCGCATGAGCGCGCCGACCGCGCCGCCGAGCCCGATCCCCTTCATGCCGCCGCCCTCGAGGACGAGATCCGCGTCAGGCATCGCGCTCACGATGGCACAGCTGACGCGCCGCTCCCACGACGCTCGCGTGGACCGCCGCCGGCGCCGGGACGATCGCGCTCGTCATCCACGTCGCCGCGACCGCCCCGCGACCGAGATGCTCCCGCTTCACTCGTCGAGCAGGCAACGCCAGCGCAACCTCGGGTAGCGCCCAAAGCCGCGATCGAACGTGACGAGTTCGGCTCGCTCCTCGAACGCCAGCGCCGCCAGGTAGGCGTCCGGGACGAGATTGGCGCGCAGGTTGAGCTCTCGGCACAGCGTTGCGAATCGCGGCCAGTGGCCGGGCCCGGCCCTGATGATCTCCACAGGAGGATCGAGCAGGGCATCGATGTAGTCGAGCACGTCGCCGATCGTGTCCGGTTGCACGAACACGCGCGGATTCGTCGCCAGGCGCACCAGCGAGCTCAGCGCGACGTCGCTGACGCCGAGCGTCATCGTCCGCGACCGCGCATCGTCCAGAAACGCCCGCGCCGGCCGGTGGTGGACGTGGTCGGTGCGAAACCCCGCGAGCAGGACGGTGACGTCAGGCAGCAGCACTGTCGTCGTCAGCGCCGTCCAGCAGCGAGGCGGTGGACCCGGGATCGATCCACGGCTGCATGCCGCCGCGGTTACGCGACGTGGGCAGCCGCCGACGGGCCGATGCCGGGGGCAGACGCCGCGCGAGCCGGAGGCGCAGTCCGTCCGCCAGCAGCGCGGTGAGCGTCGTGCCTTCGTCGGCGGCGCGGCTGCGCGCCTGCGTCAGCAGCTCGTCAGGAAGGTCGACGGTGGTGCGCATGCAGCCAAGCGTACCATCCGATGCAGCATGCTGCACCGGCTTCGGGTATTGGCCACGGCGATCCCGACCGCCGCCCTCGTCGACGATCCGCGGGCGACGCGGCTACGCCAGTTCGGTGGCCGCATGGATGGACGACAGCCAGAACGAGCGCTCGTCGCCGCGCAGGTGACAGTAGGCGTGAACGCGCGCGTCGTCGACCTCCAGCGGGGTGATCACGCGCTCGCTGATGCCGCGTGCGCCGGCGTAGACCATGAAGACATCCCCGCCGCACTCCAGGGCCGCCAGGACGGCGACGATCGGGTCGGAGGCGAGCGACTGCGACAGGTCCGCGCGCACCGAGGAGGCCGCGTCGGGCGCCGGCTTGGTCTTCCCGGCGCGCAGCGTCGAGCTCAGCCGGCCGGCCGGCCCGCGATCCTCGTCGTCGCGCGACGACCACGCGCGCAGTGCGTCCTGGGAGCGCGATTGGGTCTCCAGCCAGCGGCCCGAGACACGATCCAGGCCGGCTTCGAGCTCCTCGCCGGCGGCGGCGAGCGCCTGCTCCACCTGCCGCAACCGGGTGGCGGGGACGGCAAGCATCGTCGCTCCGAGGCGGGCGACGACGAGGTTCGCCAGCGGCCCGTCGAGCAGGCGCTCGGCGCTGTCGGCGTCGCCCGCGTCGACCATGATCGCCGAGCGCAGGCGCAGCGGCGCGCGCACATCGCCGACCCAGCCCTCGACCGTCCGGGCGACGTTCTGAGGCAGTGCCTCGCGGCACAGGCCGGCGAGCGCCGCCAGGACGCCTCCGGGCAGCCCGGCGCGCTGGCCGCAACGAGCTGAGACGCGCGTGAGCTTCCACACATGCGCCTGGCCCGCAACCGCCTCGCAGCAGAGCTCCAGCACGAGCCGCTCGCCGGGACTCGGCGGCCGCAGCGCGACGAGCTCGAAGTTGGACTGGCAGATCGCGGGCAGGCCGTCGAACGCGGGCGCCGAGAGGGGTGCGATGCGCGCGGCGACGAGCTTGCCGCCGCTCCCGACGCCGAGCTGCAGCGCGCCCATCCGCCAGCGGGTGGCGAGACCTCCCTGCGCGAGCGCCGCTGTCGTCCAGCCGCCGGGGATGCGCACGCCGGCCTCCGTCAGCATCGCCCGCACGGCCACGCCGAAGTCCCGCAGCGGGACATCGCGTCCCGCGAGCGCGTCGGTGAGGGCCACCGTCGCCGCGAGCAGCGGCTCGTCGGGCAGCCGCGGATCGAGCGCTCCGTCATCGGCGGCGAGCCATCCGGCCAGGTCGCCTGCGGGCACGAGCTCACGGCGCGCCTCGACACCGGGCCGGTCGTCGACGCTCAGGCGCAGGAATCCGCCGTCGCGCAGCAGGTCCAGGGCGCTGCCGACGCGCGCGTGCCCATCGCCGAGGTCGAGCTCCTGCGGCGCCAGCGCAGCGACGAGCTTGGGCCACATGCGGGCGTAGACCTGACCGTCGGCCTTGACGCGGATCGGCGTCCGCGCGCAGGAGGCCGCGATCGTGGCGGCGTCGTGCAGATGCTGCCGGGGCGCCGCCAGCCAGCGCTTGGCGCCGCGCTTGCCGACCGCCGCCGCGTGACGGGCTGCGAGCGCCGCGGCCAGCGGGCGGCGCAGGTCGCCCGGCACGTGGTACGCGCGCCGCCAGCCGTCCTCGAACAGGTACGCGATGCCGTGGCGCTCGAGCTCGTGCGCCGGACCGGGGTCGCCCCGGGCCCCGGAGCGCGCCAGCGCGATCTCCCCGCCGCAGACCAAGGCGTTGGCGGCGGCGGCGCGCGCAGCCGGCGGCAGCGCGTCGCAGATCGCGGCCAGGCGCTCGGCGTCCAGCAGCGCCGCGGCGAGCTCGTCGGCGCCGTGCCGAGGCAGGCCCAGCGTGCCCGCGACCGAGCGCCGGTGCGCGGCCGGTGCCTGCGAGAGCAGGTCGCGCAGCGCCGGGCTCATGCCGCCGCGCGGAACTGCAGGTCGCCGACCTCGCGGGCGTCGAGCACGCTGTAGGTGTAGCCCTGCTCGGCCAGGAAGCGCTGGCGCTTGTGGGCGAACTCCTGCTCGCACGTCTCATGCGTGACGAGCGTGTAGAAGTGCGCGGTGTTGTCGCCGGGCTTGGGACGCAGCAGGCGGCCCAGGCGCTGGGCCTCCTCCTGCCGCGAGCCGAACGTGCCCGATATCTGCACGGCCACACTCGCCGACGGGAGGTCCAGCGCGAAGTTCGCGACCTTGCTGACGCACAGCACCGCGAGCTCGCCCGCGCGGAAGCGGGCGTACAGCTCCTCGCGCTCGTGGCGCGGCGTCGTGCCCGTGATGACGGGCGCGCCCAGCGCCTGTGCCACGCGCCGGAGCTGGTCGACGTAGTAGCCGATCACGAGTGCCTGCGCGCCCCGATGCTCGGCGAGCAGGCGCGCGACGAGCTCGTCCTTGGCGGGATTGGTGCTCGCCAGCCGGAAGCGCTCGCGCTCGTCGGCCATCGCGTAGCCCATCCGGTGCTTCGCGTCGAACGGCACGCGCACCTCCGCGCAGCGCGCGCCCGCGATCCAGCCGGCCGCCTCGAGCTCACGCCAGGCGGTGTCGTAGCGCTTGGGCCCGACGAGCGTGAAGACCAGCGGCGCGGCTCCGTCCTCGCGGATGAGCGTCGCGGTCAGGCCCAGCCGGCGGCGGGCCTGGATGCGCGCGGTGGCGCGGAAGACGGGCGCGGGCAGCAGGTGCACCTCGTCGTAGACGACCAGTCCCCAGTCGCGCCGCTCGAAGAGGTCGAGGTGCGGAAAGCCGCCGTCGCGACGCGGGCGGTGCGTGAGCATCTGGTAGGTCGTGATCGTCACAGGCCGCAGCTGCTTGGCCTGACCGGAGTACTCGCCGATCGCCTCGGCGCCGAGCGTCGTCTTGTCCAACAGCTCCGCCCGCCATTGCGCCACCGACGCGGCGTTGCTGGTGACGATCAGCGTCTCCGCCGACTGGTCGGCGATCGCCTGCAGGCCGACGATCGTCTTGCCCGCCCCGCACGGCAGCACGACGACGCCGGCGCCTGCGGCCAGGAACGCACTGGCCGCGTCGGCCTGATAGTGACGGACCTGCACGCTCTCGCGCAAGGCGACCGCGAGGGCGGTTCCGTCCGCGTATGGGGCGAGATCCTCGACGGGCCAGCCGAGCGCGATCAGCGCCTGCTTGAGCTCGCCGCGTGCGGCGGCCGACAGCGTCGCCCGGCCCGGCGCGGGGCGGCCACGGAGAAGGACGCCGACCGTCGGGGCGCGCGCGACCTCCTCCAGCAGTGCGGGCTCGTCGCTGCGCAGCTCGAGCAGCCCCGAGCCGCCCGCGACGAGGCGCAGGCGGCCGTAGCGCGCGCAGAGGTCGCGGACGTCGGCCAGCACCGCCTGCGGAACCTCGTAGCGCGACAGCGTGACGAGCGTCCGCGCGATCGCGTCGGCCGCGTGGCCGGCGGCCGCGGCGTTCCAGAGCGAGACCGGCGAGATCCGGTATGTGTGGATGTGCTCCGGGCTCTTCTCGAGCTCGGCGAACACGGCGAGCTGCGCGCGCGCCGGCTCGAAGCCCGGGTGGGCGACCTCGAGCAGGACCGTGCGGTCGGACTGGACGATGGCGGGGCCCATCTGGCGCCAACCGTAGCGCGGCCCGTGGACGGTCCTCGGGACACGCCGCAGTTTGCGGCGAACGTCACCGCGGTCGTCTAGATTCGCTTGCGCATGCTGCCGCATTCCGCAGTCCGCGTGGGCGCCGTGCGCGGCCGCTACTTCCGCGAGAACTTCGCCCAGGGCGGCATCGATCTCGTGCAGATCGTGCCGGAGCTGGTCACCAACGCCGATGCGGCGATCGCGGCCGGCGGTCGCGGCCACGGCCGGATCGAGCTGCGCTTCGGCGCGCCGGACAAGGCGTTCATCGCCGCGTGGCGCGCGCAGATGCGCGCGTTGCGAGCGCCGGCGCTGGCGAGCTGGCGCTTCGAGGTCTGCTGCGCCGACGACGGCGTCGGCGTGAACGCAGACAGCGTGGAAGCGCGCCTGGGGGTCCTCGGCGAGCTGCCCGAGACCGGAGGCGGTCGGGGCCTGTTCGGGCGCGGGCTGCGCGACGTGTGGCTGGCACAGGGCGCCGGCCGGATCGAGGGTGTCCGGGACGGGCGAGCGGTCGAGTCGTGGTTCTTCCCCGCCGCCGGCGATGACCCGTACGCCTACATGCACGTCCGCGACGAGGCCGCACCGGCGCTGGCGTCGGGGACGCGCGTGACGGTCCCGCTGGCGGCGGAGCGTCTCCCGGCCGACGGGCGGCTGCGCGCGCTCGTGTCCCAGCTCGTGCAGCTGCGACCGGTGCTCGAGGATCAGACGCGCGAGCTCTGGCTGGAGCTCCCGTCCGGCGCGGTCGAAGTCGTCGGGCTGTCGACGCCGCGTCCCGACCCCGAGCGACCGGTCCTGTTCGACGACGAGGTCGCCGTCGCGGGCGCCATGCGCGCGCACATCACGATCCGCCGCAGCGCGCAGCCGCTGTCTGCAGGCATGTCGCGCGCGACCCGCCAGGGTGGGCTCGTCGTGCGTTCGGGCCGGGCAGCGCACGAATCGACGTTCGCCTCGCACGAGGGCGCGCCGGGCACCCGCAGTCTCTACGGCGAGGTGCGCTGCGATGCACTGGAGGATCTGCAGCGCGACGCGCTGCGGAGCCCGCGCCCGCAGGTCGTCGTAAAGGTCGATCGTTCTGGTCTCAACGACAACCATCCGATCGTCAAAGCGCTCTATGCGGCCATCGACGACGCCCTGCGCCCGATCGTCGCTGCCGAGGAGCGTCGCACCCGCGCCCACCTCGTCCAGGCCGGCGGTGCGCTTCGCGCGCGCGATCAGGTTGGTCTGCGCGCGCTCAACGACATCCTCAAGGGCACGTTCGACACGCCGGGCAAGGCGGGCTTCCAGCCCGGCCAGACGCCGACCGACGGGCCTGCGCCGAGCATCGCCGAAGAGCCCGCGACATCGGCCGGCGAGCCGCACCAGCCTGAGCTCGCCGACGCCTCGCCGCCGGCCCCGCCGCTCGCCCCGATCCGCTTCAAGCAGGCGCTCGTTCGGCTCCACCCGGGTGAACGACGTGGAGTGTCGCTGCTCGTCGAGCCCGAGCGGATAGCGCCGGGAACACCGATTCACGTCGCTGCCGATCCGGGCCTCGGCGTCAACCTCTGGAGCGCGACCGTCCCCGACCCCGGACGGGGCGGGTGGTCGCGAATCTCTGCCAACCTGCGCTGCCGCGTCAGCGCTGAGGCCGGCGCCCGGCTCAGCGTCCTCGCAGAGGCGGGCGGTCACACCGCCGAACTCGTCGTGCTCGTCGTGCGACACCGTGCGAGCGGCTGGGTGCGCGAGATCGCCCGCAAGGACGAGGACGCCGAGATCGAGGCGCACTTCGACCCCGAGACCGGCGTCGTCACGGTGTACGAAGGCCGGCGCGAGTTCAAGGCACTCGAGCGTGCCGCACGCCGCTCCGGCCTGCCCAAGGGTCGCGTGCGCGAGTACCTCCCGTACCGCATGCTCGAAGTCGAGGTCGCCGCCAACACCGTCTACGCGTGGGCGGCCGACGAGATCCTCGCCCGTCGTCTCGGAGAGGAGCGTCCGAGCGACCCGGCCGAGTACGCGGCGGCTGTCCGCCGCGAAGCGCAATCGCTGCGCTACCGCGCCCACGAGAAGCTGATGCGGGCGTTCCTCGACGACGACGTCTACGAGGGACGCGTTCGAATCGCGGCGCAGCCGCGGCGCACCACCGGCCAGGCCTCGCTGCTCGACGGCTAGGTGATCGCGCCGGCGCCGAGTTCGACCGGCATGCCGATCATGCTGCCCCACTCGGTCCAGCTGCCGTCGTAGTTGCGGACGTCGTCGAGGCCGAGCAGCTCGTGCAGGACAAACCAGGTGTGGGCGCTGCGTTCGCCGATGCGGCAGTAGCTGATGATCGGTCGTCCGGGTGTGGCGCCGTGGCCGGTGTAGAGGTCGCGGAGCGCGTCGGGATCGCGAAATGTTCCGTCGGGGTCGGTGGCGAGGTTCCACGGGACACTGCGAGCGCCGGGAATGTGGCCGGGACGTTGAGCGGCTTCTTGCGGGTAGCCGGGTTCGGTGAGCAGCTCGCCGGTGAACTCCGCGGGCGTGCGGACGTCGAGCAGGACGGTGCCGGGCGGAGCCTCGACGACGTCGCGCCAGGTCGCGCGGGACGTGGCCTCGTAGCGGGGTGTCGGCGTCCGCGGCGTCGTGGCTGTCGGCGGCACGTCGGTCGTCGTCGGCCGTGCCTCCGCGAGCCAGAGCTGGCGGCCGCCGTCGAGCAGCGCGAGGTGCCTGAGCCCGTAGAGCTCGAACAGCCAGTACGCGAAGCACGCGTACCAGTTGTTCCTGTCGCCGTAGAGGACGACGGTGCTGGCGGGGGTGATCCCCAGGCGCCGCCACAGGTCCTTCATCGCGTCGCGGCCGGGGATGTCGCGGGTGCGCTGGTCTTGCAGATCGCGGCGCCATTGGATGTTGCGGGCGCCGGGGATGTGGCCGACGTTGTAGATCAGCGGCTGCTCGTCGACCTCGAGGATCACGAGACCGGGGTCGTCGAGGTGCGCTTGCAGCCAGGCGGTCGAGACGACTGGCCCGTCGGGAGCGGTCATGACCGGATCTGGCGCAGGTGGGCGTCGAGCAGGCGGTGGCCTTCGGGTGTCAGCACGACGCGGCCGTCGCTGCGGCGCAGCGCCGCGCGCGCGCCCGTGAAGTAGCCGTTGAGGCCGCGGCGCTGGTAGCCGTGCGCGGCGGCGAGTTCGGTCAGCGCGTCGTCGTCGATGCCGTGGATGCCGTGCTCGTAGACGCCGACGAGAACCGCGTAGAAGCGGGCAGGGCGCGCGCGTTCGTTGGTGCGCTGCTGGCGCTCGAGGCGCTGCAGCCCGCTCTCGATGCCGTCCAGGCCCTCGCGCATCCGGGCGACCTCGCCGCGGATGGCGGCCAGGGCGGCGGCGTCGGTCTCGTCCGCTGGTGGCGTGGGGACGGCGGGCACCGATCGATCGTGCCACACGGCACGTGCGTCGCGGCGGCTGCCGGCGGCACCGTTCATCCGTGCGGGGGCCCGTTCAGCAGCAGCGTGTCGAGCAGCAGGAAGACGGCGAGCAGTCCGACGACGACGGCGAACGCGCGGCCGAGCGCGGCCTGCGCAACGCGCTGGGCCAGCAGCGTGCCGGCCAGCGCGCCGGCCGCCGTCGAGGCGGACAGTGCGATCGTCACCGAGACGTTGTGTCGTGCCACGTCTGCAGCGTCGAGCCCGGGATGTGGCCGCTGTCGAACTCGCGCTGGTCGCGGCCGTCGAGGATCTGCAGCGATTCGCCGCCCAGCAGGCGATCGGCGAGATCCTCGGCCTTGACGCGCGGCGTGACGTCGGTCGGCCATTGCTCCTGGCGCCAGCTCGTCATGCCGCCGCCGAGAAAGCCGGCGAGGCGGCGCATGCCGATCGCGACGGCGAGCGTGGCGGCGTGGCGGCCGTCCTCGTCGTCGCGGCCGACGAGCACGATGTCGTGCTCGTGGTCGGCGATCCACGCGAGCTTCGATCCGAAGCCGGCGTTGTGGATCGGGATGCAGACCGAACCGGGGATGTGCGCCTCGTCGAACTGCAGGTCGGTGCGCACGTCGACGACGAGCGCCCCGTCGGCGCGCTTCTGCTCGACCCGGCGCGGGGAGAGCGGCAGCAGCTCGACGCCGGTCGTCAGCAGCGGCCCGCGGTTGAGGTCGACGATCGCCTGGAAGTTCGGTGGCTGCGGTCCGAGCTTGGACAGCGCCTGCTGGACGAACTCGTCCTCGTCGGTGATCTGGAGCGTCGGGTTGCTGGCGCGCTCATAGCCGATCGTGGAGCTGATCTTCATGTCCATGCCGGGGCCGCCGCACATCGAGCCGCCGAGGTGCCCGGGCCAGACCTCGCAGCTGTCAGGCAGCTCGAGCAGATGTTGCAGGGAGCGGAAGATGCCGCGCGCGCCGTCGGACTTCTCGATCGCGAGGTCGGGACGCGCGACGTCGCCGACGAACAGGGTGTCGCCGGTCAGCACGGCCCAGGGCTGCGGACTGCGGTTGGTGTCGATCAGCGCGAACGAGGTGTGCTCGGGGCGATGTCCCGGGGTGTGCAGCGCCCGCACGCGCAGGCTGCCGAGCGCAAGCTCCCAGCCGTCGTCGAACGGTTCGTGGTCGTAGTCGGGGGTGGCGTCGCGGTGGATGTGGATCGTCGCGCCGGTCGCCGCGGCGAGGCGGCCGTGGCCGGAGACGTGGTCGGCGTGGTTGTGCGTCTCGAGGATGTGCTCGATGCGGACGCCCATGTAGCGCGACAGTTCGAGGTACTCGTCGATCTCAAAGCGCGGGTCGACGACCGCGGCGACGCCCGCGTGCTCGTCGCCGACGAGGTAGGAGGCGCAGCCGAGGTCGTCATGGGTGAGCTAGCGGAAGATCATGCGTGGCTCCTGGAGATCGAGGTCGGGCGCCGACGGGACGTGTGCCCCGGCGGCCGTGACGGTCGGTGTAGGCGAGGCCCTTGAGCAGTCCGCGCCAGTACAGCTCGGGAAGGCCGTAGCGCTTGGACTGGCACATCGACCAGCGTTCCTTGGTGGCGCCAAACGCAAACGACGGCGCCGGGCACGACACGCAGCCGTCGTAGCTCGTGAACGCCGCGGATGACGTCGACTGGCCTGCAGCGTAATTACGGCCCTTCGCACCTTGCACTTACGATAGCGAGTGGCTTCTGTACAAGCACGAGCGACATGCGCAGCCGCCCGAGCGGTCGTCGTGGCGCTCGGTGCTGCCGCGCGGCCGCAGCATCGGTAGCACGGCACTGGCCCGAAACGCAGCGATCGGAAGGTCATCCTGCTCGCGCAGCCATTCGAGCGTCCTGGCTGCCGTCTCGACTTGTGCGCCGGGTCCAATCAGCGGCCCGGTGCCACGTCGAGATGCGCCCGCGGCACGCGTTGCGACGCCTGAGTGTGAACGAGGATCAGCCGGGTGCCGGCCGGCGCGCGCGATCAGGCGGGTACGCGCGAATACCCCTCGAAGGCGTAGGGGTTGAGGAACTGCCGTCTCCAGAAGAACGAACGCTCGACCTGGGTCATCCGCGCGCGCTCGCACACCCCGTCCCAATCAGTCTTGATCGCCTCGACCTGATAGTCGATGAGCTCGCGTGCCTCGCTCACCGTCAGCATGTACGTCGATGCGCGCTCGACGCAGCCGACAAGCTGGCTCATGCGGAAGCCGTCCGCGCCGATCATCATCGCCTGGCTCGTCTCGCCGCCGCCGCGCGGCTGCGGGCAGATGTCGTAGGCGGGCGTCAGCGTGAGCCACTCGCCATCCCAGAATGCGGCGTGGTTGCGCGCATGATCATCGCTGTTGCCGGTGAGGATGTTGAACGTGATGCGGGCGAACAACTCTCGCAACGACGCGCGAGCGTTGTTGAACCGCTCGCGGACGATCTGCGCCAGGTCGGCGTAGCTCGCGTAGCGGGCCATCAGCTCGTCGAGCTCGAGAATGGTGAGCGCCGAGACCAGTGCGCGCCGCTGCTGCGTTCCGGGCACGCGGTCGAAGCGCTTGACGAGCAAGACCGCGCGTCCCATCACGTCCACGAGATCGACGCTGGCGACATCGAGGCCGGCACGCCGGGCGAGATCCATCGCCGCGTACTCGCCCTTCACGATTGCATACGTGTCGGTGCTCGAGGAGAACTTCGCGATCAGGTCGCCTTCGTCGGCCTTCAGGAGCGCTTTCGGCCGGGCGCCGCCGATCGAGCTGCCGTGCAGGAGCGCGAGATCGAGCGCCGGCGGCAGCGGCCGGCCCTCGCCGACGCGGTCGGCTGCCTCCATCAGATCCTCGAGCGGCGCGGTCATCTCGTCGCGGCTCACGTAGACGTCCGCATGCTCCTGGAAATCGAGCGCCCCGATGCGGTCCGAGCCCGAGCGCAGAAGGTAGGTGAGCGGCCCGAACAACGCTGGGTCACCGTCATGTGCGCCCGCTCCGAGCAGGTGCGCCATCACGACGCGCTGGCCCCACGCGTCGGGCCCTGCGTCGTTGATGGCGCCCGGCATCGTGAGCCCCCCGAGCGGCTCGATGACTCCGGGGCGTAGCGGCAGTTCCGGAAGGTATAGCGGGATCGCGTTACGACGGCCAAGGTAGCTGCGGCCGTAGTTGAAGCGCACGATTCCGCCGGCAAGCTCGATCCGGCCCGCCACGACCGGCTCCTCCGCGCCCGGCAGCCAGGTCCAGACGAACGCCTCGGTGGGCTCAGAAGTCATCGTTCACGTCGTCGTCTGGACGTACCCGGCTCGGCCGCGAAAGGAGTGCGCTGCGGGCCTCGGTATGGTCGAGATCGGCGCTCAGCCGAGACCGGTCAGCATGAAAGAGCGGCACCCGTAGCAACGCCGCGGCCTCGAAGGCTGCGCCGAGCCCGACGCTCAGGTCGCCGTGCTCTATCTTCGAGACGGTGCGCGGGGTGGTGCCGGCACGGGCTGCGAGCTCGTCCTGGGACCAGCGTCGCTGACGCCGCGCAAGCCGGATCTGGGCACCAAGCAGGCGCGCCGCCTCAACGGCGTATGGCGAGTAGGTGCGTGGACGCTTAGAGGCCATTAGCCAGCATAATAATGCGCCTAACGCAAGATATCGGAATTATTTTTCCGGTTGCAGCGGCACGCTGCCTCTGTTGGCTTGGCTCGCAGTAGCTCGACAACCTCCGCGTGGTCGGCCGCACGGCTTGGCTAGGAACACGCGGTACCCATCGCTGCCGGCGAGCTGGTCAGGCGGCAGGCCAAATATGGCGGGCGACCCATTGGTAGACGCTTGGTAACAGGCACTGCCCCGAACGCAGAAGCGCCCGATCTCTCGGGCGCTTCTGCTATCGGGGCGCCCGGATTTGAACCGGGGACCTCTCCGACCCGAACGGAGCGCGCTACCAAGCTGCGCCACGCCCCGATGCCTGGCGATTATCTCACGAAGACCCTGCCACCGCCCGGTAGTACCGGACGGCGAGCCCTGTGATGAGCGTCTGCAGGGCTGACTCCAGGGAGACGCCTTCCTTGTGAGCGTAGCGCTCCGCGCCCGCGTCCTCGATCCGCTGCGCCTGACGGACGACGTCGTCCATCAGCTCGGGGTGGCGGTCGGCGAAGTACGCGCCCAGCGCGTAGAGGGCGGTGTCGGTGAACGGCTCGAGCTCGCCGGCACCGCGCTCATCAACCAAGGTCGTTCAGCGCCATCGTCGTGGAGGCGATCGTCTCGGTCACTGTGGAGTGGACGCTATCGCCCGCGGCGGTCGCCGTGGGGGCGTGCACGAGGATCGCTGCGACGGGCGCGCGTGCGGTCTCGTCGACCGTGCCCGCGACGCCGGCCACAGGGGCGGTCGCGCCGCCCGGCAGCGCCGATACATCGGTCCCCCCGGCCCCGCTCGCACTCGCACTGCCGGCACCCGCGCCCGCGCCGAGCGCTCGGCCCACCTCGCGGACGGGGTCGGGCGCGGCGGGCACGCGCGGCGCGGCGGTCTCGCGGCCGCCGCGCGGGGCGGGCCCGCCGGAGTCCGATTCGAACGGCAGTGCGGGGGCCTGCGACACGCTCGCCGGCGCCGTCGCGGGCGGCGCCGCCGGGGCCGGCGTCCGTCCGGTGCCGGCGGGCCCGCCGGCACGCAACCGCGGCGCGCGGGCAGCGGGCGCGGGCCGAGCGCCGATCGCACCGCGCTTGACCGCCGGAGCGCGCTCTGCCGCGGCCCAGCCGGGTCCGCCGGCGAAGAGCCCCAGGGCCGGCGTCCGCTCCGACGGCGATACGGCGGCGGCAGCGCCGCCGAGCGGCGCGCGGTCGGTGAAGGCAGCGCCGGCCCCCATGCCGGCGACGGCGACGGTCGCAGCCGTCGCGACGGCCTTCGCCCAGCTCGACGCAAGACCGGGATCGACGACGGCGGCGACGTTCGCCGACCACTGGCCGGCCGATCCCCCCTGACCGAGCAACGGGCCTGCATCGTCGCCGCCCCCGCGACGGCGCAGAAACGCCGGCAACGGGACGAGCGCAGCGATCCGCGCTGCCGTGGCGGCGGGCCGTGAGACGGCGCCGGGGTCGATGCCCGCGCGACCGGCATAGCGCCGGCAGGGCTGGCAGTGGGCGAGGTGGCGCGCCATCCGGTGCTGGTCGCGCAGCCCCGCGGCGGACCCGCCGCAGGAGTCGACGATGCGCTGCACGCGCAGGCAGCGCGCGCCGCTGACGATCTCCTCGTACTCCTCCGACAGCCGCTTGCGCGCGCGAAACAGCGTGCTCTCGACCGCCGGGCGGCTCATGCCCAGGCGATCGCCGATCTCGCGGTAGGACAGCCCGTCGAGCTCGCGCAGCACGAGGATGTCGTGATGGACGGGCGACAGCCCGCCGAAGGCGCCGCAGAGGTTGTCGATCGCGACCTTGCCCTCGACCGCGGAGTCCGGCGTCGCGCCCGGCTCGGCGAGGCGCCCGTGCTCGGCGGCGCCGATCGCGTCGCGCGCGTCGAAGGAGACCTCGCTCGTGTTGCGTGACCGGCGAAACGCGTCGATGCAGCGGTTCCTCGCGATCTCGTAGATCCAGGGCTTGAAGAGGATCTCGCGCTCGCCGTCCTCGCGCATGTGCCGCAGCGCCGACAGGAAGACCTCCTGGGTGATGTCCTCGGCGCGGCCGTGGTCGCGCACCATCCCGCGCACGTAGGCGGCGATCCGCGGCTGGTAGCGCTGGAAGAGGACCTCGAAGGCGCGGTCGTCTCCGGCGCGCACGCCCGCGACGAGATCGCGATCGTCCGCATCGCCATCCGTGGGCCTGGTTACGACTGCCAAGGCCGGCATGAAGTTCCCCTGTTGCATCCCGTGGTGTACCCCTCCCCCGGACGGCGTCCTGCCTCGCCGGGGCGCTGCGCAAGCTGTGGCAACTGTAGCGTTCGCGGGCGTGCTCGACAACATCATCGCCTACCTCGACGACCTGCTCTCGCCCGCGACCTTCCAGGACCACGGACCCAACGGACTGCAGGTCCCCGGGCCCGCCGATGTGCAAACGGTCGTCACCGGCGTGTCGGCCAGCGCGGAGCTCTTCGAGCGCGCGGCCGACCGCGACGCCGACCTCGTACTCGTCCATCACGGGCTGTTCTGGAGCGGCGCCCCGCTGGCCCTGACGGCTGCCTCCAAGCGGCGCCTGCAGCTGCTCTTCGACCACGAGATGGCCCTCGCCGCCTACCACCTGCCGCTCGACGGCCATCCCGAGGTCGGCAACAACGCGCTCATCGCCGCGGGCCTGGGCTGCTCCTCGCACGAGCCGTTCGCGCTGCATCGCGGTGCGCCGATCGGCGTCGCGGCACGCTTCGACGGCGACGGCATCGCGGCCGCCGAGCTCGTCGACCGCACCGCCCGGCTGACGGGCCGCGAGCCGCTGACGTTCCTCGCCGGGCCCGAGCGCGTGCGGTCGATCGGGATCGTCTCCGGGGCGGGCGCCGACTTCCTCGGCGACTCCGTCGGTGCCGGCCACGACGCGTTCCTGACCGGCGAGCCGATCGAGCGCGTCATGACCCACGCGCAGGAGGAATCGATCCATTTCCTCGCCGCCGGCCACTACGCGACCGAGACGTTCGGCGTGCGCAGGCTCGGCGAGATGCTCGCCGAGCGCTTCGCGATCCGGCACGAGTTCGTCGACGTTCCGAACCCGATCTGAGATTTCCGTTGAGCCCGTCCACCCAGGGTGGTACAAGACATGGGTGCTCTAAACCACACAGGAGGGTTTCTGCCGATGCCCAATCACCTCACCCCCACGGAACTCGCTCGCGAAGCAGGGCTCGACCGTCGCGACGTGATTTCCAAGTGCATGCAGCTGGGGGTACCGATTTTCCAGGGCAGGATTGACAAGTCGCTCTTCCTCACGAGCCTCGACGCCGACCAGCGCGCCGAGCCGGTCAAGGTCTAGACGGCAGGTCAGAAGCTTCAAGCGCGCCCGCACCACCGCGGGCGCGCGTCGTCCGGGCCCGATCGGCGCAACCGCCGGCCGGCCGCCGCCACCGCGATCAGCCGCGCTCGGCCTGATCGCCCGACTGGCGCAGCAGCGCGCCGGTCGTCTGCTCGAGGATCTTGCGCCAGGCACGCGTGCGCCCCTGCTCGGCCTCGAAGTGCTTCATGACCTTGCGCACGCGGGTCGCCGAGATCTGGATCCCGTGGCGCTTGCAGATCTCGCGGAAGCGCGGGTAGCCGAACGCGAGCTGGGTCGTGACCGACTGGAAGCCGTGGCGCGCGATCTCCACCCGCGACGTGAAGTTCATGATCGGCGTCTGGAACATGAGCTCGTCGTCGGGCTCGGGCTCGATGAGGATGATGTCGACGCCCGGATAGCGCTGCTCCCACTGCCGCGCCATCTCGTGCAGGCGCTGGTAGGCGACCATCTTGAAGGCCTGGTAGCCGATCTGGGGAAAGCCCATGTCGCTGACGTGGCGGGTGCGCGTCCCGCCGAGCGTGCGGATCTTCGTCTTGAAGTCGTTGACGTAGGGGACGAGCGGGTTGATGACGACGATGAACTTCGCGCCTGCGCTGACGGCGATGTCGAGGTTCGTCGTCGAGACGATCCCGCCGTCGACGAGCTCGCGGTCGCGCACCTTGACGGGCGAGTAGACCATCGGCAGCGCCGTCGATGCGCGCACCGCCGTCGAGATCGGCACGTCCTCCCAGCCCTCGGAGCCGAAGACGATCCGCTCGCACGTGTCGAGGTCGGTCGCCGTGATGTAGAGCTCCTTCCCGAGCTCACGGAAGTCGTCGGTGCGGTTGGGGTCGCTCGTCAGGACGGTGTGCAGGTAGCGCTCGACGCCCGCGCCGGAGTACGCTCCGGACGGCATCCCCTCCGCGAGGCCGAGGACGAAGTCCATCGCCGAGACCTGGCCGAGCTGGGCGGCCATCCCGCGCAACATCTGCGCCGTGCGCAACGGCATCATCACCGCGCTCTTCGCGAAGCCGCCGATGTTCGGCCGCAGGAGGTTGCCGAGGTCGAGGTCGGGGAACGGCGTCGGGCGCTGGTTGTCGACGACCCGCATCATCTCCTCGGGCGTCAGGCCGTTGGCGATCATCGAGCCGACGAACGAGCCGGCGCTCGTGCCCACGTAGACGTCGAAGTCGTTGACGTTGCGGTTGACCGTGAGCAGATCCAGGGCGCGCAGCGCCCCGATCTCGTAGACCCCGCCCGTGAAGCCGCCGCCGCCGAGCACGAGCGCGGTCTTGGAGCGCTTGGGCCGCGATCGGGCCTTGGCGCCGGTGCGATCCTTCGCCGGGGGCTCGAGCTTGACGACCTTGCCCATGTGGGCAGTTTACGGCTGCACAGGGCCGCGGTCAGCGCGGACGGCGCACCTTCGACCGGTTCGTGTTGTTGTCTACGGACGATGCGCCGCGCCCACCTCACCCTGCTCGCGCTGCTCGCGACGCTCGCGGGAGCCGCGCCGGCGACCGCCTACACCGAGGCCGATCTGCGGGCGAAGATCGCCAGGGAGATGCGCCAGGCGCCCGCCTCGTCGGGCGCGTACGTGCGCGACATGGACACCGGCGAGGAGCTGTTCGCGCTGCGCGAGAACGCCGTTCGCATCCCGGCCTCGGTCGAGAAGCTCTTCACGACCTCCAGCGCGCTGCTGCGCCTGGGCCCGTCGGCGACGCTCGAGACGCGCGTCGTGGCGGCGCCGGAGGTGATCGTCGAGCCGGGCGGCATCCTGCGCGGCGACCTCGTGCTCGTCGGCGGCGGCGACCCGTTCTTCGGCGACGGGTCCGGTGCCTCGGGGCGGCTCGCCCAGGCCGTCTACGCCGCCGGCATCCGCCGTGTCGCCGGATCGGTCATCGGCGACGAGAGCGCCTTTGACAGGCGCCGCGCCGGCTGCTGCAGGGGCTATGACCTCGACCTCGGGGGCGTCCTGAGCGCGCTCGCCTACGACCGCGGCGTGTTCCGGGGTCGGGCGCGTCTGAACGCGGCGCAGTTCGCCGCCGGGCGCTTCGCCACGCAGCTGCGCGCGGCCGGGGTGGCGGTCAGCGGCAGGAGCCGCGCGGGCGTCGCGGCACCGGCGGCCAAGACGGTCGCCTTCGTCGCCTCGATGCCGGTCGGCGAGCTCGCGCGCTTCATCAACGTGCCGTCGAACAACTTCGCCGCCGAGATGCTCTTCAAGGAGCTGGGCGTGCGCTACCGCGCCGCCGGCACGAGCGCGGCGGGCGCGGACGTGGTCCGCGACACGCTCGACGACTTCGGCGTGCGGCCGCGGATCGTCGACGGCTCGGGCCTGTCGCGCGTCAACCGCGCGACGCCGCGCCAGGTCGTGCGGCTGCTCGAGCGGATGCGCAACCAGGACGTCGCGACGAGCTTCCGCGCCTCGCTGGCGGTCACCGGCTCGACGGGCACGGTCAGGTCGCGCATGCGCGGGACGCCCGCCGCGGGCCGCTGCCAGGTCAAGACCGGGACGCTGCGCGGCGTCAGCGCGCTGGCCGGGTACTGCCTTGCGGCCGGCGGACGCGAGATCGGCTTCGCGCTGATGTTCAATCGCGCGAACACGTTCGTCGCGAAGGCCCGCGAGGACCGGATCGCCGCCGCGATCGCGCGCCTGAGCGAGGCCCCGGCAACGCCGCCCGCGGAGGGCGGCGCGCCGGCGCTTCCCCCCTCCCGGCGCACCTGAAGGGTGTCGGGACGACGGTCATCGACGGCGGTATCGCGCAGAACATCGCGGTGGACCTTCCCGCCGGCAGGTACGCCGTGATCTGCTTCATCAGCGACCGCAAGGGCGGCAAGTCGCACGCCGAGCAGGGGATGCTGCAGGAGCTCACGGTCGAGTAGGCGGCAGCGCTCTCTGAGGCGGGGCCGGCTCGGGCAGGAGCTCGAGCAGCCCCGCCTCGTCGAGCACCGTGACCTTCAGGCGCTCGGCCTTCTCGAGCTTGGAGCCGGGTGTCGCGCCCGCGACGACGTAGTCGGTCTTCCTCGAGACGCTCGACGTCACACGGCCGCCGGCCGCCTCGATGCGCTCGGTGGTCTCCTCGCGGGTCAGGTCGGGCAGCGTGCCGGTCAGCACGAAGGTCGTGCCGGCGAGCGGGCCCTCGCCCGGCGGCGGGCCCTCGAGCTCCATGCGCACGCCGACACCGCGCAGGTCCTCGATCAGGGCGCGCATCTGCTCGTCGGCGAGCTGATCGTGGATCGTCCGGGCCATCTTCGGGCCGATCCCCGACGTCTGCTCGATGTCTTGCGCGCTGGCCGCCAGCAGCGCCTCGATCGTGCGGAAGCGCTGCGCGAGGTTGCGGCCCGTGACGAAGCCGACCTCCTGCAGGCCGATCGCGAACAGGACGCGCCCGAACGGACGCTGCATGGAGTCGGCGATGCTGTTGACGGCGCGGTTGGCCGAGATCTCGCCGTAGCCCTCGAGCTCCATGAGCTGCTCGGGGGTGAGCCGGTAGAAGTCGGCGGCGGTGGTGACGAGGCGGGCCTGCTGAAGCTGGCCGACCTGCTTCTCGCCGACGCCGTCGATGTCCATCGCTCCGCTTGAGACGAAGTGCTTGAGCAGCTGCCACTGGCGCCCCGGGCAGACGCGGTTGGGGCACATCGTGAAGACGCTCCCCGGGGGCTTGACCGTCGGCGTGGCGCAGGACGGGCAGTGCTCGGGCGGGCGCGGCGGGCCGGCGCGGTCGGGGCGCTCGAGCGCGTGCGGGGCGGGCGACAGGACCTGCGGGATGACGTCGCCGGCACGCAGCACGATGACCTCGTCGCCGACGCGCAGGTCCTTGCGCGCGAGGTCCTCCTCGTTGTGCAGCGTCGCGAGCTTGACGGTGACGCCGCCGACGTGGACGGGCTCCAGCGCGGCGAACGGATGCAGGTCGCCGAACTTGCCGACGTTCCAGATGATGTCCTTGAGCGTCGTGACCGTCGTCGTCGGCGGGAACTTCCAGGCGATCGCCCAGCGCGGGTCGCGCCCGACGACGCCAAGGCGCCGCTGCAGCTCGAGGTCGGAGACCTTCACGACGACGCCGTCGATCTCGAAGTCGAGGTTGCCACGGCGCTCCTGCCAGGCGAGGCATTGCGCGACGACGTCGTCCTCGGAGTCGAGCAGCGTGACGTCGGCGTTGACGCGGAAGCCATGCTCGCGCAGCCACTCCAGCGCCTGCCAGTGGCCGTCGAACGCGATCCCGTCGACGCGTCCGAGCCCGTAGGACCAGATCGACAGCGGGCGCTCCCTGGCGAGCTTGGGGTCGAGCTGGCGGATCGTCCCCGCGGCGGCGTTGCGCGGGTTCATGAACGTCGACAGCCCGGCCTCGGCGCGGCGCGCGTTGAGGGCCGCGAAGTCCTTCAGCGACATGTAGATCTCACCGCGCACCTCGAGCACCGGCGGGGCATCCTCGACGCGCAGCGGGATCGTCGGGATCGTGCGCAGGTTGTGCGTGACGTCCTCGCCGACCTCGCCGTTGCCGCGCGTCGCGCCCTGCACGAAGACGCCGTCCTCGTAGCGCAGGGAGATCGCGAGGCCGTCGATCTTCGGCTCGGCGACGAACTGGAACTGCGTGTCCTGGATCCCCTCGCGCGCGAGATGCGCGCGCATGCGCGCGACCCACGCGCGCAACTCCTCCTCCGTGCGTGCGTTGGCGAGCGACAGCATCGCGATCTCGTGCGTGACCTTCGGCAGCGAGGAGACCGGCTCACCGCCGACGCGCTGGGTGGGCGAGTCCGCTGTGACGAGCTCGGGCTTGGAGGCCTCGATCGCGCGCAGCTCGTCGAGCAGGGCGTCGTAGTCGTCGTCGCCGATCTCGGGGTCGTCGAGGACGTGGTAGCGGTGGCCGTGGTGGTGAAGCTGCTCGCGCAGCTCGGCGGCGCGCTGCTCCGGGCTCGGCGTCACTCCACTTCCTCGGCCGCCGGCGCCAGCAGGCGCGACAGGTCGTGGCGGTCGAGGGCGTCCATCCCCGCCGCATCGGTGAGGTCGAAGTGCAGCGGCGTGACGGCGATGTCGCCCGCCGCGACGGCCGCGAGGTCGGTGCCGGGCTCGTCGTGGAAGCCGTGGTCGCGGCCGTAGACCCAGTAGCGGCGCCGCAGACCGTCCCGCCCGTCCGCGCCGTCGGAGTCCGTCAGCGTCAGCTCGTCGCGGTAGATGCGCTTGCCCAGGCGGGTGACCTGCACGCCCGTCGCGTCGCCGGCCGGGCAGTTGACGTTCAGCAGCGTCCCCTGCGGCAGCGGCACGTCGTCGATCTCCTCGACGACGCGGGCGACGAAGCGCGCGCCCTCGTCGAAGTCGAAGGTCTCCGACAGACGGAAGTCCATCTCGCGGGCGTCGGACTGCTGGGAGACGGCGATCGCCGGCAGCCCCAGGATCACGCCCTCCAGCGCGGCGGCGACCGTGCCCGAGTACGTGATGTCGTCGCCGAGGTTGGCGCCGTGGTTGATCCCCGAGACGATCAGCTCGGCCCTGAAGTCGTCGACGAGGCCGAGGTTCGCGAGCCGCACGCAGTCGACCGGCGTACCGTCGGTCGCGTAGCCGGTCGTGCCGTCCTCGAAGGTGATCTGCTCGACCCAGAGCGGGCGCATCGTCGTGATCGAGCGCGCCATCGCCGAGCGGTTGCCGTCGGGCGCGATCACGACGAGCTCGATCCCGGGCACGCGCAGCAGCGCGCGGCGCAGCGTCTGCAGACCCAGCGCGTCGATCCCGTCGTCGTTGGTGAGGAGCACCTTCATGGCGGTGAGGAGAGGGTAGTCAGGGCTCCGCGGGATAGCACACGGCGGCGAGCGCGAGCCCGTGTGCCGGCGCGGTGTTGCCGGCGTGACTGCGGGGCGCGCCCGCCAGCAGCGCCACGAAGTCCTCGAGGGTGCGGCGCCCGCCGGCGACCTCGAGCATGGTCCCGACGAGGATGCGGTTCATCTGGCGCATGAACGTGTCGGCGGTGATCCAGAACTCGAGCAGGTCGCCGTCGCGGCGCCAGTCAGCGGACAGCACATCGCGCTCGAAGCGCGTGTGGTAGGTCTCAGACGGCGTGAACGCCGTGAAGTCATGGCGACCGACGACTGCGGCGGCGCAGGCGTACAGCGCCTCGACGTCGAGGTCCCAGCCGTGCCAGAGCGCCCGCCCGTCGTGCCAGACCGAGCGCGCGCGACGATGCAGGACGCGGTAGCAGTACGTCCGCGAGATCGCGTCGTGCCGTGCGCTGAAGCCGTCCGGCGCCGGGTTGCAGTCCAGCACCGCGACGTCGCGCGGCAGCAGCGCGTTGAGCCGCCGCGGATCGATCGCCTCATGCTCATACGAGCACACCTGCCCCCACGCATGCACGCCACGGTCGGTGCGCCCGGCGACGATCAACGCCACGTCCTCGCGCAGGATCGTCGACAGCGCCTGCTCGACCTGCTCCTGCACAGTCCGCTGCCCCGGCTGGCGCGCCCACCCGGCGAATTGCGTCCCGTCGTACTCCAGCACCATCCGGCTCGTCACGGCGAGCAACCTAGCTGCCGGAGGCACGAAAGGCCCGCAGCCCGCTCAGACGGAGACGAATGGAACCCCGGGCCGCCACCCACGGCACGGCAGGGGACGGGGCAGGGAAGGGTCGAGCAGGAAATCACCCGAAGGGCCAGATCGACCCTTCCCTGCCCCGGCCCCGCACAAAGAGCTAGACCAGCTCGAGGTAGACCATCTCGGTGGAGTCGCTCCGCCGAGGGCCCAGCTTCAGGATCCGCGTGTAGCCGCCGGAGCGCCCCGCGTAGCGCGGTGCGACCTCGGCGAACAGCGTGTGCACGACGAACTTGTCCTGCCCGAGCGTCGAGAGCGCCTGCCGGCGCGCATGCAGGTCGCCGCGCTTGGCGAGCGTGATGAGCTTCTCGAGCTCGGGCTTGACGGCCTTGGCCTTCGCCTCGGACGTCTTGATCCGCTCGTGCTCGATGACCTCCTTGCAGAGGTTCATCAGCAGCGCCTTGCGGTGCGATGACGAGCGGCTGAGCTTGTTGCGTGTCTTCTGGTGGCGCATGAGCGGATCAGCAGTCTAGTTCAGTCGGCGCGGAGATCGAGGCCGCGGTTGTGCAGCGTCTCGATGACCTCGTCGATCGACTTCTTGCCGAAGTTCGGGATCGCGTTGAGCTCGCCCTCGGACTTCGAGATGAGATCGCCGACGGTCTGGATGCCCGCGCGCTTGAGGCAGTTGTACGAACGCACGCCGAGCTCGAGCTCCTCGATGAGGATGTCGTGCATCGGGCCCGCCGAGGCGCCGCCGCCCGCGGCACCCGCGAGCGTGCCGTGGCCGTTGGAGCCCTCGAGCTGGCCGCCGGGACCGGCGCGCAGCTCCTCGATGCGGTCGGCGTCGGTGAAGATCGCCAGCTGCGCGATGAGGATCTCCGCCGCCTCGCGCAGCGCGGCCTGCGGGTCGATCGACCCGTCGGTCTCGATGTCGAGCGTGAGCTTGTCGTAGTCGGTGCGCTGCCCGACACGGGCCGGCTCGACGCCGTAGGCGACGCGCCGCACCGGCGAGAAGATCGAATCGATCGGGATCACGCCGATCGGCTGGTCGGGGGACTTGTTGTCCTCCGACTGGCGGTAGCCGCGACCGCGACCGACCGTCAGGTACAGCTCAAGCTTGGTCTTCTTCTCGAGCGTGGCGATGTGGACGTCGGGGTTGAGCACCTCGACGCCGGAGGGCAGATCGATGTCACGCGCGGTGATCTCGCCGGGGCCGGTCACGACGAGCGGGGCCTCGACCTC
Organism: Solirubrobacterales bacterium; assembly: GCA_038255395.1. Classification (GTDB taxonomy): domain Bacteria; phylum Actinomycetota; class Thermoleophilia; order Solirubrobacterales; family Solirubrobacteraceae; genus CADCVQ01. The sequence goes on from JBBSLI010000002.1 coordinate 66,988, forward strand.
GGTGGCGTCGGAGTGCATCCGGCACACGATGCCCTTGAGGTTGAGGACGATGTCGGTCACGTCCTCCTTGACGCCCTTGATCGTGGAGAACTCGTGGGCGACACCCTCGATACGGACGCTCGTCACGGCGGCGCCCGCGAGCGAGCTCAGCAGGACGCGCCGCAGCGAGTTGCCGAATGTGTAACCGAAACCACGGTCAAGGGGCTCGATTGTGAACGAGCCACGGTTCTCCTCGACCGTCTCACTGGTGATCCGGGGGACTTGGAAGTCGAGCATCGGGGTCCTAACGTCGGGGTGTCACTTGGGGGGCGCTGCAGCGCGGCGATCCGTGCGCGCACGAGCGCAGATGCTGCGGGGAAATCGGGCTACTTCGAGTACAGCTCGACGATGAGCTGCTCCTGGACCGGAGCAGCGATCTCCCTGCGCTCGGGCTTGCGCAGCACCTTCGCGGTCAGGGAGTCATGGTCGGCCTGCAGCCACGCGGGGACCTGGGCGGTCAGCTCCGTGGCGTCGCGGATGAGGGGCTCGACGGGCGTGCCGGCCTTGACCGAGATCACGTCGCCCTCGCTGACCTGGAAGCTGGGGATGTCGACGCGGCGGCCGTTGACGTGCCAGTGGCCGTGCCGGATGAACTGACGCGCCTGACGGCGCGACGCGGCAAAGCCGAGCCGCACGAGGACGTTGTCCAGGCGCGACTCGAGGATCGCGAGCAGGTTCTCGCCCGTGATGCCCTCCTGGCGCGAAGCCTTGGCGTAGTAGATGCGGAACTGCTTCTCGAGCACGCCGTAGTAGCGCCGCGCCTTCTGCTTCTCACGCAGCTGGACGCGGTACTCCGACTGCTTCTGACGGCCGCGGCCGTGATCGCCAGGCGGGTACGCCCGGCGCTCGACGCCGCACTTGTCGGTGAGGCAGCGCTCACCCTTGAGGAAGAGCTTCTGGCCCTCACGACGGCACTGCTTGCAGGCTGCTCCGGTGTCACGCGCCATCAGACACGCCTCCTCTTGCGGGGTCGGCAGCCGTTGTGTGCCTGCGGGGTGACGTCCTTGACGCCGGTGACCTCGAGGCCGGCGGCCTGCAGGGAGCGGATCGCGGTCTCGCGGCCCGAGCCGGGGCCCTTGACGAAGACCTCGACCTTCTGCAGGCCCTGCTCGATGCCCTTGCGGGCAGCGGCGTCGGCGGTGACCTGGGCGGCAAACGGCGTCGACTTACGCGAACCCTTGAAGCCGGCACCGCCGGCGGACTCCCACGCGATCACGTTGCCGTCCTTGTCGGACAGCGAAACGATCGTGTTATTGAAGGAAGTCTTGATGTGGGCCTGGCCGATCGGAATGTTCTTCTTCGGCTTACGCCGGCCACGCTGGGGTCGCTTGGGAGCAGGCAACTGGGATGTCCTCTATTTCTTCGTGGCCTTCTTCTTGCCGGCAACCTGCATGCGCTTTGGCCCTTTGCGCGTGCGGGCGTTCGTCTTGGTGTTCTGTCCGCGAACGGGCAGGTTGCGGCGATGACGCAAGCCGCGGTAGCACCCGATTTCCATCAGGCGCTTGATGTTCTGCGAGCGCTCGCGACGCAGATCGCCCTCGACCGTGAGGTCGTCGATCGCCTCACGCAGCCGGGCGACCTCGTCCTCGGTGAGGTCTCGGACCTTGCGGTCGGGCTCGATGTTCGTCGCCTTGAGGATCTCGTTGGCAGTAGGCCGGCCGACGCCGTAGATGTACGTCAAGCCGATCTCGGCGCGCTTGTTGAGCGGGATGTTGATGCCTGCGATGCGGGCCATCGACTATCCCTGACGCTGCTTGTGACGCGGATTTGAGCAGATGACCAGCACCGCGCCATGGCGGCGGATGATCTTGCACTTCTCGCACATCGGCTTGACCGACGGTCGTACCTTCATGAGCCCCTTCTTGCAGACGTGAGGAAACGCGCGCAGGGAAACAAACCATCCGCCGCACGCGCGACCAACGAGGGTAGCAAAGCCGTTCAGCTATCTGATTGGTGCCACGGCGTCAACACCCGGGGTCCGTTCGCGGTGACGGCGATCGTGAACTCGAAGTGCGCGGCGAGCGAGCCGTCCTGGGAGTAGATCGCCCAGTGATCCTCCGCCATGCGCACGGCATGGCGCCCGACGGTGACCATCGGCTCGACCGCGAAGACCATCCCCTGCTCGAGCTTGACGCCCTTGCCGGGCGACCCGTAGTTGGGGATCTGCGGGTCCTCGTGCATGTCGCGGCCGATGCCGTGGCCGACGAGCGAGCGCACGACCGACAGGCCCTCGGCCTCGACGACCGCCTGCACCGAATGCGAGACGTCGCCCAGGCGGTTGCCGACACGGCACGCCTCGACGGCGGCGAACAGGGAGGCCTGGGTGGTGTCGAGCAGCTTGCGCGCCGCCTGCGAGATCGGGCCGACGGGGAACGTGCGCGCCGCGTCGGCGACCCAGCCGTCGAGGACGACGCCGCAGTCGACCGACAGGATGTCGCCCTTGCGCAAGGTGTACGGGCCGGGGATCCCATGCACGACCATCGAGTTGGGCGAGATGCAGAGCGAGCCCGGAAAGCCGCGGTAGCCCTTGAACGCCGGCGTCGCGCCCTGCGAGCGGATGAACTTCTCCGCAGCGGTGTCGAGCTCCAGCGTCGTCACGCCGGGGCGGATCTTGCGTTCGACGAGCTCGAGCGTGCGCACGAGGATGTCCCCCGCGGCGGCCATCTTGTCGATCTGCTCGGGAGTCTTCTTGACGATCGGCACTACAACTACAGCTCGTCTTCGAGGCGCAGCGTGGCGATCGTCGCGCGGATGTGGTCGTGCACCTCGGTCGGCGAGCGCGTGCCGTCGAAGCGCCGCAGCAGGCCGCGCGCCTCGTAGTGGTCGACCAGCGGCTCGGTCTCGGAGTGGTAGACGGCGAGGCGCTTGGCGATCGTCTCGGGCTTGTCGTCGTCGCGCTGGACGAGGCGTGAGCCGTCGATGTCGCAGCGGCCCTCGTGCTTGGGCGGATCGAACTCGACGTGGTAGACGCGCCCGGTCTTGACGCTCACGCGGCGGCCGGAGAGGCGACGCTGGACCTCCTCGTCGGGCACGTCGATGAGGATCACCGCGGTCAGCCGGCGGTCGGAGTGCTCGAGTCCCTGCACGAGCGCGTCGGCCTGCGGCAGCGTGCGCGGAAAGCCGTCAAGCAGGAAGCCGTCGCGCGCGTCGGCGCTGTTGAGCGCCTCGAGGATCACGCCCGTGATGACGGCGTCGGGCACGAGCTCGCCGTTGTCCATGTAGGACTTGGCCTCCTTGCCCAGGTCCGTCTCGTCGCGAACGGCCGCGCGCAGGATGTTCCCTGTCGCGATGTAGGGCAGGTTGAAGTCGTCCGTCAGGCGCTCGGCCTGGGTGCCCTTGCCGGCGCCGGGAGGTCCGAGCAGGATGAGGTTCAGCTCACTCGACATGAGGGGGCGAGAGACTACTCCGCGGCGTTCGCGCACGCCGGGAGGCGTGCTACTTCAGGAAGCCCTCGTAGTCGCGCATCATCAGCTGAGCCTCGAGCTGCTTCATCGTGTCCAGGGCGACACCGACGACGATCAGGATCGAGGTGCCGCCGAAGAAGAAGTTCGCGCTCGTCTGATTGATGAGGATCGTCGGCATCGCGGCGACCGCTGCGAGGTACAGGGCGCCGGGGAACGTCAGGCGCGCGAGCACGCGGTCCAGGAACTCCGCCGTCGGCCTGCCTGGCCGCACGCCGGGGATGAAGCCGCCGTACTTCTTGAGGTTCTCGGCCTGGTCGACGGGGTTGAACGTGACCGCCGTATAGAAGTACGTGAACAGCACGATGAAGATCGACTCGCCGACGATGTAGGCCCAGCCGTTGGGCGAGAAGAACGCGGCGAACTCGCGCCCGAACTCGTTGTTGAGCAGCTGCCCGACGGTCGGCGGGAAGGCCATGATCGAGGCGGCGAAGATGACCGGGATGACGCCGGCCATGTTCACGCGCAGCGGCAGGTAGGTCTGGCCGCCCTGGGTCATGCGCCGGCCGATGACGCGCTTGGCGTACTGGATCGGGATCCGCCGCTGGCCCTCCTGGACGAACACGATCGCCGCGATCACCGCCAGCGCGATGAACGGCATCATGACCTTGAAGACCGGGTCCGGGCTCGTCGCCCAGGCCTGCACGCCGTTGGGCAGCCCCGAGACGATCGACGCGAAGATCATCAGCGAGATGCCGTTGCCGATGCCGCGCTGGGTGATCAGCTCGCCCATCCACATGATCAGCACGCAGCCGGCCGTCAGCGAGATCACGATCAGGAAGACGCGCGCGGCGTTGAAGTTGTCGATGATCGGCGTCCCGGCGCTGGCCGTGAAGGACTTGAAGAGAAAGACGTAGCCGATCGACTGGCCGAAGGCCAGGCCGACCGTGAGATAGCGCGTGTACTGCGTGATGCGCTGCTGGCCGACCTCGCCCTCCTTCTGCAGCTTCTCCAGCGAGGGCACGACGACCGTCAGCAGCTGCAGGATGATCGAGGCCGTGATGTACGGCATGATCCCCAGCGCGAACAGGGCGATCCGTGCCAGTCCGCCGCCGCTGAACAGGTTCAGGAAGCCGAGGATGCTCGAGCCGCTGAACGAGTCCTGCACCGCCTTGACGGCCTCGACGTTGATCCCCGGGACCGGGATGTGCGCGCCCAACCGGTAGAGCGCGAGGATGAACATCGTGATCGCGAGCTTCTTGCGAATCTCCGCGACCTTGAAGGACTTGAGGATCGTCGACAGCACGACGGATGAGGTTAGAGCACCACGTCGGCTGGCAAGCCGGCGCTAGTCAACCGTGTTACAGGTACCGCCGGCGGCCTCGATGGCCTCGCGTGCGGCGCCGCTGAACTTGTGCGCGTGGACCGTGAGCGGCTTGGAGATCGCGCCCTTGGCGAGGATCTTGACCGGGATGTCCTTGCGGGTGCCCAGGCCCTTGGCCTTCATCGCCTCGAGGGTGACGTCGTCGCCCTTCTCGAAGCGGCGCTCGAGATCCTGCAGGTTGACGGCCTGCGTATGCGTGCGGAAGGGCTCGAACGGCATCGACTTCTTCATGTGCGGGCCGCGCAGCTTGCGCATCCGCATGTGCAGCGGCATCTGGCCGCCCTCGAACCCGGGCCGGGTCTTGGAGCCAGAGCGCGCGCCGGCGCCCTTGTGGCCGCGACCCGACGTCTTGCCGGTCCCCGAGCCGTGGCCGCGGCCGACGCGCTTGCGCGGCTTGCGGCTGCCCGGAGCGGGCTTCAGCGAATGCAGCCCGATGTCCTTCGGGTCGATGCCTTGGGGCTCGGACGGGGTCATGACTTCTCCTCGACGACGCGGACGAGATGGCGCACGCGATTGACCATGCCGCGCGCCTGCGGCGTGTCATCGATCTCCACGACGTGGCCGATGCGGCGCAGGCCGAGCGAGCGCAGCGTGTCGAGCTGGCGCTGGTCGGAGCCGTTCTTGGACTTGTACTGCGTGACCCTCATGACGACGCGGGCTCCTCGGGCTCCGCCGCGGCGGCGGGCTCCTCGGCGGCGGCCTCGGCAGCCGGCTCCTCGGCCGCCGGCGTGGCCGCGACCTCCTCCACGACCGGATCGACCCCGGACTCGGCGTCGGTGCCCGCGATGACCTCGGCGGCGACGTCTGCGCCCCCGCCGATCCCGAGCACCTGGTTGATCGACAGGCCGCGCAGCTCGGCGACCTCCTCCGGACGGCGCAGGCCCTGCAGGCCGGCGACCGTCGCCTTGACGAGGTTGATCGGGTTCTGCGAGCCCAGCGACTTGGAGAGGATGTCGTGGATCCCGGCGAGCTCGAGCACCGCGCGCACGCCACCGCCGGCGATCACGCCGGTACCGGGAGAGGCGGGTTTCATGAACACGCGCCCGGCACCGTAGATGCCGGTCGTCGTGTGGGTGATCGTCTGGCCGTGCTTGGGCACGCGGAAGAGGTTCTTCTTGGCCTGCTCGACGCCCTTCTGGATCGCGAGCGGGACCTCGTTGGCCTTGCCGTAGCCGACGCCGACCACGTCGCGCTCGTCACCGACGACGACGAGTGCCGTGAAGGAGAAGCGACGGCCACCCTTGACGACCTTCGCGACGCGGTTGATCTCGACGACCCGCTCCTGGAGATCCAGGCCGGCCTGGCTGACGCTGCGATCGACGACTGGTGCGCTCATACGGTGAGTCCTCCTTCGCGGACGCCCTCTGCGAAGGCCTTGACGAGGCCGTGGTACTGGTACCCGCCGCGATCGAACACGGCGACGGAGACGCCCGCGGCCTGCGCGCGCTCTGCCATCAGCTTGCCTGCTTCGCTGGCCTGCTCCATCGGCGCCTTGTCGCGCAGCGGCGCCTCGGTCCAGGCGACAGCGGCCAGCGTGTGGCCGGCGACGTCGTCGACGAGCTGCGCGGAGATGCCGCGGTTGGAACGAAAGACGGAGATCCGCGGCCGCTCGGCGGTGCCACTGATCTTCGCGCGGACGCGGCGGCGGCGCTTGAGGCGCGTGGCTTGCTTGGTCTTGACGCTCATGCGCGCTTGCCCACCTTCCGGGCGACGTGCTCGCCCTCGTAACGGATGCCCTTGCCCTTGTAGGGCTCCGGCGGGCGCTTCTTGCGGATGTTCGCCGCGAGCTCGCCGACCTGCTGCTTGGAATTGCCCTTGACGATGATCCGCGTCGGCTGGGGCACCTCGAACTCGATGCCCTCCGGCGCCTTGATCGGCACGGGGTGCGAGTAGCCCAGCGCCAGCTCGAGGTCGCGACCCTTCAGCAGCGCCCGGTAGCCGACGCCCTGGATCTCGAGCGTCTTCTGAAAACCTGTGGTGACGCCCTCGACCATGTTGGCGACGAGCGAACGCGTCAGCCCGTGCAGGGCGCGGTGCTCGCCGCGGTCGGTCGGGCGCTTGACGACGATCATCTCGCCGTCCTGCTCGACGGAGATCGCGAGCGGCACGCGCTCGCTGAGCTCCCCGCGCGGGCCGTTGACGCGAACGAGCTCGGGCTCGATCGAGACGACGACGCCGCTCGGCAGGGGGATGGGCTTCTTTCCGATTCGCGACATGCCGGCTACCAGACGTGCGCGACGACTTCGCCGCCGACGCCCGCGCTGCGGGCCTCGTGGCCGGTCATCACGCCGCGCGACGTGGAGACGATTGCGGTGCCCATGCCGCCGAGCACCTTCGGGATGTCCTGCGAGCCGGCGTACGTGCGGCGGCCCGGCCGCGACACGCGCTTGAGGCCCGAGATCGCCGAACGGCGGTCGGAGGTGTACTTCAGCCGGACACGGATCGTCTCGCCCGGATGCTCGGCATCCGGCGCGACGACGTCGTAGCCGTCGATGTAGCCCTGCTCGGCGAGGATGCGCGCGCACTCGGACTTCAACCGCGACGACGGGATGTCGACGGTCTCGTGGGCGGCCTGGATCGCGTTGCGGATCCGGGTCAGAAAATCGGCGATGGGGTCTGTGCTTGCGCTCAAGGTGTTCTCTCGGTCTGGCCTGTTACCACGAAGACTTCGTCATGCCCGGAACAAAGCCGTTGTGGGCCATCTCGCGCAGGCAGATCCGGCACAGGCCGAACTTGCGATACACAGCGCGGGCCCGGCCGCAACGGCGGCAACGGCTGTACTCCCGGGTCTTGTACTTCGCGGGGCGCGCCTGGCGAACCCGCTGGGACGTCTTGGCCATCTTAGTGCTTCCTCTCATGACTACGGGCGTGAACGGGCGCGGCGCCGGCGCCGACTGGCAAGGACGCAGGGAGGAAGGTGTGCCTCAGGCACATCGACGACCGAGGACGCCGACAGTCGGTGATCGGCGCCCGTCCGATCGCGTCCGGAGTTGCGAGAGGGAGCACTAGTCCGTCTCCTCTGGGGTTTCCTCGGCGGGGTCCTCCGCCGGCTTCTCGTAGGCCTCCGGGTTCTCTTCCTTGAGCTGCTCCAGCGCGGCCTGCTCGGCCTCGGCCTTGGCGCGCGCCTCCTCGTGGCGCTCGGCCTCCTCGACGGCGGCCGCACGCGCGGCCTGCTCGGCCTTGTCGGGCCGGTTCTCCTTGGAGAACGGCATCCCGAACGCCTCCAGCAGGGCGAAGGCCTCGATGTCGGACTGCGCCGACGTGACGATCACGACGTCGAGGCCGCGTACCTGGTCGATCGAGTCGTAGTCGATCTCCGGGAAGATCGTCTGGTCGCGAACGCCGAGCGTGTAGTTGCCGCGGCCGTCGAAGGCGTTGGCCTTCAGCCCGCGGAAGTCGCGGATGCGCGGGATCGCGACCGACATCAGGCGGTCCAGGAACTCGTAGGCGCGCTCGTTGCGCAGCGTCACGGCGAGGCCGACGGGCATGCCCTCGCGCAGCTTGAAGTTCGCGATCGACTTGCGGGCGCGGCGGATGTTCGGCTTCTGGCCGGCGATCGTCGCGAGCTCCTTCTGCGCGGCTTCGAGCGCCTTGGAGTCCTGCTTGGCGTCGCCGACGCCCATGTTCAGGATGATCTTCTCGATCTTCGGCGCCTGCATGACCGACGAGTAGCCGAAGCGCTCGACGAGCGCGGGCCGGATCTCCTCGACGTAGCGGGCCTTCAGGCGCGCGGGTGGTGCGGCAGTCTGGGTGCTCATCTAGAACTTCGCTCCAGTCCGGGCCGAGGCGCGCAGCCGCTTGCCGTGCTCCTCGATCGTCTTCACGCGCGTGGGCTTCTTGTCCTTCGGATCGCGCAGCGCGACGTTCGAGAGGTGGATCGGGCCCTCGCGCTCGATGACGCCGCCCGCCTCCATCGTGCCGGGGCGCGGGCGCGTGTGGCGCTTGATGATGTTCAGGCCCTCGACGAAGACGCGTTCCTTCCTCGGATCGACGCGCAGGACCTTGCCCTGCTTGCCGCGGTCCTTGCCGCTGATGACGACGACCTCGTCACCCTTGACGATGCGTGCCGGCATGGCTACAGCACCTCCGGGGCGAGCGAGACGATCTTCATGAAGTTGCGGTCGCGCAGCTCGCGTGCGACCGGTCCGAAGATGCGCGTGCCGCGCGGGTTGTTGGCGGCGTCGATGATGACCGCGGCGTTCTCGTCGAAGGCGATGTACGTGCCGTCGTCGCGGCCGAAGGACTTCTTCGTACGCACGATGACCGCCGTCACGACCTCGCCCTTCTTGACGGTGCCCTGCGGGTTGGCCTGCTTGACCGTCGCGGTGATCGTGTCGCCCACGAACGCGTAGCGCCGCTTGGAGCCGCCCTTGACGCGAATGCAGAGGATCTCGCGGGCGCCGGTGTTGTCGGCGACCTTGAGGCGTGTCTCGTTCTGGATCACTTGGCACGCTCCAGGACTTCGACGAGGTTCCAGCGCTTCGTGCGCGACAGCGGCCGGCTCTCGACGACGCGGACGCGATCGCCCTCGTTGGCGTCGTTGGCCTCGTCGTGGACGTGCAGCTTGTTCGTCGAGCGCACGATCTTCTCGTACTTGCGGTGGCGGCGGGCGATGTCGATGCGCACGACGATCGTCTTGTCGGGCTTCGCCGACACGACCGTGCCGATCCGCGCCTGCGGCGTGGAGACCTTTGCCTCGGCCGGCGGCGTGCCGGTGCGGGCGGGTCCGGTTTCCCTCGCCTTGGCCTTCTTCGCCTTCTCCTGCTGGCGCCGGCGCGTGCGGGCCTGGGCCTTGGAGCGGCGCAGCTCGCGGCGGTCGGCGTCGCGCTGCTCGGCCGTGCGGGAAGGACGCTGCGACGCCGCGGCATGTGCGGCGCGCTGCTTCTCCTCCTTGGCGCTCAGCTTCGGAGCAGCCGGCTCGGCCTCGGCCGCGGGGGCGTCGGTCACGGTCGCTTCTGTCTCTGTGGTCTCGTCGTCAGCCATGGCTTACTTCCGGTTGGGAATCTGGACGCCGCGCTCGCGCGCAACGGTCATCGCACGGGCCAGGTCGCGCTTGGCGGTCCTGACCCCGGCCGTGTTCTCGAGCTCGCCCGTGGCGTGCTGGAAGCGCAGCCCGAAGATCTCCTTGCGGGTCGTCGCCACGTGCTCGAGCAGCTCCTTCTCAGAAAGATCTCGCAGGTCCTTGCCGGTCATGACGGCGTGTCCTCGCGCATCACGAACTTCGTCTTGACGGGCAGCTTGTGGGCGGCCAGGCGCATCGCCTCACGGGCCAGCGGCTCGGGCACGCCGGCGAGCTCGAACATGACGCGGCCGGGCTTGACCACGGCGACCCAGCCCTCGGGCGAGCCCTTGCCGGAGCCCATGCGGGTCTCGGCGGGCTTCTTCGTGAAGGACTTGTCGGGATACACGTTGATCCAGACCTTGCCGCCACGCTTGATCTTGCGGGTCATCGCGATACGAGCGGCCTCGATCTGACGGTTCGTCAGCCAGCCGGCGTCGAGCGACTTGAGGCCGTACTCGCCGAACTGGATCGAGGTCTGCCCGCGCGACAGCCCGGCCCTGCGGCCGCGGTGCTGCTTGCGGTGCTTGACGCGCTTGGGAGACAGCACTATCGGCCACCTCCTCCACGGGCGCCCGGGCCGAAGCCGGGACGCGCGGTCCCGCCGGCGCCACCGCCACCGCCACCGCCACCGCCACCGCGTCCGCCACCGCCGCCGCCACGGCCACCCTGGCCGCCCGGTCCGCCGCCCCGGCCTGCGCCGCCGCGCCCGCCGCCGCCGCCACCGCGTCCGTCGCGGTCACCGCGGCCACGGCCGCGGCCGCCGTCGCGATCCTGCTGCTGCTGCGAGGGACCCTCCATGTCGGTCAGGTCCGCGCCGGAGTAGCCCTCGGGCATGATCTCGCCCTTGTTGATCCAGCACTTCACGCCGATGCGGCCGAACGTCGTCTTGGCCTCGAAGAAGCCGTAGTCGATGTCGGCGCGCAGCGTATGCAGCGGGACGCGACCGTCGGAGTAGCTCTCCGTGCGGGCCATCTCGGCGCCGCCGAGGCGGCCGCCGACCTGGATCTTGCAGCCCTTGGCGCCGGAGCGCATCGCGCTCGTCAGGGCGCGCTTCATCGCGCGCCGGAAGGCGACGCGATTCTGCAGCTGCTCGGCGACCGACTGCGCGACGAGCTTGGCGTCGAGCTCGGGGCGCTTGATCTCGAGGATGTTGACCTTGATCTGCTTGCGCGTGATCCGGTGCAGGTCCTTGCGCAGCGCGTCGACCTCGGAACCGGACTTGCCGATCACGATGCCCGGGCGCGCGGTGTGGATGTTGACCTCGACCTCGTTGGCGTCCTTGCGGATCGTGATGTCCGAGAGGCCGGCGTGCGAGAGCTTGCCCGTGATGTGGTTGCGGATCGCCACGTCCTCGGCGAGGTAGTCCGAGAAGTGCTTCTCGTTGAACCAGTTGGACTTCCAGTCGTGGATGTACCCCACGCGCATGGACTCGGGGTGGACTTTCTGACCCATCTGGTTACTCGCCATCCTTCGGTGTGAGGGTGATCGAGAGGTGGCTCGTGCGCTTGCGGATCTTCGTCGCGCGCCCCATGGCACGCGGACGGAAGCGCTTCAGCGTCGGCCCCTCGTCGGCCTTGACGGCATGAATGCGAAGCTCGTCGCCGATCAGCTCGTGGTTGTGCTCGGCGTTGGCGACCGCCGACTCGAGCAGCTTGCTCCAGTCGCGGGCGACGTCGCGGCTGGCGTGGGCGAGGATCGCGCGCGCCTCCGGGACGGACTTGCCGCGGATGTGGTCGCAGACCAGGCGCGCCTTGCGCGCCGACGTGCGGACGTACTTGGCGTGCGCGCGGACCATCGGCGGCGTGTCGCCGTAATCGCGCGGAGCGCGGCGCGGCTTGGCGGCCGGCGCGGCAGGCTTGTCGTCCTCGGCCTTGCGGCGCGGGCGGCGCGCAGGCTTGGGCTTCTCCTCCGCGGCAGCCTCGGCCGCGTCGGCCTGCGGCTTGGCGGCGGCCTTGGCCGCCGTCTTCCTCGCCGGCTTCTTGGCGACCTTGGCCTCGGGCTCGTCGGCGGGCGGGTCGGCGACCGGCTCGTCCGCCGTCGCGGCAGCCTCCGGCGTCGCAGCGGCAGCGGCCTCCGTCTCGGCCTTGGGCTTGCGCCGGGGAGCGCGCCGCTTGGGCTTCTCCTCGGCTGATTCGGCCGAGACCTTGGGGTCCTTCTCGTCGGCCATCGCTAGCGGACCTTCCCGCTACCGGCGTGGCCGCGATACAGGCGCGTCGGCGCGAACTCGCCGAGCTTGTGGCCGACCATCGACTCGGACACGAACACGGGCACGTGCTTGCGGCCGTCGTGGACGGCGATCGTGTGGCCGACCATCTCCGGGAAGATCGTCGAGGTACGCGACCAGGTCTTGAGCATCTGCTTGGAGTTGGAGGCGTTGAGAGCCTCGACGCGCGCCATCAGGCGCTCCTCGACCCACGGCCCCTTCTTGCTTGAACGGCTCACTGCATGGTCCTTTCCTGTCCCGCGTGCACATGGGGGTGCGCAGGACCAAGCTGGGCGGTGCCGGATGGCGAAGTCGATGCTGGTTGCATCGCCGAGACAGCCGGTGCCGATCCAGCGCCGGTCATGCGTGCCATCCATGTGTGCGGGGGGCGGGGAAGGGACATGCTCATCGCTTCTTCCCTCTCTTGCGACCGCGGACGATGTAGCGGTCGGATTGCTTGTTCTTCTTGCGCGTGCGGTAGCCGAGCGTCGGCACGCCCCACGGGGTCACCGGATGGCGACCCGCGGTCGTCGAGCCTTCGCCGCCGCCGTGCGGATGGTCGACCGGGTTCATGGCGGTGCCGCGCGTCTGCGGGCGGACGCCCATGTGACGCTTGCGGCCGGCCTTGCCGATCTTGACGTTCTGGTGGTCGGAGTTGCCGATCGTGCCGATCGTGCCGCGGCAGTTGTCGCGCACGAGCCGCATCTCGCCCGAGGGCAGGCGCAGCGTCGCCATGCCGCCGTCGCGGGCCATGAGCTGGATCCCGGTACCGGCGGAGCGCGCCATCTGGCCGCCGCGCCCGGGCTGCAGCTCGACGTTGTGGATGACCGTGCCGATCGGGATGCGGCTCAGCGGCAGGGCGTTGCCGGGCGTGATGTCCGCGTCCTCGCCCGAGGTGACCATCATCCCGACGCGCAGCCGCTGCGGCGCGAGGATGTAGGCCTTCTCGCCGTCGACGTAGTGCAGCAGCGCGATATACGACGAGCGGTTGGGGTCGTACTCGATCGCGGCGACCTTCGCCGGGACGCCGTCCTTGGTGCGCTTGAAGTCGATCTTGCGGTACAGGCGCTTGGCGCCGCCGCCGCGATGGCGAGCCGTCTTGCGCCCGCGGGCGTTGCGGCCGCCGGACTTCGTCAGGCCTTCGACGAGCGACTTCTCGGGCCGGTCCTTCGTGATCTCCGCGAAGTCCGGGTACGTCGAGAAGCGACGTCCGGGGCTGGTGGGCTTGGGCTTGCGAATCGCCATGGCAATCAGTCCTCGCCGAGGGACTCGAGGCCCTGGAAGATCGGGATGGAGTCGCCCGGGCTGACCTGGACGATCGCCTTCTTCCACTGCCGCGTGCGGCCGTGGATCTGCCCGCGGCGCTTGGGCTTGGACTTGACGCTCATCGTGTGCACCGAGACGACGGAGACGTCGAAGAGCGCCTCGATCGACTGGCGGATCTGCGTCTTGTGCGCGTCCTGGTGCACCCGGAAGACGTACTTGTTGGCCGTCGCGAGGACGTAGCTCTTCTCCGAGACGACCGGGCGGATGATGACCTGGCTGGGATCCATCAGGCCGTCGCCTCCTCAGGCGTCTCGTCGGCGGAGCGCTCGCCCCTGGCCCGCGCGGTCAGCGCGTCGAGCGCCGACTGCGAGCAGACGACCGAACCGGCGCCGATGAGGTCGGCGACGCCGACCATCGAGGTCGACAGGACCGAGACGCGAGCGATGTTGCGAAACGAGAGCGCGGCCTGCTCCTGGTCGTCGGAGAGGACGATCAGGATCGGCATGTTCAGCCCGGAGTCGTCGAGCAGCGCCGCGGCCTTCTTCGTCGCCGGCGTGTCGAACGCCTTGCAGTCGAGGACCGCGATCGAGTCGCGGGCGGCGTGCACCGAGAGCGCGCTGCGCAGCGCGGCGCGGCGCTCCTTGCGGTTGACCTTGAAGGTGTAGTGGCGCGGCGAGGGACCGAAGATCGTGCCGCCGCCTGTCCAGATCGGCGAACGCGAGGAGCCGGCGCGAGCGCGCCCCGTGCCCTTCTGGCGCCATGGCTTGGCGCCACCGCCGCGGACGTTGCCGCGCGTCTTCGTCGCGTGCGTGCCCTGCCGGCGAGCGGCGAGCTCGGCGCGGACGGACTCGTGCACGAGCGCCTCGTTGAAGGAGGCGCCGAAGGCCTTGTCGTCGAGCTTGGCCTTCTTGGACCCACCGAGGATCTTCGCGTCAGCCATCGCTGCGCACCTCCACGAAGCCGTTGCGGGGACCCGGCACGGATCCGCGCACGAGCATGAGGTTGTCCTTGGTGTCCAGGCGCACGATCGTCAGGCCCTTCTGGGTGACGCGCTTGTTGCCCATCTGGCCGGGGCCGCGGATGCCCTTCATCACGCGGGCGGGCCAGGCGGAGGCGCCGATCGAGCCCGGCGCACGGACGTTGTGCGAGCCGTGCGACTTGGGCCCGCTGGCGAAGTTGTGGCGCTTGATCGTGCCCTGGAAGCCCTTGCCCTTGGAGGTGCCGGAGATCTTCACCTTCTGGCCGATCTCGAAGTCCTCGACGGTCACCGAGTCGCCGACGACATGCTCGCCGGCCTCGTCGCGGAACTCCTTGACGAGGCGCATCGGCGGGGCGTCGGCCTTCTTGAGGTGGCCGAGCTCGGGCTTGGTGAGGACCTTCTCCTTGACGGAGCCGAACGCCAGTTGCAGCGCCTCGTAGCCGTCACGCTCGTGCGTGCGCACACCAGTGACCGGACAGGGGCCGGCCTCCAGGACCGTGACGCGCTCGACCGTGCCGTCCTCGAGGAACAGCTGCGTCATGCCGAGCTTCTTGGCAAGGATCGCGGGCATCAGGTGGCCAGGCGGATCTCGATGTCCACGCCGGCGGGCAGATGGTCGAGCCGCTGCAGCGAGTCGACGGTCTTCGGCGTGGGCTGATGGATGTCGATCAGCCGCTTGTGCGTACGGATCTCGAAGTGCTCACGAGAGTCCTTGTCCTTGAACGGCGAGCGAATCACGCAGTAGACGTTCTTCTCGGTCGGCAACGGCACCGGTCCGGAGACGGTTGCACCGGTCCGCGTCGCCGTCTCGACGATCTCCTTGGCCGCCGTCTCGATGGCCGAGTGGTCGTACGCCTTGAGGCGGATGCGGATCTTGTTTTCTGTGGTGGTAGCCATTGCTTTGGGTTGTGCGTGCTTTCGAGCGGCACGAAGGGCGGGGCCCCGGGCAGGGGGCGGGTGGCGGGGACTGATTCAGGCCCGCCCCTCGATACGTGCTGTAAGGCGTACGCGCTCCTTACTCGATGATCTCCGTCACAACGCCGGAACCGACGGTGCGGCCACCCTCGCGGATGGCGAATCGCAGGCCGGCGTCCATGGCGATCGGCTGAATGAGGTCGATCTCCATCGTGACGTTGTCGCCCGGCATGACCATCTCGACACCCTCGGGCAGATGTGCCGAGCCGGTGACGTCGGTCGTGCGGAAGTAGAACTGCGGCCGGTAGCCCGTGAAGAAGGGCGTGTGACGGCCACCCTCCTCCTTCTTCAGGACGTAGACCTCGGACTTGAACTTCGTGTGCGGCGTGATCGACTTGGGCTTGCACAGCACCTGGCCGCGCTCGATCTCCTCGCGCTTGGTGCCACGCAGCAGGCAGCCGACGTTGTCGCCCGCGCGACCCTCGTCGAGGATCTTGCGGAACATCTCGACGCCCGTGACGACCGTCGTCGACGACTGCGGGTGGATGCCCACGATCTCGACCGTCTCACCCGTCTTGACGATGCCCTGCTCGATGCGGCCCGTCGCGACGGTGCCGCGGCCGGTGATCGAGAAGACGTCCTCGACCGGCATCAGGAACGGCTTGTCGAGCGCGCGCTCGGGCTGGGGGATGTAGCTGTCCAGCGCTGCGGCGAGCTCCATGATCTGCGCCTTGGCGTCGTCGTCGCCCTCGAGCGCCTTGAGCGCCGAGCCGATGATGAACGGGATGTCGTCGCCCGGGAAGTCGTAGGAGCTCAGCAGCTCGCGAACCTCGAGCTCGACGAGCTCGAGCAACTCGTCGTCGTCGACCATGTCGGCCTTGTTGAGGAACACGACGATGTACGGCACGCCGACCTGGCGGGCGAGCAGGATGTGCTCGCGCGTCTGCGGCATCGGGCCGTCGGCGGCGGAGACGACGAGGATCGCGCCGTCCATCTGCGCGGCGCCGGTGATCATGTTCTTGATGTAGTCCGCGTGCCCCGGGCAGTCCACGTGCGCGTAGTGCCGGTTGTCGGTCTGGTACTCGACATGCGAGGTGGCGATCGTGATCCCGCGCGCCTTCTCCTCGGGAGCGTTGTCGATCTCGGCGAAGCTGCGGGCCTCGCCGCCGCCATGCTCGGCGAGCACCGTAGTGATCGCGGCAGTGAGCGTCGTCTTGCCGTGGTCGATATGACCGATCGTGCCCACGTTGACGTGCGGCTTGTCGCGCTCGAACTTCTCCTTTGCCACTTTCGGTTCGCTCCTCTAAGTCTGTCGATGAACTGGATGAAACTATCGAATCTGCGGGATTAGGCGGCGGCCGGCTCGCCCATGCGATGCTCGACGAGCTTCTCGGCGATTGCGCCCGGTACTTCCTCGTAGCCGTCGAACTGCATCGTGTAGCTCGCGCGGCCCTGCGTGTTGGAGCGCAGGTCGTTGACGTAGCCGAACATCTCGCTCAGGGGCACGCGGCCTGTGACCGCGAGCGCGTTGCCACGCCGCTCCTGACCCTCGATCCGTCCGCGCCGCCTGTTGAGGTCTCCGATGACCTCGCCGAGGAAGTCCTCGGGTGTCACGACCTCGACCGCGAAGACCGGCTCGAGCAATACGGGCTTGGCGCGACGCGCTGCCTCCTTGAAGGCTAGCGAGCCCGCGACCTTGAACGCGATCTCCGACGAGTCCGTGTCGTGGTACTTGCCGTCGACGAGCGTCACGCGCACGTCGACCATCGGGTAGCCGGCCTTCACGCCGGTCGCGAGCGCCTCTTCGCAGCCCTTCTCGACCGCCGGGATGAACTCCGACGGAACCGACCCGCCCTTGATCTTCGAGACGAAGTCAAAGCCCTCGCCGGGAGCGGGCTCGATGTTGATGTAGACGATGCCGAACTGGCCCGAGCCGCCGGTCTGCTTGACGAAGCGGCCCTCGACCTTCTCGGCCGTGCCGCGGATCGTCTCGCGGTAGGAGACCTGCGGGCGACCGACGTTGGCCTCGACCTTGTACTCGCGCTTCATGCGGTCGACGAGGATCTCGAGGTGCAGCTCGCCCATGCCGGAGATCTCGGTCTGGCCGGTCTCCTCGTTGGTCTGCACCTGGAAGGTCGGGTCCTCCTCGGCGAGGCGCGCCAGCGCGACCGACATCTTCTGCTGGTCGACCTTGGTCTTCGGCTCGACCGCGACCTTGATGACCGGCTCGGGGAAGTCGATCATCTCGAGCTTCACGGGCCGGGTCGGATCGCAGAGGGTGTCGCCGGTCGTGATCTGCTTGATGCCGACGGCGGCCGCGATGTCGCCGGCGTAGACCGCGTCGACCTCCTCGCGGTCGTTGGCGTGCATGACGAGCAGGCGGCCGACGCGCTCCTGGCGGCCGGTCGAGACGTTGAGGATCTTCGACCCCGCCTCGAGCTTGCCGGAGTAGACGCGGAAGTAGGTGAGCTTGCCGACGAACGGGTCGGCCATGATCTTGAAGCCGAGCGCCGCGAAGGGATCCTCGTCGTTGGGCTGCAGGACGATCGGGTCCAGCGGGTCGCCGTGGCGGTCGACGAGCGTGCCCTCGATCGGCTTGACCTCCAGCGGCGAGGGCAGGAAGTCGAGGACGGCGTCGAGCAGGGGCTGGACGCCCTTGTTCTTGAAGGCCGAGCCGCACAGGACCGGCGTGATCTCGATCGACAGGGTCGCCTTGCGGAGGGCGGCCTTGAGCTGCGCGACCGTGATCTCCTCCTCGGCGAGGTAGAGCTCGGCGATGTCGTCGTCGACGTCTGAAAGCTGGGTCAGCAGGCGCTCGCGCGCCTCGGCAGCGGCGTCGGCGAGCTCGGCCGGGATCTCGACGACGTCCTGGTCCTTGCCGAGGTCGTCGAGGTAGATGACGGCCTTCATCTCGAGCAGATCGATGATGCCCTTGAACTCCGACTCGGCGCCGATCGGGATCTGCACCGGGACGGCGTTCGCGCCAAGGCGCGTCTCCATCGTCTTCAGCGAGCCATCGAAGTCCGCGCCGATGCGGTCCATCTTGTTGATGAACGCGATCCGCGGGACGGCGTACTTGTCGGCCTGGCGCCAGACGGTCTCGGACTGCGGCTCGACGCCGGCGACGGAATCGAACAGCGCGATCGCGCCGTCGAGGACGCGCAGCGAGCGCTCGACCTCGACGGTGAAGTCGACGTGGCCCGGCGTGTCGATGATGTTGATCCGGTGCTCGCGCCACTCGCAGGTCGTCGCGGCCGACGTGATCGTGATGCCGCGCTCCTGCTCCTGCTCCATCCAGTCCATCGTGGCCGCGCCCTCGTGGACCTCACCGATCTTGTAGGTGCGCCCGGTGTAGTACAGGATGCGCTCGGTCGTCGTCGTCTTACCGGCGTCGATGTGCGCCATGATCCCGATGTTCCGGGTCTTCTCGAGCGTGTGTTTACGTGGCATATCGGTTCGATCTCTTCTCTTCGGTCACGACCATAAAAAACGGGCCCCTCGGGCCCGCGCGCACGTCCGATGAAAGTCGGGCCCGTCGCGCTATGTGGTCGAGGAATCCATCGTCGGGCGCACTGTGGTCCCGGGGTGGGCGTGGATGAGCACAGCAGCCCCGGGAACGGTCGTGCACTATAGCAAAGGGCCTTTTTGGCGCTGGCGGATTTCGTGAACGCGCAGCGCGCCGCGGCGGGGACCGCGCTGATCGCCGTCGCGCTGCTGGCGATCGCCGAGTTCACGACGGTGCTGGAGGTGACGGTCGGGTCCTTGGAGGTCGTCCAGCGCAGCGCGACCGCGGGTCAGAACCACGGCTACGCGCTGCTCGTCGTGGCGATCGTGGCGGCCGCGATGACGCTGCCGGCGCTGCGCGGCGCGCGCCCGCCGGCGCTGGCGCTCGTCGTACTGGGGGTCGTCGCGCTGGCGATCGCGCTGGCGGTCGACCTGCCCGACACGCGGGCGACCGGGAGCCTGCCCGAGTCGCTGGCCTACGAGCAGGCGCAGGCGCGCGCGGGCCCGGCGCTTGGGCTCGAGCTTGCGGGCGGCGTGCTGCTGCTCGTGGCCGGCGGGCTGCTGGCGGCTCGCGGGGGCGGACGCGCGACGCGGGCAGCGGTCGGCAGCTGACCAGGATCCGCTCCGAGCGAGCTGCGACTGGTGCTGCACGGTGTGGGTGTGTGGTCGGCACGAGGGTTGGCGCCCGCGGGCGCCGCTGGATCGGTCATACGCGACGCGGGGCAGAACTGCATCTGTGAAGGGTGGGCTGACGCTCGCGCCGGCTTACGGCTGGGCGCGGCGCGGAGGTGATCGGCGCGCCCGGTGGTCGCTGGACGTGCAGGTAGACGCGACGTTGGTGCGCGCATGGCGATCCGTCGTATCTGCAGCACATGCGTGCACCGTTGACGCAGCGTGCGCGAGCGCCGGTCGTTCCATCACATCTGCATGCCGCGCGCCGTCGTGATGGCGCGTTCGTGCAGGCATCACGCTCGGATGCCCCAGCACGACGAAGACCGCGCGGCCCGCCGGCAGCCGTGTCGCGAACGTGTTCGCATCCAGCGGCTTCGCGCCACGGCACCCCGGGGGCCGGCCCCGTGCGGGCGCCGCCGCCACGAACACCCACCCCCTCATCGATGCAGTTCCTGCCGGCCCACGGCAGGCGACGCCAGACGCGTCACCCACGGACGGGCCGTGTCGCCGCCCCGGGTATCAGGTGGACTGGTACGAGACGGGCCAACTAGGCAGTCGTGGCGTCCGCCGGGGGAGCGCCGGAGCGGATGCAGCTTGCGACCACGTCGGGCAGCGCCTCCTCCGTCAGGCGGCGACCGACGATGAGGTTGCCGATGCGGCGCACGTCCGCGTTGGTCAGCCCCCGGGTCGCGTCGGCCAGGCAGCGCAGGACGCGGCGCTCCTCGGCGGTGTCGGCCTCCCCCGGCAACGTGGTGAAGATCGCGCGCAGGAAGTCGATGCCGAGGCGATCGACCTTCCACGTCTGCCCGGCCCGGACGAGCGCGACACGCCCCGTCGCCCGCGACCCCTTCACGCTCGTGAGCGTGACGCCCGTCGTCGCGTGGTCGCCGTCGATTCGGGTGGCGGAGATCGTCGCACTGTCGGGCGGCGGGTCGCCGGGCTGCGGCGCGTTGGCCCGGCGGCAGCGCGCGAGCGTGCCGTAGACGTCGCGCACGAAGCGCCGGCTGACGCCGGCCTCGCACTGGTCGGCGACGCGCTCGGACTCCATGACACGGTCCACCGCGGTCGCGATCTGCTCGGTGTCGGAGGGGCCGTCCGCGCCGCCACAGCCACCGGCCACGACGCACAGCGCAACAGGGACGAGGCGCGACAGGCGGCGGATGGGAGATCGCGGCACCATCGGCGGCCGCGACATTACCGGTGGGTCACGGCTGGTCGTCTAACGCGCGGGCGCGGCGGTCCAGTCGACGGGGCGCAGCGGCACCGTCAGCAGCGCCTGCCAGGTGGCGGCGTCGGTCTCGCCGGTGGGCGGCAGGCCGCGCGCGATCTGGAAGGCCTTGAGCGACTCCTGCGTCGCGGCGGAGAACTTCCCGTCCAGCGCGACCGTGGGGTCGGCCGAGGCGAGGTGCTGCTGCAGCCAGATGACCTGATCGCCGCTGGAGCCCTTGTTGAGCGCCGGCCAGCCGGGATCGGGCAGCACGGCCGCTGCGGGCGCCGGCTCGGTGAGGGTGGTCCAGGACGCGTTGCTCGAGGCCTGCCAGCTCCACCACGACAGCCCGCCCGCGCCGTAACCCGCCCAGACGGCGCGGAAGCGGCGCAGGTCGGCAGCGCTCGGCGCGTCGTAGGACTGCCCCAGCGGCGCCATCGGCGTCCCGTAGATGCGGTTGTTGGCGACGGTCTTGGCGCTGACGGCGTCGACCGAGCCGCCGATCGCCTTCCAGTAGACCTGCGGCATGTTCGCCTGCGCGCCGCCCGGGCCGAGGAAAACCGAGTAGGGCAGGCGCGGGTGGTAGTCGACGTAGGGGAACGAGGTGAAGCCGATCGGGTAGCTCGGCCCGACGGCGGCGCGCAGCGCCGCCATGTAGCGCTGCGCCGAGGCGTAGCGGCCCTCGTAGGCGGTCTCGGCGTCGACCACGAAGCAGTCGGCGCCGGCGGCGATCGAGGCGACCGCGGCGGCGGCCTCGGCGGCCGGGTCCGCGCCGTAGACGAACTGCCACGCGCAGACGCGCAGCCCGCGCGCGTGCATGTCGGCGACGAACTGGGGTGAGAACTGCGTCCAGACCGTGCCGCGGTCGGCGCTCTTGACGAAGACGGTGCTGATCCCGGCGGCCTTCGCCCGCGCCGCGATCGCGTCGAGGTTGCCGCCCTCGCTCTTGGCGACGTACCAGATCCACATCCCGTCGCCGGCGAAGATCGCCGGCAGCGCGCCGGGACGCGCGGCGGTCAGCGGCGGCAGCGCGGCCGCCGCGACGACGCGGATGTGGCGCGTGTTCGAGCGCCGGCCCGCGCGGTCTGAGACCGTGACGGCGACCTTGCCGATCGCGGTGCCGGCGGGCACGCGCGCCGTGTAGCCGGCGCGGTTGCGCACGAGCTTGGTCGCGAGCGCGCCGCGCGACCAGCGGAAGGAGACGCGCATGCCGCGCTTGAGGTTGCGGCCGCGGACCTGGATCTGCTTGCCGACGGTGACGCGCACGACGCTGCGGCAGGCCTTCGCCGTCGTCGGGACGCAGCGCAGCCCGGTCAGGCGCGGCGCCTTGGACGCCGCCTGGGCGCCGGCCGCGCCGGCGAAGCCGAGCAGCGCCAGCACGAACACCCCTGCGCACGCGATCGTGGCCAGTCGCAGCGTCGATCCACCGCAGATCGTGGATGCGTCGTTCGGTGGATCCGGGCTACGTCTCATGGTCCTGCATTGAACCCGGCGCAGCGCCGGAAGGAGCGGGTCTACCAGCGGTAGTGCGCGAAGGCCTTGTTGGCCTGGGCCATGCGGTAGATGTCGTCCTTGCGCTTGTACGCCCCGCCCTGCTGGGATTGGGCGTCCATGAGCTCGTTGGCCAGCCGCTGGGCCATCGTGCGCTCGCGGCGCTGACGGGCGAACTCGACGAGCCAGCGCACGGCGAGCGTGCGGGCGCGGCGCGACGGGACCTCGACGGGGACCTGGTAGGTCGCGCCGCCGACACGGCGGGAGCGGACCTCGAGCACCGGGGTCAGGGCCTTGATCGACAGCTCGAGCTGCTCGACGGGGTCCTTGCCGGTGCGCTCGGCCATGATCGCCAGGGCGTCATAGACGATCTTCTCGGCCGTGGACTTCTTGCCGTCGAGCATCACCTTGTTGATGACCTGCTGGACGACGCGCGAGCGAAGCATGGGGTCCGGCTCGATCGGCCGGATCGTTGCTGCAGAGCGGCGCGGCATTAGGCGTTGGGGGTGGGTGGCGGGATCATTTCTTCTTCACGCCGTACTGGCTGCGGGCCTTCTTGCGGTCGCTGACGCCGGCGGCGTCGAGCGTTCCGCGAACGACCTTGTAGCGCACGCCCGGCAGGTCCTTGACGCGACCGCCGCGGACGAGCACGACGGAGTGCTCCTGAAGGTTGTGGCCCTCGCCGGGGATGTAGGCCGTGACCTCGATCGAGCCGGTGATCCTCAC
Source organism: Solirubrobacterales bacterium (assembly GCA_038255395.1). Classification (GTDB taxonomy): domain Bacteria; phylum Actinomycetota; class Thermoleophilia; order Solirubrobacterales; family Solirubrobacteraceae; genus CADCVQ01. The sequence continues at coordinate 89,837 of JBBSLI010000002.1, forward strand.
ACGCGCGACCTTGCGCAGCGCCGAGTTGGGCTTCTTCGGGGTGGTCGTGTACACGCGAGTGCAGACGCCGCGGCGCTGGGGAGCGGCGACCTTCTTCTTGCGTCCCTTGCCGGACTTCAGACCGGGGGTGGCGAGCTTCTTCTTGGGCACCTTGCGGCCCTTGCGGACAAGCTGTGACGTCGTAGGCATGCGGGGCGAGATGCTAGCAACCTCGCCGCGATGTCCGGCGGGCGGCGGATCGGGGCTCAGCGGCCGGCGGGGACCGGCTTGAGCGCCATGCTGGAGAGGCGCTTGCCCGCGGGACCCGGGTAGGTCAGGCGGTATTGCGCCCCGGGCACGTGCCTGATCGTGCGCTGGAAGCTGTGGCGCCCGTCGACCGTGAGACGCGCGACGCGCGTGAAGCGCCCGCCCTTGGGCCGGCGCTGGAGCACGATCGCCTTCGGCCCGGCGCCGAGCCGCAGGCGACCGTAGAGCAGGACCTTGCCCTCGGGCTGCACCTGCGCGAAGAGGCCGGCGAGGAACGACGTGGCGATGACCTTGTCGCGGCCGTCGATGCGCAGCAGGCCGGTCGAGTACTCGCCGTAGGGGCGGTTGAGGCTCGCCGACACGCGCACCGGCGCGGGCGGCTGGTCGCGCAACAGGAACTGGGCGAAGGACCTGACGGTCGGCACGCGGTCGGCCAGGTACTCCGCCCAGGTCATCCAGCGCGCCTGCTGGCGCTCGTCGACGCGCGGCCGGCCCGGGATGCCCTTCGTCTCGTAGCCGAACTCGGTCAGGTAGATGCGGCGGTTGGCCGCCGTCAGCCGGCCCATCCGGACGAGCCGGTCGAGCGTGGATGCCAGCTGCGGCAGGTCGGCGATGCGCAGGTCGCCGCGCTCGGTCTTCGGCTTGCTGACGCGCGAGGGGCGCTCGTTCTGGGAGTACGGGTGGTGCGCCCAGCCGTCGCCCGGGATGATCGTGAAGTTCGCGCAGTCGCCGGTCGTGCGCGGCTTGAATCTCGCGTCGACGCAGGCGAGCTCCCGCAGGAACTCCAGCGGCGCGACCGGGCCGGCGCCACGCTTGCCTCCGGTGCTCGACGTGTTGCCGATCAGCACGCTGGCGCTGCGGCGCGTCTGCTTGATCGTGGCGTAGGCCGCGCGCAGCATCGCGCGGTAGACGGCGGGGCTGGCCGGCGTGTTCCTGTCGGCCTTCCACTGCGGCATGAGCAGGCCCTGGTGGTTGGGCTCGTTCCAGATGATGAAACGGTCGACCTTCGGCAGCGGCTCGTCGGGGGCGACCGCGGCGCCGGTCTGCGCGGCGCGCGCGCTCGCCTGCGGCGGCAGCGGATCGGGCAGCGGGAACGGGACGAGCGGCTGCAGCAGCTCCTTGATGACGCTTTCGTCCTGCGACGGCGGCGGCGGCGCGGCCGGCGGCTGCGGAGGCGTGAACGCGCCGGAGTACCGCAGCACGACGGCCTTCGCGAAGGCGGCGTACTGCGCCGGATCGATGTTCGCGCGCGCACGCGGGCCGGGCGGGTCGCTCGTCGCCCAGTGCGGCGCCCAGAAGCCGATGTCGACGAGCGCCTTCAGTCCGGCGCCGCGAATCGCGCGGATCGCGGCGTCCAGGCCGGCCCAGCGGGCCTGCTCGTAGGCGGCGGGATCGGCGTCGTCGAAGCCGGCGGGCTTGATGTCGGACTCGGGCAGCCGCGTGAGCGAGGACCAGCTCGCGGTGATGCGCACGCGGTCGATGCCGAGCTCCTTCATCTTCAGGACGGCGGCCTGCACCTCCGCGGCCGGGCGGTACAGCAGCAGGCCGTCGTCCTGCACGATCGTCTCCAGGCCAGGGCCGGAGATCGGCGGCGTCTTCTTCTTCGCCGTCGCCTTCGTCGCGGCGGCCGCGACGGCAGGCAGCAGCACCGCAAGCACGATCGCGAACACGACAGCGGTCATCCCCCGGCGCCTCATCAGGTTGAGTGTGACTGCGCCGCCGCCGCCGTGCGTCGCCGGGGCGTCGGAGGGACTACGGTGGCCCGGTGCTCAACTACGCCCGCAGGGGCCGCGGGGAACCGCTCGTGCTGGTGCACGGCATCGGCAGCCACTGGCAGATGTGGTCGCCGGTGCTGGACCGGCTGGGCGCCGAGCGCGACGTGCTGGCGATCGACCTGCCCGGGTTCGGCCGCTCTGCCGAGCTCGGCTCGGAGCCGACGGTCGCCGCGCTCGCCGACGCCGTGAGCAGCTTCGCCGCTGCGCAGGGAATGACGCGCCCGCACGTGGCCGGCAACTCGCTCGGCGGCGGGATCGCGCTCGAGCTCGCGCGCACGGGCCGCGCGCGCAGCGCGACGGGCCTGTCGCCGATCGGCTTCGCTCACGGGCGCGAGAAGGCGTACGGCGTGGCGCTGCTGAAGTCCTCACGGGCGCTGGCGCGGGGGCTCGGGCGTGCCTTGGACCCGCCGCAGCGGACGGCGGTCGGCCGCGCGCTGACGATGAGCCACCTGATCGGCCGGCCGTGGCGGATGCCCGCCGAGGACGCGATCCGCGCGACGCACGACCTCGCCGCGGCGCCGGGCTTCGACGCGACCCTCCCCCACATCCTGAGCTGGGACTGGCGCCATGGGGATCTCGACGCGCCGGTGACGATCGGCTGGGGCACGCGCGACGTGCTGCTCGTGCCGCGCCAGGGACGGCGGGCGCGGCGCCGGATGCCGGGCGCGCGCCATCTCTGGCTGCGCGGGTGCGGGCACGTTCCGACCTGGGACGACCCGGCGGCGGTCGCGGACGTGGTGCTGGCGGGGTCGCGCTCGGTATGAGCGCCTTCGAGATCAGGCCCGCGAAGACCTCGGACCTCGGGACGATCGCCGACAACCTGGTGGAGGGCCTGTCGACCTACCGCGGCTGGACGCCGATGGCGTGGAACCCGCCGGGGCGGACGGAGATGCTGATCGGGCTGCTGCAGCGCTTCCCGCGCGACGGCTCGTGGGCGCACGTCGCCTTCCAGGGCACCGCGCCTGCCGGCCACATCATGTTCCGCCCCGACCGCGACGACGCGGACGAGCCGCTCGCGGACGTGGCGCTGCTGACGCAGCTGTTCGTGCGCGAGCAGCACTGGGGCAGCGGGCTGGCGCAGCAGCTGCACGCGTTGGGCGTCGCGGACCTCGGCGAGCGCGGCTTCGCCTCCGGGCGCCTGCTCGTCGCCAACGGGCACGTGCGGGCGCAGGCCTTCTACGCGCGCCAGCGGTGGCAGCCGACCGGCGGGCTGGAGACGTCGGGCGAGCTCGGGCTGGAGCTGGCGGAGTACGTGCTGGAGCTGGAGGCCTAGACGGCTGGGTTGTGCGTCGGGCCGGCGGTACCGTCGGCCCGACGGCGTGAAGAGCGCGGGTCGGACATGGAGGATCGACTCCCGCGACCCGCCGGCGGGGCGGGCTGTCGATACACCACGCATCTCATGGACAATCGACCGCGGCGCCTGCTGGACGGCGCGGGTGTCGATACACCACGCAGCTCATGGACGATCGACCTCGGCTCCTGCTGGACGGGTCGAGGTGTCGATCTCCCATGCTGGAAGTGAACGAGCGCCGAACCGACCGCTCCGCGCAGCCCGCTCGCGGCGACCGCCACGGGGGTCGGCCACCCGACCCGCCCACCACCCCTGAACGATGCAGTTCCTGCGCAGCCGGCGCCGACACAACCGCCCGAAGAAGACACCCGGCGCCCGCCGTGAACACCGGCCTGCCGGGCGGGAGGGAGCGCTACGCCGCTGAGGCGGCCGGCGCCGGCGCGGGCGCGGGCGCGCCGGCTGCTGCGCGAGCCGCGCGCACCGGTGCGGGCGTGAGCGCGGAGGCGACGATGACGAGCACGAAGGCCGTGGCCTGCAGGACGATGCCGAAGGCGTCGTTGGGGATCGGGTCGCCGAAGACGATGATGCCGCCGGCGATCGTGGCGATGTTCGCGGCCGTGCCGGTGATGGCGATGACGGGGATCGCGTCGCCGTCCTGCAGCGAGCGGGCCGAAGCGTAGAACGCGGCGGCCGAAGCGGTCAGGGCGACCCACGTCCAGGGGCTGAGGATCACGCCGACGACGCCACCGTCACCGACGATGCCGGTGAGCGCCTTGACGCCGAGGTTGCAGACGCCGAAGAGGATGCCCGCGGCGGCCGCGAGCATGATCCCGTGGTGCTCGGCCGGACCGCCGATGTGCTTGCCCATGATGAACAGCGCGCCGAGCCCGAACAGGCCGGCCTCGAAGGCGATCATCGCGGTCACCGAGAAGGATGAGGAGGCGCCGTGGCTGGCGGGCAGCGTGATCCCGAGCAGGATCAGGCCCACGCAGGTCATGCCGAGCCCCCACCACTGACGCCGGCCGACGCTGAACCCGAAGAGGCGGTCGGCCATGACCGCCAGCAGGACGAGTCCGCCGGAGAGGACCGCCTGGACGACCGAGAGCGGTGCGAGCGAGATGGCCGCGACGTGCAGCAGCCAGGCGCCGAGCCCGACGAGCATGCCGACCGCGAACCAGCGCTGGCTCCACAGCGACCTGGCCGTGCGGAAGGGGTGGCGGATGTCGACGGTGCAGGCGGTCGCGCAGCCGCGGTGCTTGTAGAGGAACGCCAGATTCGACGCGAAGGCGCAGAGCAGCGCAAGGATGATTCCGAAGTGAAGGCTCATAGAGATCGGCTGAACACGTACGTCGAGCACATGGCTCGGCGCCGGGCGACACCCCTACCATCGACAGCCCGGTGGACTTCCTTGACGCGCGTCCAGCGCTGTAACCAGGCTATCGCGATATTCCGCATGACGCGCCAAAGCGACGAATCCGTTGCAGAATCCCCGCAGACGCGGGAAAAACCGGTGCTGTTCGTTGACATCGACGGCGTCATCTCGCTGTGGGGCTTCGCATCGAACGCGCGTCCAGCCGGTGCCTTCCACAATGTGGACGGGGTCATGCATTTCCTTTCGTCCGACGCGGGAAACCACCTGCTCGGTCTCCACGACCGCTTCGAGCTCGTCTGGTGCAGCGGCTGGGAGGAGAAGGCCGACGACCACCTGCCGCACCTGTTGTCCCTACCCAGGGGCCTGCCCTTTCTCTCCTTCGAGCGAAATCCCGGGCGCGGGCACGGTCATTGGAAGCTCGCGGCGATCGAGGCCTACGCCGGCCCGGACCGCCCGCTGGCCTGGATCGACGACGCCCACGACGACGCCTGCCACGCCTGGGCGGCAGCACGAAACGCCCCGACGCTGCTCGTCGCGACGACCCCCGCCGTCGGGCTGAGCGCCGAGCACGTCGACGCGCTCGACGCCTGGGCGCAGGACGCCGCCACCTCCGGGCCATGACCGCCGGCGACCGATTCGCGGGCCTGGAGCGGCGCGCCCTCGCGGGCGGCCTGACGCTGCTCGTCGCCGGTGACCGCCGCACGCGCCGGCGCGGCCTCGCCCACCTCGACGAGCTGCCGGGCGGCCACGCGATGCTCATGGAGCGCTGCCGCTCGGTCCACACGATCGGCATGCGCTTCGCGCTCGACCTGCTGTGGCTCGATCGCACGGGCGAGCTCGTGCGGCTGGACCGGGATGTCGCAGCGCGCAGGCTGCGGACCTGCCTGCGCGCGCGCTCGGTCGTCGAGGCGCCCGCGGGCGAGGGCGAGCGCTTCGCGACCGCGCTCGCGTCAGCGCGCTGAGCGCGCCGCGGCGCGCTTCTTCGCCAGTGCCCGCTTCGTCGCGGCGGCGCGCTTGCGCTTGCGCTGCAGCCGTTGCTTCTCTGTCAGCGGCGCGGGTCGCGCGAGGACGGTCCGCGTGACCACGCCGCGCGTCCCCGCCGGCCCGATCGCGACGATCTTCAGCCGGTGGCGCCCGGCGTGCCGCGGCACCCAGACGAGCCGGTGACGGCCGTGCGCCAGGCGCATCCCGCGCGCGAGCACGAGGTCGCCGCGGCGGTCGCGCACCTGCACCATGACGTCGGAGACCTTCGACAGCGTGAACGTGATCGCGCTGCGCCGGCGGGCGCGCGGCCTGCGCGCCGTGCGCACCGTCATGCGGGGAGATTCGCCGACGTAGCGATGCAGGCGCCGGCCGGCCGCGCAGTACGTGCGCGTCCCGGTGCGCGTGCACATGCCCTCCAGGAACGTCCCGACGAGGCGGTGGTACTCGACCGTCGACTCCTTGCCGCCCGCGCTGTACAGCGACCAGGCACCGGTATCCAGCGCGGCCACCGAGCTCCGCGCCGCCGGCTCACCGCGCGCAAACAAGGCGGCGGCGCGCCGGCTGCCCGAGATCCGCGCCACGTCGCGCAGCCCGATCAGCGCCTGCAGCTCGCCGTTGAAGATCCGCAGCCGCGGCGCGAACGAGTACATCGTGTAGCGCCGCCCGCCGCCGGCGGCGGCCACGCCGACGCCCAGCGGCGGCGGCCGTTCGAACGCCCCCAGCGCCCGCCGCGCGGCGCGCGCGTAGCTCGCGCCGCGGGCGGCCCCCAGCGCGCGACGTCCGCGCGCCAGCGCCTGCGCGCCCGTCGCCTGCGTCATGGCGCTGATCCACGGCGGCGCCCCGCCGCCGAACGAGAAGAAGTGCTCCCAGGCAAGAAAGCCGCCGCGCTCGCTGCCGAGCGCGAGCATCCGGCCGAGCAGCTTGCGCAGCGCCGCCGGCCGGCAGGTGTGGCGCGTCACCAGCCGCAGACACGAGCCCGCCAGCGCGTTGGCCTTGCCGAAGCTCGCCAGCGGCTGGATCGCGAGACCGCGGCCGGAGTAGTACTGGAAGACGACCGGGTCGCCGCGAAAGCTCATCCGCGCGCCCGGGCGCGGCAGCGGCCTGGTCATCCAGAATTCGCGGTTGCGCTGGATCGTGAGGAACACCGGCTCCAGGCGGCTGGCCGTCAACACCCGCGCCGACGCCAGCCGAGCGGCCATCCCGACCACCGCGGCGAGCTCGGCCCGGCGCACCCCCGACAGGCGCCCCGCGTCGCGGTTGGCGCGCCACCAGATGCCGCGCAGGCGCTCGTACTCGCCGCGGCTGATCGCACGCGTCAGCCACGCCCGCCGCAGCGCGCCCGCGACGGTGCGCGAGCGGCGCAGCCGGCGCGCCTCGGCCTGCCGCGCAGCCTCACGCCGGCGCCGCTGCTCCACGCGGGCGTGCGCGCTCGCCAGCGCGCTCTCGCGCGCGAGCGAGACCGCGGCACGGGGCGCGGACGCGGGCGCACCGGAAACCGGCAGCAGCGGCGAGACGGCGGGCCCGGCGGCATCGGACGCCGCGCCGCCGCGCAGGACGACGAGGGCGGCGGCGATCAGCAGGACGACGATCGCAGCGAGGCAGCGGTGGGGCACACCCTGGTGATCGGCCCGCTGCGGCTCGTCCTTGATAGGGCGAGGTTCGCACTACGCACAACCGCGGGCCAGTCCAGAGGTACAGGCCCGAAACCAGCACCGCCGGCGCGGATGCGCCGGCGGTGCCGATCGACCAGGCGTGCTGCCCGGGACTACTTGTCGCCGGGCACGTCGAGGTCGGCGAGCTCCTCGGCGAAGCCGGTGTCGCCGGCGCCGGTGCCGATCTCCTCGAGCGACGCGATGTCCTCGTTGAACGCGGTGCCGAAGCCGCCCAGGCCGTCGCCGTCGCCGAGCCCGAGCTCGGCGGCGATCTCGTCCTGGTCGAGCAGGCCGACGTCGTCCATCGCCCGCGGCAGCGGCTCGGACGGCTCGATCTCGATCCGGCGGTAGCGCTTCAAGCCGGTCGCGGCCGGGATCAGCTTGCCGATGATGACGTTCTCCTTGAGACCGTTGAGGCGGTCGATCTTGCCCTCGAGCGCCGCATCGGTGAGGACCTTCGTGGTCTCCTGGAAGGAGGCCGCCGACAGGAACGAGTCCGTGTTCAGCGAGGCCTTCGTGATGCCGAGGATGATGTCCTCGAACTGCGCCGCCTCGCCGCCCTTGGCGATGATCGCGTCGTTGACGCGCGCGAACTCGAAGCGGTCGACGAACTGCCCCGGGAGGTAGTCCGTGTCGCCCTTCTGGTCGACGCGCACCTTCTTGAGCATCTGCCGCGCGATCAGCTCGATGTGCTTGTCGTTGATGTCCACGCCCTGGGACACGTAGACCTCCTGTACCTCCTTGACGAGGTACTGCTCGGTCTCCGTGCGGCCGCGGATCGCCAGCAGCTCGTGCGGATACAGCGACCCCTCGTTGAGCTGCTTGCCGGCCTCGACCGTCTCGCCGTTCTCGACGAACAGGCGCGTGCGGCGCGGGAACGTGTGACGGTGCTCCTCGCCGGCGGCGTCGGTGATGACGACCGTGAGCGCCTTGTCGGACTCCTCGATCGTGATCGTGCCGTCCTGCTCGGCGATCTTCGCCAGGCCCTTGGGCTTGCGTGCCTCGAAGAGCTCCACGACACGCGGCAGGCCGTGCGTGATGTCCGCGCCGGCGACGCCGCCGGTGTGGAACGTCCGCATCGTCAGCTGCGTCCCGGGCTCGCCGATCGACTGCGCGGCGATGATGCCGACCGCGTCGCCGATCTGCGCCGTCTGGCCGGAGGCCATCGAGCGCCCGTAACAGGCCTGGCACACGCCGCTGGCCGCCTCGCACTTGAGCACGGAGCGCACGGCGATCTTCACGACACCGTGGTGGTCGGGCTTGATCTGGTCGGCGTTCTCCAGGATGTCGGCGATCTCGGCGCGATCGATGATCGCGCCCTGCTCGACGATCACGCGGCCGCGCTTGGTGGCGATCGGCGCGGCTGCGAAGCGGCCGAGCAGGTTGTCGTTGAGCGAGCCGTCGTCCTTGAGCAGCGCGAACTCGATGCTCTCCTCGGTGCCGCAGTCGGCCTCGCGGATGATCACGTCCTGCGCGACGTCGACCAGGCGGCGCGTCAGGTAGCCCGAGTCGGCGGTGCGCAGGGCGGTGTCGGCCAGTCCCTTGCGCGCGCCGTGTGTCGAGGTGAAGTACTCGAGCACGTCCAGGCCCTCCATGAAGTTCGCCTTCACGGGACGCTCGATGATCTCGCCCTTCGGGTTGGCCATCAGGCCGCGCATCCCGGCGAGCTGACGGATCTGCTTGAACGAGCCACGGGCGCCCGAGTCGGCCATCATGAAGATCGGGTTGAGCTTGTCGAGGTTCTTGACCATCGCTTCGGCCACGACCTCGGTGCACTCGTTCCACTGCGCGACGACCGCCTCGTGGCGCTCCTCCTGCGTGATCAGGCCCATGTCGTACTGGCCCTGCAGCTCGGCGACCTTCTCCTCGTACTCCTTGACGATCTTGCCCTTGCTGGGCGGGATCACGACGTCGTTCTTGGAGATCGTGATGCCGGCCTTCGTGGAGAACTCGAAGCCGAGGTCCTTGAAGGCGTCGAGCACCTGCGAGATCGTCGTCGCGCCGTAGCTCTGGACGAGCTGGTCGACGAGCTGCGTCGTGTCGCGCTTCTTCATCGACTTGTTGACGAACTCGTACTGCGACACGTCGAACGCGTCGCCCATCGCCTCCAGCAGCGCCCGCTCGATGCGGTCGTTGTAGATGATCCGCCCGATCGTCGTCAGGACGTGGCCGTGCTCGCGCCCGAGCACGCGGAACTCCGCGAGATCGTGCAGCTTGACGGCGCCCAGCTCGTAGGCGAGCTCGGCCTCCTGCGCGGTGCGGAACACGTGCGGCTTGGGCACATGCGTCGCCGGGTCGATCTTCGCCAGCTCCTCGGCCTCCAGGCCGTACGTCAGGTAGTAGGCGCCGAGGATCATGTCCTGGGTCGGCGTGGCCAGCGGCTGGCCGTGCGCCGGCGACAGGATGTTGTTGCTCGACAGCATGAGGATGCGGGCCTCCGCCTGCGCCTCGGCTGAGAGCGGGAGGTGGACCGCCATCTGGTCGCCGTCGAAGTCGGCGTTGAACGCGTGACAGACGAGCGGGTGGACCTGGATCGCCTTGCCCTCGACGAGCACGGGCTCGAACGCCTGGATGCCCAGGCGGTGGAGCGTCGGCGCGCGGTTGAGCAGCACCGGGTGCTCGTGGATGACCTGCTCCAGGACGTCCCAGACCTCGGGGATCATCGAGTCGACCATCTTCTTGGCGGCCTTGATGTTCTGCGCCGCCTTGCGCTCGACGAGCTGGGCCATGATGAACGGCTTGAAGAGCTCCAGCGCCATGAGCTTGGGCAGCCCGCACTGGTGCAGCTTCAGGTAGGGGCCGGCCACGATCACCGAGCGGCCCGAGTAGTCGACGCGCTTGCCGAGCAGGTTCTGGCGGAAGCGGCCCTGCTTGCCCTTGAGCATGTCGCTCAGGGACTTCAGCGGCCGGTTGCCCGGACCCGTGACGGGACGCCCGCGGCGGCCGTTGTCGAACAGCGCGTCGACGGCCTCCTGGAGCATCCGCTTCTCGTTGTTGACGATGATCTCCGGCGCGCCGAGGTCGAGCAGCCGCTTGAGGCGGTTGTTGCGGTTGATGACGCGGCGGTAGAGGTCGTTGAGGTCTGAGGTCGCGAAGCGGCCACCGTCGAGCTGCACCATCGGGCGCAGCTCCGGCGGGATCACCGGGACGGCCTCGAGCACCATCTGCTCGGGGCGGTTGCCGGACTGGATGAACGCGCTGACGACCTTCAGGCGCTTGACCGCGCGGGCCTGCTTCTGGCCCTTGGCGGTACGCACCATCTCGCCGAGCTCCTCGGACTCCGCCTCGAGATCGACCTGCTGCAGCAGGTCGCGGATCGCCTCTGCGCCCATGCCGCCGCGGAAGTACTCGCCGAAGCCGTACGGGGAGCCGAAGCGCTCCTTCAGCTCGCGGAAGATCGTCTCGTCGTGCTCGATCTTCTTGGGCTCCATGTCCTTGAAGAGCTGCCACACCTGGCGCATCCGCTCGGCGGCGTCCTCGATGTAGGCCTCCGTGTCGGCGATGTCGGAGTCGAAGTTCTTGTTGAGCTCCTTGAGCATCTTCGCGCGCTCGTCGTCGTCGAGCTTCTTGACGTCGATGTCCAGCGCCTCGGCCCACAGGTGGTCCTCGTCGTCGAACGTCTTCTGGGCGCCGCTCTGGAGGTACTCGACGCGGCGGGCCTGCTGCTCCTTGAGCTCGAGCACGCGCTCCTCACGCTCGGAGGCGTAGGCGTCGAGGACCTCGTTGACCTTCGTCTCGAGGTCGGCCATGTCGCGCTCGCGCGCCTCGTCGTCGACCCAGGTCACGATCGAGGCGGCGAAGTACAGGACCTTCTCGAGCTCCTTGGGAGCCATGTCGAGCAGGTAGCCGATCCGCGACGGAACGCCCTTGAAGAACCAGATGTGGCTGACCGGGGCGGCCAGGTCGATGTGCCCCATGCGCTCGCGGCGCACCTTGGAGCGCGTGACCTCGACGCCGCAGCGCTCGCACACGATGCCCTTGTAGCGGACGCGCTTGTACTTGCCGCAGTAGCACTCCCAGTCCTTCGTCGGACCGAAGATGCGCTCGCAGAAGAGGCCGTCCTTCTCGGGCTTCAGGGTGCGGTAGTTGATCGTCTCCGGCTTGGTGACCTCGCCGGAGCTCCAGCCGCGGATCTGCTTGGAGGAGGCCAGGCCGATCTCGATGGCGTCGAAGTTATTGATGTCGATCAAGGTGAGTCCTTACGTCAGTGATGGTGGCTCGGGGTCTGTCGACCCCGAGCCGAAAGCGGAGGCGGTGAGGCGGCGGGTCCGGCGCCGCGATCACGTCTCCGCAGGTGTTTCGGCGTCGCTCTCGACGTCGGCTGGGATCTCCACGGCGGCCTCGCCCTCGACGTCGCCGACCTCGACGACGGCGTCGTCGCCCGTCGCGTCGGCCACGGCGTCGGCGTCGGCGTCGGCCACCGACGCCACCTCGGCCGCAGCCTCCACAGGCGCGCCGGCGCGCACCCCCGAGAGGTCGATGCCGAGCTCCTCGGCAGCGCGCAGCAGGTCGTCGTCCTCGTCGCGCATCTCGGCGCGCGCGCCCTCCTCGGAGACGACGTTGACGTCGAGCGCCAGCGACTGCATCTCCTTGAGGAGCACCTTGAAGGACTCCGGGATCGACGGCTCGGCGATGTTCTCGCCCTTGACGATCGCCTCGTAGGCCTTCACGCGGCCGACCGTGTCGTCGGACTTGATCGTGAGCATCTCCTGCAGCGTGTACGCCGCGCCGTAGGCCTCCAGCGCCCAGACCTCCATCTCACCGAAGCGCTGGCCGCCGAACTGCGCCTTGCCGCCCAGCGGCTGCTGGGTGACGAGCGAGTAGGGACCCGTCGAGCGGGCGTGGATCTTGTCGTCGACGAGGTGCAGCAGCTTGAGGATGTACATGTAGCCGACCGTCACCTGCTGCTCGAACGGCTCACCGGTGCGGCCGTTGTACAGCGTGAACTTGCCCGACGCGCGGATCCCCGCGGTCTTGGAGCGGTCGATGTCCATCCGGATGCGGCCCTTGTGCTCGTCCTGCCACTTCACGAGCGCGTTGTCGACGTCCGCGACGGACGCGCCGTCGAAGACCGGGGTCGCCGTGTAGACCTTGCCCGGGCGACCGTCGACCGTCTGCGCCTGCGCGTCCTTGTAGGCCTGCGTGCCGTCGTCGTACCAGCCCTCGGCGGCGGCCCACCCGAGGTGGGTCTCCAGCAGCTGGCCGACGTTCATCCGGCTCGGCACGCCGAGCGGGTTGAGGATGACGTCCACCGGCGTGCCGTCCTCCATGAACGGCATGTCGGCCTCGTCGACGATCTTCGAGATGACGCCCTTGTTGCCGTGGCGTCCGGCGAGCTTGTCGCCCTCGGAGATCTTGCGCTTCTTGGCGACGAACACGCGCACGAGGTGGTTGACGCCCGGCGGCAGGTCGTCGCCGGCGTCGCGGCTGAAGGTCATGACGTCGATGACGACGCCGCCCTCGCCGTGGGGCACCTTCAGCGAGGTGTCGCGGACCTCGCGCGCCTTCTCCTTGAAGATCGCGCGGATCAGCTTCTCCTCCGCCGTGAGCTCGGTCTCGCCCTTGGGCGTGACCTTGCCGACGAGCAGGTCGCCCGAGCCGACCTCGGCGCCGACGCGGACGATGCCGCGGTCGTCGAGGTTGCGCAGCGACTCCTCCGAGCGGTTGGGGATGTCGCGGGTGATCTCCTCGTCGCCGAGCTTCGTCGTGCGGGCGTCGATCTCGTACTCCTCGATGTGGATCGAGGTGAGCTCGTCGTCCTTCACGAGGCGCTTGGAGAGGATGATCGCGTCCTCGAAGTTGTAGCCCTCCCAGGACATGAAGGCGATCTTCAGGTTCTTGCCGAGCGCCATCTCGCCATGGTCGGTGGCCGAGCCGTCGGCGAGCACATGGCCCGCCTCGATGACCTCACCGGAGCTCACGCTGGGCTTCTGGTGGATCAGCGTGCCCTGGTTGGAGCGGCGGTACTTGTCGAGGTCGTACTCGTCCTTGGCGCCGTCGGTCGTGTCGACCTCGATGCGCGTCGAGTCGACGTAGGAGACCGTGCCGCCGTTGCGGGCCAGCAGCACGTCGCCGGAGTCCAGCGCCGCGCGGCGCTCCATGCCGGTGCCGACGATCGGGGCATCGGTCTTCAGCAGCGGGACCGCCTGGGCCTGCATGTTCGAGCCCATCAGCGCGCGGTTGGCGTCGTCGTGCTCGAGGAACGGGACCATCGCCGTGGTGACCGACCAGATCTGCTCGGGCGAGACGTCCATCAGGTCGACCTCGCTCGGGTCGACCGTGACGTACTGGCCCGCCAGCGTCCGGCAGACGGCCTCGTCGCCGAGCAGCCTGCCGTCCTCGCCGATCGGGTGGTTGGCCTGGGCGATCTTGAGCTCTTCCTCCTGCGTGGCGTCGTAGCGGACGACCTCGCCGGTGACGGCGCCGTCCTTGACGACGCGGTAGGGCGTCGTCACGAAGCCGTGCTCGGAGACCTCGGCATAGCTCGACAGCGAGCCGATCAGGCCGATGTTCGGTCCCTCCGGGGTCTCGATCGGGCACATCCGGCCGTAGTGGGTCGGGTGCACGTCGCGCACCTCGATCGGCGCGCGCTCACGGGTCAGGCCGCCGGCGCCCAGCGCCGACAGGCGGCGGCGGTGCCGCAGGCCCGCCAGCGAGTTCGTCTGGTCCATGAACTGGCTGAGCTGCGAGGAGCCGAAGAACTCCTTCTGCGCGGCCACGACCGGGCGGATGTTGATGATCGTCTGCGGCGTGATCGTGTCGGCGTCCTCGGTGGTGAGGCGCTCGCGCACGACGCGCTCCATCCGGTACAGGCCGATGCGGAAGGCCTCCTGGATGAGCTCGCCGACGGTCCGCAGACGGCGGTTGCCGAAGTGCTCGTACTCGTCGAGGTGCTCGCCGACGGCCTCGCGCGGGTAGGTCTGCGCCTCCGCGGCGTAGTCCTTGATCTCGACCTCGGGCTCCTCGGGCATGCCGAGGATCCGCGGCAGCGAGACGAGCTCCTTGACGAGCGCGAGGATGTCGTCGTGCGTCAGCGTTCTCGTTTCGAGATCGATGTCGAGGCCCAGGCGGGCGTTGAGCTTGTAGCGACCGACGCGCGTGAGGTCGTAGCGCTTGGGATCGAAGAAGAGCTGATGCAGCAGCGCACGCGCGTTGTCGACGCTCGGCGGCTCGCCGGGGCGCTGCTTCTTGAAGAGCTCGACGAGCGCGCCCTCCTCGGTCTTCGTCGGCTCGGTGTCGGCCTCGATCGTGTTGCGGATGTAGAGGCTGTTGTCGAAGAGGTTGAGGATCTCCTCGTCGGTCGCGTACCCCATCGCGCGCAGCAGGACGGTGACCGGCAGCTTGCGCTTGCGGTCGATGCGGACGAAGACCTTGCCCTTCTTGTCGACCTCGAGCTCCAGCCACGAGCCACGAGCCGGCATGAGGTTCGCGATGAAGACCTGCTTCTCGCGGTCCTTGGCCTCCATCAGGTAGGCGCCGGGCGAACGGACCAGCTGCGTCACGACGACGCGCTCGGTGCCGTTGATGATGAACGTGCCGCGCTCGGTCATCCAGGGGAAGTCGCCCATGAAGACCGACTGCTCGCGGATCTCACCGGTCTCGCGGTTGACGAACGCGACGGTGACGGTCAGCGGGCGCGCGTACGTGAGGTCCTTCTCGCGGCACTCCTCGATCGAGGCGACCGGATCGTCGAAGTGAAACTCGCCGAAGTCGACGGCGAGGTTCCCGGTGTAGTCCTCGATCGGCGAGATGTCCGAGATCGTCTCCCGCAGTCCGCCCTTCTCAGGATCGGTCAGCCACGCGAACGAGCGCCGCTGGATGTCGATGAGGTTGGGGACTTCGTGAACACGATTCAGACGCGCGAAGGATCGGCGCGTCCGGGGGGCGTCAACAGGGGGCAAGGCGGCGACTCCTCAAGGGGTCGGAGAGGACAGCATTCATTCGGGGGGCGGCGCCGCGGCCGGGGGCCTTCAGGCGCGGACTCGCCAGGATAGCACAGCAAGAAGCGACCCCCTCAGGGGGCTGTCAACACTCACGGACCCCGCCTCGAAGTTCGCGCTATGTGGGCGCGAAACCCATACGGGAGGCGGCTACGACTATTGGTTGACACAGCCAGGGTAGCGCGAAACGTGGCATCGGGCCATCTCCGGTGGACGGTCACCCGGGGTCTACTGTTCGCGGGGTGCAGTTCGATCATGTCGCGCAGCAGGTGCCGGACATCGCCGCCGCTCTGGAGTGGTGGTCGGGTGTCGTGCCGGGCGCGCGCGTGCTCTATGCCGACGAGACCTGGGGCCTGCTCGAGGCCGGCGGTGCGAAGCTCGCCTTCGTCATGGCCGCCGAGCATCCCAACCACCTGGCGTTCAAGGTGTCGGGCGAGGAGCTCGAGCGGCTGGCCGGCGTGCACTCGGTGCAGGTCAGCGGCCACCGCGACGGCTCGCGGTCGTTCTACCTCGACGCGCCCGGCGGGCAGGGCGTGGAGATCATCGCCTACCCGGATGTGGCGGACGGGGGTGCGGAGTAGGCGGCGCGTCGGCGTTCGCGGGAGTGGTCGCGAACTGCATCTGAGAAGCAGTCCTCGTGCCGCCATGTCGCGACGTCTGCGACGTTGACGGTTGCGCGGGCGTTGCTGCGGCCGCGGCGTCGGTGATCACGGCCCGGCTCAGCACAGCGGCCGGCCCCAGCGGGTGGGTCGACATGGAAGATCGACCCCGGCGGCCCGCCGGCGGGGCGGGGTGTCGATACACCACGCATCTCATGGACAATCGACCTCGGCTTCTGCTGGACGGCGCGGGGTGTCGATACACCACGCAGCTCATGGACGATCGACCTCGGCTCCTGCTGGACGGGTCGAGGTGTCGATCTCCCATGCTGGAAGTGAACGAGCGCCGAACCGATCGCACTCCGCAGCCCACTCGGCGCCCGCGCACCCCCAGGCGTGCACGAGCGCCGACCCTGGCCGAACACCGAACGTGTTCGGCGCTCGTTCACGCACACGCGGCGACCGCCGCGAGGCCGGCCACCCGACCCCGCCCACAACAATGCAGTTCCTGCGCAGCCGGCGCCGAGGAGCCGGGTGTTTCGTCGCATGGGCATCGAACGTCCCGCGTCGGCACACAGCACAACTGATCGAGCGACCTGCTGCGGGCGACACCCCTGAGCGACCGACAGCCGCAGATGAACGACGAAGGGCGCCCAGCGGGCGCCCCTCGAACACAACCAGGACAGCCGCGAGGCGGAGAGCTACTTGATCTCCACCGATGCGCCGGCCTCTTCGAGCTCCTGCTTGAGCTTCTCGGCCTCGTCCTTGTCGACGCCCTCGCGGACGGCCTTGGGGGCCTCGTCGACGAGCGCCTTGGCCTCCTTGAGGCCGAGGCTCGTGGCCGCGCGGACGACCTTGATGACCTGGATCTTCTTGTCGCCGGCGGCCGTGATGACGACGTCGAACGCCGTCTGCTCCTCCTCGACCGCGGCAGCCTCGCCGCCGCCACCGCCGGCCGGAGCCGCCACGGCCGCTGCCTGCGCCGAGACGCCGAACTCCTCTTCGAGGGCCTTGATGCGCTCGCTCAGCTCGAGCACCGAGATGCTCTTGAGCTCGTCGATCCATTCCGCTGTGGACTGGGCCATGGGTTACTCCTTCTCTTCGTCAGTGTCAGATGGGGTGTCGCCCGCGGGCGCTGCCTCGTCGGCAGCCGCCTCCGGCGCGACGGGTGCCTCGGCCTCGGCGGCCTGCGGCTCAGGTGTCGGTGCGCCGGCGGGCGCGGCGGCCTCGGCCTCCGGCTCGGCGGCCGCAGCCTCGGGCGCGGCGGGAGCTGCGCTCGCGGGCGCATCCCCGGCCGGGATCTCGCCCGACTCCTTCTTCTCGGCGACCTGCGCCAGCTGGCGCGCCAGACCGCTGATGAGGTTGGAGAGGCTCGTCACGAGGCCGGTCAGCGGCGACGCCACGATGTTCACGAACTGCGCGTTGAGCACGGCGCGCGTGGGAAGCCGCGCGATCGCCGTCATCTGCTCGGGCGCGAGCGCCTCGCCGTTGAGCAGGCCGCCCTTGAATGGCAGCAGGCCTGTCGCACGGGCGTAGTCGGCGACGGCCTTCGCCGCCGACGCGGCATCGCCGCGCACGAACGTCAGCGCGGTCGGGCCCTCGAGCACCGGCTTGAGCGCCTCCGCCCCGGCCTTGTCGGCCGCGCGGATCGTCAGCGTGTTCTTCACGATCCGCAGCGTTGCGTCGGCCTCGCGCAGCTTGCCGCGCAGCTCCGCGGCCTGCACGACGCTGATCCCGCGGTAATCGACCGCGAAGACTGCCTCGGACTCTTGGATCTGAGCGGTGATCTCGTCGATCACCGCGGCTTTCTGCTCTCTGTTCATCTGCCTCCTCGCCGGGACTTCTGCAACCGACGCTTTGTCAGCGGCAGCCCGGGGTCTGCGGTGGCCTCAGAGTCGGACGCTCACGCGGCTGGTGCCGGAGCGGCCTCCTCGAGGATGTCGCGGGTGCGGGACGGGTCGACCTTCACGCCGGGGCCCATCGTCGAAGCCATGGTGATCGTGCGCAGGTAGCGCCCCTTGGCGGCGGACGGCTTGGCCCGGATCAGCTCGTCGATGACGGCGGCGTAGTTCTCGAGCAGCTGGCGCTCGGTGAAATCCTTCTTGCCGATCGGGAGGTGCACGATCGCGGTGCGGTCGGTGCGGTACTCGATCTTGCCGGCCTTCGCCTCCTGGACGGCGCGGGCGACGTCCATCGTGACCGTGCCGACCTTCGGGTTGGGCATCTTGCCCTGCGGGCCGAGCACGCGCCCGAGCCGGCCGACGACCGGCATCAGGTCGGGCGTCGCGATCGCGACGTCGAAGTCCGTGAAGCCCTCTTCGACGCGCTTGGCGAGATCCTCGGCTCCGACGACGTCGGCGCCGGCCTCCTCGGCCTCACGCGCCTTGTCGCCCTGGGCGAAGACGGCGATCTTGACTTCCTTGCCGAGCCCGTTGGGCAGCGCGATCGTGCCGCGCAGCTGCTCGTCGGCGTGGCGCACGTTCAGGCCGGTGCGGACGTGGACCTCGACGGTCTCGTTGAACTTCGGCCCGGGCAGCGACTTGACGAGCTGCACGGCCTGCGCCGGCGTGAACTCGTTCTCGCGGTCAACTCTCGAGCGCGCTTCCAGAAAGGTCTTTCCGTGCTTAGACAACGTCGACTCCCATGCTTCGCGCCGTGCCGGCGATGATCTTCGACGCCTGCTCGAGATCGTTGGCGTTGAGGTCGTCGAGCTTGCGCTCGGCGATCTCGCGCAGCTGCGCCTGGGTGATCGTGCCGACCTTGACACGGTGCGGCTCGCCCGATCCCTTGTCGATGTTGATCGCCTGCTTGATGAGCACGGCGGCCGGCGGCGTCTTCGTGACGAACGTGAACGAGCGGTCCTCGTAGACGGTGATGACGACCGGGATCGTCGTGCCGGCATCGCCTTGGGTCTGCGCGTTGAACGCCTTGCAGAACTCCATGATGTTGATGCCGTGCTGGCCCAGGGCGGGACCGACCGGCGGAGCCGGGCTGGCCTGGCCGCCGACGGCCTGCAGCTTGATCTTGGTGAGGACTTTCTTGGCCATCTAGTGGATACCTCCGCAGGGCATCCGGCCCTGCGTTCTGATTGGGACTAGAGACATCCGGGCTCTAGATTTTTTTCACTTGATCGAATCCGACTTCGACCGGAGTTTCGCGACCGAAGATTGACACAAGCACCTTCAGGCGGGCGGCGTCCTCGTTCATCTCGGAGATCTCGCCGGAGAAGTCCGACAGCGGCCCGGAGATGACCTTGACGCTCTCGCCGATCGCGAACGTCGCCTTCTTGCGCTCGCGCACCGCGACCTCGCGGTGCAGCAGGCGATCGACCTCGGGCTGCGTGAGCGGGACCGGCTCGTTGGAGGCGCCGACGAAGCCCGTGACGCCGGGCGTGCCCTTGACCAGGCCCCAGGAGTCCTCGTTGAGCTCCATGTTGACGAGCACGTAGCCCGGCATCGTGCGCTTCTCGACCGTGACCTTGACGTTGTCCTTCATCTCGGACACAGACTCGGTCGGCACGACGACCTGACGGACGTTGCGCTTCTGGTTCAAGGAGACGACACGGTGCTCAAGGTTTTGCTTGACCTTGTTCTCGTGGCCTGAATAGGTGTTGACGACGTACCAGCGAAACATGGGTTCTCTCGAAGTTCGAAGTTAGATGATGAAGTCGACGATCTTCTGCGCTACGACATCGGCGAGGCCGAGAAAGGCCCCCGCGACGACGACGAAGCCCAGGACGACGGCCGTGCCCTGACCAACCTGGTTGCGGTTGGGCCAGTCGACCCGCTTGAGCTCGGCCACGCATGCGCGGAAGAAGTTGATGAGCCGCGGGCCGCCCTTGCGCGGCGGTGCCGCAGCCGATCCGCCGAGATCGCCTGCGCCCTTGCCGAGCCGCTCGTCCTCGACGGTGCCGGCGTCGAAGTCGTCCTCGAGCTCGACGGAGTCGTCAGGAATGCCGGCTGCGCCGGCGACGATCGACGCCTCGACCTGGTCGACCTCGCCGGAGGCGTTGTCGAGCGACCCCGGGATGTTCTCCCGGTGGAGCTTCTGCTTGCGATCTTTCGCGCGCTGGCGGTTTCGGGCCATGGAATGCGGGGGGTCCTGAGCGCTACCGGGTCTCCCGGTGGCTCGTGTGCTCCTTGCACCACTTGCAGTACTTGCGCAGGGAGATGCGATCGGGGTTGTTGCGCTTGGACTTGTTGGTCTGGTAGTTGCGCCGCTTGCAAGCCTCGCAGGCGAGGGTCACAGCGATGCGCACGTCTCCGCGGGCCATGCGGTAGCTCCGTGACGGCGAGAGGACAGAAAAACGACCTGCGAGTTGCAGGTCTGGCGAGCAGGATAGCGCGCGAGCGCGGCCCATCGGCGCGACCTGCGTCACACGCCGCTGCCGACGCCTCCTCGCAGGCGGCTCCTTTGGGCGACGTCACCCGGCGGACGAAACCGACAACTCGATTCAGCCCTGGTGGGTGGGTGGGGGCTGGCCCGGCGCGGCGACGACCAAGCCGGCGGCCTGGGCCCCGTCGGCGAGCCGGTGGTCGTAGGCGATGAACGCGGTGAGCGCGTCGCCGAGCAGAAGCGCAGATGCCAGATGGACAGCGTCGAGGGTACGTAGCCTCGGATTGCCGATGTCGCACGCGACGTCTTGGACCGCGCGGTCAAGGGGGATCAGATCAAGGTCGCCGACGACCGCGCGAGCCTCCGCGACGACCGGGTCACCGACTCTCCGCGCGGCTCGCAGAACCTCGACCCGTCCCAGCTCGCTGGTGACCACTGGTAGCTCGCAGCGCAGATTCAGCCAGTCGCGCAGCGCCTCCGTCTCAGCTTCGCACCGGACGAGCTTCATCAGCGCGGAGGAGTCCAGGTAGATCACAGCCGTTCCTCGCGCTCAGCATCGAGCAGCTCCTGGTTGGTCGGCTCGCCGGCGGCGATCGGGATCGGATGTGGGTGCCGCAGGCGCCCGCTCGGGCTGGTCGCCGGAATGAGCCGTCCGGAGGCCACCAGCCGATCCCTCGCGCTCCGAGCCGCACCCGGGGGCGATAGCAGGGCGACGAGCTCTCCACGCTCGGTCACTTCGACGGTTTCGCCCGCCTTGACCAACGCGAGGTAGCGCGATGCGTTCTGGCGGAGCTCCCGGATACCGATCCGTTCCATGTCCGCACAGTAGCACCTTAAGTGCTACTTCCCCTCAAGGGCCCTCCCCGGGTGCCACGCGATGCCGACCGATGGGGTTCGCGCGTGGCGACGGTGCAGCGGTGCTGTCGGTCTCGTTCATGCTTCACGGTACGCTCGCCACGCCGGGCTTATGAGCAGGCCCGGATCACCCTTGGCGACTCCAATCGAACACGCAGCGACGCGCATCCAGCTCTGCGGTGAGTTCATGGTTGAGATCGAAGGGCGGCGCGCCGAGGCAGCCATTTCGGGTCGCCAGGGGCGCACGCTGCTCATCTTCCTCGTGCTGCACCGTCGCCGGCCGGTCCGGCGCGAGGAACTCATCGAGGCGCTCTGGCCGGACACGTCTCCAGCTTCGCCTGAGAGCTCGTTGAACACGCTCGTCTCGCGGCTGCGCAAGGTCGTCGGTCACGAGATGATCCGTGGACGGTCGGAACTCAGGCTCGAGCTGCCGGCGGACACGACGGTCGATTTCGAGTCCGCGTTCGAGGAGATAGAGCACGCCGAGCAGGCCCTGGAGTGCTCGGCATGGGAGGAGGCGTCGAGATGCGCCGAGGCCGCGCCGAGGATTGCGGTGCGGGGCGTTGCGCCCGAGGTCGAGGCGGACTGGGCGCAGGAGCAGCGCCGGCGACTCGATGAGGTGCGCATGCGGGCGCTGGAGTGCCTCGCCGTTTGCGGTCTGGCGCTCGGCGGCGCACGCATCTCCGCTACCGAACGCGCTGCGCGGCAGCTCATCGAGTCAGCGCCGTAGAACGGTCCCAGGTGACGGCGCGCGGGGGTCTCGGCGCGACGAGACCCCGCGCACCACTGCCCGCGGACCAGGGCGAGTTGATCACGCGCCGGAGTCGGCGGTGCCGCCGGTCAGGCGGGTGCCGGTGGGGCGGTCAGGGCAGGAGCGTGAACGCGGCCACGTGGCTGGGCCGCACGACGCTGAAGTGACGACGGTCGACCGTCGCGATCTCCTGCACGCCCAGCCGCTCGGCGGCCGCCACGACCGAGGCGTCCACGGTTCCGAGCGGGAGATCGCGATAGTTCGCGACGAGCTCGGCGATCCGCAACCAGTCCCCGGCCGCGACGGGCTCGACGCTGAATGCGCCCGCAGCGAGGTCGCCGAGGAAGCGCACCTCGGGCTCGGGGCCAAGGCGGGTCGCGAGCAGGTAGGTGACCTCGGTCACCACGAGCGTGGGGACGATGAGCGGGCCGGGGTGCGTCTCGAGCAGTTCGAGCGATACGGCGTGGTGATCATCGTCGGCGTCGACGTAGGCATACAGCGGCCCGGCGTCGACGAGCAGAGGGGCTATCGACGGACCTCGGCGGCGAGGAGCTCCTCGATCCGCTCGGAAACATCGCTGCGCCCGCTGCGGCCGGCGGCCGCGGCGCCGAGTCGACGGCGCCCTGGCTGTCCGACGAGATAGGCCTCGAGCGCCTCACGGCTGACCTCGGACATGGTCACACCCCGTCGCTGGGCCTCGTGCCGAAGTCGCGCGTCGAGCGCGTCGGGGATCTTGAGCGTCGTCCGCCTCATGTATGCCAGCATACAAGACGCCCTCCCGGCGAACTCGGGCTATCCGGCACAGGTGGCCCACGGCGGACCCGCGTGCGTGCGATTGCAGTATCAGGCCCGCGCGCTGGCCTGCGGGTCCAGGCGCGTCATGTGCACGCTCGCGTCGAGCGTCGATCCGGCCGTGCCCTGGTAGACGCCGCGCACCGGCGGGACGTCGGCATAGTGGCGGCCGTGGCCGATCTTCACGTGGCGCTCGCCGCCGAGGCGGCGGTTCGTCGGATCGGCGCCGATCCAGACGGGCTCGCCGCGGCCGTCGGCGCCGGGCAGCAGCGCCTCCAGCCAGGCGTGCGTCTCGACCTCGACGGAGTCGTCGCCGCCGTCGGCCGGCGCCGCCCACAGGTAGCCGCTGACGTAGCGCGCGGCGATGCCGTTGCGGCGCAGCATGATCAGCCCGAGGTGCACGTAGTCCTGGCAGACGCCGGCGCCCGCCGCGATGAACTCCTCGACCGTCGTGCCGACGTAGGTCACGCCCGCGCGGTACTCGTAGCGGTCGGGGATGAGGTCGCAGAGGCGCTGCAGCGTCGCCAGCGGCGTCTGGGCGCGCACGTCCTCGCACAGCTCGTCGACGATCGTGCTCTCCGGGTCGTCGACCGCCGGCAGCAGGTACTCGCCCGCCGCCTCGGCGTAGGCCTCCGTGGTCACCGCGTCCCAGTCGGCCTCGGGCGGGTCGGCCGGCTCGGCCGTCACGACGCGGGCGCGCACGTCGATGCTCATCCGCGTGTGCGGGCGAACGACGCCGAACTCGAGCACCTCGGTTCCGAAGTAGTCGCTGTGGCGACCGACGCGCGCCTCGGGATCGATCCGCACGGTGAACTCGTCGCAGCGCTGCGTCGACGTCGTCGCCGGGCGCACGCGCAGCGCGTTGAGGTTGTCGGACACCGGGGCGTCGTAGACGTACTCGGTGAGAAAGCGGATCGCGAAGTGCATCGTTCGTCCTAGGCGGATCGTGCGGCACCGAAGTATCGCTGGGCGATGTCGGCATCGACGAACCCGAGCTCGCGCTGGACCTCCTGGCAGGTGACGCGCAGGTCCGCGTCGCCCTCCGCGCTGCGGCGAAACTCGAGGTCCGCCGACAGCCGGCTGAGGCGCAGGATCGGCTCTGAGCTGCGGGGCGAGCCGTCGGCCGTCTGCAGCGCGCGGTTGAGCGAGTCGACGGCGGCCGCGACCGAGTCGGGGTAGTTGCGCTCGAACAGCAAAAAGCGCGCGACGGGCTTGGCGTGCGCCGGGGCCGGCACCGCGCGGCGGTAGGCCTGAAAGCCGCCGACGGCCTGCAGCAGCGCGATCGCCTGGCCGTCGGCGCTGTCGCCGGCGTCGCCCGCCGGCAGCGCGACGCGCAGCATCCGCAGCACCATGTCGGCCGACTCGATCCGCCCGCCCGCGGCGAGGAACGCGCTCGCCTCGTCACGCAGCATCGTGCGCCCGGTCAGGCCCCAGAAGAGCGCCGAGCGCTCCTTGACGTGCTTGTAGATCGAGTAGTGGCCGGGCGCGAGCGGCGCCGCCAGGTCGCCGTCGCGCAGGCGCAGGTGCGTCGTGTTGATCGCCTCCCACATCTCGGCGGAGATGACGTCGCGCACGGCCTGCGCCCCCTCGCGCGCGCGGGCGACACAGGCCACGACCGAGGCCGGGTTGTCGGGATCGCGGGTCAGCGTCTCGAGCACCGCGTCGCGCTGGTCGGGCACGGCGCCGTTCTTCGCGCCGCCCATGATGTGCGTCAGCGAGTCCCAGCCCAGCCGCGTCGCGCTCGGGTCCTCGGGCGCGCCCTGCAGGTCGGCCTGGAAGACGCCCTCCAGCAGGCGCGCCGTGGACTCGGCGCGGGCGAGGTTGCGCCCGAGCCAGAAGAGCTCCTGGGCTATGCGGGCGAGCACGGGGTGGGCGGGGGCGAGATCGCGTCCGTCTGCTGCTGCTGCTGCGCCTGCCCGGTCCAGGCGCCGTAGCGCAGGTCGGGCAGCGCCGGGGGCAGGCTCTCGGGCCGCATCGGCGCGGCACGGTCGCTGTGGTCCTCGCCGTTCTCGAGCACCCAGGTGTCCTTCGAGCCGCCGCCGCGCGAGGAGTTGACGATCATCGAGCCCTCGACCATCGCCACGCGCGACAGGCCGCCGGGCACGATCGAGATCGTCTCGCCGAAGACGGCGAACGGGCGCAGGTCGACGTGGCGCGGCGAGAGCACGCCGTCCTCGTCGGCGGTCGGCACGGTCGACAACTTCACGAGCTCCTGCGCGATCCATTTCTCCGGCGACCTGCGGATCACGTCGGCGAGGCCGGCGAGCGTGACCTGATCGGTGGCCGGCCCGATGAAGACGCCCTTGCCGCCCGACTCGCCGGTCGGCTTGAAGACGAGCTCGTTCATCCGGCCGAGGGCGTGCTGCATCGACGCGGGGTCGGACATGAGGTACGTCGTGACGTTCTCGAGCAGCGGCTCCTCGCCGAGGTAGAAGCGGATCATCTCCGGCACCCAGTGGTAGATCGCCTTGTCGTCGGCGACGCCGGTACCGACGGCGTTGGCGAGCGCGACCGTGCCCGCGCGGTAGGCCCGCATCAGCCCGGGCACGCCGAGGACCGAGTCGGGGCGGAACTCGAGCGGGTCGACGAAGTCGTCGTCCAGGCGCCGGTAGACGGCGTGCACGCGTTGCAGGCCCTGCGTCGTGCGCATGTAGAGCACGTCGTCGCGCACGACGAGGTCGGAGGCCTCGACGAGCTCGACGCCCATCTGGCGGGCGAGGAACGCGTGCTCGAAGTAGGCCGAGTTCAGCGGGCCGGGCGTCCACACGACGACCGTCGCCTCGCCCTCGGCGGCGGGCGCGACCGCGCGCAGGGCCGCGAGCAGCAGCTGCGGGTAGTGGTCGACCGGGCGCACGCGGTACTGGGCGAAGAGCTGCGGCACCAGACGCGTCATCGCGGTGCGGTTCTCGAGCACGTAGGAGATCCCCGACGGCGTGCGGACGTTGTCCTCGAGCACCTTCCACGAGCCGTCGTGGTCGCGCACGAGGTCACAGCCGGCGACGTGGCAGTAGACGCCGCCCGGCGGCCGGATGCCGTGCGCCGCGCGCGCGAAGTGGCTGCGCGACACGACCAGGCGCCACGGGACGATCCCCGCGCGGACGATCTCGCGGGCGTGGTAGACGTCGTCGACGAAGCGGTTCAGCGCGCGGATGCGCTGCGCGACGCCGCGCTTGATCTGCGTCCACTCGCTGGCCGGCAGGATCCGCGGGACGAGGTCCAGCGGCATCGGGCGCTCGAGCGTCGGCCCGTCCTCGCCGGTCGTGTCGAACGTGATCCCCTGCTGGACGAAGATCGCGTCGCGGCGCCGGCCGGCGGCGGCGAGCTGCTCCGGTCCGAGCGCCTCCAGACCGGCGGCGAGCGCGGCCGCGTGCGGGCGCGGCTTGCCGTCGCTGCCGAACAGCTCGTCGTAGAAGCCGGGCGTCGTGCGGTATGCGGGCGCCGAGCGCGTGATCTCCACGTCCGTCATCTATGCACATTTGCGCACACCCGGCCACACGGCGTCATCGTCCTCAGGGCCAAGCGACCGGGGCCACAATGCGCCACCGGGGCCATGGCGCGCGTTCAGCGCTTGCGGACGACGCGGAAGCTGCGCGTCGCGGAGACGACCTGCGTGCCGGCGGCGTCGACGCCGACGATCTTCCAGCGGTGGCGGCCGGTGGTCCTGACGCGCTTGCGCAGCAGCGAGCGCCTGCCCTTGGCGACGGTGCCGACGCGGCGGCCGTCGAGCAGTACGCGCCAGTGCGAGACCCGGGCGTCGCCGCGGGCGCGCCAGCGCACCGTGGCAGCGCGGCCCGCGCGGATCCGCGCCTTCGCGAGAACCTTCAGGCGCGCGGACGCGACGGCGGCGGGGTCGATCGTCCACATCGAGCCGGGCAGCACGCGGTGCATCGCGGCGCCGATGTCGAGGCTGCCCGAGCCGAGCAGACCGGCGAGCAGCCCGTTGCGCGGGGCGCTGGACAGGAGCGCTTCGCGCAGCGCGGGCTGCGACATGTCGGGGCGCGCGGCGGAGAGCAGCGCGAGCGATCCGGCGACGAACGGCGCGGCCATCGAGGTCCCCTGCCGCAGCTCGTAGCGCGAGCCGAGCGCGGTCGAGAGGATCCTCGCGCCCGGCGCGGCGAGGTCGACGGAGTTCAGGCCGCGGTTGGCGACCGAGAGCAGGCCGCCGTTGCGCTCGGTTGCGGTGACGCTCAGCACGGACGGCAGCGGCGACGAGGCCGGATAGGACGGACTCAGGTCGAGGTCGCGGGAGTTGTTGCCGGCGGAGGTGACGATCGTCGCGCCGCGGTCGCCGGCGTAGCGCAGGGCGTCGTCGAGGTCGCTGCTCGTGCCGTCGCCGTTGAGCGAGATGTTGAGGATCCGCGCGCCCTCGTCGACGGCGTAGCGGATCCCCTTGGCGAGCAGCGACGAGTTGCCCTGGCGGTTGGAGTCGAGCACCTTGACGGACATGATCCGCGCGCCCGGGGCGATGCCCGAGCCGCCGGTGCCGTTGCCGGCGTGGGCGGCGACGATGCCGGCCACGTGCGTGCCGTGGCCCTCGTCGTCGGTGGCGCTCGCGGCCGGGGAGACGATGTTCGCGCCGTGCACATCGTCGACGTAGCCGTTGCGGTCGTCGTCGACGCCGTTGCCGGCGATCTCACCCGGGTTGGTCCAGAGGTTGCCGGCGAGGTCGGGGTGGTCGAGCTGCACGCCGCTGTCGAGAATCGCCACGACGACGCCGTCGCCGCGCGACTGCGTCCAGGCCTCGGCCGCGCCGGTCGCGCTCGGCGTGCTGAGCGCCCACTGCTCGGGCAGCAGCGGGTCGTTCGCGGCCTGCGCCGGAGCGGCGGCGGCGGCCAGCGCGACCGCGGCCAGCAATGTCGTGAGCGGTCGTGTGCGGCGGATTGACACACGACATGTCTTCGGCCGCGTCGCGGCCCAGCGTCGACTCGTTCAGCGCAACGAGGACGGACGATCGACCGATCGATTCTGAAGGCGATTCGACGGATGTTCGATGCAGGTCATGTGAGCTCGGCGATCAGGGCCGGCCAGGCGACGGGGTCGTGGCCGGGCACGATCGGCAGACCGCGCTGCGTGGCGATCGCCTTGAAGCGCAGCAGCGAGTCGAGCGCGCGCTGCGCCTCGCAGTGCACGAAGCCGCCGGGTCCGCGCTCCTGCTCGACGTTCTCCGTGAGGTCGGCGGCGTCGAACGTGAAGGCGTAGCCGCCGCCGTCCTGCAGCTCGACGAGGAAGCTCATGTGGCCGGGAGTGTGGCCCGGGGTGAAGACCGCCTCGACGCCGGGCGCGAGCGTCGCGTCGCCGTCGAGCAGCTGCCAGTCGATGGCGGGGTCGTCGTAGTCGATCCGGAACATGCCGTGCTGCTCTGGGAAGGGGTGCCCCGACATCCCGTACTCGAGCTCGGCGCGCTGGACGTGGACCGGGATCGAGGGATCGAACAGGCGCAGCCCGCCGGCGTGGTCGTTGTGCAGGTGCGAGAGGTAGATCCGCGCGATGTCGGCGATCGCGATCCCGTGCTCGGCGAGCGCGTCCTCCAGCGGCTCGCCGTCGCCCGCCGGCAGGATCGGGACGATCGCGTGGTTGGCGCCGTGGAAGCGCTTGAAGAAGAGCGGGTCGCGGATCAGCGCCGGGTTCATGCCGGTGTCGATCAGCGTCCAGCCGTCGTCGGTCTGCAGCGCGATCGCCGGCACCGGCTCGACGAGCACCGCGCCCGACGTGTCGCCGTGGACGGAGTAGGACTTCGGCAACCGCTCCCAGCCGACGGTGAGCGGGACGATCCGGCGCACGCCGCTGCTCACGTCAGCCACCCGTCCTCGCGCCAGGCGACGAGCTCGACCGTCATACCGTGGCGGCGGCGCGCGCCCACGCCTCGCGCTCGGCGCGGAAGGCGGTCTCGCGCAGCGCGCGGAACGCGGCGATCTCGGCTCCGTTGTCGGCGAGGAAGCGCTCGTGCGCGGCGAGCGAGAAGCCGCCCGGCTCGACGCGCGGCGCCCAGGTCCCCGCCTCGCTGGCGGCGCGCAGCTCGGCGAGCTGCTGCGCCTCGACGGGCTCGAAGCGCAGCTCGTCGAAGTGGCGCAGGCGCCAGGGCGGGTCGTCGCCCGCGTGCCAGATCGGCACCGTGCGCCCGACGAGCTGGTAGCCGCCGGGCCCCTCCATCCCGTAGACGCAGAGGAAGGCGCCGCCGATGCCGACGGCGTTGGGCGGCGTCCACGTGCGGGCCGGGTTGTACTTCGTCGTGACGAGCCGGTGGCGCGGGTCCAGCGGGACCGCGACGGGCGCGCCCATGTAGACGTCGCCGAGGCCGAGCACGAGGTAGGAGGCGCCGTAGACCACGTCCTTGACGGCGTCCTCGTCGGGCAGGCCGTTCACGCGGCGGATGAACTCGATGTTGTCCGGACACCACGGCGCGTGCGCGCGGACGGACTCGTAGCGCGCGATCGCGCTCATCGCGACGGGGTCGCGCCAGGCCAGCGGCAGGTGCACGACGCGGCCGGGGACCGTCGCGGCGTCGGGCGCGGGCAGCTGCGCCTCGAGCTCGACGAGCAACGTGAGCAGGGCGGCCGCGGGCAGGCGGTCGGGGTCGTGCTGGACGTGCAGCGAGCGCACGCCGGGCGTGAGGTCGAGCAGGCCGTTCGGCGCGGACTGCTCGAGCGCGGCGCGCAGGAGGTGGACGCGCACGCGTGAGCGCAGGTCCAGCAGCGGCTCGCCGAACTCGACCAGCAGGCCGCGCTCGCCGGCGCGGCGGAACGTCATCGCGCCGCCGCAGCCGTCGCGCGGCGTGTCGAGGATCGGCGCCGGCGGGCGGCGGCGCGGCGGCGGCTCAGGCGCCGCCGTCGCCTGCGGTTCGCGACCGCACGAGGCGATCTGCGCCTCGGCGATCGCCTGCAGCGCGGTCGCGTAGGCCGGATCGACCGGGTCGAGCGTGACCGCGTCGCCGGCGCGCACCTGCCCCAGGCGCCAGAGATCGGCGCGCACGACCTGGGCGATCGCGGCGAAGCCGCCGAGGCTCGGCCCGTCGGGACCGACGACGACCGCCATGTCGCCGGCGAGCATCACGGTGCCGACGCCGTAGGCGCTGTCGAGGATGTTCGACGGGTGCAGGCCCGCCTCGCCGCCGTCGCGGCGCGCCCAGTCGGGCACCGGCCCGGTCAGCCGCACGCCGGTGCGGTCGGAGTGCAGGTGCACGGCCCACGACGCGCGCCACAGCTGCTCGAGGCCGTCGGCGGTGAGGAAGTCCGGCGCGCCGTGCGGGCCGGGGACGACGCGCAGCGTCC
Organism: Solirubrobacterales bacterium; assembly: GCA_038255395.1. Lineage (GTDB taxonomy): Bacteria > Actinomycetota > Thermoleophilia > Solirubrobacterales > Solirubrobacteraceae > CADCVQ01. The sequence goes on from JBBSLI010000002.1 coordinate 119,697, forward strand.
AGCTGTTCGCCATCGGCGGCGGCTCGATTGCGCCCGCGATCGGCGGCCCGGCCGCCGCGTCGCCGACGGCGAGCCGGTCGCCCTTGCGCAGCGCGCCGCCGCCGAGGCCGGCGGGCGCGAACGTCGCGCGGCTGCCCATCACCTGCGGGCGGTCGATCCCGCCGCGCACGAGCACGTACGCGCGCAGCCCGACGCCGCGGATCGAGCCGAGCTTCAGCACCGATCCCGCCGCCACCTCCAACGTGGTCCACTGATCGACGGGCTCGCCGTCGAGCTCGACCTGCAGCGGCGCGCCGGTCACCGCGACGATCGCGTCGCGCGCGAAGCGCAGCCGTGGCGCGGTCAGCGTCACCTCGATCCCGGCCGCGCCCTCGGCGTTGCCGACGAGGCGGTTGCCGAGCCGGAACGAGCGCGCGTCCATCGGCCCCGAGGGCGGCACCCCGACCTCCCAGTAGCCCAGCCGGCCGGGCCAGTCCTGGACGGTGGCGCGCGTGCCCGTGGACAGCAGCTCGATCATGCGTGTCTCGCGGTGGGCTGGTGTGGGCGCTCGCGCTTGGGGACGGCGGCGATGAAGGAGGGCGGGACGGACCCTGCGGTGCTCCGCGAGCGGGACTTGCGGTCGTGAATGGCAGCTAAGGGGCGGATATCGCCCCTTAGGTGCCACGCACCCCGGATCGGCGCCGACGTTCCGCCCTCCACCCCACCCTCATCGATGCCGTTCGCGAGCGCCTGAACCGCCGCCCGCCTCGGTGTCAACACGAGCGCGTCACCACACCACCAGCCGCACCGGCGTCGGGTCGTAGCCGTTGCAGGGGTTGTTGAGCTGCGGGCAGTTGGAGATCAGGACGAGCGTGTCGCGGTCGGCGCGCAGGTCGAGGTACTTGCCGGGCGCGGAGATCCCGTCCGCGAACGTCAGCCCGCCGTCCGGCGTCAGCGGCACGTTCATGAAGAAGTTCACGTTCGCCGACAGGTCGCGCTTCTCCAGGCCCCGCCCCCACGCCAGCGCCTGCGCGAGGAACGTGTTGCGGCACGCGTGCATGTGACGGGTGTGCTCGCCGTAGCGCACGACGTTGGATTCCTGCGAGCAGGCGCCGCCGAGCGTGTCGTGGCGCCCGCAGGTGTCGGCCACGATCGTCGCGAGCGGCTCGCAATCGGACGCCAGCAACCGCGAACCCAGCGTCAGATACGCGCGGCCCTGCTCGCGCAGCGTGTCGACGGCGCTGTAGCGGTTGGCGTAGTCGTGGGCGTCGTAGAACAGCGTGTCGACGGCCTGGTTTCCGTGCAGGTCGACGATCCGCAGCGTCTCTCCCGCGGCGAGCTCGCCGATCCAGCCGTCGCCGGCGCCGAGCTCGAGCGCCATGCGCGCGCTGGCCGGAGCGCCGGCGTCGGCGCTCATCGCAGCGCCGCCTCGGTCGCCGCGAAGCCGCGCTCGTTCTCCTCGCAGACACGCCGCACGGCGTCCTCGTGCGTCGTCGCGGCGACGCGCGCGATCTGCAGGCGCACCGGCCGCGGGCTCCAGTCCGGCGCCGGGTCGAGCGGGTGCGGCGCGCTGCACAGCACGACGAGCGTGTCGAGCTCGAAGCGCAGCGTCACCTCGGAGCCGGCGGCGGAGTTGCCGGGAGCGAACGCGAGCTCACCGGTGTCGTCGACGGCGACCTTCGTGAAGAAGTTCACGTTCGCGACGACGTCGCGCGCGCCGAGGCCGTGCTTGGCGAGCTCGACGAGCAGCGCGTCGCGCGCGCTGCGCCGCCACGCGTTGCGCGCCTGCTGGTAGGAGACAACGCCCCAGCGCGCGGCGACGTGCGCGGCCGTCGCGTGGCCGGTGATCGTGTCGTGCCAGCCGCACGTGTCGTGCGTCAGCGACGCGAGCACGCGGCCCATGTCGGAGTACAGCGCGACGCCCGCCGTCAGCCGGCTGATGTGCTGGGCCTTCAGCGTGTCGGGCATGCAGTAGCGCTCGAGCTCGTCGCCGGCGCGGTACAGCAGCGCCGACACGTTCGCGCCGCCTTCGATGTCGGTCAGCGTCAGCGCCGTGCCGCGCAGGCAGATGCGCGACCAGCTCGCCGCGGGCGGCAGGACGGCTTCGAAGATCGGCGTACCGTTCACCGAGCTGCCTAGATCGTCCTGATCCGCGGGTCCGCCGCGGCCTGCGCGACGTCGACGAGGAAGTTCACGACGACGTAGGCCGTGCCGAGCATGAGCGTCGTGCCGGTGATCGCCGGGAAGTCCGAGAACGCGATCGACTGGTTGAGGTACAGGCCCAGGCCGGGCCACGAGAAGATCTGCTCGACCACGACGATCCCCGCCAGCAGCAGCCCGAACTGCAGGCCGCCCATCGTCAGCGCCGGCCCCGCCGAATTGCGCAGCCCGTGGCGCAGGATGATCGCCCGCTCGCGCATCCCCTTCGCGCGTGCCGTGCGCACGTAGTCCTCGCGCATGGTCTGCTCGAGCGTCGTCGCCAGCGTGCGCGCGATCGCCAGCGCCGGGACGAGCGCGAGCGTGAACGCCGGCATGACGAGGTGCGACAGCGCGCTGAGGAACACGCCCGGGTCGCCCGCGACGAGCGCGTCGAACAGCAGCAGGCCGGTCGGGCCGTCGGGCAGCACGTACGTGTCGGCGACCCGGCCCGACGCGGGCAGCAGGTGCAGGCCCGAGTAGAACACGAGGATCGCCAGCAGCCCGACGAGGAACCCGGGCACCGACGCGCCGGCGACGAGGACGACGCGCAGCACCCGCGCCGCGCGTCCTCCCGCGGCCAGCGCGAGCGCCAGGCCGATGCCGATCAGCGCCGCCAGCAACGACGCCGCGAACGCGAGCTCGAGCGTCGCCGGGGCGAACGTCCGCAGGTCGTCGGCGACGTCGTTGCGCGTGCGCAGCGAGGACTGCAGGTCGCCGCCGGCCGTGCGCCCGAGGTAGTCGGCGAAGCGCTGCGGCAGCGGCTTGTCGTAGCCGAGCTCGTGCGCCTTCGCCGCCACCGCCTCGGGCGACGCGCTCGCACCGACCATCGCCCGCGCCGGGTCGGACGGGATCACCGCCTGCAGCACGAACACGATCACCGCCAGCCCGCAGAGAACCGCGACCAGCGCGACGAGCCGCTTGCCGATCAGCGTCGCCATGGTTGCTCAGCTCCCCGCTCGCTTGAGCGGCGCGTAGGAGACCGTCCACGGATAGGCCGGAACGCTCTCGACGCCCTCGAGATCCTTCTGCAGCACGAAGACGTCCTTGACGTTGCTCAAGAAGAAGATCGAGTCCGAGTCGATCACGTCCTGGCCGGCCTGCTGGTAGAGCTTCGTCGCCTCCGCCTCCGGCGCGTCGAGCGCGTCGTCGAGCGCCTTGTCGACGCCCTTGTCGCTGAAGCCGAAGAAGTTCAGCCCACCGGTCGAGTAGAAGACGATCCGCGCCCAGGTGTCGGGGTGCGCGGCGTCGGGCGTGTTCGTCTGCAGCAGCAGGTCCGGCGCCTGCTCGAGGCGCTTGACGTAGCCGTAGGTGTCGGGCAGCTGGACCTCGCGCAGCGTCACGTCGAAGCCGGCCTCCTTGAGCTTGCCCTGCATGAGCTCGCCGACGCGGCGCTGCACGCCCGACTCGTCGGCGGTGTATGCGAGCGTGATCTTCTTCGTCCTCGCCCTGTCGCCGGCCGCCCTGGCCTTCGCGGCGTCGACGCCGTAGGGCAGCTCGGGCTGGTCGGCGAGCAGCGCCTCGGGGTACGCGCCGACGGGCTTGGTCGCCGTCCCGGCGTAGGCCTGGTCGACGAGCTGGCCGACGTCGATCGTCGAGCGCAGGCCGGCGCGGACCGCCGGATCTTGAAACGGTGCCTTGTGCGTGTTGACGTACAGCAGCAGGCGCAGGTTGGAGTCCTTCTGCTGCACCTCGAGGCTGTCGGGCAGCGAGGCGAGCTCTGACGCGGGGAAGGACTTGACGATCGCGTCGAGGCCGCCGTTCTGCAGCTCCAGGCGCTGCGTCCCGATGTCCGGCGTGATCTTGATCAGGACGGTCTTGAAGTTCGCCTTCGTGGCGGGCGGGCCCCAATAGTCCTCGTTGCGCGTCAGCGTGTACTGGCGGCCGCGGGCGAACTCGGTGAGCTTGTAGGGGCCGGTGCCGTCGCCGTGGGTGCGCAGCCAGGTCTGGCCGAAGTCCTTGCCGGCGTTCGTCTTGAGCGCGGCGGGGCCGATGACCTTCGGGCCCCAGCTCGACGCCATGTAGGCCTCGAACGGGTTGACCGGGCGCTTGAGCCTGACGACGAACGTGAGCTCGTCGGGCGTCGACATGCTCTTGACGCCGGCGAGCATGTAGGACGGCGCCTGGCCGACGTCGAGGCGGCGCGCGAAGGCGTCCTTGACGGCCTGCGAGGTCAGCGGCGCGCCGCTGTGGAAGGTCACGTTCGGCTGCAGCTTGAACGTGTACGTGCGCCGGTCGGGCGAGACGGTCCAGCTCTTGGCGAGGCTGCCGACGATCTTCGTCGAGGCCGGCGCGTACTTGAGCAGGCCCTCGTACTGGCTGAGGATCACGGAGTTGCCCTCGATGTCGTAGAAGACGTCGGGGTCGGGCACCGACATGTCCGCCAGGTACGGGATCCGCAGCACGTCGCTGGATCCCGCCGTGGTCTGCTTCTCGGTCGAGCCGCAGCCCGCGACGGTCACGGCGGCCGCCAGCAGCACGGCGGTCATCCAGCGGGTACGGCCATTCATCTTGAATTCCTTTCGTCGATGCGACGGTTGATCAGGTCGCCCGTGAGGTTCGCCGCGAGCGCCAGCAGCGCGACGGCGACGGCGGGCGCAATCGGCACCCAGGGGTGCCCGAAGAGGTAGTCCAGGCCGCGCGCGCTCATCGCCCCCAGCTCGGCCGCCGGCGCAGGCGCGCCGAGGCCGATGAACGACAGCGCGGCGAGCGCGAGGATCAGGTTGCCGACGTCGAGCGACATCGTCACGACGACCGGCGCGATCGCGCCCGGCAGCAGGTGGCGCAGCACGAGGCGCGTGCGGCTGACGCCCGCCAGGCGGGCCGCCTCGGCGTGCGGGCGGGCGGCGAGCGCGCGCACCTCACCGCGCACGATGCGCGCGTACCAGGGCCACCACACGATGCTCAGCGCGACCAGCGTGTGGGTGAGGCTCGGCCCCAGCGAGGCGATGACGGCGATCGCGAGCACCGGCGCCGGCAGCGACAGGAACAGGTCCGTCAGGCGCATCAGGATCGTGTCGACGATCCCGCCGACCGCGCCCGCGATCGCGCCGACGAGCGAGCCGAAGAGCGCGCCGAGGGCGATCACGGCGAGCGCCGCCAGCCAGCTCGTGCGGATGCCGACGAGCACGCGCGAGAAGACGTCGCGACCGATCTCGTCGGTGCCGAAGGGCGCGCTGAAGCTCGGCGACGCGAACGGGCCGGCGCCCGTGGCCTCGAGGCTGCCGTGCGGCGCCAGCAGCGGCGCGACGAGCGCGATCGCCGTGATGATCGCGACGGGGACGAGCGCCGCGCGCACCGCGCCGGGCCCGGCGTCGCCGCCACCACCGGACGGGTCGGCGGGGTCGCGCCGCCCGCGCCAGAGGCGCAGCCCGGGAGAGAGCGCGCCCGTCGGCGTCGACACGCCGGTCACGCCGCCTCGGAGACGTCGGGCACCGCGGCCAGCAGCTGGCGCGTGTACGGGTGGCAGGGCGTCGTGAAGAGCTGCTCGGTGGGAGCGTGCTCGACGATCTCGCCGCCCTTCATGACCGCGACCTCGTCGGCGACGGCGCGCGCGGCAGCGAGATCGTGCGTGACGAACAGCAGCGCGATGCCGAGCGTGCGGCGCAGGTGGCAGAGCAGGTTGAGCACCTGTGCGGCGAGCGAGACGTCGAGCGCCGAGACCGGCTCGTCGCAGGCCAGCAGCGCGGGCGGGACGGCGATCGCGCGGGCGATCGCGGCGCGCTGGCGCATGCCGCCCGACAGCCGCCGCGGGACCGAGCGCGCGGCCTGCGCGGGCAGGCCGACGGCGTCGAGCGTCGCGTCGATCCGCGCGGCGCGCTGCTCGGGCGGCACGCCGAGCGCGGCGAGCCGCTCCCCGATCTGGTCGCCGATCGTGAGCCACGGCGTCAGCGACGCGCCGGCGTCCTGGAAGATCAGCTGCGGCGGCGCGCCCGGCCCGAGCGTGACCTCGCCCCGCGTCGGCTCGAGCAGCCCGACGACCATCCGCAGCAGCGTCGTCTTGCCGGAGCCCGACTCGCCGACGATCGCCAGCGCGCCGCCCGCCGGCAGCTCGATGCTGACGCCGCCGACGGCGACGAACGCGGGTGGCCGCGCCGCGAACGGACGTGGCCGCGGGCGGGGGAACTCGCGCACCGCGTCGCGCACGACGAGCGCCGGCTCGGGCGGGTTGGCCTTCACGAGCGCGGGCGCGTCGGCGGGGGTCGCGGCGCGCAGCATGAGCGGGTCGGGCAGGCCGGCGCCCGGCCCGCCCGGCGGCCAGCGACCGAGCACGCCCGGGTGATGGCATTCGTCGCCGCGGTCGCCGTTGCGGTGCGCGGGCACGGGCCGCTCGCAGACCTCGTCGGCGGCCGGGCAGCGCGGCGCAAAGGCGCAGCCGGCCGCCGGCCGGCGCGCGTCGGGCGGGCGCCCGGCGAGCGTCGGCAGGTCGCCGCCGGCGACGGTGCTGTCCAGCCGCGGGCGGCTCGCCAGCAGGCCGACCGTGTACGGATGGCGGGCGGCGCCGAGCACCTCCGCGGCGGTGCCGGTCTCGACGATCCGCCCGGCGTACGCGACGGCGATGCGGTCGCAGATGCGCGCCGCCACGCCGAGGTCGTGCGTGACGAACAGCAGGCCCATGTTGCGCTCGCGCACGAGCCTCGCGAGCAGGTCCAGGACGACCGCCTGGACGGTGACGTCGAGCGCGGTCGTCGGCTCGTCGGCGACGACGAGGCGCGGGTCGCGAGCCAGCGCCATCGCGATCATCACGCGCTGGCGCAGCCCGCCGGAGAGCTCGTGCGGATAGGCGCGCGCCTTCACCGCGGGCTCGGGGATGCCGGTGTCGGCGAGCAGCTGGTGGATGCGCTCGTCGTCGGCGCCGCCCGCCGCCTCGCCGACCTGGCGGCCGACGCGCATCGTCGGGTTCAGCGAGGTCATCGGGTCCTGGAAGATCGCCCCGAGGTCCGAGCCGCGGCGCCTGCGGCGCGTGTCCTCGGTCGCCTCGACCATGTCCTCGGCGTCGAGCAGGACCGAGCCGGTCACGACCGGCTGCGGGTGCGCCGGCAGCAGCCCGAGCGCGGTCAGGCCGAGCACGCTCTTGCCCGAGCCCGACTCGCCGACGAGGCCGACGATCTCGCCGGGTGAGATCTTCAGCCACGCGCCGCGCAGCGCGTGCACGTCGCCGCCGTGGACCTTGAACGTGACGTGCAGGTCCTCGACCTCGAGGATCGGCGGCACGAACGACATGACGTCAGCACCCCACCGCGATCGCGCGCAACGAGTGCAGCGCGCCGAGCACCTCGTGCTGGGCGACGCGGCAGTCGCGCTGCAGGTAGGCCATCGCGTCCAGCGCCGCGTCATGCGCCGTGACCGACGAGCCGCCGACGCAGTCCGTGACGACGAGGCAGTGGTAGTCGTGCTGATGGGCGTCGGCGAACGTGTAGTGCACGCAGACGTCTGTCAGCGCGCCGACGAGCACGAGCGTGCGTGCGCCGTAGGACTTCAGGACGAGCTCGAGCTCGGTCGCGAAGAACGCCGAGTAGCGGCGCTTGCGGATCAGGTATTCGTCGGGCCGTGGGTCCAGGCCGTCTGCGAGCTCGGTCGCCTCGTCGCCCTCCAGGCAGTGCACGCCCTCGGCGCCGTCGAGCTCGCGGCCGAAGTCCAGCAGCGTGCGCTTGTGCACCTCCTGGATGAAGACGACCGGCACGGCGGCGGCACGGGCGCCCTGCACGAGCTCGAGGATCCGGGCGTGCCGCGCGGCGCCGCCGTCCATGTGCGGGATGCCGGTGTCCTGCGCGGTCACCTCGCCCTTCTGGACGTCGATGACGACGAGCACGACCTGACCGTGGATCTTCACTTGGGCCTCCCTGAAAAAGAAAAGGCCCAGGAGATGTGATGTCTCCCGGGCTTTTATCCCTCCGTGTCAACGCGGCTATGTAGGTGCCGGCCGGCCCTCTCGGACCAGACCTGCCGGTGACGGCAGCGGAACCCTAGGGCGACTCCGAAGATATGGACGCGCGTGCCTGCGCTCTAGATCAAGGTGGGCCAGTTTGGCGAGGGAAGATTCGACACATGGGCCAGGTCGGAGGGCCCGGATTCTCACCAGACGGCCAGATAGGGCCGGCCGCACCGGGTTTAGGGTCCTCGCGTGTGACGTATCGGCGCCTGCTCAAGGAAGGACTGCACAACGCGAGCGTCGATGCGCTCGTCGGATCGGCGCCGCTGCCGCCCGGGACGCCGGGCGAGAGGGCTCGCGCACCGGCACCGCGTGGTGGACTGTGGGCCGCGTTGCGGCGGCGGCCGCGCGATGACCACGACGACCTCGCACGGCGCCCCGCCGCGTAGCCCTCAGCGCTGCAGCCAGCCGCGCCGCTCGAGCGCGCCGAGGAGGCGGGCGTACTGCTCGTCGAGATGGGCTTGCATCGACGCCCGCGGCTCGATCGTCGTGCGCGTCCGCGACATGCGCGCCGCGGCGTCCGCAACGGGCTCTCGGGCGTCGGCCGCGGCGGCGAGGATGGCCATGCCGAACGCGGCCTCGCCGCGCTCGGGCAGCCGGACGGGGCGGCCGAGCGCGTCGGCTCGCAGCTGACACCACGCGCGGTTGCGGGTCGCGCCGCCGGTCAGGCTCAGCCTGCCGTCCGCGGGCGCGCCGAGCCGGGCCAGCCGCTCGAAGCACAGCCGCTCGACGAGCGCCAGGCCCTGCATCAGCGCGGCGGCGTGCTCGCCCTCGCCGGCCGGCGTGCCGAGCATGAACGCGTGCGCGCCGGGGGCGGCGAACGGGAAGCGCTCGCCGTCGGAGACGAGCGGGTAGGCGAGCACGGTCGTGCGCTCGTGCTCGGCGGCTCGTGCACCCAGCTCGTCGAGGTCGCGGTCGGGAAAGGCGGCGGTGAGGACGCCCGCCCCGCTGCTCGACGCGCCGCCGGGCAGCCAGCCGCCGTCGGGCGAGCGGTGCGAGTAGACGCCGTACGCAGGGACGTCGATGCGCTCACGCGAGCAGCCCTTGAGCACGAGCGTCGTGCCCAGCTCGCAGTTCCAGTCGCCGGGCGCCAGCGCGCCGGCGGCGATCTGCGCCGCGCAGCCGTCGGTCATGCCGGCGATCACGGCGGCTCCCTGCGGCAGGCCGCTGTCGGCGGCGGCCGCTGCGCAGACCGCGCCGAGCCGTGTGCCGGACGCCACGACGGCGGGCAGGATGTCGCGCAGGTCGCCCGCGTGTCGGAAGGACGCGCGCTCGGCGTCGTAGCCGGTCTTCAGCGCATGGCTCGCGTCGGACTCGACGACACGGCCGGCGAGGCGGCGGGTGATGAGGTCGGCCTGGTGGGCGAGGCGCGCACCCGCGGCGGCGGGCTCGTGCTCGAGCAGCCAGTGCAGCTTCGGCAGCGCCCACGACGTCGGCAGCCCGAGCCGCTGCGCCTGCTCGGCGGCGCGGCCGTCGTCGTACATGAGCGCCGGCGTGGTCGGTTCGCCGTCGCGGTCGGCGAGCACGATCGTCCCCGACGTCGCGCAGGTGGCGACCGCGCGGACGCGCTCGCGGTCGATGCCTTCGAGCGCCTCGCGGCAGGCGGCGGCGACGGCGGGCCACCAGCTGCGCGGATCCTGCTCGTGGCGCTCGCCCTCGCGCGCGCTGCGCAGCGGCGCCGCGCCGGCGCCGCGGACGGCGCCGTCGGTGCCGACCGCGAGCGCCCGCGCGCTGCCCGTCCCGAGGTCGATGCCGACGTAGACGTTCTCCTCGCGGCTCACAGCCGCTGCGGCTCGAGCGGCTCCGGCGGCGCTCCGTCGTCGGCGGAGGGGGCGAGCTGAAGCTGCCACCAGGCCACGTCGCGCCACGCGCCGGCCTTCCAGCCGACATCGCGGTACGTGCCGACCTCCTCGAAGCCGAGCGCCCGGTGCAGGCCGATGCTCGCCTCGTTGGGCAGCGCGATTCCCGCGCAGGCGCTGCGAAAGCCCTGACGGCGGACGAGATCGAGCAGCGCCTCGTAGAGCATGCGGCCCGCGCCGCGGCCGTGGAAGGCGGGCTCGACGTAGACCGCGACGTCGACCGCCCAGCGATAGCCCGCGCGGTCGCGGTGCTGCGAGGCGTAGGCGTAGCCGGCGACCCCGCCGTCGTCCTCGTGGGCGACGAGCCAGGGGAACCTGGCGCTCGTCGTGGCGATGCGCGCCGACATCTCCTGCGCCGTCGGCGCGTCGTCCTCGAAGGACACGCCGCTGCCGTCGACGAACGGCGCGTAGATCGCCGCGCACGCTGCGCCGTCGCGCTCGGGTTCGGCATGGCGGACGCGCATCAGCTCATGATGTCGCGTCGCGCGGGTCCCGGCGTGTTCAGGCGCCGGGGGTCAGATCAGCGCTCGGCGCCGGCGGGCTGGAGCGACTCGTCGACGATCTCGTCGCCGGTCAGCGCGTCGTCCTGGACGAGCTCGGGGTTCGCCGCCGCGTACTTGCGGGCTTCCTTGCGGGCCGCCTTGTCCATGCGCTTCTCGCGCATCCGGCGCTCACGGTCGAGCTTCGCCATCGTCGTCTTCTTCTTGCCGCTTGATGCCATGCGCGCTCCCTCGTTGTGGGGTGTGACCGTCGATGAGACGCCCTGCCTGTGGCGTGTCAGCAGCCCGATCGCACTGGTCCTGCCCATCGGTTGCCTGCGCAATGCGCGGCTGGACGCGGGGTGACGGCGCCCTGGCGCCGTGTGGACCGTCCTACGAGGATAGCCGGACATCGGTCGGCGTCCGCGCAGATCGGGCAGAGTGCGGCGCATGGAGGTGACCCTGCGAGCGGCGCAGGCGGGCGATCGCCGGGCCGTTGCGGCGGTCTTCGGCGCCGCTCGCGACGCCGCCCTACCGTTCCTGGCGGTCGTGCACACGCCGGCGCAGGACGTCGCCTACTTCGGCGGGCTCGTCGACCGCGGGGGCGTCACCGTGGCGGTCGCCGGCGGCGAGGTGGCGGGGTTTCTCGCGGCCTGCCCGGGGCGCGTCGAGCACCTCTACGTCGGGCCCCGGCACTGGCGCAGCGGGATCGGCTCGCGGCTGCTGCGCGGGGCGCAGGACGCGCAGCCGGACGGCCTGCAGCTGTGGGTCTTCCAGCGCAACGCGGCGGCGATCGCGTTCTACGAGCGCCACGGCTTCGCGACGGTGCAGCAGACCGAGGGCCACGGCAACGAGGAGCGCGAGCCGGACGCGCGGATGGTCTGGCCGGGGCGCTGACGGTGCCCGACGGGGCGTGCCGAGCGCCGATCGGCGTCGACGTGCTCAACGCGTACGACCACAAGGACGCCGACGCGTGATGGCGCCGCGCCGCTGGGCCGTCCTGATCCGGCCATCGGGGCGCGGCGTAAGGGCGGACAGAAGCGGGTGCGACGCCCGCCGATCTCCGTACTCGCGTCCGAAGGAGCCGTCTTCCATGAGTGCTCTGCTCACGCTCGTCAAGGGCTTTCCCGGCAAGCCTTCGCACGCGCCGCTGACCGACGTCAGCGTGGGCGCGTACACCGTCGGGGTGGCGATGCTGATCGCGGGCGCGCTCGGCTTCGAGCAGGAGGCGACCTCGAAGGGCGCGCTGCTGGCGATCTCCGTCGGCCTGCTCGTCGCGGTCCCGACCTCGCTGACCGGGTTGCTGGACTGGGCCGACCTCGGCAAGGGCACCGCGAAGCGCAAGCTCGCGAACTTCCATCTCGTCGTGATGGTGCTGGCGACGACCGTGTTCGCCGCGGCGTGGGTCGCGCAGCGCCCCGGCTATGACGACGGCGAGGTCACGACGCTCGGCCTGCTGCTCGGCGTGGGCGCGTTCGGCCTGCTGATCCTCGGCGGCACGCTCGGCGGCGCGCTGGCGTACGTGTACGGCGTGCGGGTCGTCAAGCAGGACGTGTCGGTCGCAGACGCGCTGATCCCCGGGCGGATCGCCGAGCAACCCAAGCGCGCGCCGCAGCGCGCGCCGGTGGTGGCGGCGGCGTCGTCCGTGGCGACGGAGCCGGTCGCCGAGCCGCTCGCGCTCAGCGGATCCGCCGAACCGATCGACCCCGCCGTCGCGGCGGCATACGCCGGCTCGCAGGCCGCGCGGTACCGCCTGTAGGCGGGACGTCGCCGGGGTGTGGCTTCGCCGCGTCGTGTTCGCCGTGGCGCGGGCAGAACTGCACCTGTGCAGGGCTCGTTGCTCAGGGTGGACGTGGGCGCCGGCCGCGAGCGGGGCGTGGCGCCAGGGTGGTCGGCGCGTTCGTCGCCGTCGAGCATGCAGGAGTGGCGGATCGTTCGCGCGTGCACGGCGATCCGTCGCATCTGCACCACATGCGTGCACCGTGACGGTTTCGGCCGCGGTTGTCGTCTCAGCCGTCACTCCTGCACGCACCGCGCCGGCGTGGTGGCGCGTTTCTGTCGTCATCGAGCACAAAAGCGCCACCACGGCCGGCCGTCCCGGCCGGCGCTGGCGTGGTGGCGCGTTTCTGTCGTCATCGAGCACAAAAGCGCCACGACGGCCGGCCGTCCCGGCCGGCGCTGGCGCGGCGGCCGCCACGACGAAGACTCACCCACTCATCGATGCAGTTCCTGCCGCCGCGAACGCGACCGGCGACGGGCAGGTCAGCGCCCGAGCTTGCGCCGCAGCCGGTCCAGCAGGCCGCCGCGGCGCGCTGACGGCGCCGCCGGCCCTGGGTCCGACGCGGGCGCCGGCGCCCCGGGAGGCGGGATGCTGCCGGTGCGCTTGGGCTCGGGCTCGGGCTCGGGCTCGGGCTCCGGCTCGGGCTCGGGCTCCGGCTCGGGCTCCGGCTCGGGCTCCGGCTCGGGCTCGGGCTCGGGCTCCGGCTCGGGCTCGGGCTCCGGCTCCGGCTCGGGCTCCCGCGCCGCCGGAGCGTTGTAGCGCTCATACGCGGCCGCGGACGCCGCTGCCGCCTCCGCGGCCGCTGCCCTGAAGTTCGGATGCAGCTCTTCCCGCTCCGGCTCCTGCATCGACTCGGGCTCGGACTCGGCATCAGGCCGCTCGAGCTCGCTGCCGGTCCAGCTCACGTCGTGCGGTTCTTCCTCGCCGGGCACATCGCGCGGGCTCATGCGTCGAGCATCCCGCAGCAGCCGGACGCGATGCAAGCGAAATCCCCTGTATCACCGCGGCTGCCGGCGCGATCACTCGGAATACAGGCCGGCTCCCACCTCGCCGGCCCGATCGCACCCGAGGACACCGAAGGAGCATTGATGCGCACTGCACCCCGTCCCCGCATGAAGACCGCGGCACCGCTGCTTCGCGGCGGCGGCGAGCTGCACATCGTCGGCCGCGACCACGTCGTCACGCTCGACGATCCCGACGGCGCGATCCATCGTCTCGTCGAGCTCGCCGACGGCTCGCGCAGCACGAACGAGCTGTTCTCCGTGCTCGCACCCGAGTACCCGCAGTTGCACCACGAGGACGTCACGGACGCCGTCTCGCAGCTCGAGGCCGCCGGGCTCTTCGAGGTCCGCGCCGTTTCGCACCGCGGGATCCCCGCCGGGCGCGGCCGCAGCTTCGCGGCCGCACCCCCCTTCCACGTGTGATGCGCGGCCCGCGCTCGCGCGCGGGCCGCAGCCGCTCAGACGACGAGCGTGCCGACCGAGCCGACGCGGTCGAGCGCCGGGTTCTCGACGAGGTACCACGCCGCCAGGCTCGGCTCGATCCCCCTCGCCATCGCGTAGGAGGCGATCGCGGCGGTCACCGCCGGCGCCGCGAACGAAGTTCCGCTCCAGGTCGCGAAGCCGTCGAAGACCGGCTCGTCGTCGCCGCCGTCCCAGCACAGGAACGTGCTCGGGATGTCGACGCCGGGCGCGCAGCAGTCGACCCACCAGCCCCAGCTGCTGAAGTCGACCTGCTGCCACTCCTCGCTGCCCTTCTCACGCCCCACGGCGCCGACGGAGATGACGCGCTTGGACGCGGCCGGGTAGTGCGGGCGCTCCGTGCCGTCGTTGCCGGCCGCCGCGACGACGACGACCTCCGGAGGCAGTTGCGCGAGCGCGCGCTCCGTCGCGAGCGGCGGAGCGTCGAACAGCGTCGTCCCGCCGAAGGAGCAGTTGATGAGGTTCGCGCCGCCGTCGAGGGCGTTCTGGAGCGCGTTCACCGTGTCGAGCTCGCTCGCCATCCCGACCGGCGACGTCAGCAGCCGGCGCACGACGATCCGCGCGTCGGGCGCGCCGCGGGCGATGATGCCCGCCACGTGCGTGCCGTGCCCGGCGGCGGGATCGCGGTTCGCGTCCCCGTCCTCGTCGGGGATCTCCTCGTCGTCGCCGTCGCTCTCGTAGTCGAACGGGACGGTCGGTGCGATGCCCGTGTCGAGCACGTAGATCGCCAGCTGCTTCTCCGGCTGCGTCTGCGCCTTCGTGCCGGGGATGTCCGTCGGGTCCGGCGTCGGCTCGGGCACGTCGTCGCCGTGGAAGCTGTTCGGTCCCGGCGCCCAGATGTGCTCCAGCGAGGCCGAGTTGGGCACGAGCGCGCGCAGCGTGCGGATCGTCTCGACGAGGAGGTTGTCCGGGATCGTGAAGAGCGTCAGGCCGAGCCTCGCCGCGATCTCGGCCGCCGGCTCGTCGCACTCGACCGCGGAGTTGCGCTTCAGCTCCTCCTGGACGCGCGGATCCTTCGCCGCCGCGCTGTCGACGAGCAGCCGGCCGGGCGTGTAGAAGACCCAGTCCCCGCCGCGACCGACGCGCCCCACGTCTCTGCGCTGGAGGAGCGCCTGCTCCCACGCCTCGCTGTTCCAGTCGACCTTGATGATGTCGGACATGCTGGTGCTCCTCGATGGGGGTGGCTGCGGCCAGGCCGCACAGGCAGTCGCTGATGACGAGTGCCGTCGCGGGCAGAAAATACCTCTGACCAGCGGGTTGCCGTATGAACGCCGTCACGTACGGCGCGTCGAATACGGTTGGCCCGTGGAGGTACGGGATCTCGTCAGGCTGGCCTCAGCAGGCGACCGCAGCGCGTGGGAGGCGCTTGTCGTGCGCTTCGAGCGGCTCGTGTGGAGCGTCACGCGCAGCCACAGGTTGTCGGACGCCGATGCCGCCGACGTCTGCCAGACGACGTGGCTGCGCCTGCTCGAGCACCTCGACGACCTGCGCAACCCGGACGCCCTGAGCGGCTGGCTGGCGACGATCACGCGCAACGAATGCCTGCGCGTGCTGCGCCAGCAGCAGCGGATGATCCCCACCGAGGACGACCAGATCCCGCAGGACACGGTCCCCGCCGAGATCGACGCCGGGCTGCTCGCGCGCGAGCGCGACGCGGCCCTGTGGAAGGCGTTCGCGACGCTCTCGAGCCGCTGCCAGGCGCTGCTGCGGATGCTGTCCTGCGATCCGCCGCCGAGCTACGAGGACGTCTCCTGTGCGCTGGGGATGCCGATCGGTAGCATCGGCCCGACCCGCGGACGCTGCCTCGCGACGCTGGAACGGGCCGTGGCAGGAGCACGTATCACGGCGTGACATGCGGACTCTTTCGTTGTGATGAACGCTCCCGGACAGCCACCGCGCAGCAACGACGACGACGACGCGCTCGTCGCCGAGCTCGGTCGCCTCTTCGCCACCGTCGATCCCATTCCCGAGCCGGTGCAGATCGCCGCCCGTGTCGCCATCGAATGGCGCACGCTCGACGCCGAGCTCGCCGCGCTCGTGCACGACTCCATGGTCGACGAGCCGGCGCTCGCCCTGCGCGGCGACGCCGGACCGCGTGCGCTGACCTTCGAGGCGCCCGACCTGACGATCGAGATCGAGACCGAGCGCGAGCGCGACGGCGCGGGCGAGACGCTGCGGCTGATCGGCCAGCTCGTCCCGCCCCAGGCCGCGCAGATCGCCGTCCGCAACGGCGACGAGCTGCTCGCGACGAGCGCCGACGCACGCGGGCGCTTCCGCGCGCCGGGGCTCTCGGCCGGCTCGCTGCGCCTGCGCTGCCGCCTCGGCGACGACCGCCTGGTGGAGACGGACTGGCTTACGATCTGAGCTTGCCCGCAACGCCGCCGTCGCCCGCGCAGGCCGTAGCGGCGCTCGCCGAGGAGGCGCACCGGCTGCTCGGCGACGATCCGCGCCGTGCTCGCGCACTCGCCGAGGAGGCGCTCCAGCGAGCGCGCGCGGACCGCGACCACGACACGACGGCGGTCGCGCTGCGGGCGGTCGGCCTGGCGGCGCTCGAACTCGAGGGCGCCCCGCAGGCGCTCGAGCACCTGCGTGCGGCGGTCGCCGCCGCGGGGACGGCCGCGTCCGGGCGGCGGCTCGCGGAGTCGCGTATGAGCCTCGCCCACGCGCTCATGCTCGACGGCCAGTCGACCGCCGCGCTGCGCCAGGCCGGTCTGGCGATGAAGCACGAGGAGGCCCGCGGCGACGGCCGCCTCGCACAGCAGCGCGCCGTCATCCTCATGCGCCTGGGCCGCTACGACGAGGCGCTCGCCGGTTACGGCGACGCGCTGACGCTCGTCCGGCGGGCGGGGAACGCGCGCGACGAGGCGATCGTGCTGCTCAACCGCAGCATCGTGCAGACCTATCGCGGCGCGCTCCGCGCGGCGGCCGCCGACCTGAGGGAGTGCGAGGCTCGCGCTCAGCAGATCGACCAGCCGCTGCTCGCGGCGATGGCGCTGGGCAATCGCGGCTTCGTCCATGCCCGCGGCGGCGACCTGCCGGCCGCGCTGGAGTGCTACGACGCCGCCGAGCCCGTCCTGGCACAGAGCGAGATGCGACGAGCGGTGATGGAGCTCGACCGCTGTCATGCGCTCCTGGCCGCCGGGCTTCACCACGAGGCCGTCACGAGCGCCGCGCGCGTCGTCGACCTGTTCGAGCGCGGCGGGCTGCCGACCGAGCTCACCGAAGCACGCCTCACCCACGCCGAGGCCGCGCTCGCCGCCGGCGACGCGGCCGCGGGCCTCGCCGCCGCCCAGCGGGCGGCCGCCGAGTTCGCCGCGCAGGAGCGACCGGGCTGGGCGGCGCTCGCCCAGAGCGTCGCGGTGCGGGCCGCCTTCGCCGGCGGCGTGCGCGACGCCGAGCTGCACACCCGCGCCCGCGCTGCCGCCGACGCCCTCACCGCCGCGGGCTGGCCGGCCGCAGCGCTCGACGCGCGCGTGCTCGCGGCCCGCGTCGCCCTGCAGCTCGGGCGCGTGGAGGAGGCGGCGCAGGACCTCGCGCCGATCGCGCGCGCACGGCGCAGCGGCCCCGTCCTGCAGCGCCTCGGCGCCTGGCACGCGGAGGCGCTGGCGCGCCTGGCGGCGGGGCGGCCGGCGAGCGCCGTGCGCGCGCTGCGCGCCGGGCTCGCCGTGCTCGACGCGCACCGCATCAGCCTCGGCGCGACCGAACTGCGCGCCGCGGCGGCCGTCCACGGCAACGCGCTGACCGCGCTCGGCCTGGACCTCGCGCTGCGGTCGGGCAGGGCCGAGGCGGTGCTCGAGTGGGCCGAGCGCGGCCGTGCCGCCGCGCTCTGGCAGCGGCCCGCACGCCCGCCCGACGACGATGCCCTCGCCGCCGAGCTCGGCGAGCTGCGAGCGCTGCTCGCCGCGATCGACGAGGCCGGCAAGGAGGCGTCGGACACGCAGCGGCTGCTGCGCCGTCAGGCCGAGCTCGAGGCGTCCGTGCGGCGGCGAGCCCGCCACGCCGTCGGAGCGCAGGACGGCGAGCAGGGCGCGCCGCCCGATCCGCAGGCGCTGCGCGCCGCGCTCGGCAGGCGCGTGCTCGTGCACTACGTGCCCGCCGGCGACGACCTGCGCGTCGTCGTCGTGCAGGGGGCGCGGCGGCCGCGGCTGCTGGCGCTGGGCGCAGTCGTCGGCGAGGCCTACAGCGAGCTGGCCGCGCTGCGCTTCGCGCTGCGCAGGCTCGGGCGCGGGACCGGCTCGGCGGCATCGCGCGAGATCGCGCGGGAGAACGCCGGCCACGCCGCGGCGCGCCTTGACGAGCTGCTGCTCGCGCCGCTCGGCGAGCTGCTCGGCGACGCAGAGCGCGAGCTCGTCCTGATCCCGACGGGCGAGCTGCATGCCGTTCCGTGGGCGGTGCTGCCCACCTGCGCGAGACGCCCGCTGAGCGTCGCGCCGTCGGCGGCGCTGTGGCTACGGGCGGCGCAGCGGCGCGGCGGCGCCGCGGCCGCTGCGACGCGCCTGCTGCTCGCGGCCGGGCCGGGGCTGCCGGAGGCCGTCGCGGAGGTGCAGGCGCTGGCCGGCGGCCACGCCGCGGCGACCGTGCTGCTCGGCGCCGACGCGGGCGTCGAGGCGGTGGCGGCGGCGCTGGAGACGGCGACCCGCGCCCACATCGCCAGCCACGGCACGTTTCGCGCCGACAACCCGCTGTTCTCCTCGCTGCAGCTCGCCGACGGCCCGCTGACCGTCTACGACCTCGAGCGGCTGCGGGCGGCGCCGGTCGACATGATCCTCAGCGCGTGTGACGCCGGCGTGACCGCCGTCCGTCCCGGCGACGAGCTGATGGGCTTCAGCGGCGCGCTGATCGCGCTCGGCACGAGCGCGCTGATCGCGAGCACCGTGCCGGTGCCCGACGAGCCGACGCGCCGGCTGATGCTCGCGCTGCACGACGAGCTCGACGCGGGCCACGAACCCGCGCCGGCGTTGGCGCGGGCGAGGGTCCGAGCGCTCGGCGACGGCGACGCCGACTACGCGACGGCGGCGGGCTTCGTCTGCTTCGGGGCGGGCTCGGCGGCGGCGCCGCCGCCGAGCTCCTCCTGAGCATCCGCGCTCGACACATCGCCTTCGGCGCCGCCGCTCTGCGGGGGCTGGGTGTTTCCTGAAGGTTGCTGTGAGGCCCGGAAGGGCTTCTCGCTGGTGTGTGTCGAATCGGGCGTCGCCCGTTCGACGTATGTACGAAGCGCCGGAGACGCCGGCCGCACACGACGACCGAGGTGCCAGATGCCCCAGTACATGCTGCTGATCTACTCGCCCGCCGACGACGCCCGCTCGCCCGAAGAGCTCGCCGCCGAGATGCCGAAGTGGTTTGAGTACACGACCGCGCTGCAGGAGTCCGGCGCGATGGTCGCCGGCGATGCGCTGGAGCCCGTCGTCGCCGCGACGACCGTGCGCGTGCGCGACGGCGAGACGCTCATCAGCGACGGGCCGTTCGCCGAGACCAAGGAGGCGCTGGGCGGCTACTACCTGCTCGACGTCCCCGATCTCGACGCCGCCCTGGGCTGGGCGGCGAAGATCCCCAACGTCGGCTACGGCTCGGTCGAGGTGCGCCCCGTCGTCGTGTTCGAGCAGACCGGCATGGCAGAGACCGGATGATGAGGCAGGCGCGGTCCGGGTAACGAATCCTCGAACGGTTCCATCCAGCCGGTCCGTCCGGCCCGAGAACGCGAGGTGCCATATGCCCCAATACATGCTTCTGATCTACGGCGATCCATCCAACGCCCCCAGCGCCGATGACGACCCTGAGGGCCAGTACGCGGCGTGGCTGAACTACACCAACGCGCTGACGGCGTCCGGCGCGATGGTCTCGGGTGCTCCGCTCGAGGACACCGACGCGGCGGCGACCGTGCGCGTGCGCAACGGCGAGACGGCCGTCAGCGACGGCCCGTTCGCCGACACGAAGGAGGTCCTCGGGGGCTACTACCTCGTCGACGTGCCCACGCGCGAGGACGCGCTCGCGCTGGCAGCGAAGATGCCGAACATCGAGTACGGCGCGGTCGAGGTGCGGCCGGTCGTCGTGTTCCCGCAGACGGGTTGAGAGACACTGCGTAGATGGCACGGGCGAGCGCCACAGCCGCCGAGGCGGCCTTCCGCCACGAGCGTGCCGCGGTGCTCGCCACCCTGATCCGCCAGGTCGGCGACTTCCAGCTCGCCGAGGACGCGCTTCAGGACGCGTTCGCCGAGGCGATCGTCGCGTGGGACCGCGACGGGGTTCCGGCCAACCCGGGTGCCTGGATCATGACGGCGGCGCGCCGCCGCGCGATCGACCGCCTGCGCCGCGAGCGCACGCTCGCCGACCGCGTCGGGCGCCTGCAGGTCCTCGCCGAACGCGAGGCGGCCGCCGACGATGGCGGCGACGAGACCCAGCCCGAGCCGTCCGCGGTCGGCGACAACCGCCTGCGGCTGATCTTCACGTGCTGCCATCCGGCGCTCTCGATCGAGGCCCGCGTGGCGCTGACCCTACGCTCGCTCGGCGGCCTCACGACGGGCGAGATCGCGCAGGCGTTCCTCGTCTCCGAGACGACGATGTACCAGCGCATCGTGCGCGCCAAGCGCAAGATCGCGACGGCGCGGATCCCCTATCGCGTCCCGCCCGACGAGGAGCTGCCCGGCCGCATGGCCGCAGTGCTGGCGGTCGTCTACCTGATCTTCAACGAGGGCTGGAGCGCCTCCGCCGGCGACCGGCTCGTGCGCGGCGAGCTGTGTACCGAGGCGATCCGCCTCGGCCGGCTGCTCGGGCGGCTCATGCCCGACGACGCCGAGGTCGCCGGGCTGCTCGCGCTCATGCTGCTGCACGACTCGCGCCGAGCGGCCCGCGTCGATGCGCGCGGCGACCTCGTCGCGCTCGACGACCAGGACCGCACGCTCTGGGATCGCGGCCGCATCCGCGAGGGCGAGCGGCTGCTCGACGGCGCCCTGCGCCGCCGCCGGCCCGGTCCCTACCAGCTGCAGGCGGCGATCGCGGCCCTGCACGCGACCGCGCCGTCGCCCGCCGAGACCGACCACGCGCAGATCGCCGCGCTCTACAACGCGCTCGCGCGTCTGACGCCGTCCGCCGTCGTCGAGGTCAACCGCGCCGCCGCGCTCGGCCGCGCCGGCCACGCCGAGCACGGGCTCGCCGTGCTGGCGCCGCTGCTCGCCGACGACGCCCTGCGCCGCTACGCGCCGCTGCACGCCGCCCACGCCGACCTGCTCGAGCGCTGCGGTAACGCCGACGGCGCCGCCCGCGCCTACGAGCGCGCCGCCGGCTGCGCCGACAACGCGGTCGCGCGGGCGCAGCTACGCCGGCGCGCCGCGACGACGCAGACGCGCGTCTGATGCGTCGCGCCGCTCGGCGAGGTGCTCGTCGAGAAACCAGGTGATGCTCGATGCCGGCAGCCGGCGCGAGAAGAGATGGCCCTGCACGCGACGGCAGCCCAGCCGCCGCAGCTCGTCGGCCTGCATCGCCGTCTCGACGCCCTCGGCGACGACGCTCATAAGAACCCCTGTCGGTTTCTGGGAGCGATCGCGTGAGGCGCTCGACGAACGTCCGGCTGCGAGGGGCGCGCCATGTACTAGCGTCCCGCCCGTGCCCGACCCGCTCTTCCGCCTCGTCTGCGCCCCCGCGGTACTCGACTCGGCCTCCGACGAGTGGGTCGCGACGATGCTCGAGGAGGGCGAGCTCGCGCTGCTCGCCGACGACGGCGGCCTCGCCGCGATCACCGCGCTCGCCCATACGCTCGATCTTGTCGTCGTCCCGGTGCTGCGCGCCGAGCAGACGCCCGCGCAGCAGGAGGCGACCGTGATCGCCTACGCCGAGGCCAAGCCGCTCGTCTGGATCGCACCCTCCTTCAGCGACGAGGCGACGCGCTGGGCACACCAGCGCGGGCCGATGACGCTCCTGCTCGAGGCCGACGGTCCGCTCTCCGAGGAGGAGCGCAAGCGCGTCGAGCGCTTCGCCGTGATCCTCGGGCGCCAGGCCGAGTAGCGCTCGCGGGCGTCGGTCAGCCCGGATCGAGCGCGGCGTCCTTCAGGCGACGATGACGAGCGTCGTCAGCACAACGGCTGCACACGACGCTCGTTGCGCCGGTCGCGGTGTCACGACCGGCGCACGCACTGCTGCTTGGTCTTCCCGTACGTACGTGCCCTGGCGGGGTGCGTGCCTACGGGACGGCCTTCAGTCCGGCCTGCCGTCAGGGCGGACGTAGGTGAAGCGGCTCTGCGGCATGCAGTTCTTGGGCAGCGGTTCCGTCCCGCGGTAGCCGGCGCTGCCCGGCAGACCGGGCAGAGTCGGATCGCCGGCATACGCCCGTGTGGACTGATGCTTGCTGCGCTGGGGGGCCGACGTGCGCTTCTCGCGCTTGAAGAGACCCATGTTCGATCAGCTCCTTTCCGGTCGCATCGGACCGTCGCTGGATTTCTGGCGCCCTCGGACGAGTGCGCTCCGAGCACGCATGCTCTCAGATCTGCCCCCGTCGATCCATCGACGACGGCCGCAGCACGCTGACCGGAGCGGGATTGCCGTCGCCGCCAACTCAGACGCCGGTCCGCGGCTCCCATTCGATGATCGCCGCGGGCATGCTGCGAAGCGGCGAGCGCAGCGCGCCCCGGCGGCCCATCAGCCAGGCCGCGAGCAGCCGCTCGAGCTCGTGCATGACGGCGGGCGTGTCGTCGAGGAACATCCACTCGCGGTAGTGCTCGGCCGCCTCCTGGATCGTCGCGAAGCGGCGGTCGTCGGCGACCTCGACGACCCGGACGACCGGCTCGATTCCGAGCTCGCCGAGCACGGCGAGCGCGTCGATGTAGCTCGGCCCGGGGACGCGCGGGACGTCGTGGAAGTGGCGCCACAGCGGGTCGAGGACCGCATCGACGCAGTAGGCGCCGAGGTACAGCAAGACGCGCCGCCGGGCGACGGCGTCGAGCTTGGCGAGGAAGGCGGCCCCGTCGGGCACGAGCGTGAGGACGAACGACGAACAGGCGACGTCGGCGGTCGCCACGTCGGCGCTGTCCCACGGCGCCTGCAGCGTCGTCAGGTTCGTGATCGCAAGCTGCTCGGCGCCGCGCCGCAGGACCGCGAGCATCGCGGCGCTCGGATCGACGGCGGTCACGTGGCGCACGCCGGGGGCGAGCGCGAGCGCGTGCCGGCCGGTGCCCGCGCCGACGTCGACGACGCTCGTCGACGCGTCCGTCAGGCGTCGCAACCGGCGCAGGAACGGGTCCTTGGCACCATCCGTCGCGCGCACGTTCTTCGCGTAGCGTTCGGCGCGGCCGTCCCAGAAGGACCCGCTGACGGAGCCGGCATTGGGCGACAGGCGGCTGAGCTCCTCCAGGCGACCGGTCACGAGCCGGCGCCAGCGCGCCGCGGCAGGGCTGTCTGCGGGGATCGTCACGGCCCCCGCATCCTCGCAGCGGCCGAGCGCGGCTGCGCCCGCGCCGGGCGCCCCGATCAGACCCGGTACTCCGGGTTGGGGTAGTCGGAGCGACAGCCGGCGTCCCAGCGCGTGCGCTGGTTGCCGTGCGCGGGGATCCCGCCCGCGTCCTTGAGCATCCGCGCCATGTGCAGCAGGTTCCAGGTGAGAAATGCGGTGTTGCGGTTCGTGAAGTCGTTCTCTGGGCCGCCGGAGCCGGGATCGAGGTAGCTCGGCCCGGGCCCCGCCTCGCCGAGCCAGGCCGAGTCGGCCTGCGGCGGGATCGTGTAGCCGAGGTGCTGCAGCGAGTAGAGGATGTTCATCGCGCAGTGCTTGGCGCCGTCCTCGTTGCCGGTGATGATCGCGCCGCCGACGCGCCCGTAGTAGGCGTACTGGCCGGCGTCGTTGAGGATGTGGCTGTTGCCGTACAGGCGCTCGATCACCTTCGTGCAGACCGAGGACTTCTCGCCCAGCCAGATCGGCGACAGCAGCACGAGGATGTCGGCGGCCATGACCTGCTCGGAGATCGCGGGCCACTCGTCGGCGTCCCAGCCATGCTCGGTCATGTCGGGATAGACGCCGGTCGCGATCTCGCGGTCGACGGCGCGGACGACGTCCACAGCGACGCCGTTGCGCTCCATGATCGCGATCGAGCGATCGGCCAGCGCCTGCGTGTGCGAGACCTCGGGCGAGCGCTTGAGCGTGCAGTTGACGTACAACGCGCGCAGGTCGGAGAAGTCCCACCGCGACTGCTCGCAGAGGCGCTCGTCGATCTCGTTCAAGTCGGCCATCGTCACGTCCTCCTCGGGTGGGCTTCGTCCTCGCTGCATGCGTCGACGGTCGCCGCCGATTCGTTACGCCGGCCGCCGATACACGTGTACTAGCCTCCGGCACAGGATGGCGACCCAGCCGGCACCAGAGAGCCTCGACGCCGTGGCGATCGTCGACGCCGCGCCCGACGACGATTTCGCGCTCGTCGAGCTGCGCCTGGACTGGCCCTACGACCTCGAGATCCACCCCGAGCACAAGCAGCTGTGGCTGCGCTGCTTCGTCATCACGAAGGACCCGCTCGGCTGGATCCCCGACCGCGGCGATGCGTGGACGGCGGTCACCGCCGACGACGAGGTGCTCGAGGTCGACCTCTACCTCACGCTCGACCTCGTGCGGCGCACGCTGGAGGAGACCGACGGCGACCTGCCGGCCGCGATCGGCCGCTACGCCACGGCGGTGCTCGCGGCGGCACTCGAGCGCGAGCAGGAGCTGCTGCGCGGCGACTACCCGCGGCTGGCCGCGCGCGGCGAGGTGCCGCGCCTGCTGCAGGACGCCGGCGACGACCACAGCGCGCTCGGCGTTCCCGCGATCCAGGTCAAGCGCTCCTGGAGCAAGGTCGGGCTCGGGGCGCTCACCGACCTCGTCCAGCATGCCTTCGGCGAGGTCGACCTCGACCGCTCCAACGTGACGCTCGATCCCGTCGAGCCCGTCGACGAGGCCTGCCCCGCCTGCAAGGGCCAGGCGTTCGGCTACCCGACGAGCCTCGAGGAGGCCAAGGCGACGATGTGCGAGCCGCACAAGGCGGCCGCCGTGCGGGTCAACACGGCGCGCCTGCTGCGCGCCCGCGAGTCCAACCACGCCGGCTGGCGCGCGGTCGACAAGGCCGTCATGCGGGTCAACAAGGCGCCCGAGCCGTACTACGCGCCGCAGCCGCCGCGCGTCGTCGGCGCGACGCCGGCGCGCAACGAGCCATGCCCGTGCGGCAGCGGCAAGAAGTACAAGCGCTGCCACGGGGCCTGACCGTGGCCGGCGCTCCCCTCACCGGCGGCTGTCTGTGCGGCGGCGTGCGCTTCGCGCTCGCGCAGGCGCCCGAGCGCGCGAGCTATTGCCACTGCACGCGCTGCCAGGGGCGCACCGGCTCGTCGTCCTCGGCGCAGGCGTTCGTCGACGGCGCGGCGCTGACCCTCGAGCGCGGCGAGCAGCTCCTCCAGGGCTGGCGCCATCCCGACGGCGGCATGGAGAAGTGCTTCTGCCGCGCGTGCGGCGCGCACCTCTTCAGCCGCTACGCGGACACGAAGGTCATCGCGACCGTGCGGATGTCGGCCTTCGACGAGGACCCCGGCGTGCGCCCGAGCTTCCGCGCCTACGTCGCCTACGCGGCGCCGTGGGAGCCGATCCCCGACGACGGGATCGAGCGCTTCGAGGAGTCGCTGCCGGGCTGAACCCGCGCTGCCGCGAGCGTCCTATATGAAGACGCGCAGGATCGAGATGAGCAGCAGGATGAAGCAGCCCGCGGCGACCGTGCCGAGCACGCGGATCACCCACAGGTCGAAGATCGAGAACGGCAGCTTGCTGCCGACCGGCTTCGTCGGGCGCTGAAGCTCGGCCATGACGGTCCGCGCGGCGGGCATCGTGCGCACGCCGATCGGCTCCTCGGGGCCGGCGCCGTCCGCGCCGTCCGCGCCGGGCTCGTCGCGCTGCGCGCGATCCTCCTGCGCAAGCTCCGTCTGGACGTGGCGCTGCAGCCCGCGGTAGGCGAGCAGGACCTCGTCGCGCTGCGCGTTGGCCTCGTCGCGCTGGGCCTGCGCGGCCGCCAGCGCCGCCGCGGCCTGCTCGCGCTGCGCCAGCGCCTCGTCGTGGGCGCGCTCCATCCGGCTGCGCGTGCGGACGGCGGCCTCGCGCGCGGCGACCGCCTCCTCGAGCTGGGCGAGCGCGCGGTCGCGGTCACGCAGGACGGCGTCGCGCTCGCGCGTGACGGCGGAGAGCTGGTCCTCCAGGCGCGCGGCCCGCGCGGCGTCCGGGGACGGCGCTGAGGTCGCGGCGGCGGGCGCCGGCTGCGGCTGCGGCCGCGCTTCGGGCTCGGGCTCGGGCACACGCCGCTGGGGCTCGGCCGCGCGCAGCGGCGTGACCGGTGCCGGCGGCGGCGCCGGCGGCGGCTCGAGTGCAGGCTCCCGCCGCGCCGCGACGGGCAGCGGCGCGTCGCCGAGCTGCACGGTCACCTGCGGCGAGACGGCGAGCACCAGCCGGTCGACGTCGACCTCGTCGCGATCCCACGGAAACGCGGCGATCCAGGTGCTGTCCAACGACGGCGCCCACGGCTTGTGCTCCAGCGTGGCGAGGATCCGGCGGTCGTCGGTGACGAGCGTCGGGCGCACGAAGCGCAGGCCGAGCACGCCGGACCAGTGCCCGGCCACGACCAGCTCGTCGCCCTCCAGATCGAGCCGTTCCAGCTCGAACGAGACCCCCGCACGTTGCGCCATTGGCGCTCCCTACCCGCAGCAGGCGCGAGTCAGACACCACGTGAGCGTGCGCACACAACTGTCCGGAACGCCCGCGGGCGCCCTCTACACATGCACGCCGTCCCACGTTCGCAAGCCAAGGAACCCGATATGTCCGCCATCCCCCTCACCAGTCTGATTGCCCGTCGTGCGGCTGCGGCCGCCCGCCCGGTGCATACCCGCCTGCGCCCCGCTGAGCGCTTCGCCCGCGCCGACGAGCGCGTCCGCGCGATCGAGGACGTCGCCGTGCAGTGGCTGATCGCGCACAGCATCGCGATCCTGCGCGTCAGCCTCGGCGCCGTCTTCTTCGCCTTCGGGCTGTTGAAGTTCTTCCCCGGCGTGAGCCCGGCGCAGGACCTCGTCGAGCACACCACCGACCTCCTCACGTTCGGCCTCGTCCCCGGTGCCGTCGCGCTCGTCGGCGTGGCGGCGCTGGAATGCGTCATCGGGCTGTGCCTGATCTCCGGCCGCGGCCTGCGCGCCGCCGTCTACATGCTCGGCGTCCAGCTGATCGGGATCCTCTCGCCGGTCGTGCTGCTCACCGCACGCCTGTTCGACGGCCCCCACGGCGCTCCCACGCTCGAGGGCCAGTACGTCCTCAAGGACGTGATCCTCGTCGGCGCCGCCCTCGTGATCGCCTCGACCGTCGGCGGCGCGCGCCTCACACGCGACGCCGGCGGGGACGCCGGGCGCTGAGCCGCGCCGGCGTATCTCCGGCCCGTCACTCCGCTCTTACACACGTAGGCCATCAACAAGGAGAGCTTCGATGCTCAACATGAAGCACGGCGGTCACGTCCAGGACGCGATCGAGGACACATCGCTCGAGACGCCGTTCGACTACCTGCTGCCAGCGCTGAAGACGGCTCCGGGAAGTCACATCCCGGGCGACCCGGCGAAGGTCACGGCCGACCTCAAGGCGCTCGGTGCAGCGCTGATCGACGACGCCACGCCGACGGCGAGCGCCGTCGGCGTGAAGGTCAACTCGAACATCCCGGCGGTCTACACGTACTGGGGTCAGTTCATCGATCACGACATGACGGCGAACACCGACCGCACGTCGACGATCAGCGACGTCACGAAGGACCCGATCATCCCGACCGATCCCGACGACGTCGCCGCGGGCCTGAAGAACCTGCGCCGGCCCACGTTCGACCTCGACAGCGTGTACGGCAACGGTCCCCCCTTCGACGACGAGTACGACAAGCCCGACCCCGGTCCCAGCGACGACGGCCTCTACGACGGCATCCGGCTCCGCATCGGCGAGCTCGCCGACGGACCGGGGATCCCCGGCGTGAAGATCCCGCCGGAGACGGACATGGCACGTGA
The DNA here is from genome assembly GCA_038255395.1 of Solirubrobacterales bacterium. Lineage (GTDB taxonomy): Bacteria > Actinomycetota > Thermoleophilia > Solirubrobacterales > Solirubrobacteraceae > CADCVQ01. The sequence continues at coordinate 147,416 of JBBSLI010000002.1, forward strand.
CCTGCCGCGGATCGGCCCGCTGCTCGACGCGGGCATCATCAGCGAGGACGACCTGCCCGACAGCATCAGGAACGACCCCGGCCGGGCGACCCTGCCGATGATCGGCGACCAGCGCAACGACGAGAACCTGATCGTGGCGCAGTTCCACCTCGCGGTCCTGCGCTTCCACAACAACGTCGTCGACGCGATCGAGGCCAACCCGGAGGACTTCGGCCTCGGCGCCGGCTCGTCGGAGATGGAGCGCTTCCGGACCGCCCGGCGCCTCACGCGGTACCACTACCAGTGGCTCTCGATCAACGACTACCTCAAGACGATCACGATGCCCGGGATCGTCGACAAGGTCCTCGTCGGCGGCAACCGCTTCTACGAGCCGCTGCCCAACGGCGAGCTGTACATGCCGCTGGAGTACTCCGTGGCGGCGTTCCGCTTCGGCCACAGCATGGTGCGCGGCGCCTACGACCACAACCGCAACTTCGGCCGCGCGACGCCGGTCGGCGCCGCGACGGTCGCACCCGTCGCGCGCTTCGCGGACCTGTTCCGCTTCACCGGCAACGGTCACGAGATCGACGCCGACGACATCACCAAGAGCGTGCGCAACCCGTTCCGCGGGCTGCCCACGCTGCCGTTCAACTGGCCGATCGAGTGGTCGCGGATGACGGACAAGCTGGACCCCAACGAGGCGCACATGGCACGCAGCATCGACACGCGCCTCGTCGACCCGATCCACAACATGGTCAACCAGGGCACCGGCACGCAGATCCAGGACGACGCCGGCAAGCCGATCCGCCAGCTGCTGCGCAGCCTCGCGCAGCGCAACCTGCTGCGCGGCTACGGGCTGAGCATCCCGACGGGACAGGCCGTTGCGCAGGCGATGGGCGTCGCGGTGCTGTCGGCCGCGGAGCTGCAGCAGGGCAACTCCGACGCCGTCAACGCGGCTCTCACCGCGGGTGGCTTCGTCGACGCGACGCCGCTGTGGTTCTACGTGCTCAAGGAGGCCGAGGTCCGCGCCGGCGGCAACTGCCTCGGGGAGCTGGGCAGCCGCATCGTCGTCGAGACACAGGTCGGCGTGATGCGCAACGACCCCAACTCCTACCTCAACCACGCCGGCGGCTGGGATCCGTCGCACGGCGTCGCGCTCGCGAACAACGACCCGATCGTCACGATCGGCGACTTCTTCGACTTCGCGGGCGTCAACGGCTGATCGACGCTGGGCACGGGCCGGGCCGAGCATCGAGCCCGGCTCGGCGCCCCGCGTTCAGGGCGCGCGGTGCGGCGTGTTCGCGACCTGGGTGAACAGGTCGCGCCCTGTCGGGGTGGCGAAGTCCACCATCGTGACCTCGATGACGGCGTACCTGCCGACGCGTTCGGTCACCCCGGCGACGACCTTCGCCGCCGCCACCTCGTCCTCGGCACGGACATGGCCGATACAGCTGTGCGCGGTGAAGAAGCACGTGTAGGCGGGCACCGGCTCGCCGCTGGCCTCGAAGACGAGGAAGTCGCGCTTGGCCCAGTCGTTCATGCCACGCCAGTATCCGGCATCCCGTTGCGTCGTGCGTCAGCCCTTCGCGAGTGCCACGGGGGCGGCCGCGAGGTCGGCGCGCGCCGCGACCAGCGCATCGCCTGGACCATCGGCGCGGCGGTCGCGCGGGAGCGGGCCACTAGCCTGCGCCGCATGCGACGCGCCCTTGCCGTCCTGGCCCTCGCCTGCGCCGCGGTCGCCGCGACGTTCGCCAACGCGCAGGAGCGATCGCCGGACCCCGGGACGTGGCGCATATCGGCACAGCAGGAGACCGGCTCGCTGCCCGCGCCCGGCGCGCCGCTGCCGCGCGAGCCGCGCGCACTCGCGACCGCGCTGGCGACGACGACGCGCTCGCTGCGCGCGGCGGTCGAGCGCTGGGACGCGGCCGGCGCGGTGCCGCGCGACGTCACCTACCTGGCGCTGCATCATCAGCGCATCCTGCGCACGATGGCCTCGCGCGGCGCGCTCGGCGACGCCACGCTCGCGCTGCTGCCGCGCGACGTCCTCGGCGAGGCCCGCGACACCGTCACCGCACGCCGCCGGCTCGCCGCGATCCCGCGCTCGACGAAGAACCTGCCCCGCCTCCGTGTCGCCGATGCCGCGGCCGCCGCCGAACTGCGACGCCACTACGACACGGCGCAGAGGCGCTTCGGCATCCACTGGACGGTGCTGGCCTCGGTCAACTTCGTCGAGTCGGCGTTCGGGCGCGTGCGCAGCGCCAGCGAGGCCGGTGCACGCGGGCCGATGCAGTTCCTGCCGTCGACGTGGCACGCCTACGGGATGGGCGGCGACATCGATGATCCCGGCGACGCGATCCTCGGCGCAGCCAACTACCTGCGCCGCTCCGGCGCCCCCCGCGACCTCGATCGCGCCCTGTTCGCCTACAACCACTCGATCGACTACGTGCGCGCGATCCGCCGCTTCGCCGCGCGCATGCGCGCCGACGAGCGCACGTATGAGACCTACTACGCGTGGCAGGTCTACGTCCGCACGGCGACCGGGACACGCCGGCTGACGGGCCCGCGCTGACGGCCGGCGGCGTTACCCTCACCACCGTGGCCGACTGGGACGACGTGCGCAGGATCGCGCTGGCGCTGCCGCACACCGACGAGCATCCGTCGCATGGCGGGCACGCCGCCTGGCGGGTCAACGCCAAGGGCTTCGTCTGGGAGCGCCCGCTGCGCCAGGCCGACCTCCGCGCCCTCGGCGACAGCGCGCCCGACGGGCCGATCCTCGGCGCCCGCGTGGAGCACCTCGGCGCCAAGGAGGCGCTCCTCGCCGACGACCCGGAGCTGTACTTCACGACGCCGCACTTCGACGGCTACCCCGCGATCCTCGTGCGCCTGGAGCCGATCGCGCTCGACGAGCTCGAGGAGCTGATCGTCGAGGCGTGGCTCGCTCGCGCGCCCAAGCGGATGGCGAAGGAGTACGTCGACAGGGAGCTCTGAGCCTGGATCTCCGTCTGAGCGCGGCCGGGCGCCGCCGCCGGTCAGCAGATCCGCGGCGGCGCCGTGAGCTGGTTGTTCGTCTCGTCGGCTTCGTCGACCGTCGCGCCCGAGTCCACGACGACCGTCGCGAGCGGACCCTCGCAGGTGCCCGAGAACGCACGCGTCTCCTGCGCGCCGGCGGCGAGCCCGGCCGGGAACTGCACGGTCTGCGTCGGCAGCGCCTGCAGTGCGACCGTGGCGCTGAAGGGGCCCGTCGCGACGGCGCCCTGGTTGCGCACCGTGAACGCGTTGATGCCCACGTTGAGCACCACGAGATCGGCCTTCGCCGGCGGCGGCGGCGGCGGGGGCGGCGGCGGCTGGACCACCGGCGGCGGGGGTGGCGGGGGCGGCTGGATCACCGGCGGCGGCGGGAGGATCGGCCCGATCGTGTCCAGGCGGTAGCGCGCGAAGGCGTCGTCGCCGCCCTTGCCGAGGCGGCCGCCGAGGCGGTCTCCGCCGTCGGCGTTGGCCTCGACGACAGTGCCCGGGACGTAGCCGCGCGCGACCGCGTCGCGCGCGTCGAACTCGTTGATGTCGCCCTGGTCGTCGCCGCCGAGAATCACGTCGTCCTCGCGCAGGTCGAGCCAGAAGTGCAGCGCGGGGCCGGTGCGGTGATCGCGCGTGATGCCCGGCGCGCGGAACGTGCGGTGGTCGTCCTCCAGCCAGCGCTCGATGCTGTCGTTGGAGTAGAGCGTGCGGCCGTTGACGATGACCTTGATGCCGCCCAGACGCCAGCCGCCGGCGACACCGTCGGGCGACTTGTGGATCTCGACGCGGCTGATGTCGCCGAGCGTCATCCCGGCCCGCGTGACCGCGTCGATCGGGACGCTGTACGTGTCGCGGTCGCCGCGCTCGAAGTCGTCGTAGAGGCGCTTGTCGAGGTTGAAGCTCAGACCCGGGCCGAGCCGCAGGGAGACGTCGTCATCGGTCCCGGCGAAGCGGCGGTTGCCGGTGCGCACCTGGATCTTGATGTCGGTCACGGGCTGCTCGTAGCGCCCGCCGACCGGCACCGCCTTGATGAACGTGAAGGGGTGATACGGCTTCGGGAACGAGAAGCTGTCGCGGCCGTTGATGACCGCCGAGGTGTAGCGCTGCCCGGCGATCGTCGCGCGGGCGTACAGGTCGGCGTCGTCGGGTCCCGGGTCGCCGAGGCCGCCGAAGCCGACGCCGCGCATGCGCAGCACGCGGGCGCGCACGAACTGCGTCTGCGCCTGCAGGTCGCGGCTGGACTGCACGGGCACGCTCGTCAGCGGCACGTCGGCCGGCGTGTCGGCGGAGATCTGCAGCGCGACGCGCTCGAACGTGCGCCGGAAGATCGTGCGCCCGCGCGTCAGGAAGTACGCCTTGACGGCGATGTCGAGGCCGACGAGGCTGCCGCCCGCGCCGCTGTCCTCGCCGCAGAACGGCGTGCAGACGCCGCCCTCGCCGGCCCAGCGGCCGGCCTGCCAGGAGATGTTGAACGCGCCGCTGACGTCGTGGTTGAGCGCGGAGAGGTTGCTCGCGTAGCGCTGGGCGCGGCCCCAGAAGGCCTCGTCGGCGACCCACGTGCGGACCGCCCGCACCCACTGGCGCGTGGCGAAGTACGCGGCCATCTGGGCCTCGGCGTTCAGCGGCCGGCCGGGCCAGTCCTTGCCCGTCGCCGTCGCCAGGTTCTTGTTGGCGTCCTCCTGCCAGCTGCCGTGCCCGCGCTGTCCCGGCGCGCTGTCGCCCGTGACGAGCACCTTGTCGCGCTCGGACTTGGGCACGTCGAACCACGTCGGCACGCTGCCCTGTCCGCGCGCCAGCCAGCCCGGCCCGTCACCCGCCGGAGGCGCCGACGGCTCGACCCAGTTCGTGTGCGCGTAGAAGTCCTGCACCTGGTGCGTCGTCATGCCGATCGCCGCCAGCAACTCCTCGACGTTGCCGCGGGCCGCGGCCGCGCGCACGACCTTGAAGGTGTTCATGCGCAGTCGGTCCCACTCGGCCTCGACCCCGGCGGTGCTGTCGAGCGCGGGCACGCGTGGCATGAAGTCGAAGTGCATCCGCTTGGACGCGTCGATGAGCGCCTGCGACCAGTTCTCGCGCCGGACGAAGCCCAGCCCGATCAGCGTCTTGGCGAAGCTGGCGTGGCCCGAGGAGGGCACGTTCTCGGCCTGGAAGTAGAGGTCGGGGAACCAGTTGTTCACGCGCGCGGCGTCGGTCGCACGGGTGCCGAAGCCCTCCGAGCGCAGCACGTCCACGGTGATGTCGTTGTGCGAGGCGGTGTCGAACGCCAGCGCCGGTGCGGCGCCGGCGAACACGATCAGCAGCGTTGCGGCGAGGCCGCGCCAGGCGAGGGATCGGGTCATGGTGTGAACCTAACCTGGCGCGCCGCCGCTGTCATCGGGGCGGACCCCGATCTTCCCGGCGGCGGTCAGCCGCGCAGGCCCAGGCGCGTGCGCTGGACGCGTGCACGCGTGATCCGCGGCGCCTGCCGGCCGTGCCGGGGGGCCACGGCACGCACGCCGCAGCGCCTCGTCACGACGCGCGAAGCGCTCAGCCGGTCGGGCCGAAGCGCTCGGTCTTCACGGCCGCGGGGTCGTGGCCGAGCTCGACGAGCGCCGTGCTCGCCGTCTCGACGAACGCGGTCGGACCGCAGACGTAGATGCGCGGGTTCTCGGCCGGGGCGAAGGCGACCTCCCCGAGCATCGCCGGGTCGATGCGCCGGGCGTAGCCCTTCCAGTCCGGCGGCGCGGCGCGGGTGTACGTCGTGAACGCCTGCAGGCCGCCGGCGCAGCCCAGCTCGTCGGCGTAGATGACGTCCTCGGGGCTGCGCGCCGACAGCAGCAGGCGCGCCGGCACGTCGTCGTCCACGGCGGCCCGGTGGCGCAGCATCGCCCGCAGCGGGACGACGCCCGAGCCGCCGGCGACGAGCAGCAGCGGGCCGCCGTCGGCCACCGCGTCCCAGGTGAACCACAGCCCGATCGGCCCGCGCAGCTCGAGCGCGTCGCCGGGCCGCATGTCCTCGACGAGGTAGGGCGAGACCTCGCCGTCGTCGATCCGCTCGACGGTCAGCTCGAGGCCGTCGTCGTGCGGCGCCGAGGCGATCGAGTAGCTGCGCTGTGCCTGGTAGCCGTCCTCGCCGGTCAGCCGCACGTCGACGTGCTGGCCCGCCCGGTGACCGGGCCAGCGCTCGCAGTCCAAGCTCAGCGTCGCGGCGCTCGCGCTCTCCACGCGCCTGTGGAGCAGCGTCGCGACGTGCCAGGGCCCGGGCGCCACCGGCCGCTCAATCTCCCCAGTAGCGCTCTTCGTTCCAGGGATCGCCGCGCAGGTGGTAGCCGTTGCGCTCCCAGAAGCCGGGCGCGTCGCCGTCCATCAGGCGCAGCCCGCGCACCCACTTCGCGCTCTTCCAGAAGTACAGGTGTGGCACGAGCAGCCGGACCGGGCCGCCGTGCTCGGGCTCGAGCGGCTCGCCGCCGTAGGTGTAGGCCAGCCACGCCTTGCCGTCGGTGACGTCCTCGAGCGCGAGGTTGGTCTCGTAGCCGCCGTCGGAGAAGGCCATGACGTGCGTCGCCTCCGTCTCGACGTCGGCCAGCAGGACGTCGAGCGAGACCCCCTCCCACTGCGTGTCGAGCTTGGACCACGACGTGACGCAGTGGATGTCGGTCGTGAACGTCTGCGACGGCAGCGCCTGCAGGTCGACCCAGCTCAGCCTGCGCGGGAAGTCGATCTCGCCGCTGATCTCGAAGCTCCAGTCGCGCAGCTCGACGCGCGGCGTCGGTCCGACCGACAGCACCGGGAAGTCCGGCACGAGGTGCTGGCCCGGCGGGATCCGCTTGGCGAGCTCGGGATCGACGGGGCGGCGACGGCCGAAGCCGCGGTTGACGATGCTCATCGGTCTGCCTCCAGTGCGGCGGCGTGCATGGGTGAACAGTAGATGGCTCAGCCCGCGCGCCAGGTGCGAAACGCTGCGACGAGCCGCTGTCGGATCGGCCTCGGGACGTCATGCGCGCGCAGGCGCCGGAGCGCGCCGATCGTCGTGCGCAGCTGCACGAGGTAGGCCCTGCACTCCGGGCAGCTGAGCAGGTGCGCCTCGACGCGATCTCGCCTGCTCGCGGGCAGCGCGCCCTCGACGTGGTCTGACAGCAGCTCGACGACCTCGCGGCACGTCAGCCGCGGCGCGTTCAGCTCGGTCATGGCGCAGCGTCGAGATCCATCGACCTGCCTCGTCTCGCGCCGGCGCGGCCCGTTACGCGTCGCGCCTGCACGTAACGCATCGCCGGTCGGTAAGACTGACGGCCCGTGCAGCCAGTCGTGATACCGGCCGGGCGCCGTTCGGACAGCGAGGACGAGCGCGCGCTCGTCGCCGCCCTGCGACGCGGCGACGAGCCGGCATTCGTCGAGCTCGTGCGTCGCCACGGCGCCTCGCTGCTGCGCCTGGCGCGCACCTTCGTTCGTGATCAGGCCGTCGCCGAGGAGGTCGTGCAGGAGACCTGGCTCGCTGTGCTCAACGGGATCGACGGCTTCGAGGGCCGCTCGTCGCTGAAGACGTGGATCTTCCAGATCCTCAGCAACCGCGCCAAGACGCGCGGCGTGCGCGAGCGCCGCAGCGCGCCGTTCTCCGCGCTGGCGGGCGAGGACCACGAGGCCGCCGTCGACGCCGACCGCTTCCGCGGCGAGGGCCACCGCTGGGCCGGCCACTGGGCAGCGGCACCGTCGGACTGGAGCCACCTGCCGGAGGAGCGCCTGCTCGATCGGGAGACGCTCGCCCACGTCACCGCCGCGATCGGGACGCTGCCGCCCCGGCAGGCCGAGGTCATCGTGCTGCGCGACGTCGAGGGCTGGGAGCCCGAGGAGGTCTGCGCCGCGCTGGGTATCACCGACGGCAACCAGCGCATCCTGTTGCACCGCGCGCGCAGCAGGGTGCGTGCCGCGCTGGAGCTGTATCTGTCTGAAGGAGCTGCGCGATGAGCGCCGATGTCGAGCATGTGACGTGCAAGGAGTTCGTCGAGGTCCTGACGGAGTACCTCGATGGCGCCCTCGGCGCGTGCGAGCGCGCGGAGATCGAGCGCCACATCGTCATCTGCCGTGGCTGCTCGACGTACGTCGAGCAGATGCGCAGCACGATCGACCTGCTCGGCCGGCTGGCGACCGAAGACCCGGCCGACACGCCGAACGAGCAGCTGCTCGGCCTGTTCCGCGAGTGGCAGGCCGGAAGGCTGTCGTCGTGATCGCCTACAAGTTCCTCGCCGACGGACGCGTCGGCCCGTTCTCCGGCGTGCACTGGCCCGCGAAGGGCGAGTGGCTGAGCGCCTCCGGTGGCCGTCCGTGCGAGGGCAGGATCCACGCCTGCCGGCCGCAGGATCTGATCGATTGGATGGACAGCGAGCTGTGGCGCGTCGAGCTCGACGGCGACGTGGCGGTCGACTGCGGCAAGCTCGTCGCCGACCGCGGCCGGCTCGTCGAGCGCGTGGAGATCTGGGACGCGGAGCTGATGGCGCGGTTCGCGGAGGCGTGCGCGCTGCGCGCGGGTGATGCGGCGCTGACCGTGCTCGCGCCGGGATCGGAGGCCTCCGGGGCGCTGGCTGCGTGCGGCGACGCCGGGTCGCTGGCCGAGGCGTGCGCGCAGCTGCAGGGGCTCGGCGCGCGCGAGGAGCGCGCGACGGGTTACGCCGGCGACGCCGCTCGCCACGTGCTCGGTGCCCGCGCCCAGCCCGCCACGGCACCGACGCACGCCGCCGTCAACGGCTTCATCGCGGCCCATGCCGCGGCGTTCGCACAGGACGACGTCGGCGCCGTCACCGGCGAGCGGGCGTGGCAGACCGACTGGCTCAACCGGGCGCTCGCGCCGTAGTTCGTCGCGCCTCTGGGCGGCGCGTCGTTGCGCGCGCCGCAGCGGCCGGCGCAGGTCGTGGTCGCCGAGCGGCATCGATCCGTGGCACGCCGCGCTACGCTGATGTGGTTGTCTGAGCAACTTCCTTGAAGGGAGCGCCGTTGCACGTCGAGATCTGGTCCGACATCGCCTGTCCCTGGTGCTACGTGGGCAAGCGCCGCTTCGAGGCCGCGCTCGCCGGCTACGAGCACCGCGACGAGGTCACCGTCACCTGGCGCAGCTTCGAGCTCGACCCGGGCGCGCCCGCCGAGCGCGCCGTCGACGGTGCCACGCACCTCGCCGAGAAGTACGGCACGAGCCGCGAGGAGGCGCTCGCGATGCACGCGAAGATGGCCGCCACGGCCGCCCGCGACGGCCTCGACTTCCGCTTCGACATCGCCCGCGGTGGCAACACGTTCGACGCCCACCGGCTGATCCACCTCGCAGCCGCGCATGGCGCCCAGGACGCGATCAAGGAGCGCCTGATGCGCGCATACCTCAGCGAGGGCGAGCTGATCTCCGACGCCGCCACGCTCGAGCGGCTCGCGCTCGAGGCCGGGCTGCCGGTCGACGAGGTCCAGGAGGTTCTGAGCACCGACCGCTACGGCGCCGAGGTCCGCGCCGACGAGCGCACGGCGTCGCAGCTCGGCATCAACGCCGTCCCGTTCTTCGTCGTCGACCGGGCGATCGGGGCGTCCGGCGCCCACCCGCCCGAGCAACTCGTCGAGCTGCTGCGCCAGGCGCGCGAGCAGAACCCGCCGCTGCCGGTGACGGCCGCCGCCGACAGCTGCGCGGTCGACGGCAGCGGCTGCTGAAGATCGCGCACCGGCCGGGGTTCGGATCGGCGCCGCACGATTCGCCTCGACCCGGCGTGGCGGGCCTCGCCGGCTTGTGCTCAGGCGGGCCGGGGTACAAGCGCAGACATGTCGATTCCGCCACCCCCATCGCCCACGCCTGACCCCGGGTCACCGCTGCCGCCGGGTCCCGATCCGGCTCCGCCCACGCCGGTGCCCGACCCCGGGCCGCTGCCGCCCGATCCGCACCCGCAACCGATCTAGCTATCGACTCTGGCCTACAGTAGGTGGCGAGGCGCCCGGATCCGGGCGCTGCACAGCGCACGCCCAGAAAGGAACCACAGCGATGGTTCGCACGCCCGCCTCGGAGACCAAGGCCGCCGCCCGGCGCCGCCTCACGAACGAGATGACCAAGCTCGGCACCTCGATCGACAAGCAGCAGCCCGGCCCCAAGCGCCTCGAATTGCTGCGCCGCCAGGCCAGCGTCAGCGACGAGCTCGAGTCGCTGCGCTCCGGTCGCTAGCGATCTAGGCCCGGCGAGCAGGCGGCGCGTCCGCCTGCTCGGCATGGCGCAGCCGCGCCGTCGCCGCCTCTGAGATCCGTTCGAGCTCGCGCAGGCGCGTCATCGACGTCGCCCGCGGGCCGTACACCTTCGCCCTGTAGAGGTCGTAACGCTCGCGGGCGTAGCGCGCTGCGGCGCGCAGATCGGCGATCTGGTCGTCGTGGCCGGGCATCGTCTGACCACGGTACACCCGCCCGTGTCGGGCCTCAGCCGTCCTGGGTCCCGAACAGCTGCCCGCGCAGCGTCGCGATCTCCGTGACGGCCAGGCCGACGTACGAGGCACGCGCGGCCGTGAGATCCTGGTCGAGCTCACGCATGTACATCGCGTTGTCGCCGAGGCCCGCGTCGATCGCGTCCAGACGCTCGGCGGCGAGCCGGCCGAGGTGCAGGCGCACGTCCAGGGCGGTCATGTCGCCCACCGCAGGCGCAGCATGCGCGAGCGTCCAAGGGCGCGCCGCCGCGGGCGGCGCTGGGCGCGCCGCGCGGCGGCGCGATCGCGGCGCCAGTCGGCGAGCGTCTGCTCGCCGGGGACGTCGCAGTCGATGTAGGCGAAGGATGTCGATGAGGGGGTCGTGGTGGTCATGGTGCAAGCGTGCTCGGCATCGCGGGCCGGAACATCCATGGCGATCCCTGATCCTGGACCCTTAGCTGACCTCGCTCGTGATCTTCCGGTGAGGATTGCGATCGGGAGGTAGGTCAGGTCGGGAACCGCGATCGTTACGCATACGAGCGTCGCCGCCCAGTTCTGATACGCCGGGTTGCGGTCGCTGGGCGACGAGTACCCACGCTGCAGGTGTCGCGCACAAACCCGAGCGCGCTGCACGAACACCTCGCGGCGCAGGCGGGCACATCGCGCCGATGCGGCATCGCCCGGGCTGCGCGTGCGCATGACGTTCCCGGTCGACTGAGCGGGATCGACCGCAGATCGCGGCGGATTCAGGCTGAGCCCCGGGAGCGGGGGTTGTTCCTGGCGCGGGAGGGCGTAGGCTGTTCTCGTCAACTGGATACGCGTGGGGCTCACCTGAGACTCCCGCGTCGCCGCAGTGGAGGCCCTTCGTGGCCGGCCCAACTCCCCGCGAACGTCCCGTCACATCGGTGACCGGGCCGGGCGACGGAATCCCCAGACACACCCATACGCCGGTCCGGAGCCCGGATGGCCACCGCGGATCGCAGTAACGCCGCCGACGGCGACGTCGGTGAGCTGCGCGATCATGCGGCGCGTGCGCGTGACGCCGCTGCAGACGCGCGCGATCTCGTCATGGCGCAACTCGACGCCGCCCTGCAGTTGGAGGAGACTTCCGACCAACCGGACGAGAGCGACGACATGGTCCGGGCCGCGGGGCGCCACAAGCGAGCCGCCCAACGCCGCGAACAAGCCGCCGAGTACCGCCTGCTGGCTGCGCAGGATCGCGCGCGTGCTGCGCAGGACCGCGCGCTGGCCGGACGCGAGCGTCGCGAGGCGCTCGCCGAGCTTGAGGCCATGAACACCGAACTGCACGAGCAACGACGGCGGATCGAGCAGGCGCTGCGCCACCAGCATCGCGCCGAGCAGCTCGCGCGCACGCTTCAGCGCAGCCTGTCGCCACCGAGCCTGCCCGCGCTCGCCGGCATCGACGTCGCGGTCCACTACGAGCCGGCCGCGCCGGAGGACGTCGGTGGCGATTTCTACGACCTCTTCCCGCTCACCCACGGCCGCTCGGGGTTCTTCCTCGGCGACGTCTGCGGCAAGGGGCCCGAGGCGGCCGCCGTCACCTCGCTCGCCCGCTACACGATGCGAACGGCGGCGATGCTGCACGAGACCCCCGACGCGATCCTGATGGATCTCAACGCGGCGCTGCTCATGCAGGGAGCCGACCCGATCCAGACCTGCACCGCGGTCTACGGCGAGATCGACGTGAGCCACGATGACGCCACCGTCATGCTCGCAGTCGCCGGCCACCCGCCCCCGATGATCGTCCGAGCCCGCGGCGTCGTCGAGGCGACGGCCGCGCACGGGACGATGCTCGGCGTCGTCCCGAACCCGTCCTTCGAGACGTGCCAGTTCAGCCTGAGCCCGGGCGACGCGATCGTGATCTGCAGCGACGGGATCTACGACGCCGACATCGACGATGCCCGCCTGGACGAGCAACGCGTCGCCGACCTGCTGGCCGGCTGTCCGGACGTGAGTCCGCGGCTCCTCGTGCAGCGCCTCACGCAGGCGCTGCGGTCGACGGCGCGGCCGCTGCGCGACGACGTCGCGATCATGGCGCTGCAGCGAACGCGCTCGGACCGGTGACCCCTACCCGATGGTTGCCTGCTCGGCTGGGTGCCGTCACCCGGGGCCCGCGAAACCCGGGGCCCCTGGTTCAGGTCCCGCGCCGCTGGCCCCGCAGGCCGGCCTCGTACATCGCCGTCGTGGGGTCCACCTTGCGCTTGGACTCCGGCGACTCGAGCGGAGCGGCTGGAACGAGCTGCTCGGCGCGCGTACGCAGCTCGTTGCGGGCCCGCGCGAGGTCCGGCCACGTGGTCGCCTCCCAGGTGCTGATCGTCTTCAGGATCTCGTCGGCCAGCCGTCGATCGACAGGCTCGGCCCGGGCGGCCTCACGCCACGTCCCGAGCGTGGCCACACCGAGGACGAAGTCCCGCGTGACGTTTCTCAGATTCGGCGGCATCGCGGCAGTCTCGCCTAGTCGTCTGCTTCGTGCTCGCGCTGGCAACCGGGGCAGCGCATGCCGGACACCTTGCCGGAGTCGTCCTTGGCGGTGGTCCAGCGGCTGAAGTCGGGGTGCGTCGAGGGCGGCAGCGGTCGGCTGCATCGCTCACATTTCGATAGGTCCGGCGCAGCCATGGCGATCGACGTCCTCCCTCGTTGCACCCACATGATGACTTCGGTCGGGCGAGGCACGCCAGGCGCGAGCCGCGCCCGGGCCGGCATGCGACCCGCCCGGGCGGGCATGGAACCAGATCTTGGCTCGCGGCGCTCAGTCGTACGTCGCCTTGCGCCCCTCGGCAATCTGCTGCGCGATCCGCGAGACGTTCGTCTCGATCGAGAACGGCGTCAGGTGCATCGGAGCGAGTCCCTCGTATTTCCCGAACTTCGGAAACCTGGGCGGCGTGCTCGCGGCATCCTCGGTTTCGACGGCGGGCTCCTCGCTGGATGTGTCCATAGCGATCCCTTCTAGGTGTTGGAATCACGTACGGTACACATGTGAGCGCTGGCGCGCCAGCAACCGGTCCATGACGTCGACCGGCTCTGGCGGTCGTGAACGCGGGCGGAAGTTCCCGCGGGAAGTAGCCCCGTTACGATCAGCGATCTTGCACGCACGAGTCCAGCACGGCAACCGCGCAGGGGACGAGGGTGCTCTGTGCGACACTCGAAGCCGTGTCATCCCCGAAGCGTGGGCGCTCGGACGAGACGCGATCGAGCAACTCATCGTCCGGCTCGACAAGGCGCAACTGGTCGAAGTGATCAGCACGGGGCGAGAGCCACCGTCGCGAACGCCAGACTCAGCGCCAGCATGTGCGCAGCGGTCGCCAGAGCGTCGGCGGCGGCGAGCGTGCCGAAGCGCCTCGTGAGCTTCCGGGTGGCGATCGCGGATGTCACTCGCCGCTCCCTTCGATGGGGCCTCCGAGCAGCGCGTCCTCGTCCTCGGTCGCAAAGACATGTAGGCCGAGTCGCTCGGAGATCTCCTGGCAGACGCTGACGCCGCGGATGCTGTTGCCGTAGGCGTCCAGCCCGGGTGAGAACACCGCGATCCCGAACTTGCCGGGCACCACGCAGAGGATCGCGCCGCTGACGCCGCTCTTGGCAGGCAGGCCGATCTCGTAGGCCCACTCGCCCGCGAAGTCGTACATCCCGCACGTGTACATGACGCTCAGCACGTCCCGGACGCGGTCACGCGGCAGGCAGATCCGGCCGGTCAGCGGATTGATGCCACCGTTGGCCAGCGTCGCCGCCATCATCGCCAGGTCACGGCAGGTGACGGTCACGGCGCATTGGCTGAGGTACACCTCGAGCGTCTGCTCGACATCGCCGTCGATCATCCCCTGCGCGCGCATCAGATACGCCGTGGCGCGGTTGCGGTCGTTGCTTGCGAGCTCGCGCACCAGCACGTCGCGGTCGATCGCCAGGCGCTGGGTGCCGGCGTACTCACGCAGGCTGCCGAGCAGGCGCTCGATCTTCTCGGCCGGCCCGGACCCGCGCACGAGATCGCTCGTCACGAGCGCGCCGGCATTCACCATCGGGTTGTAGGGGCGGTTGTGGCGTTCGTCGAAGACGATCGAGTTGAACGCGTCGCCGCTGGGCTCGACGCCGACACGAGTCAGGACGTCTTCACGGCCGTGATCCTCGAGCGCGAGTCCGTACGCGAACACCTTGGACACCGATTGCAGCGCGAACGGCGCGGCGTCGGCGCCGATGCTGGCCAGCCGGCCGCCGACGGAGGCCAGCGCGATCGCGAACTCGTCGTGCCCGCCCTCCGCCTCGTCGATGCCGTGATAGCCGCGGCCCGGCTCGTAGAATCTGGCGTCGGCGGGCAATGCGACGGACCGATGACGCTCGTAGAGGAGGCGCAGACGGCGGTCGACCTGTACGCCCAACTCCGAGGACGATGCGCTCGACGTCACGGTCTCACCTCGGGCTGGGGCCGCCGGCGCGCCGCCGCGTCACGCCGGACCGGACGCCGAGCGTTGGGACCGGGAGATCGCTCTGCCCGAGGACGACGCGATGGTCATGGCGTCCTCCGCGCGCCATTGCCGTCCGCGTCGACGTTCTCGCCCTCGATGTCGACGCGACGATCTCGCCGGCCACGACCGGACGTTTCGGTGAAGCGTTCCGACCGCCTGTTCAGTTCCTGCCAGGGCGGTCCGGTCGGCTCTGCGGCCGTCATATGTGGACCTCTTCGGCCAAGCGCGGGTCTCGACGAGCCCCGTCCCTGTCCGTTGGACGTCATGATCGTACGGGCCGGGTCAAGGCACGGCGAGAGCGTGCTGCGCGGGCCAGGCGTCGGCCATCTTTCCACCGAGATCCGGTGGCGGATCGCGCGGCGGCTTGCTCGGTGGCGATCGCCACGAGGACGTTGAGCCCAGCGCGCCGGGCCGGGAGCGCGCCGGCGAGGAGGCCCGCCGCGACGCCGGCGATCGCGATGATCAGCAGCGAGCCCCACGGAACGGTGAACCCGAACTCATCACCGCCCGCCTGGACCGAGTCGGTACCGTCGCCCGCGTGCCGGTCGACTCGCCAACCAGAAGGAGCGCCCCGTGCTCGTAGCCGGTGTCGACGTCGGCGGCACGAACATCGAGGTCGGGATCGTCGATGACCGTCACGAGGTCGTCGATCGCGCGAAGCGCAACACGCCGACGGCAGGGCCCGATGCCGTCGTCACGGCGATCGTCGAGCTGATCCGGTCGCTGGGCCAGCCCGTCGCCGCGGTCGGCGCAGGCGTCCCCGGCGTCATCCACGACGGTGAGGTACTGACCGTCCCCAACCTCGAGAACTGGATCGACCGTGTCGACCTGCGCAGCGAACTCAGCGCCCGGCTCGAGGTACCCGTCGCGCTGGGCAACGACGTCAACGTCGGTCTGCTCGGCGAGTGGGTCGCCGGAGTCGCGCACGACGTCGACAACGTCCTCGGGGTCTGGATGGGAACCGGCATCGGCGGCGCTCTCGTGCTCGACGGGCGCCCGTTCGACGGCTCGCGCGGCGCGGCCGGCGAGATCGGCCACGTCATCGTGCGCCCGGGGGGAGCGCTCTGCGGCTGCGGTCGCCGAGGCTGTGTCGAGGCCTACGCGGGCCGGCGGTCGATGGCCGCGGTGGCCGCGGCGATGGTCGATGCCGGCCGGCAGACGTCCTTGTTCTCGATCCGCGACGAGCTGGGCAAGAAGCGCCTCACGTCGAAGGTGTGGGCACGCGCGCTCGCCGAGGGCGACGAACTGGCCGCGCAGCTCTTCGACATGGCGATCGAGACGCTCGGCATCGGGGTCGCGTCGGTCGTCAACATGATCGACGTCGAGCTGGTCGTGATCGGCGGCGGGCTCGCCGAGAAGCTCGGACAGGACCTCGCCGACCGGATCGCGGCGGCCGCCGCGCCGTGGATGCTGCGCCCCAACCCCGAGCTGGCGTGGGTGCCCTCGGCCCTCGGCGACGATGCCGGCGTCGTCGGTGCGGCCTCGCTGGCGCGGGCGCTGGTCGTGCGCGGCGGCCGCTAGTGGTCCGTCTCGTAACAGGTCGCTGGAAAACCCGGGATGCCGGCGCCGCCTGGCAAGATCCGATCCCCGCCCGCCCCGAAGGTGTGGCTCAGCCACATCGAGCGTCCGAGGACGCCGCCAGGCGGTGATCGGCGC
>JBBSLI010000003.1:0-155135 GCA_038255395.1 Solirubrobacterales bacterium
AGCTGATCACCCGCCGCGCCTACGGCTTCCACTCCGCGAAGGCCGCGCTCGCGCTTATCCACCTCACCTGCGGCCCGATTACGCTCGCACTCCCACACGAACACGCAGCTTGACTTCACCTACGATCACCCCCGGAGAGCCAGAAAGATCGCGCGCATCTGACCGGGCGTCCGGGTCGTCGTCACCAGCGACGTCGACATGTTCTGGCGTTTGGCGCCGGGCTTGGCGACCTGCGCGAACCGGAAGTCGTGGCAGGGCACGTTCTCGATCCAGCGCTCGGCGAGATACAGCGACGCCTGCGAGTCGGCGTGCGCCTGGTTGGCGCTGGCGGGACTGTTCTTGACCTTGTAGTCGACGATCCCCGCGACGGTGGTTTCGACGATGTCGCCGAACCGGCTGACGCGGTCAACGGGGACGTCGATCTGCGGCAGCGCCTTCGGCGGTCGTGGGGTCTTCTCGCCGTCCTGCAGCCCGTGCTCCTCGATACGGGCCATGCGCTGCTCATAGTCCTCGAGCGCGCGGTCGTGCAACTCGACGGCGTCGTCGGGCTCGTAGGTGGTCCGTCCGAACTTCACCGGTTCTCTGAGATCGCGGGGCGCGTCCGCGTAGTCCATCGTGACCGTCGGCACGGGTTCTCCGGTGTCTTGAATGGCGTAGACGTCGCCGTCGCCGTCGACGAACGCCCGTTGCCTGCGAATGGTGTCGAGGTCGACGTAGCCTTTGATCGTCCACTGCAGCTGCGGTGCGAGACGCAGCTCGAATGCGCGTTGCGTGTCGGTCGCTTCGCCGAGCCGGGGGATCAGCTGCTCGTAGCTGATGTCGACTGCGGCGAGGCCCATCTTCAGCGCGCGATCACCCGTCAGGTATGGCTCCCAGGCGACTGGCAGCTTCTCCTTGTCGAGCTTCTCCTCCCACAGGTCGCAGAACACGTCGTGCAGCTGGTCAAGTGCGAGCTTCTGGCCCGCTTTGCGCAGCCAGAAGTACGTCGTGATGGTGTCGTCGACGATGTTCCCGAGAAACATCGCCCCGGATTTCGGGCCGCGCTCCCCGAGGATGTAATGGCGGCGCCAGTCGTCGGGACAGCTTTCCCACCGCATCAGCGATGTGTGCGACAGGTTCGCGATCGGCTCGTTGTGATGTCTGACGGGCAGCGTCGCGGGGATCTTCAGGCTGTCGGCCAGGCGCGCGGCGGCTGGCAGCGCGACGGGGGTGGGCGCTCTCAGCTGCTTGAGAGCAGGGGCGGCGGGCACTGCCGGGGTGGCAGTTGCGGTCATGGTCATTTCTCCTTGCGAAGGCTGGTTGAAGTTCCCGTCCGCCTGCGCGGACGTGCGCGCCTTGCGGTCAAAGGGCGCGGTAGGCCGGCCGTGTCGGCCGGCGGCGGTCAGGCAGCGTCAGGCAGACGGAGCGTCAGCTGCGCGCGACCCGGGCAGCAGGTCGAGCTGTTCGTCGATCTCTCGTGACGTCGGGGGCCGGGTGTCGTGGCGTCGGTCCAATTCGGCGACCGCCGATGGCGGGCTCCAGCGTCAGGCCCCCCTGTTTGTCGGGCACGATCTCGTAGCGGCGACCGTCGATCTCGACGAGGTCGCCGACGTGCACATCGAGCTTCTTCGGCGTTGCCGACATGTCGCTCATCGTGGTTTCTGCCGGTCGCGTTCCAGACGCCCTGCCTTCGTCCAGACAGCACGGGTCACGGCGTGCTGTCGCCGAGGTCGAGGTCGTGCAGGTTGCTGTCGGCGCGGTGGGCGTTCAGGTCGGCGGTGCTGTGGTCGCGGTCATCGCGGACGAACGCGTCGCGGTGCGTTTCGATCAGGCCCGGTGACAGCATCGGCCGCATGAACGCCCACACCGCGCTGCGCAGCTGGTCGGCGTCACCGGGGAGCGCCTCGCGCAGCCGGCGGCCCATCCGGTCGATCCCGAACCCCTTGGACTTCGTGACGCCGTCGGGGTCCAGCATGAACGCGGCCGCCCACCGCGACAGCAGCAGTGCGACGCCGCGCAACGGGTCAGGGTCGTTCAGCGCCCGCTCGAGCTCCCTGTCGACGATCGCCTGCATCGCCCGGGGCTCGTAGCGGGTGGTGTCGCCGACGGGCTGCTGGTTTGCGCGGTCTGTCCAGCCAGCGCCGAACGCGAGCACGTCCGGCTGGCCGGTTGCGACGAGCAGCACGACGATGTCGCGCAGCGCTGACAGCTGTTCGGGGCTGGCTTCGATCAGGCCTGCGCGGATGTCCTCGCCGAGCCCGAGGTTCCAGCGGATCGCTTCCTGCTGGCGTTCCCTGGCGGCTTTGCGGCGCGCGTCATCGTCCGCTCTGGCGGCGTGCATCTCGGCGTCGTCGACGCGGGCGCCCTTGAAGAACGCCTCCTCCCGTGCGGCGGCCGCGGGGGAGCTGTCGATCGCGGTGATCGCGCATTCGATCAGGAACCGGGGATCGATCACCCAGACGCCGTCGGCGAAGTCCGTACCCCTGTGGTGCACCCATGCGAACCGGCCGTTGGCGGCACGCTCGCGCATCGCCTGGTCGACGCGCAGTTTCAGCGCGGCGGTCTTGGCGCGTTTGGCGAGCGTGTCGAGGTCGTGGTCGAGGGTGTGCTTCTGGTCGGGTTCGCGGTCTGGGTCGGCGGCCGCGAACACCGCCTCGAGGGTCGTGGTGTCCTTGTCGGTCAGGTGCGCGCGGGCGCGTTCGATCTCGTCGTGGGCGTCCAGCAGCGCGCCGTCGTCGATCCGGACGGCGTACACCGCGGGGTCCTCGACGACGGTCTTGTGGACGAACCCGCCGATGTCACGTAGCGCTTGGCCATGCAGCTCCGGGCTGCTGACCCGGTCGGCGACGCTCTGCACCAGGGCCGGGCTGATCTCGTGCATCTCGGCGAGCTGGTTGGCCATCCCGATCGACAGCTCCGCACCGGTCGGACGTTCGGCGACCCGGGCGCGGATCGGCTCGGGGAGCGTCATGCAGCGCCGCAGGTTGTGGCCCTTCTTCGGGGTGATGCCGAGGTCGTCGCAGACCAGTGCCATCCGTTCGTCGTCGGGGGCTCCGGCGCGGTCTTTCCAGCAGTCCTCAAACTGGGCTTGCTGGTCGGCCATCCCCAAGCTCTCGCGGGCGTTGTTCTCAGCGGCCTGGATGCGCCTGATGTCGCGTTCGGTCGGCTCGTAGTCCAGCAGCAGCACGAGCAGCCCGGTGACCGGCCGCAGCCCCTCGAACCCGTCCGTGCCGGCCAGCTCCCGGGACAGCTGCGCGGCGCGCAGCCGCCGTTGCCCGGCGTACAGCAGCACCGTGTCGGCGGTCCGGCGGCCGATCGCCGGCACGAACTGGCCGTGCTTCATCAGCAGGCCGGCGAGCCTGGCCAGACCGGCGGGATCCATGTCCTTGCGCGGGTTGACGGCCAGCGTGATCTCGTCCAACGGGACGCGTTCGACGGCACCGTCGACGGTCCGTTCGGCGCAGTCGGTGATGTCAAACAGGCCGGGGCCTGCAGTCTCCTGCGGCTTGCTGCGCTGTGGCCTGGCGGTCCGCGCGGTCGGCTTGCGCGCCGCCGGCTTACTGGCGGCGGTGTCCTGCTTGGCCGTGGTCGTACGGCCGGTCATGTTCTTCGCCATGTGTGCTCCTTGAGAGGTTGAGGTGAGGTCGGGCGCGCGCTGGACGCGCCCGGTCATGCGTGGACGGGCGCCCGCGGCAGCGGTCGTTTCAGCGCTTCGACGGTGTCGTCGGCGATGACGTCCATCGCGGTCGCGGGGTCGTCCATCACGCAGATCCGGTCGGCTTCGACCGACAGCGGCGGCTGCGCGCCGATGCTCAGATGGATCGTCGGGACCCCATGCTCGCGCAGCCACCGGATCTTGTCGACGCCGTTGCGTGTATCTGTCCATCCGCCGTCGCTGAGCAGGTAGAGGAATCTGGGGCGCCGCGGGTTCTCCATGTCGAGGTGCTCGCAGACGAGCTCGACGGCGTCGCCGGCGAACGCGGTCCCTCCCCCGGTCCGGATCCCCGGCACCTGGGCCAACGCCTTGGAGCCGTCGGTGAGCAGTTCGCAGCCGTTGCCGAACAGGCTGATCGCGACCTTGCCGCCGAAACGGTGCAGGCCGGTCGTGAGAATCCAGGCGATCGGGCCCAGCGCGTACTCGTGGATGCTCATCGACCCCGACGTGTCGATGATCAGTCCGACGTGCGGCTCCTCCAACGGGGCTCGGATCTCCCGGCGGATGTTCCACGGCTGGCTGGTCACTGGGGCGCCCTGGCGGCGCTGCGCGCGCGCGCGGACGTACCCGCGGGCGTTGAACCGGCCGCCCGGGGTGCGCTTGTCGATCTGCTTGAAGCCGGCCGCGCGCGCGTTCGCGAGCCGGTTTGCGTACTTGACGGCCTGCTGCACCTCATCCGCGCACGGCGGCCGGTTGACGCCCCGGTCGGGCATCCGGCCCGTCGGCATCCCGGTTCCGGTGCCCAGTCCGAGCGGCTCGCTGTCCGCGCTCTGCCCAGACTCTTTGGCGACGAGGTCCTGCAGGTTGATGTCCTCGTTGAACTGCTGCAGCTCGCTCTGGCGTCCCGCCGCGATCGCCTGCTCCATTGCGTCGCGCAGCGACCCGGCCGTCGGGGTGCCACCTTCTCCCCCATGTTCCCCGCTCGAGCTCGCGGTCCCGTCGCCGGGTTCGCCGCTGGCGCCCGCTTCGACGTCACCGCCGATCACGTCCCCGCCTCCGTATGCCCCAGTTCCTCGGTCTGCCTTGTCGCTGCTGTGAGGCGGTGGCGTGGGCGGCGGCCCGATGATCGCGCGGTACTCGCGGGCGAACCGGTCCAGCCCGGCGAGGTCGCCATCGTCGACCCAGACCAGCCGGGCATACAGGTCATCCAGCGCCGCGACGTCCGCCGTGCCGAGCACCTGCGTCCAGATCGCCTGCAGCGGCGCGAGCACGGCTGGGTCGACGGTCCCGCAGTGCGTGCGGGCGTGCAGGTACGTCATCGAGGTGCCGCACAGGTCGCGGGTGACGGGCTGCCCGCTCATCGCGGTGATCGCGATCTCCGCCGTGAATGCGGGGGCGATCACGTCGCTGACGGCCGCCCTGACGGCCTTGCGGACAAACCGGCCGCGCGCGGTCGCGGGCGGGTAGTCGCGGACACCGTGCGCTTCCATCCGCGGCTCCTCGAGCAGCCGGCGATCCGCGACGAGCCGGCGGATCACGGGGTCGGGATCATCGGCCTGCAGGACGTCGGCTTCGACGATCCATGGTTTGGTGTGGGCGGCGTGGAAGACCTCGTGCAGCGCGGCGCCGATGCTGACGAGGATCCGCCACGGATCCAGCACCCCGGTGCTGATCGTCTGGCGGTCGCCAAGCAGCCGGTCGGAGTCCAGCATCACCGTCCGGCTGTGAATCTCGATGTGCGCCGGGTCCGCGAGCCCCGGGCCGATCAGCACCCACACCGGGTAGAGCTTCTGCAGCATCCGGCTGTAGTGGTCAGACAGCACCTGGTAGACGGGGTCCTGGCGGCCGCGTTGCGCAGACGCCCTGGCGACCTGCCGCGCGAAGACGCCCTTCAGCGCGTCGGTCATCCCGTCACCGCCCGCGGATATCCGTCGAGGTTCGCGATCCGGCTGGTCGCCGGGACCTTCAGGTGTGCGTACCCGGCCTCGTCGAGCATCCGGGTCGTCGCCGACGCCTCGGCAGGCTGGACCTGCCCGGCGGCGACCTGCTCGGCGATGTTGCTCATGAAGAATGCGATCGCCGCGCGTTCGCCGACCCGGCGCATCATGTCCGTCAGGGCCTCGATGTCCCGGAACTGCGGCGTCCAGACGAGGCCGTCGTCGGCGAACCGCCGCGCGTCGAGCAGCTTGGCGGCCCGGACGAGCGGCTCCGGCGCGCCGAGCTTCACGAGCGCCGCCCAGTTCGTCGTGACCTCCAGCGTCGCGGGGAACCTGGACCGCCAGGCGTCCGGGATGTCGGTCGCGCCGACGAGCCCCGGGTTGTACGCCAGGATCACCGCGAACCCGGGCTGCGCCCGGACCGTCTCGCCCGTCGCCGGCAGGTGGATCGTCAGTCGCCCGTCGAGAACGGAGTTCACGGACAGCAGCGCGACGTCGCGGGCGGTGTTCGCCTCGTCGATCATCACCACCCAGCCGTTGCGCATCGCCTCGACGAAGCTCGAATCGACCAACCGGATGTCGCCGCCACTCTCCGCCGGCACGTAGTCGTAGCGAAAGAAGAACTCGTCGCTGGATGGGCCGGGCTGCATCTCGACGAACCCGTAGAACGGCTGCCCGTGCCGCTCGATGACCGCGTGGCCGCGGCGCGTCCACAGCGTGTAGGCGACGCTTCTCGCCACCTGACTCTTCCCGACGCCAGGGGGTCCTACCAACCTGAGAAACCGGGAGCGTTCCGGGTGCTGCATGTCCATCAGCGAGCAGGCGAGCTCGTGGACGGGCTCGCCGTGCATCAACGGCGGGTAGATCACCTTGCCGTCGGGCAACGTGATCGGGTCGGCGACGGCGTCGAGGTCAAGGTCGATGTCTTGCAGCCGCTGGGTGTCGAGGTCGCCTTCGGCGGCGACCTCGTCGATCTGGTCCAGGCCGGCGGTCAGTGCGCTTGCCATGCGTGTGCTCCTTCAGGTTGGGGTGCTGTCGCGCCTGGGGCGCGCGGCCCGCTCACCAGCTGGTGAGCGGCGACGGCGTGCATGTGGCCGCGGTTGGGCGCGCTGGTGAGGGTTCTGCTGAGCGCCGGTCGGGCGCGGTGTCGGGGCGGGCCGCAGCCCACTGTGCGGTGCGGGGTTCTCAGAGCTCCGGGTGGCCGCGGCCCAGGTTCGGCAGCGCGCGCCGCAGGATCTCGTGCCCGGCGGCGGTCGCGGCGGCGTGCTTGTGCGTGCCGGGGCCGACCTGCACGCGGATCAGGCCGCGCTGCTGCAGGTCGGGGTAGCGGTCGGGGTCGACGAGCGGGTCCATACCGATGCACGCTGCGATCTGCAGGGCGTCCGCGACGTCGGTCTCGCAGTGCGTGTGGTGGTGCTCGTCGTAGGGTCCTGTTTCGCTGTCGAGGTCGAGGGCGTCGCGGCTGCCGCGCAACGGCTCGGCGGGGTTGTGCTCGTGGACGTAGTCGTCGTTGATCGCGACGCGCAGGTACGGCACGTCTGCGGCCCCGTGGCCGTCGGGACCGCTGGCCGCCGTGTCGATGTCCACGACGGGGACGCCGTCGGCGCCGTGGTAGACATCGACGGTCGGGAGCGCCGGAAGCCGCGACGCCGCTGGGTCTGTGCTGGTGGGCATACGCGGTCTCCTAGTACTCGGCCGGGGTGACGCTGTCGCCGAGTTGCGCGGCGAGCTCGTAGATGTCGCTCAAGCCGACCTGGCAGGTGTCGCCGGCGGCGTTGATCGCGATCGCGTGACCACTGACGTACCGGTACTTCTCAGCACCGGCCTCCATGAAGATCGCGACCTCGCCCGCGGCGAGGTGGCCGCTGACGAGATCGGCGATGTCGATGTCCTCGCCCTCGCCGTCTGCCGTCTCGCGGTAGCACGGCCAGCCGCCGCCGTCTCCCTGGTCGGCGAGCAGGCAGAACCGGCGCGGCTGCTCGCCCTCCGGTTCGCGGGTGTGCACGCTCACATCGGGGAGCGTCTGCATGTCCTCGAGAAACCGCGGTTCGTCGGTCACCGAGAAGTAGTTCGACCTGGCGGTCGCGTAGTAGTTGGCCATCGCTCAGTCCTTCTGACCGGACGGCACCCCGGCGTCGTCGATGAGCGCGTTCCCGCGCTCGACGAGCGTCTCCTCGGCCACCTTGGCGTTGAAGCTTTCGGGGATCTCCCGTGCCTCGCCTGTGTCGGGGTCGTCGAAGTCGTTGCGCGTGAACACCGCCCCGAACACGAAGTCCGGGTGCTCGCGGACGGCGCATAGCAGCTCGTGGATGTCCGTCCTCTCGGCCTCCACCTCGCCTTGGACGGTGAAGCCGGCGCGCCAGTCGTGCAGCGCGACGACGAGCTCGGCGAGGCGGTCGGCGTCAGCGGTGATCGTGTCGTCGTCGTTTCGGGTGGCGGCGTCGTCGAGGGCGTCCTGGCGGCTGTAGGGGCCGAGGCGGTCGCGGCCGCGCTCGAGGTAGTAGCAGCCGTCGTCGTGCTCGACGACCGCCCACGCGTCGGGGTTGTCCAGGGCGGCGATGATCGAGCGGGCGAGCGTCAGCTGCTCAGCCTGGTTGGCTGATGGGTCCATGCGTTCTTCTCCGTTCGTGAGGATTCGGTTCGGATGTCAGGTGGGCCCCGAGGGGGCGATCAGGCGCCGAACACGGCGGCTGCGACCCGGAGGCGGGCGGCAGTGCCGGCGTAGCCGGCGTCCTGCTTGCTGTCGGCGACCTGCGTCGTGATCGCGCCGAGCTGCGTTGCCACGGTTGATTGGCTGGCGGCGACGCCTTCGTAGCTGTCGAGCAGCAGGTGATGCTCGCCGCCGCGGCCGGCGAGGATCTTCACGATGTGCTCGACGCCGCCGCCCTTGATGTACGGGATGAACGTCTGCACATACCCGCGCGTGTTGCCGGGCCTGGCGGACCGGCCGACGCGCTGCTCAAGCCCCGTCGGCGTCCACGGCAAGTCCAGCTGAACCAGGGTGCTGGCGTTCTGCAGGTCATGTCCTTGCTGGCCGACCTTGCTCAGACAGAGGACCGGGAACTCGCCGGCGACGAACCTGCGTTTGAGCGTCTCGAAGTCGGCGGGCTTGAGGCTGCCGTCGGCGACGTGCGTCTCGATGTGGTGGCGGTCGTTCAGCGTGCCGGCGAGCTGGTGCAGGCAGCGGACGCGGTCGGCGAACACCAGGACCTGTTCGTCGGCGACGATCCCCGCGACGGCCTGCGCGACGATCCCTCTGAGGGTCGGCTGGCCGTCGCCTCCGCCACGCGCGGCCGCGTCGACGAGACCGTGGCGGACGAGCGCCTGCGCGAGCGCGGCCTTGGAATGCTTCAACGAGCTCGGATCCACCGACGCATCCACATACACGCCGACGTTGCCCAATACGACGCCCTGACAGCGCGACACCTCGACGAGCGCCTGCTTGTGCAGGTCGCTGCCCTTCTCCAGCGTCTTGAGCTGCGCGAGGACGCGCAGCAGCTGGCGGTAGGCGTCCTGTCCGCCGTCGCGGATCGCGTCCAGCAGGTCCTGCAGCGCGCCGTCGGCTTCGACGACGATCGGTTCGGCGGGCCGCACCGTGGGCATCCAGGCCTGCATGTCGGCGCGGGTCACGCGGACGAGATGCGGCCCGTAGTTCAGCCGGACGCGGTGCGCGTTGACCTCGTTCATGAGGTCGCCGCCCTCACGGACGTTCAGCCGCTCGGCGATCATGCCCTCGTCGCCGACGGCGAGGCCGACGAGCACATCCAGGTGCTCGCTGGACTTCCCTCTGGGTGTCGCGGTCAGCAGCCAGCAGTCGGCGACCGCGTTCATCCGGACGGTCCGCAACGCCTGGTGCGCCTCGGTCTGGGTGTTGACGTAGCGGTCGGCTTCGTCGGCGACGAGCAGATGCCAGTCGATCACCTTCAGGTCGCCGGGGAACCGGTCCAGGATGCTGTCGGCGACCAGCACGACACCGGGCTCATCGCCGCAGGCGCGATGAAACGCACGGATCTGCCCGGCGATCGACGTGCGCTCGTCGACACGCAGAAACCGGACGTTCGGGACCAGCGGCGGCATCCCCCGCGCCGGAGCACCGGCCCGCATCGCGTCCAGCCACTGCCCGAGCAGCCGGCCCTCGCCGACGAGCATCCCGCGGAACCCGGGGATCGTCACGGCTCGCTGGTAGATCGCGCCCCGGCACGTCATCACGGTCTTCCCCGAGCCGGTTTGCGCGGCGTTGACGCCCGATCCGACGGCCATGACCGCGGCGACCTCGCGCTGACGGCCGAGCAGTACCGGGTCGTCGGACAACGGTTTGGCGAGGAACATCCGCAGAACCTGCTTGGCGCCGGCGTCGAGGATCACCTCGTCGGTCGTGGCGCTGTCGCGCAGGACGCGCAGGCGGCCGACGGCCTGTTCGACGCTGAGGGCGTGCGTCTTGGCTTCCAGGCCGTCGGAGCTTGTGATCGTGATCATGCCCGGCCGGCCTCTCATCCGGCCGACGCGGATCGTGCCGTCCAGCAGGCCGGCGGCTTCGCTGGACAGCAGCAGCGGCAGGCCGCGTTCGATCGCGCAGTTGACGGCCTCACCGAGCTCCATCGCCGCCGACGCGCTGTCGGGGGTGTCGCGGTGCTGCGGGCGGGCGTTGCCGACCCGCTTGACCGCAAAGCCCTTGACCGTCGTCGTCATGACATCCAGCTGCACCGCGCCGACCGCCGAACGTGACGCCTCGTCGAGGCTGGCCCACCGCGTCGCGCGCAGCCGCCCCCACCGGTCACGCTTGTCCGCCGACAACGAGACGGGGACGCGCTGGCCGAAGATCGGCTCCAGTGCCTCCATGATCTTCGTCGACAGCTCGACCATCGAGATCTCGCCGGCGTGCAGGACGTTGGTGTTCATCCGGGCCAGCAGCTCCGCGCCGGCGGTCAACGGGACGGTGACCGTCTTGAGGTCGCGGCCGATGCTGCCGCCCAGCGCCGCCGTCAGGCGGATCATGTCCAGCGACACGCACGGCGTCAGCACCCACCCGCCCGCGGGGTGCGGGCTGACGAACAGGCCGACCGGCCGGGCGACCTGTTCGACGTCGGCGATCTGCTCGCCCGCCAGCGCGAGCCAGCTGCGCGACCCGATCCGCCAGCACCGCAGCTGCCCCGTGTCAAAGCGGTCGGGGTTGGCGAGCGTCCAGCGCGACAGGTCGTCGGCCTCATCCGGGTCGACGCCGACCCGGTCGGCGAGGACCCGACGCTGATCCTCCGGCCACTTCCACACCTGCGGGTGGCGAAGGTCGATCGCCAGCCCTGTCGTGTTGGCTGCGCGGACCAGCGCGTCGACGGTCTTCGGGTCGGGGTGCAGGGTGCCCCAGTCCAGGCCGGCCTGGTGGTCGGCGTCGCGTTGGCCGTCGGCGAGCGCCTGGCGCGCGTCGGCGGTCAGCTTGTAAGGGTCGACGCCGGTGATGGCGTGCCGGCGCAGCACCGCGGTGGCGTGCGAGATGTCGCTCAGCCAGGTGACGGGGTCGTTGGGGTCGATCGGCTGGCCCTTGACCATCCGCCGCAGCGTCGCGACGGTCAGCTTGCGCGCGAGGCCCTGCCAGCGCGCGAACGCCCGCGCCAGCTGCGCGTAGGCGGCGGTCTGCTTGGCCTGCATGATCAGCTCGTCGTCGCCGACGCGCTCCCAGCCCGACAGCACCCGGCCGGTGCTGCTGCTCGCGGCGGCGAACCAGCCGTCCGGCAGCCCACCGGCCGGGCGCGCCACGTCTGCCGTGTCGTCGCCCCCGTTGACGTTGGGGGTGATCGCGTCTGCTCCCGTCGTCGAGCCGGAGGTCACAGGCCCGCCGCCTTCACGGCCGCGGGGATCGCGTCGGGCAGGGCAAGCAGCCGCCTGGTCCGTTCGGCGAGATCGCTGTCGCTGACCCGGTCCAGACATGTCTCGTCACCCGACAGCAGGTCGCTGGCGGCGACCACGAGCTCGCCGCGGTCCATCCGGCCGCCCGACGCGGCCGTCTGCGGTGCGCCGGCGTGGTACTCCCAGCTGGCGCCGTAGTCGCCGCCCGCTTCGTTCGATGCCCAGACCGACACGCCGGCCGCCGTCAACAGGCCGGTCAGCTCAGCGAACGCGCACGTGCCGTAGTTGGCTTCGCAGTCGACGATCTTCAAGATCAGGCCGCTCTCGGCGTCGCCGGTCAGTACGTAGCTGCCGTCGCCGAAGCAATCCTCGTCATGGTCGGGCAGGTCGGATTCCGGCATCAGGTCGTCGCGCTGGAGCGCGTCGACGACGTCGGCCGGGAGGTGCTCGCGGCCGGGGTACGGCCATGCGAGCAGGGTTGTGTAGGCGCGATCGCCCATGTGTTGCTCCTTCATGAAGACGGCCCGGGTTGGTCGGGGCCGCGTGAGAGGTGTTGTCTGTGGCCGCGCGGGGGCGCGGCCCGGTCACCGCTGTTGAGGTCCGCCGCGTGCCGGTCGGTGACAGGCTTCGCGGGCCCGGCGTCCGGCCGGGTCAGCCTTCGAGTGTCACGGCCGTGACGCGGTGTCTCGGAGGCCTGCGATCTGCGCTGTTCCGAGCGATTGGTCTCCGGCGTAGTCCCAGCCGAAGCGGGCACGGCGGGCGAAGATCTCAAGCCGCGGCTGCCATTCGGGGGCTGGCAACGCTGCCTCGATCAGGTCCAATGCGCCGTCGGGCTTGGCGGAGTGGACACGGCCGCCGTTGCCGTTGTAGGCGCGCGGCCAGCGCTGCACCGAGTGGACGTCGGTGAGTGCGAACGCGACGGTCCCGCGGCGGCAGACGAGCAGGATCTCGTGGCCCATCCGTGGGAAGTCGCCCAGGCCGTAGCCGATCTTGTCCCAGACGATCTCGCTGGACGGCTCGAACCCCCACGCGCGCGCGACCAAGACGCCTGCGCCCTCGCGGTTGAACTTCGCCGGAACCCACAGAAACAGCGCGGCGTCGTCCGCGGCCATGGCGGCCACCGGCAGAGCGGCGATCGCCTCGACCGACATCGTGTCGTAGGGCAGCGCGACCTTGTTGCGTCGCCGCCCGCCGCGTCCCGGCACCCACCGGATCGGCCACGGCGGGTCCGCCGCGATCGTCCGATAGGCGGGACTGACTGCCTTCATGGGCCCTTCATCGGCATCACCGCGACGACGTGCGCCGGGTTGATCCATACGTCCGCCTCGCGTCCCAGGTCCAGCATCACGTGAACCGGCGCGAGCGTGTCGGAGCTGCGGGCTGTTGCGAGCATGTCGACGACGTCCGGCGCCGCTGCGGTCACGCGGTACTTGCCTGACAGCGGTGCCGGTAGCCGCTCGCTGAGGTAGATCCAGCACTCGGAGCGTGGCGCCCTGGCTCGCGCGGCTTGCGCTCCTGGCCCGTCCGCGTTCGGTTCGGACGTCTGTTCGTTGTGGTCCATGTCGGTCCTCGTGTCGGGTGGTGGCTCATGCGGCGCGCAGTGTTCGGTCGAGTGCGTGGGCACCTTCGGTGAGCGCGATGAGCAGCAGCGTCGCGGGCAGCGCCAGCGGCATGGCCAGGATGCTGCCGGCGGGTCGGTTGCTCCGGCGATTGCGAACTCAACGGTCATGGGACACGGCTGCTGTCGGCTGTCGCCGGACGCGTTGGTACTGGCCGCGTGCGGGCGAGGTCAGCAGGCCGGCGGTCCGCATCTGCCGTAGGGCGTGCAGGAACTGCCCGTAGCTGCGCCGCCAGGTGACCTGGTCGTAGATGTCGGCCGCGCGGGCGGGGTGGTCGCGCGGAACCGCTGCCCACACCGGCCGCCATTCGCCCTGCAGCCGGGGCCGCTCGTCGATGCGTTCTCGTGATACGAGGGGGAAAAACGCGTCAGCGCGGTAGCCGCCCGAGATGCCCTGGTAGATCTGTGTTTCGCCGGGCGGCGTTGGCGCGGCTGGGGTTCCGCGGCCTTGGACGACGGCCGCGCGCGCGTACCCGCCGTCGAGGAGGTTCTGCGCGAGCTCGATCGCGTCGGTGCGCCCCTCGGTGCGCCAGATCTCCACCCATGTGCACCGCACGTCGTACGTGGCGACGGCGACGATCGCGTACCGCGTCGCGTCAGCCATCGCCGTGTCCGGTGGCGGCGACGAGGACCTCGTCGACGACGTCGATCAGCAGCCGGTCGGTGCCGCGGCGTCGCGCGATGGCGCTGGTCACGGTGCCTGGGCCACGCTGCCGGCTTGCTGCACGCGTGCAGCAAGCCGCAGGATCTCGTCGTCGAACCGCCCGAGCATCTCCCACAGCCCGCGGTCGCGGGCCAGCAGCACGCGCGCTGCGGTGATGAGCGACTCGTCGATGAGGTCGGCGCCGGTGTCCTCGCGGCCGCCGGCGCGGGCACGACTGCGGATGTCCGCCGGCGCGAAGCTCAGCTGCAGCGTCGGGTCGGCGGGCGCCTGCGTCGCCGGGTCGCAGACGCGGCGTGGGTCATCAGCAGCGAGGACGTCCCACCGCCGGGCGGTGATGTCGTACACGGTCACGGTCGCGCGCGACCGCGTGTAGCTGGCGGCGTCCTGGGATTCCCACCACGCGTTGAGCAGGTCCTCGGCGCTGCGGGCGGGGCCGTCGCGGTAGACGTCGGGGTAGGCCTGCTCGTCGGTGAACACCTTGATGTACGTGTCCCAGCAGCCTTTCGTGAAGGTGCTGCGCTGCACGACGAGCATCAGGCGCCGCGGCGTGTTCAGTGTCGTAACGAGCCGTTCTGCGGCTGCCCGTGTCGGAAATGCGGGGCCGGCCGGCTCACCGCGAACGCAGACGAAGTGCTCGTCGTCGTCGTCGGATCGGACTGTGAACTTCGGCATCGTGGCGATCTCCCTTCTTGAGGTTCGGTGTCGGGGTGCGCGCGCGCTGGTGGCGTGCGGCGTCAGCCGAACGCGAGTGGCTGGCCTCGGCTGCGCCAGCGCTTCTCGCACTTGCGCGGCGTCGTGTTCTGCGGCTCGGGCGGCTGCGGGTAGAGCACAGCCGCATCGGTCAGCGGCGGTCGGTTCCCTTCGTGCCAGCCGTGCTCCCACGCGTCGTCGGGTCGGCCGCCGAGGTCCGCGAGCCACAGCTCAGCGCGCTCGCATGCGTCGAGCGTCCGCGCTTCGATCAGCAGCCAGTGCGCCCCCGCCGGGTGCCCGCCGGCCGGCGTAGCCAGGCGCCCCGATGCGACTGCTCGCACGCGTGTCGGCGATCACGGTCTGCAGGCGCATGACGTCACCGGCGAGGTCGCTGATGGTGCTTTCGACTGCGACGAGGACGCTCTGGATATCGTCTTCGTAGATGCCGCGGTAGCGCAGCCGGTCGGCCTGAAGCCCGACGAAAATCGCGGCATCTGCGAGCTCCTCCAAGACCTCCTGGAGGTTGTCGCGCCGCAGGTACAGGTCGCCGAACTTCCGCTGCCCGTAGCCGCGCCGTCCCTGCAGCAGCTCGTCGAACTTGACGGTCGGGTCGCAGATGTCGCGGGCGGCGGCGGCGAGCTGCTCGCCGACACGGCGGGTGTGCTCCAGCAGCCGGTCAAACGCGCGCAGCCTCCCGGCCGTGATGTGCCCGTCGCGGTGGATGCGGGTCCGTTCGAGCTCGACGTAGACGTGGGCGTCGGCGAGCTCGCTCGTCGCACGCCCGAGTTGGCCGGTGGGGGCGGTCAGGTGTCGGTCGCCGAAGAGGACGTCGCCGCGCGCGCGGCGGTCGGCGACCAGCGCCCGGTAACGGCCGCGAGGGTCGGTGTCGTTCATGGGGTGCTCCTGTTTGAGGGTGGTGGCGGCGGGTGCCCGCGCGTAACGGCCGCCCGCTGTCGCCGGACGTCACGCTCGCGGGCCGGTGCCGGGCGGGGACGTCGTCGGTGGCGTGCCGGGCCGCGCGGTGGTGGCGTGCCAGGTCGCCGCGGCGCGGCCGGATCGCCGGCCCCGAGGTCAGGCGACGAGTGCTGTGTCCTCGCGGTCGCCGGGGTCGATGCTCGCGTGGGGTTGGGTGCGGCGTGCGCGCGTGGCTTTGCTGGCGCGCCAGATCCCGATCACTTCCTTGGCGGTCGCGGTCCGCCAGGTGTTGTGGCGGTCCAGCGGCTTGACCTTCAGCTGCTGTGCGTCGATCGCCTCGACGAGGCAGAAGAACAGCCTGCCCTTGTGATCGATCTCGACGACGTCGCCTGGCTCGAGGCCGTGGAGGTTCATCGGATCAGAATGGGATGTCGTCGTCGATGGGGGTCCGTGCGGCCGCGGGCGGTGTGGTGGGCTGGAAGTCGTCGGTGTTGGCTGGGACGTCCGAGCGCGGGGTGAAGCCGTTTGACTGCCCACCGCCACCCGAGCTCTCGTCGCGGCCGCCGAGGAACTGCACGGCGTCGGCGACGATCTCGACGGCCTGGCGCTTGTTGCCCTCCTTGTCCTGCCACTCACGCCACTCCAGGCGCCCGTCGATCGCGACGGGACGACCCTTGGCGAGGTAGCGGGCGCAGTTCTCGCCCTGCGCGCCCCAGACGGTGACGTCGAAGTAGTTGGGCTTGTCCTCCCACTCGCCGCCGGCGCCCTTGCGACGCGTGTTGCAGGCGACCCGCAGCTTGCAGACGCTGGTGCCTGACGGGAGGTTGCGCAGCTCCGGCTCGGCGGTCAGATTGCCGGTCAGGACCACTCGGTTGATGTTGCTTGCGGCCATGGGGTCACGCTCGTTTCTTCGTTGCAGCTCGAGGCTTTGGATTGTCCGTCACGGACCGGTTGGAACGTGACAAGTTCAGGGCGCCGTGCGGGCGTCGTTCGGGTGCTCGGCATGGCGGCGGTCGGGCGCGGGGCCGGGTCGGCATCAGGGTTCTCCGAACGTTGCGCGGACGAGGTCGCGGGCGGCACCGAACTGTTTGCCGCGCAGCCAGTTGCCGGTCGGTCCGCCCAGCAGCACGGACGCGAGGTCGTAGATCGCTCCGGCAGCCTCACATCCATGGCAGTACCAGCCTTCGTCAGGCTGGGTGCCGACGTGGCAGCTCGGCGTGTCGTCGGTGTGCGTCGGGCTGGGGCACGACACGAGCCCGTGGTCGGGCACGTCGATGCCGGCGAGCCGCTGGAAGTAGTCGGCGGGTGCGATCCGCTTGTACGGATCGTCGTGGTGCGTGCCGCTGACCGCTGGGCGGCGTCTGGTGACGTGTCGTTTCGGCGGGTCGGGAAGATCCCCGACCAGGGCTCGCAGCGGCCAGGGGCGCAGCGCGAGGTCCGCCCAGACGATCCGGGCATGGTCGCCGGTCTTGCCGTTGATCGTCCCGGCGAGCCGCATCACCCTGGATCGGTCCCGGCACTTCGGGTCGGCGACGGTCGGGGTCGGGCGGCCCTGCTCCCAGCGGTAGCCGAGCGCGTAGATGATCCGCTCGTGCGCGCGCTCGATGACGTCATCCTCGCGGCCACTCAGCCACGCGAGCGCCACGTCGCGTTCACCGGCGGCGTGCAGCGGCGTGTCGAGGCGGAAGTAGGCGTGCATGCCGCCTGAGCCAGCCGACTCGACGACCAGGTGCGGGGCCTTTCGCAGCAGCAGTCGTTTGAGCGCTGGCAGACCCTCCTGCCCGTCGACGTCGAGCCACAGCCAGTTGGTGTGGCTGACGGCTGCCTTCACGCCGGCGCGGTCGTGCCGGACCGCCGGCGCGACGCAGACCTCCTTGCCCCGCGCGACGTGCTGGTCGGCAAGGGCCATGAGCCCTTCCAGCCAACGGGCCTGCCCGGCGGCGCCGCCCGGCAGGAACGTGCCCGGATCCTTCCTGCTGACGAGCGCCAGCTTGCCGGTCGCCAGGCGCCTGCCGGCGGCGACCTCGACGTAGCCGTCGCTGGCTGCGTGCAGCAGGCCGAGGTGCAGGCGCCGGTGGCGCTCGGCCGGAAGGCCGCGCACGACGAGCCGGCCGGTGTGGGTGCGCAGCTTGATCGCCAGGACGGGTTCGCGCGGCTGCGCCCGTTGCCGTGCCGGCCATGTCGCGCGGGCGCGCGACCCTGCGGGTCCGGCGGCCGGGACCGCCGTCGCAACGGCCGTGACCGGGGCTGTGACCGGGTTCATTGGTGCTCCGTTCGCGGTTGCGGTCATGCGGCGCCCGGGCGCTGCAACTGGTCGCTGAGGTGCTCGGCGTCGGCGACGTCGAGCCGTCCGTCGCGGACGGCCTGCCACGCGTCGCGGCGCCACTGCTCCGCGGTCGTGCGCGGCAGCGTTACGGGTGCTCGCACGGCGTCGTGCGCCGGGTGCAGCGCGAGGTCGCCGATCGTTTGCGTGCGGCGAGCGGTGGCCCGGGCGATCGCCGTCGCCGCGGCCGCCGTGACGGTCAGCGTCACGGTCTCGCCGCGCTGCTGCTCGAGGGTGCGCACGAGCGCGATGACGACCGGCGCCAGTCGCCGCAGCGTGCGACGCCGCGAACCGAGCCTGCCGGTTCGTGCGGCGCTCATCGGCAGTCGAGCGGTGCGCTCGCCCGGTCGGCGACGGACCCGTCGATCAGCCGGAAGCCGACGCCCCAGACGTTGATCAGGAAGCGCTCGCCCGTCACGCCGAGCTTGCGGCGCAGGCGGCAGGCGTGCGAGTCCAGGGTGCGGGTCGAGCTGCCGGCGCGGTAGCCCCAGATCGAGCGCAGCAGCTCCTCCTTCGTGAACACGCGTGTGGGATCGCCGGCCAGGGTGCACAGCAGCGCGAACTCCTTGCACGACAGCTCGACGAGCTCGTCGCCGACGGTCACGCGCCGCTCGGCCTCGTTGATCTGCAGCGCTCCGATGCGCCGCACTGGCCGCGCGCGGACGGCCATCTCCGAGCGGCGCAGCAGCGCCTGCAGCCGTGCGCGCAACTCCGGGTAGCTGAACGGCTTGGCGAGGTGGTCGTCGGCGCCCGCCTCCAAGCAGCGCACGACGTCGAGCTCGTCGCGCCGCGCGCCGAGCAGGATCAGCGGCAGCCGGTCGTCGACGTCGTCGCGCTCGCGAGCACGCACGGCCCGCGCGAACGCGCGGCCGCTGCCGGCGTTCACGCCGACCAGCGCGGCGTCGGGCGCGGTGCGGGCGCACAGCGCGAGCGCCTCACGGGGATCGTCGGTCGGATGCACCGCGAAGCCGTCTGCGGTCAGGTTGTCGGCGATGAACGTCCTCGTGGCGTCGTCCTCCTCGACGAGCACGACGGTGGCGATCAGGTCAGTCATGGTGTCCTCCGTTCTTGCTGGATCGTCCGGCTGCCATCTGGTCGGCGGCGAGCGCGAGCGCTCCGGCTTCTGTCGTGAGGTCGGCGGCGAGCTGCCGCCGGCGCTCGCGGACGGCGGGCTCGGCCGCGCCGAGCGTGTCGGTCAGGCAGCGCAGGACCGCTGCGGCGTTCACGAACGCGGCGCTGCCGCGGGCGAGGACGTCCTCGACGTCGTGCTCGGCGAGCCCGGTGCGCAGCCGTTCTGCCGCGGCCGCGGCCGCCGCGACGTACAGCTCGCCGAGCGTCTGCTCGGTGACCGTGACGGGATGCTCTGCGGCGTCCGCGTGCAACGTGTCGACGGTGACGGTCGATCTGTCGAGCACGCTGATGTCGATTCCGGCGAGCGTGCGGGAGGTCGGGTTGGTCATGGTGTTGCTCCTTGTGAGCGCGCGGCGGCGCGGCCCGCTGGTGTGGGGGCGCCGCCGCGCGGGGATGGTGGGTTCGGGGGGCGTCGTCGGCGGCCCGGCTGTGGCGAGGCGGTTGACCTCGCGATGACGGCGGCGTCCTGCTGCGGGCGGACGCTGCGGTTGCTGTCAGGCGCCGAGCAGTTCGAGGTCGCGGCGGACGGGCAGGCCACTGGTGCGGTCGACGATCGCGGCGGCCAGGTCGCCGCTGACCGTGGCGTCCAGCGGGGTGATGTGGATGCGCAGGCGCTGGGTGCGTCCGCGGGTTGTCAGCTCGTGCTCGAACACCGTCGGCCTGTTGATCAGGCCGTGGCGACGGAGCGCCTTGCGGACGCGACCGGCGGTTCGGTCGCCGAGCGCGTCGCGCAGTGCACCGCTGAGCGCCGGGGAGATCGCGCCGACCGCCGTTCCGGTGGCCGACACGGTGCTGTCGTCGCTGAGCTGCTCGAGCGTCACATGGACGCCCCAGGCCGGTCTCGCCGTCACCGCGGCGGACGCAGCGCGCGCGGGTGTCGGCGTCGGTGCGGCCGGGGCGGGCGGTGGTGTTGCGGCGGCGCCGGGCGTCGCTGCCGGTGGCGGCGCCTGCGCCGTGGCGGGAGCCCGTCGGGACTGGCCGGCTCGCTTCCTCGACGGCGCCGGCCGGGTCGCCTGCACGCTGGCCTGGCCGGACTGCGCGACGGTGCGCCTGAGAGCGGCCCAGGCGGCCGCCTGGTCATCGGGTCCCGTCGCGGGTGCCGCGAGCGGGGTGACCGCGGCACGCCTCCGCGCGGTGGCGGCGCGCGTGTCGGGGAACTGTGAGCGGCTGCGGCCGGCCGGCCGGCGCGTGGCGGCGCGGTCGCGCTGCTGCAGGACCTCGTGGATCGCGCGGCGGGCACCGAGAACCGTGGACTGTCCGAGCGGGCGTTCGCGCCCGTCTTCGACGGCGAGCACCTGCCAGCCCTGCTGCGCGGGCCTGGCGATGATGTCGGTGCTCGCGTCGATCCTGATCGTCGCGGTGTGCTGTTGCGTGGTCATCGTGTGTCTCCTGTTGGTGGCCTGGCGGCGTGTCGCGCCAGGTGTGTTCGGGCCCCGGATCGGGGCAGGGCAAAGCGGGCCGCTGGGAGCGGCCGGCCGGGGAACTGCTGTGTGGCCGTGCGCGCGGCGCGCGGCGGGAGCGTCAGGTCGCTCTGGTCAGCTCAGGCGAGCGCGAGGCTCGCCGGCGATCAGAGGTGCCGGCAGACGGTGACGCCGCGGCCGGTCAGTCCAACGGCGTCGGCGTTCAGCGATACGAGGCCGTCGCGGCGCAGTGCTCGCAGCACCGGCGCGAGGTCTGAGACCGTGGGGCAGCACGCGGCGATGTCGCGCAGCGCGGCGTCGCGGCGGCCGGCGGCGGCTTCGGCGACGGCGCAGAGCACGTCGGTCCTGGCCTCGGTCAGCTGGTGGTTGGTGGCGATCGCCATCTGGTTCCTTTCGGACGTGGAACCGACGACGCGGCGCCCGCAAGGCGGCGCGTCGGTCGCGTGGGTGTGTGGCAGCGCGGGTGCGCTGCGCCCGGCTTTCTCGGTCAGGCTGCGAGTGCCGGGGGCGCTGCGGCGTGCTGGTGTGCGCGTCGTTCCGCGCGGTTGGTCAGGGCGTCGCGGATCGCGTCGGGCCCGAGCAGCTCGAGTGTCTTGGACGCCATCGCGCTGATCGTCTGCTGGCGGCGCAGTGCGCCGCCGGTCATCTTGCGCAGCTGTGCGGTCACCGCCTGGTCGTCGCTGGCGCGGGCGGCGTCGGCGAGGGCGACGAGCTCGTGTGCGTCGATCGTGTTCAGCGCCCGGCGGGCGAGGACCCTGATGTTGATGCGGCGGCGCTGGACGATCAGCCGGGTGACGCGGTCGCCGTGCTGTCCCATGGCGGTGGCGGTCTGGCGGGCGCGTTCGTCGCTGCGCGCGAGCTCGATCGCGACCACGCGCTCGCACGCGGTCTCCAGGGCCCGGAACGCCAGCCGGTCGCCGTGGATTGTCGGCAGACGCCCGACGATGACGCCGCGGTGCGTGATCTGCCATGCGCCGTCCTGGATGCTGACGGCGGTCGGTGTCATCGCGAAGACGTTCGGGCGCCCGTCGCTTGGGCGGGGTGCGGCAGCGTGTGAGGTGGTCATCGTGCTCCTCTGGTGCTCGCTGTGAGCGGGGTCGCGGCGTGCGGGCGGCGTGGCGCCACGGCGGCGCGGTTCAGCCGGTCCACGTGGCGTCCTGCAAGCGGGTGACGTCGGCGAGCACGCGGGCGCGGCCGGCGGCGCGCAGCGGCCGGCGGGCGCTGCGAAGCGCCTCGGCGAGCGTGAAGCCCTGGTCAAGGCGCGTGGTGATGATCTGCTGCGCTTCGGCGCGCATTGCGGTGACCGCTTCGCGGTGGATGTCGTAGCTGGTGGGTGTGAGCAGGTGCATGTGTGCCCTTCCGGGTCAAGGTTGAGGTGGCTGCGGTCGGCTTCTGGCCGTCGCGGCCGCGTTTCGGTGATGACGGGATCGCCGCGTTCAGCACGGCCGCTTGTGGGCGGGCAGTGCGTCGGCGGGCGTGTAGTCGTCGAGGCGTTCCTCGGGCGCGAGGTCCTGCAGTTCGCGCGCTTGGTCTTCGTCGTCGAGCATCAGCTGCTCGAGCGCGTCGGCGATCGTCGCGGGCACTGGGC
Source organism: Solirubrobacterales bacterium (assembly GCA_038255395.1). GTDB lineage: Bacteria > Actinomycetota > Thermoleophilia > Solirubrobacterales > Solirubrobacteraceae > CADCVQ01. Next base: position 21,763 of record JBBSLI010000003.1, read on the forward strand.
GCCGCGGCGTCGTGTGCTGTGACATCGGTCCTCCTGTCACTGAGAGGTCGGGCAGGGCGCCGTTGTGGGCGCCCTGCGTTCTGCGGTGGCCGAGTGGTGTCGGCTGCCGCTGCTGGTCAGCGCGTGGCCGGCGGCTTCTTCGCTACGCGACGGCGCTTGGTCTGCTTGTGCGTGTTGTGCAGCTGCTGCGCTGCGGAGCGGACCGCGCTGCGGGCGTCTGGCGGGTCGACGACGACGGCGTCGCCGCCTTCGGCGACGACGTCGCGGACGAGGTAGCCGAGGCTGCTGAACGCGACCTCGACGAGGACCGCGCCGTCGGCGAGCTCGGCGGTGACGCGGCGGTCCTCGCGAGCCCATGCTGCGCGCTCGGGCGCGATCCAGACGCGGGCGACCCGTGATGCGGTCACCTCACCGGTCCGCAGCCAGCCGTCGAGGTTGGCTGCGGGATCAACTGCCGGTCGTGGTTTGAACGCCGTGTCGGTGACCGTTGCGGTCCGGATGCGGTCCATCCGGAAGTGGCGCACGTCGTCGCGTGCCGGGTCAAAGCAGGCGACGTACCAGCCCTGCCTGCCGTTGACGAGCGCGTACGGCTCGACGGTCCGGGTCGTGAACACGTCGTCGTCTGCCTTGTAGTAGTCCAGCTCGAGCAGGCGCTGGGCTGTGATCGCCTCCGACGCGACCCTGGCGATCTGTGAGTCGTCTCCGCTGCCTGACGTCACCTGCAGGAGGCTGCCGGGCTGCAGTCCGATCGCCTCGACGATCTTCGCGCGGGCGCTGCTCAGTGACCCGTTGGCGTCGACGTGGTCTCCGACGAGGTCCAGCGCGGCGACCAGCGCCCTGGCTTCGACGGGCAGCAGCCGCGCCGGGCGTTCGAACGCGTCGGCGTACGCGTCGACGTCGACCTCGACGCGGCCGTCAGCGGTCACCTCGGCGTACAGCACGTAGGAGCCGCCGCCGAAGTTCACGACGTTCAGGACGTCGAGGTCTTCGCGGAGCTCCTGCTCGCTGACCTGCATCTGTTCGGTCAGGTCGTCGACCGCCGGGGTCTGCCCTGCGCGGCCGGCGGCGATCAGGATGCTGGCCAGCGCGCTGAGCCGCGCGAGTCGTTCGGGCCTGAGCACCGGGTCGCCGGTCTGCGGCTCGTCGCCGCCGAGCTGCAGCTGCTCGGGCTCGCGTTCTGACACCGCTTCGGCATGCTCGAACGTCGGCTGGCGGTGACGCTCGTGCAGCAGCGCGACGCGGCGTCGCACCTCGTCGTCCAGTGCGCCGGGGTCAAGCACCCGGGCGTGCTCGCCGATCCGCATGACCCAGGTCGCCAGGCGCCTGCAGTCCGCGAACTCGGTGCTGAACACGATCGCGCCGGCGGGCCGGTCGTCGTCCTGAAACGTGCCGTGGCCGGGGTGCAGCCGTTTCATCTGCCAGGCGATCCGCTCGCTGATCCAGATCCTGGCGGTCCCCGTGTAGGCGCCGAACTGCCACTCGGCGCGGTCGGCGTACGCCCGCGGGTCAAACCCGGCGGGCGGCCCGCCGAAGTCGTGCTCGCCCTTGGTCAGGTAGCCGATCTTCCCGCGGATCCGCTTGATCGCAAACGCGCGGATGTCGTCGCGGTCTGTGCAGCGGCCCAGCAGCGCGAACTCCCCTGCCCAGTACAGGACGTTGAGCGGCTCGACGGTCCTCCTCTCGACCTGGTCGCGCCGCAGTGAGTAGTAGTCGAACACGAGCGTCTTGCGTCGGAACACGGCACCTTCGATCTTCGCGAGGTGCGTCTGCGCGGCATGGTCGCCCGCGGAGCCCTTCACGGCCAGTCCGACGGTCGTCGGGTCAGTGTCAGCGAGCGGGTTGGCACGTCCCCACGCCAGCTGCTGCAGGGCCAGGCGAAGCGGCTTGGCGTACGCGAACTCGCCATCGAGCAGCGTCAGGGTCATCTGCATCGCGGCGAGTTCGGCGTCGGTGAACGCGATCTCGGGGAGGTGAAACGCTTCGCGGCGCAGCGAGTAGTTCTCCGCCTCGCCCGCCGAGCTGTCGATCGGCCTGTCGACGCGGACGCCGATGCCGAGCGCGTGCAGTTCCATGCGGTCGGCGTAGAAGCGGCGGGCGAACGCGTCCTCGTTCATCGCGGCGTAGCCCTCGACGTCGCGGCGGATGTCGGTGCCGGTGACCGGCCGTCGTTCGGCCATCAGGTAGGCCAGCAGGGACAGCTGGCGCAGGATCTTGTCGTTGTCTTTCGACATCGGTGCGTCCTTTCATGGGGCCTCGTGGGATGCGCCGCCTCACCCGCGGTGGGCGGTGCGGCGCGGTGCGTGTCAGCCGCGCCTGTTGCGCGGCGAGAGGTGAGCCGGCGTGGCGGGCGGGCGGGCGCGTGGCATGGCCTGTCGGGTGACCGGCTGGGGCGCTACCGTTGGTCTGTGCTCAATCGCGTTGACGAGCTCAGCGACGGATATCTCGCCGGTGGCGATCCGGTCAGCGACGCTGATGTCCTCGCTGCGGCGGCGCTTGATCTCGTCACGTCGCCGCCGCTGCATGGGACGCCGCTCGGTTGGGTCGACCCAACCGAGCAGCCCAGCGACGGCTAGCGGCTGGCCGCCGGGCGCGGGTTCCGGCGCTGCCACACCTGGGAGGCATGCTCTGCGCGCGCGGGGTCATCGGCGATGACACGCAGCTCGGCGAGCTCAAGCGCGCTGAAGCGCTGGCCTCCGAAACGGCGTGCATCCTTCGGGCCGATCGCCCAGACGCCGATTGTTCGCGTCGCCGCGTCGCGCTCAGCGATGACGCGAAAGCGCGGGCCGTGTCGTCCTTCGCCGGTGTCGCGGCGCAGCGGATGACCGTGCGGCACGTCGAACTTCACCTCGACCATTCCGGCCAGGACGGCGAACGTGTGCCCGGCGAGCGGCTTGTCCCACTCGCCGAGGCTGAGCCGCAGGACGGCGCTTTGCGCGATCTCGCGCAGGCCGGCGGCGACGAGGTTGGCGGGCAGGCGGTCGAGGTCGTCGGCGACGCTGTCCAGCGCCCAGCGCAGCCGCCAGGTGTCGCGGCGGGTCATCGTGTTGCTCCTCTCCGGCGCGCCTGGTCGGCGCTGGTGATGGGGTCCGCGACGGTTCTCACAGCAGCCCGCTTGCCTGCAGGTCGACGCGCAGCTCGTTGCTCTCGGGGTCGCGGTCGTCGCCGTGCCAGCGCTCGAGATCGAACGTCGTGACCGCGCCGGTCGCGGCGGCGCCGAGGGTGTCGCGGCGCGCGTCGCGGCGGGCGAGCCGCTGCTCGAGGTCGGCGATCAGGACGGCGGCGTCGCGGGGGTGCATCTCGCCGGCGCGGGCGAGCATCCGCAGCTCGGCGAGTTCGGCGCCGATCCTGTCGGGGCTGTGCAGTGCGACCGCGCGGAGGTACGCGGGCTGGGCGTCGGTGCTGGCGGTCAGGTGGCTGGTGGTGCTGAACATGGTCTGGGCCCTCCTCGGGCATCGGTGAGCGCCACGGCCGGGGTGGCCGTGCTCGGGGTGCTGCTATGGCCCCGCGAGTGCGGGGAAGTGCGGTCGTCCTGGGAGGCGCCGGCGGGCGCCCCTGGTGTGGCTGTGGTGGTGCTTAGCCGGTCACGGCGTGCTCAGCGCTCTGACGTCCGACCGCGAGCTGCCGCCTCTGCCGGGTGCTTTGGTCTCTCGCGATTGCTCGCGTTTGCCGCGGCACGACGGCCGCCGCGTGGTCCTGCCCCGCGTCAGCGGCCGTCGCCGAGCAGGTCTGGCAGCGGGCCGTGCGCGACCTCGAGATCGGCGAGGTCCGCGCGATCACGGGGTCGGCCGGCGAGGCGCTTGAAGGCGACAAGATGGGCGAGGTCGCACACAGGGGCCTCGGTTCCATCCACCAACACACGTGCGGCGCTGTCGGCCACCTCGCGGTAGGTGAGCGGGCTTGCGCCCTCCGGGACGACGTCAAGCAGCCCGAACGGCGTCAGTGCCCGCACATGGTGCTCGCCGTCGAACAGGAACTCGGGCAGCGCGCTGCCGTCCTGGCGCGTCGCTCCGAGGTTGGTCAGCAGCGCGGCGATCTGGGCGCCGCTACGCCGCGTCGCGGGTGTCAGCACGTCGAGGTCCTCGGTCGTTCGCACGACGCCGTTGGCGATGACGGCGAACCCGCCGATGACGACGTACGCCACCTCAGCGTCGTTCAGCGCGGCCAGCAGCCGGCCTGGCTGGACGCTCATCGCGTCGTCGGCGCGATGCGGTCGATCCGATCGCTGATGCGCATCAACTCAAGCGCGTCGGCGATGAGCTCGTCCGCCGGACGACCGCCGTCGGCGATCAGGCCGTAACGCCGCCATGCCGCGCTTGCGGCGTCGTTGTCGCCGCGTTGCTCGGCGGCCTTCGCCTGCGCGGCCGTCTCCTCGAGGCGCCGCGCTCGTTCGTGGTCGCGTTGTGCTGTCACGGTGCTCGTCACGTTAATGCTCCTTGTCGTCGTCCGGTAGTCCGCGCGGTCAAGCGGTGAGGGCCCTGGGTCGCCGCCCCGCTCGAGCAGCGCCCGGTCCTTCGCCGCGGGCCGGCCGTCGCCGGTGGTGGTGGGTGCGCGTGGCACGCCGATTCTCAGGTCATCGCTGCGTCGAACAGCGCGGGGGCGCGATCGCGCGGCCAGGCGTGCTCGGCGAGCAGCCGCGCGGCGGCGAACGAGATCGCATGCGCGTTGATGTCGCCGGCGACGCAGCGCCGTCCGGTCTGCCAGCAGCCGATCGGGACGGTGCCGCCGCCGGTGCACGGGTCGACGACGAGGTCGCCGGGGTTGCTGAGCATCAAGATCAGCCGCCGGACGAGCCTCGTCGGCAGGCTGTTGTCGTAGCGCAGGACGCCGTGGCGGTCGCTGCGGCCGTTGTCGAGCCATATGTCGGTGGGGTACGCGTTGCCGGCGTGGGAGACCGGCAGGTCCGGGGGACAGTGGAACACGCGCCGATGGCCGTTGACGGGGCCGTTGCACATCACCGTGATCGCCCAGTGCGACGGGCTGCAGCGGCGGCGCATGTACAGCGCGAACTCGCGTTTGGCGGCAATCGTCTGCACCCAGTGCAGGCCCGCGTGTTCGGCTGCGACCTGGTGGACGGCGGCGCGCTGCGGGCCGGTGACGACGGCGAGCTGGCCGCCTGGCCGCAGCGCCCGCGCGGCAGCGGTCACCCAGCCGGCCGCGAACTGCGCGTAGACGCGGTCCTCCACGTCCTGGTACCCCGCGACGACGCGGTCCTGGTCGCGCCGGTAGACGCGGCCCTGGCCGTTGGTGAGGTCGTCGCCGCCGCGGCGGCCGAGGCCGAACGGCGGGTCGCACAGGACGAGGTCGGCGGGCTCGTCGAGGCTGTTGAGCAGGTCGATCGCGGCGCTGACGCGCAGCTCGATCTCGGCGACGCTGCCGTGCAATGACACGAGCAGCATCCGGTGGGTCAGCGGTATCGGCCGGTCGATCATCCAGACCGACCGGTCTAGCCGTCGCGCGGCGCCGGTGGCACGCAGTTGCTGCAGCGCTCCGCGGGCGCGTCGGCGCCAACGGGTGTCGGTCGCGTCGGCGATCGGCTCGAGGCCTCCGGCGCGGCTGATGTCGGCGTGTGCCTCGACGAGGCGGTACATCTCGTCGAGCGTGTAGACGCCGCGGTCCAGTGTCTTGATGACGTCCGCTTCGCTGCGAAGCGGACTGGTTGAGGCGGTGACGAGCGCGGTCACGGAGCTGGCCTCCTTGTGCAGGGGTGCTCGACGCGGCCCGGGCGGGCCGCGCGATTGGGTGAATGCGGCTGAGCGCGGTCGCGGCCGGTCAGCGAGAAGCGACGTCGGGGTGCTGCTGGTTTCCGGGGGTCGCGGTGTCTCTAGGAGTGCGGCCGCGGCCTGCCGGGCCGGGCGAGCGTGCCGTCACTGCGCAGGATCAGGAAGGTCGGCTGCTCGCCGGGCATCGGGTCGTCGCCCACGACGGCGAGCAGGACGGTGCCGTCGGGCCGTCGCCGCCAGGTGCTGGCGCCGTGCCGGTCGGTGATCCGGGCGAGCTCGCCGGCCTGTCGGGCGGTGAGGCCCGGAGCGGCGAGCGGTGGTGTCGGTGAGCGGTAGCGCGCGAGGACGGCGACCGTCTGCTTCGGCGGGCGGCCGCGGCTGGTGACCTGGTCGGTGAGCGTGATGGTCATGGTGTGCTCCTTCGGGTCGGCTGGTTGGGTGGGTTGTCAGCGGCCGCGGCGGTGCTCAGGGCAGCTGCAGCGCCGTCGCGCGCGGCGCCGTCGTCGGTGGTGCTGCACGGCCTTGGGCGCGTCCTGTCGTGTGCCGTCGGTGTGCCAGGCCGCGACGGTGGCCAGGACGGCTGCCGCCAGCGCCGCGACGGCCGCGACGGTCGCGGCGAGCTGTGCGGCGCGTGCGGCGATCACGACGGCGTCGTCGATATGCGCGTGCGCGAGAGCGACCATCGCCAGGGCGGCTGTGATCATCACGACGACCGCGCCGATCGTGATCTCGCACACGACGGTCGTGGCGCGGCGCGCCGGGGCAGTCAGCGGCGTCCCGGCGTTGCGGGTGTGGGTGTTCATCTCCCGGGCCTTTCAGCGCCGCGTGTCTAGAGCAGGCCGCTGGCGGCCAGGTTGGTGCGGATCGCGAGGACCTCGTCGTCGCGGGTGCCGTGCCACGTCTCCAGATCGAACGTCGTGACCCGGGCGGTCTGGTGCAGCGTGGTCCACCGCGCCTCGCGAGCGTCGCGTGTGTCGACGGCGACATCGCGCAGCAGCCGGGCCTCATATGGCGTGAGCTCGCCGGCGCGCTCGAGCAGTCGGACTTCGCGCAGCTCGCGGTTCGTGGCGTGCTCCTGGCCGTTCAGTGCGCGGACCAGGTCGGCAGTCGCGGTCAGCGAAACGGCGATCGTGCTGGTGGTGCTGAACATGGTGTTGGCCCTCCTTCGGGCTGGGGTCTGATGCCGCGAGACCGTCGCGGTACGGCACGTCGCGGCCACCCCCGGTGTGGGCGTGGCCGTCAGACCGGGCGCGCTGGGTCGCCAGGCGCTCGGTGGTTGTGTGGCCGCGGTGAAGCGGCGTAGGCGGCTGCGTCGACGACTCCTCGGGGCCGCGGCGTCGACGCAGTTCAGGGCCGACGTCAGCGACGGCCGCTCCAAACGCACAGGAGCCGACGGCCACGAGCCGGGGCTCTGGGTCCTGCTTTGGTCACCAGCACCGAGGAGTCTCAGCTCCAGTTGCTGATGGACGTCAGCGACGGCCCGTTCGCAGCCGGATCCCCGGTGTCGCTGTCATCGAGCAGCCAGTGGCGTCACGACACCACAGCACGCGACCGCCGCACCGCGTTCGTCACCGTCGCGTCCCTTCCTGTTCATCGGACGAGCAGCCACCAGGCCGCACGACATCGCCGACGCCGGCCATCCAGCCACACCGCCCGTCTCGCAGACGACGACCTCGACGACGTCGACCCCGCGCCGCTCGGCCGCCCTCACCCCACCTGGGGGAAGCCGTCCCCCCGACCGCGATGCCAGCCGGCACTGCGGCCGATCCCCGCCTCTACGCGAGCAGACGGCATTGCTCGCGACGCAGCACAGGTCCACGCGCACCTGTGTCAAACAGCTCGCGCCGCGTCACGTCGTCAAGCGCATCGGATTCGCCCAGCAGCTCCGCCGTCTCGCTATCGATCGGGACCACCCACGCCCGCACAGCCGTCACGCGATCACGGCCGTCTGCCAACGCCACCGTCTCGCTGCAGCACAGCTCCGTCCCGGCGGTGATCGGCGACAACCCGGCCACAGCCGTCAGCGCCGCATCGACGAACGGCTCAGCGATCCGCTGCCGCAACGCCACCTCCAACGCCACCGCCACCGCGCCCGCCGCGACAGCCTGCTCGCGGTACCAACAGACGCCTCCGTCCTGCACCGTCACCTCCACCAGCGCACCCCACACCGCCGACCCCGCGAGCGCGCCAAGGTCGCTCAGGAACGCCCGCGTCGCCGCAACCGCCCCCTCATACAACGGCCACATCACCGTCCGCTCGTGCTCCGACATCCGGTCCGCCGCCAGCACGACCTGCAGCTGCAGCGACGCCGCCTCATGCAGACCCTCGACGACCCGCAACAGCGCCGGACCGTCCGCCGCAGCGACCGCGATCGTGCACGCCGCGTCCTCGTCCGGCACATACCCCGCCTCCCGCTCGAGCGTCAGCACGTCGCTGTCCGCTCGACCCAGGATCTCGTTCAACCGCTCCTCCCCCACCGCATCAGCCAACAGCCCACGATGCAGAAGGTTCATCACGCCAGCAAGACGAGCCGGGCTCGTCGCCACCGCGACCACGCCGTCAACGACGCCTGTATCCATCACATGCTCCTCTCTCGTCACACGAGCCCGCAGTCGACCGACCGCGAGCACAACCGATCCCTCCCACATCGACCTTCCAACCAGTCGGACCCCGTCAACCGTGCTCGACGCCCAGAAGGCATCACCGAGCCGGCAGCATCAGCGCCGACGCAAGGCTCCGCGTCCGGCGCTGCCACAGACGTCGCCGCACGCGTTCTGTTTCGCGGAGGGCGCATACGCGTGCCCGCGCCCGCACAGCAGCGGACCGAAGCGACCGGCCACCCGCGGGTAGCACCGCGTCAGCGGCGCGTGCGCGCAGCGTCGGTCCTCGATGCCGTCTGGCAGGCGCGACCGGCCGCCACATCGCCATCGGTGCGCCGGATTCTGCCGCTCGTGCTGCGCCGCGATCTGCGTCGAGTCGCTTAGCGCCGGCGCGTAGTCAACGCATCGCGCGGATTGCAGGAGACCGTCGCGACAGGCAACCAGCCAGCGCACGCCGCTTGGCGCTCGGCGCTCGGTACTGCACGACCAACGTCAGGTGAGGCTCAGAAACCGCGCTATCGCGGGGGTGCCAAAGGCACAGGAGATCGAGCCCGGCACCGTACGCGCCCCACCGCCGCGTCACAAGCAAACGCAGTCCACCCATTCCTCTTCCTGTCACGCCCCTCCTGGACGCCGGATACCCAGCAGCGACGGGGGTTGAGGCGCGCGCGACGCTGCGTTTGCAGCACCCGATGGCGGGCCCAAACGCAGTGCGCGCGACCCGTGAGGAGGGGTTACTCAGTCCGGAGCCCAGGTAATGCAGCCATCGCGCGGCGGCCGCATCAGCCGCACGTCCCAGCGGTTCCCGATGTCGGCCGAGACACGGTCCCCGAGGCAGATCCGATGCTGAGACACGCGCGGCCGGTTGCAACCGCCACGGATCGTGGGACGAGATCCACGGCGCGCACGGCGCAACGCAGTAGCCGCGCGCCCTCGCTTGGCGCGAGTCGCCCGCGTCGGCCGTGCTCAGCGGGCGGGGTGTGTGGCGGCCGCGGCCTCGAGCGTGTCGGCCAGCCTGCTGCGCTCGCTTGCGGGCATGCCGCTGATGACCGCGTCCCCTTCGACTGCTGCGCGCGTGAGGAGGACTTCGACGGTGTCGTCGGCGATGTCGGGTACCGCGGTGAGGTACACGCGCGCGGTGGTCGTGCCGGCGGCGTTGTCGGCGTTGACGAGCCGGTGGCGGATCGCCCACGCCGCGACCCGCAGACCGGTGGCCTGGTCAGCCGCGGTACGCACCGCGTACTTCGCGCCGACGCGGCTGATCGCCTCGACCTGGGGCGCGAGGTCGCGCGGCGGGCTGGCGGTCCGGCGCGAGCGCACGGGATCGGGTGCGGTGCGCGGCGGCGCTGGTTGGGCGGCCAGGCCGGCCTGCCATGCGAACGGGCTCAGCTGGCCCGTCGTCGTGAGGATGTCCAGTTGGTCTTTGGCGCGGGTCATCGCGACGTACGCGATGCGTCGCTCGGCCTCCATGCCCTCACCGGCGGCGCGCTGCTCGGCGGTCACATCCAGCGCTCGCCTGTGCGGCAACTGGTCGTCGTCAAACGCGAATAGGAGCACCGTCGGCCACTCACGTCCCTTCGCTCGGTGGATCGTCGTCAGCTCGATTCCGTGCTCGTCGTCGCGGATCGCCTGCAGCGCATGGTGCTGGCCGCGCAACCGGTCGGCGTACTGCGCGACCGTCAGGCCGTTGGCGTCGCGTTCGCTGTCGTCAAGAGATTCGATCGCGGTCCGTTCGGCGCCGCCGAACGCGCGCTCGTACTCCTCGAAATGGCGGTCAAGACCGCCACGGGTGCGTAGCGCGCGAACGAACCGAGCCGCGTCCTCGATCGCGTACACCGCATCCAGCACGCTGGCCTCGTCGGCCAGCCGGCCGCGCGGATCGGGAAAGGTTCCGAGTGCGTCCGCCCACGCCCGGCCCGATCGCAGCGCGTCCGCGACCGCGACCTCAGCGTCGAGCGGCAGGCCGCGGGAAGGGTGCCGCATGACGCTGAGCACCTGCTCGGGCTGAGCCACGTCCGGGCGCGCGGCCAGCTGCAGATGCGCCCCGATGACTTCCAGTGCGCCCCTGATCTCGAACACCTCGGCCGGTGCGCTGATCTTGACGGCCAGTGGCACGCACGCCCGGGCGACGGTCCGCAGCAGACGGGTCGTGCGCGCGAGCACGACGATCTCGCCGCGCTCGGTGGACGCCAGCCGCCGCGCGGCCCATGCGGCGGCCGTCGCGTGCGAGCGCTCCTCACGCAACTCCAGGACACCATCGCCCTCGTCACGGCCGGGCGCCGCACCGATCTGCTGCGGAAACCGGATCGTGTTGTGCGCGATCAGCTGCGCGGACCGCGCCACGACCTGCGGCGGGCAGCGGTAGTTCGTCGCCAGCGCCGTGCGCTCAAGTCCCGGGAACGTCTGGTCGAGGGCGATGATCCGCGCGGCGCTCGCGCGACGCCACCCGTACAGCAGCTGATCGGGATCACCGACGACGAACAACGAGTCCTGCGGCGCCGCGAGGATCTGCACCAGCAGTTCCTGCGCCGGCTCGATGTCCTGGTACTCATCAACCAGAACCCGGTCAAAGCGCGCCTGCCACCGTGCGCGCCGACCGGCGTCGGCGCGCAGCGCACGGACCGCGAGAAAGATGTGGTCATCGAAGTCATGGCAGCGATCGGCGCGCAGACCGCGTTCATACAGTCCGTAGAGCGCAGCGAGCGTCCGGCTCTCCGGATCGGCCGGCGCGCAGCGCGCCCACTCGCCCGCGTTCAGCAGCCGCCCGAGCTTGAGCTCGGAGATCCGCGCCCGTGCATCCACCGGGTCGATCCACACCCCGTCTGCCCCGGCTTCGCGCTGAGCCATCGCCGACAGCCGTCGCCACTGCCCCAGGCTGCGCGTTCTCGGCTCTCCAACGAGCAGCCCCTCCTCGTTGAGCAGCCACCGGCCGATGCTGTGAAACGTGCGCGCCCGCACGCCGGCGACGCCGGCGGCCGCGAGACGCTCGCGCAGCTCCTCGGCAGCCGCGGCATTGAACGTCACGCACAGGATCCGATCCGCCGACGCACCGCGACGAAGCAGTTCACGGACGCGTTCGATCAGGACCGTCGTCTTGCCGCTACCGGCCGGCGCGACGACCTGAACGACCCCGTCGTGCGCGCCGACCGCCAGCAGCTGCTCGGCGTCCAGCAGCCGTGCGGGCTGCGGCGGCGCAGCGACCGGCGGCCCGGACGGAGCATGTTTCATCACGCCTACCAGGTAGCGGGCGCGCTCAAGCGTCCACGGATACCCGAAGCCGTCGTCATGCAGGCTCTCCGGGTCGAGCTGCTCAAGCGACCGGTCGCCATGAACGACCAGCCGACAGCCCGCCCTCCACGCCGGCTCGAGCGCATACCCCAGCAAGTCCCGCACCGCCGCCACGTCATCGAGGCGAACGTCGAGCAGCGCGACACCGGGATGCTGGCGATAGCGCGCCAGCAGGCCCGCCGCGGGACTGTCCAAGGTGTCCCGTACCGCCGTCGTCGCGCGTGCGGGAGCGACGAACCGCGTACGCCACTGCTCCCAATCGATGACCGCGAACCCCTGCTCGCGCAGCCACACCCGATCAGGCGGCTGCTCCATCCACGACAACATCGCAACTGCCCGAGGCGACACGGCCATCGCCACCCACCGTATCTCCTCCACCGGGGCGCGTCGCGTCGTCGCGCATGCGGCTACGACGGCTCGCGAACGCTGGCTGCGCGCTGCCCAGATCGCTCCGAGTCAACTCGTTCCATGGCCCGCCCGTGTGGGTGTGCGCTACCGGCGCGTAGCTCGCGGCGCGCTCGTCGGTGCCTCGGGCCACCAGGCGCGGGGAAGCAGCTCGACGAGTTCTGGCTCGCTCTGAAGGCCTCGGCCGCGCACCGATGGCGGCAGCTCGGGTACCCGGTACGCGTATGGCGTCCCGGCGAGGATCCAGTCGAGGGTCGTGAATGCGACGTGGGTCCGCCCGAAGTAGCCGTATGTCGCGACGTCGTGGCCGGGTAGGCCGATGCCGACGCCAAGCACGTCGTCGGCGCGCGTGGCGAGGGCGCGGGCTGTCTTGTCATCGGGTGACACGAACACGACGAGCGGCCGCACGGGGTGGCGGTCTGACCCGAACGGCGTTCTCAGCCGTAGGCACCATCCGGTCAGGAAATGGTCGTATGCGACCAGCTTCGGCTCGTTGTAGGACGGGCGGCGGGTCCTGTCTATCTCCAACAGCATGCCGACGCTGCGGCGATCGCCTGCGAGCGTGCCGTCGAGCTGCACCCGCAGGTCCGGCGTGATCGCTCCACTGACCGTCGCGCTGTCGCCGACGATCGCCAGCCCGGTCTGGCCGCGGGGGGTGAGGTCGTGTTGCGTCACGGCCGAGGACTGCTCGTGGACCATCGTGATGTTCAGGCTGCCGCCGATCATCTCCGGGGTGCTCCAACGGCACTTGACGTCTGTTGCGCCGTAGCGCAGCAGCGCCGCTGCGACGACCTGGACGCACAGTTCGTGACCGACGTCACCGCGCTCGGTGGTTGCCTGGCCCTGGTTGGGCAGTGGCTTGTCGTCGGCGAGGTACGGCTGTCGGGCGCTGTCGGGGCGGGTGCTGCGCAGCAGCTCGCGGCCGCGGGGTGTGACGGTCCACAGTCGTACGGGCCGCCCGCCGCGGCCGTCGTCGAACTTGACGTTCGCGCTCGCGACGAGACCGGCTTCGCGTAGGTCGCTGAGGGCCGCCGGAATCGTGCGCGGCTTGACTGCCTGGGGCAGGAGCGGCCGCAGGATCTCGTCGTGGGAGTAGGGCAGCCTTGCGAGGATGTCCAGCAGGTCGGTGCGGCCGGCGCTGATCCGCAGGTCGGTGACGCTGCCGTGCCACGCCTGTCCGGCGTAGCGTCGCAGTTCGGCTGCCTTGGCTTGCGCTGCGGCGCGGGTTGTCGCCTTCTGCAGCGATGCCGTTGAGAGCCCTGCGGCACGCCCTTCGATGAGCGCGCTCTCACGGGCGACCTGCGCGAGCTTCTTCGCTTGCGCGACCTGCGTGTCTCCTTCGCTGGTCCAGGCGCTCAAGCCGCGCAGGGACTCGATCGCGGCCGCCCGCGCAGCCGCGTCGCGCACGAGCGGCCAGAACGGTTCCGGTTCGCTGTCAGGTGGTCCTTGGGTGGCCGGTCGCATGCAGAACTGCAGCAGCGCGACGACACGGTCTTGCGTCGGCGGCGCTACCGGTGGCGCGCGGTGCACGCGCGCGCCCCCGACGTCCTCGATGAGCGCGCGTTCGCCCAAGCCTACGTCGGCGTCGGATGTCGGATCGGGATCGATCTGCCATTCGGCGCGGTGGCCGCTGTGTGGCCGTGAGGGTCGCCGCTCGGGCTCTCGGCCGACCGTTTCGCGCGCGACGTCAGCGGCGTCGTCGACGGCGCTGTCGCGTGCCGGGCGCGCTGTTTGCGTGGCCCCCATCAGGCCGGGCGGCGGCTGGCGCACGAACTCCGCAAGCTCGCGGTCCTCGGCGGCGCCGAAGACCGCCTGCATCCGCTTGAGGTGGATGTTGCGCCACGTGTTGTAGATCTCGTGAATCTCCTTCATCGGGATCGTCGTGGTCGTGAACGCCTGCAGCGCTTGGGTGCCCTTGCCGTCCAGTGCGCCCGAGATCGCGTGGCCCAGGAAATGAAAGTCAGGCAGCGTCGTGAGGTTCGAGGCGTCGACGGGGATCCGCGCCTGGTCCTGCGGCCCGCTGCGGATCAGGCTGTCAAAGACCGTGCGGTAGCTCTTGGCGAACACCTCCGCTTCGTTGGGGTCGGTGATCCGTCCGACGAACACCGTCTGCAGCAGGTTGCTCACGCCGCCATGCACCAGCCCCTGCATCGCGAGGCTCTCGAGCGTCGCCGCGATCTGCGCCCGGTACTGCAGGGCGCACAGCAGCGTCAGCCCGGCCTCGCGGTGCGTCGCGAGCATCCGGACCAGCGTCGGCCCGATCAGCCGGTGCGCCTCGTCGATCGCGACGGCAAGCCTGGGCCGCGTGTCGGCCGGGAACCGCAGCTGGCGGTTCAGCTGCGCGTTGAGCATGTGCAACAAGAACGTCGTGATGATCTCCGGGGCGTCCTCGCCGAGCACCTCGATTCGCGGGTTGACGATCAAGATGTCGTGCGATTCGACGACGCTCTGAAGTGACAGGCGCTGGCGCGACCCGACGAACCGTCTGACCGACGCGTACTGGGCCACCAGCGGCGCCAGCTTGTTCGCGGGGGCCGCCATCCGCTGCGTCATGTTCTGCAGGTTCGAGTTGACGGCAGCCGGGATCTCGACGAGCAGCTGATGCGCGGTCTCGTCGAGGCCGCGCACCCGCTGGCAGGCGCGACCGGCCGCGACATGCCACGGGTTCGGCGGGATCTGCCGCTCGCGCTGCGCCGCGATCTGCGTCGAGTCGCTTGGCGCCAGCATCCGGACGAGCACCTCGAACGAGCCGCTGAAGCCATGCTCCTCCGGGATCGTCCCGGCGTTGCGGTGATGCTCGACGTGCTCCCACCAGGCGATCGCCATCGTGCCGATCACCGTCCGGGTGATGATGTCCTGCGACGCCTGGAAGAGCTGGTCGGGAAACAGGTCTCGCAGCGCGTCGACGATCAGGCTCGCGATCCGCGCGAACGTGTCCGGCAGCTCGCTGACCTTCCAGCCCTCGCGGACCTCAAGCGGCGTCACGCCGAACGCGGCGTCGGCGAGATCGAGATACCAGACGCGTTTGTGGCCCTCGCGCCACTGTCCGGCGTCATGGTCATAGAAGCGCTTGGGGATGTTCGGCGGGATCATCTTCAACAGCCGCTCGACCAACGATCCCTTCATGTCGAAGACCATCAGCGCGGTGTTCGCGGCATACGCACGGTGAAGCGCCAGCGAGTACAACAACGAGCTCTTGCCGCTGCCCTGGCCGCCGGCGATCAGCACACCCCGCGTCAGGTCATGTGACCGCAGCGACCATTCGACGTCGGGCTGGCCAACCCCGAGCGCGAGCAGCGGGCCGCTTTCCCCGGAGGGCAGTTGCAGCAGTTCTGGCTGTGACAGCGTCGACATGCCGGCGCTCCGTTCAGGCGACGATCTCGCCGTCGAGGACCTCGACGGGTCCGTCCGGCGCTGGGATCTGGATCCGGAACCCGCCGATGTCGTCGGCGTCCTCGGGCGGCGGTTCGAACGGCCGGGACAGCGTCGCTCGTGGCAGCCCCGGCGGCACGGGCAGGTACGGCACGGTGTGGCGCTCGATCGGCAAGTCGAACTCCGACGCGAGGTTCGCGGGCTCGATCAGGTAGGCGACCTCGATCGGCCACATCAGCGTCGCGCCGCTCTGATCAGGGACCAGCGGCGGCGTCGCGCGCGCCCACCTGCGCTGATACATCCGCTGACGCAGGTACATGTGCCGTTCGGTGAGGGTGTTGACCGACGCGTTGGACATCGCCGGCGACAGCAGGCCCTGGCAGAGCGTCTGCAGATCTGAGAACGACCGGCCCTGCGCGTCACGTGTGATGCCTTGCACGGCGGCCTGCAGTTCGACGAAGCTCAGCGATCCTCCGCCGGCCTGCTGGGCTTGCATGATGTCGGCGCTGACGGCGGCGTTGGGGCCACCGGCGCGATCGGCCATCCGGCGCAGCCGGCTGCCTGCGAGCCGGTCGACCGACCCGTCGCAGGGCATGATGCAGACCCGGACGCAGCTGACGTATCCCTCGCGGCCGAGTTGCTGTTGAGCGCGGATGATGCTCGCCATCGCCGAGCGCGCGTTGGACTGCCCGCGCGCGCCCTTCATCCCGGTGATCGGCAGCTCCCATTCGCGGTCCTTGCTGACGCGCAGCACATGCTCGGGCGAGAACTGCGGCGGCTCGTAGCGTCGCGGACTGCCGTCGGAGCCTGCGCGGACACTGATGTTCGGGCTGATGCGCCGCAGCGTGCCGAGTACCCGGCCGACCATCATCGGCTCGCACAGCAGCAGCAGCTTGCTGTTACCGGTCTCGCCGGCCTGGCGCGGCGGGTCGTGCCACAGCTCAAACGCGATCCACGGCTGCCCCGAGCACACCCGCGAAACGAGCGTCGTGCGGACGGTCTTGACGAGCGTGTCGCAGGCCTGCCAGACCTCCTCGTGCGTTGCCTCGTCAGCTTGCGCGAGCAAGATCTCATAGCGCCACAGCTCGCGCGCGGCGCGCGCACGGACGCGTTGCACGCTCATCCCTGTTGCGCCGAGCGCGATCACGGCGACGATCGCAAGCAGCGCGTACACCGAGCCGCTGACCTCCTGCCAGGTCCCGGCCATGTCGCCGGTCACCGTGCCCGTCAGCGCGACCAGCAGCAGCAGGAACCCCAGCAGCCCGACGACCGCTCCGATCGGACGCCACGCGATCACGTCAACGCGACCTCGACGACGGCCGCCGCGGCAAGGATCACACCGGCGATCACGAGCGCCCGGGTCAGCACGCGCCCGGCCACCGGCGTGTCCGCGATCTCCCAGGCGCGCCACGCCGCCGCGCAGACAACGGTCACGGCGGCGAACTCAAGCAGCCACCATGGAGCGGACTCCAGCAGCCACAAGGGATCCAGGCCGCCGACGAGACCGACCGCAAGCGGATGACGCAGCTGCAGCGCCGTCGCGGCCACCAGGACCACGAGCCCGAGCCGGCGGTGCCCGTCGCGGCGTGCGACGACCGCGGCGGCGCCGGCCAGGCCTGGGGCGGCCGCGAGCACGAAGTTGTACAACCAGACCGCGGCGACAAGCTGAACGGACCCATCGGTGGCCTGCTCATCGTTGATCAGGCCCTCCCACGACGCGGGAGCCAGCACCGCGACCGCTGCCGCCACGAGCAGCGTGATCGCTGCCATCGCGCCGAACCATGCGGTCGCGCGCGCTCGCGCGACGCTCAATCCAACAGCCGACACAGCGCGTCCATCGATGCCGCGCACGCGTCCGCGCGCTGCGGCCAGTCGCCCTCGGCGACGGTTGGCAGTTTCACGACCGGACAGCCCCGCGCCTCGCTCAGCGCCCGCAGCTGTCGCGTGACCTCGCGCAGGTCCCCGATGCCTCGCACCTGCCCGTCGGGCACCCACGCGAGCACCGCCTCCGCGATCGTGACCGGCGGCTGCGCGACCAGCCGCGCCCGAGCGCCCGCGAGCTCGGCAGGACGGACGGCCAGTACCCACACGTGCAGATCGGCGTCGGCGGTGTGCGCGGCGAGCGTCGCGGCATCGGCGATCCCGAGGTCGACCGCGATCAGGCTGTGCGCCACGCGCGCGCTGCGGATGAACGTCCGCAGCGCCCGTGCCCCACAGCCGATCCAGTCGCCGTACTCGCGCGCGCGCGCGAGCGCCGCGAGCTCATCGCGACAAGCGGCCGCCAGCTGGTGGTCATCGCCGCCGTCGCGGACGATCTGCGCCAACCGTTGCGCGAGGCGATGCCCGACGCTGTCGCTGACCGTCACGGCGTCCGGGGGCGCGCCGACGAGATGCGCGCCTGCCGGCGTACGCACGTACGGCGCAGCGAGCGACCCGCCTTCGACGACGATCTCGGCGACGGCCGCCGCGGACGCCTGCGACCAGCAGCCCGCCAGCATGCCAAGCCCGCCGCTCGTCAATCCCGCCGCGTCAACGGCAAGCACGGCACGGTCGCTGGCAGCGGTCACCGCTGTGCTCAACAGCAGCGTCGCGGTCGATGTTCCCGCGCCACCGTGCAACCCGGCGAGCGTGACCAGTGCCCCCGGCGCGCTGCGATGAAGCGCGCTCAGATCGCTGCCGGAGAACTGGCCTAGGCGGCTGCCCCGGGTGCGTGTTCGCGGCCACACGACCACCTGGCGGCGGCCAGCAGCCGAGACCCGCAACGCGACCAGTGACCCGCCTGCGCTCACGCCATCGCTCCGGCGTCGATCTCCGGGACGCCTTCGGCCGCCAAGGCGTCGAGCGCGGCGACCGCGTCGTCGTCGTGCTCACGCAGGGCCCGTTCGCGGCGCGGCACGTCGCGGATCGGGTCGCTGGTGTACGCCCAGTAGGCGTGCGGCCCGAAGATCACGCGGATCACGCCGACGCCGCGGCCGCCGTTCATCACGACCGCCTCCGCGTAGCGACCCTTGCGCGTGCGTAGCTTGCCGAGCCGGTCGATCACCTGAGCCGGCAGATCGACGTTGTCGCGCAGAAACTGCAACATCCCTTCGTTCTGCTCGAAGAACACGCGCAGGCTGGCCATGTCGAGCACCGCTTTCGCGTCGCCCTTGAAGTCCTCGGAGTTCTGCGAAAGCACGATGAACCAGGCGCCCCATCGGCGCGCCTCGCGCGCCCACAGCTGCACCTCCTCCGCGGCCTCGGGGACGCGCGCCCACGAATGGCCCTCGTCCAGGACAACGACGCAGCGGCCATCGAACACGCCCTCGGTGTTTCGCAGGCGTCCCTCGCGGTCGATCCGCTGCGTGTACGCCCGCGTCCACTCCATCGCCGTGAACACCAGCGACGGCAGCAGCCGCTTGGACGCCCCGTTGTAATCGAAGATCAGAAGCGGCGGGTCTCCCGTCACGGTCGTCAGTCGATCCCAGACACTCGCGTACACGCCCTCGCCGGCGTACTGCCCGAGCTCGGCGGTCAGGTTCGTCAGACGCTGATACTCCACGCTGTCGGCCTGGCCTGTCTCGCGCAGCACGCGGGCCGAATCCTCCAGCAGCGTCACCAGCTCGCTCTCGCGCGGTGTCAGCTGGTTGCGGGCGCAGTAGCGGTACGTGTTCAGGATCGCTCTGCTGAGAACATCCTCCTCGGCGTTTGACAGCTCCCGGTTGAGCAGCACGCGGTGCAGCTCGAGCAAGAACTTGCGTTTGGCATCCGGCGGGTTGGCCGGGTCGGCGACGTCCCACGGGTTGATCGCGTCGCCGCTGTCGCCGCCCAGCCGGACGATCCGAGATCCCATGATGAGCCGCGCGAGAAACTCGAAATGTCCGGCGCGGTCAAACAGCACCGCGTGCGCGCCGACGCTGACGGCGTCGGCGACGACGCTGTTGACGAACATCGTCTTGCCGGTCCCCGACTTGCCGGTCACCACCGTGGTCGCGTTGTCATGCAGCCGGTCAAACGGGTGCATGTTCTGGATCTCGCCGGTTCGGCGCGACACCATCGCCGGCAGCCCGGTCGGGCTTCCGAACTCCGAACCGATCAGCGGCACCGTGTCGGCGGCGTTCGTAACGCCGATCCGCATGCTCTCTTGGGACTGGTCGTCGCAGAACGGCAGCGTCGACAGCCACAGCGACTCCTGAAGCCCGTGGCCGTCGGCGAGCGTCCCGCCGGCAGTCGCGATCGCGACCTTCTCGCGGGCTGTGCTCATCGCGCGCTCCAGCGCGTAGCGATCCGGGTTGGGGCCAGGTGCGCGAATCGACAGCAGCACCGTCATGTCGACGCTGGTTTCGTTGGGGTCGAGCGCCATCCGATCGACCAGCTCGGCGCGCTCCGAGTGCGCAGCGACCACATCGGCATCACGCTTGCCCTTGCGCGCCTTGCGCTCGACCTCGCGAGCTGCCTGATGCTCCTGGCGTTGCGCGGCGTCCTGCACCGCCATGCGATCCAAACCGTGGACGGTCACGCTCAGCGTGAACGGCAACGACAGATCAAGCAGCGTCGAAAGCCAGAACGGAGACGTCAGCGACGGCCGGCCCGCCAGATGCAACGTGCGGACAAGGTCCTCCTCGATGCGGGCGTGAAACGGATCCTCGCGAAAGTTCAGCGGGCTCGCCGCGATCGAGGATTGCAGCGTCGTCGCGTTCTCGACGGACTCCTCATGCTCGATCCCGCTGTCGAAGTTGGCCAGAACCTCCCCGAGCGACGCACGGTTGTCCATCGCCGCAAGACCCGATGCGACACTCCCGTTCGCCGAGTCATAGAGCTTCGCGCCGCTTGGCGTCCGACCGAGCGCGACCGACGTCGGATTCAGCCGCGACGTCAGGTACCGCAACACAGCCGGCCCGTTGAGGACGCTGCTGGTCGTTCCCTCGCCCTCGAGGTGATCGCGCACCGCCTGCAGCTTCAGGTGCGCGTGGTGCGCGTACCGTCGATGCTCCTCGACCGTCCTGCGCACACCCAGACCGTTTCGCACAGCAGATCCAGGGTTGTGATCCTGCTCAGCACGCCGCAGCGACCATGGCATCCAGCCCGGCAGCACCCCGCGGACACCCCCCGCACTCTCATTGGCGTCCGGGTGGTAACGGCACACGATGTACACCCGCCGATACGGCGCGAACAGATCCTCCGCCGCAGAGCACCGCACGCTTTCCTCGCGGATCTTGAACAGCCGCCAGCGCCACTGCTGCTCTTCGCTGAGGCCACCGATGTCCTTGGCCTTCCACGCCGTCGGGTCAAAGCCGCAGGCCAGGCGCATCTCAAGCGCCATGTCGGCCAGGTGCGTGGCGATGTTCCTGCGCTCGACCTCGACGATGACCTGCAGGCTGTGCCCCCGCCCCAGACCGGCCAGCAACTGCTTGAACCCCGCACTGGACTGTGCGCGCTCAGTGGTCGTGAGCACGTCGAAGTTACGCGGAAAGCAGCTCAGCACGTTCACGAACGAGCCGTCATCGAGCACCATCGTTCCGTCGTTGCCCAGCGCGATCAGCGGCAGCAGGACACCGGCAGGAAGAGACGCCTGCTCAGAACGGGAGCGTCGCGATGTCAGCAGAGCAGCCAAAGATCCTCCAAGCGCGCCGGCACGTCTCAGGTCAGCAGCTGGTCGATCGCGGGTTGTGCGGCGCGCGCCGCCGCCTTCTCGTCAAACAGCACGTAGCCAGGCGTCTCGGGGTCAGAACCCGGCTCGTACACGCCGACGCGGCGGTGCTGCTCCACCCATGCCCGCAGCGCGCGACGCAGGATCTTCCCGCCGTGGTTGTCGAGCACCATCAACAGCGCTGGGGAGATCACCAGCAGCGCGATGATCATCCGCATCACGATGCTGCCGCCCAGCCCGGCCAGCACCGTCAGCGAAACCAGCGCCATCCCGACCGCAGGGCCGATCTGCCGGTCCGTGAACATCCCGAAATGCAGGATCCCGGTGTTCAGGTGATGTTGGACACGATGCGGTTGCATGACGGACGGAGTCTCCGGGCGCGATCAGTTCCGAACGGTAACCGTGGACCGTGTCGGACTCTCGCGCCGGGCGTGCCTCCTGCGTCCCGACGTCGTCATTCGGACTCGTTGTCCGGTGGCGGCACCGGCGGCCTCGCCGGCGGGAGCAGCCTCATGTCCGCCCCGTAGAGCAGATCCTCGTTACGGCGTCCCCGCGACTCAAGCTCAGTCTTCAGGTCCGCCGACCTAGGCAGTTCTCGCGAACGGGGCGGTTGTTCCGGCGTCGGTGGTGCAGGCGGCGTTGAGCCTGCCGGACTTCTTCCCGTTGGTGTCCCACTGGCGAGTCGTTGGATGTGGGCCGGGTCGGCTGTTGCGACGACGGCAGCGGGTTGCGGGTTGCTGAACGCTCCGTCTGCGGTCTGTCGTGCCATCAGATCCTCAAAGCTGGCTGCCGGGTTCTCCTGTGTGAGGGCCTGGGCGGCGGCCCCGGCCGCTGCTCCTTGCTCGTCGGCGTTCAGGCTCTCCCAGGCGGATTGCACGTCGAGGGCCTGGCCCGTCGCCTTCAGTCCCGCGATGCGCTCGCGAGCCGCGCCAACCGCGGCGCTGGTCGCTGGTCCGGCGTTCGCCGCGCCGACGGGCGATGGTGCCAGCCGGCCGTCATGCTGGCTGGTCGGTACAGACAGCCGCTCGGTTGCGCGGGCGGCGGGCTGCTGGTCGCGCTGCGCGTGGACGTATGGCAGGTCGCCGCGCTCTACCCCAGGGGATCCCGCGGCCGCCGCGCCCTGCCCCGTGCCCTGCGTGGCGGCCGTCTTGCCGCCGAGGGCCTTCAGGGCGGGGCCGCCGACCTTGTACGCGGCGATGGCGGCCAGCATCCGCGCTCCCGGTATGCCGATCGGGGCGCCAAGCGGCGACGCCATCTTCAGCAGCTTGCGCGTCACGCCCAGCAGCACCAGCATCGAGGCCGCGAACAGGCCGGGCCCGTCGATGACGCTGTACAGGACCGCATCTCCGGCGCGGCCCGGAGCGCGGCCCAGCCCGGCGCTCACTCCGACCCAGGCCGCGAAAACGATGCACCAGGTCAGGGGGATCACGATGAAGATCCCGAGGGTCCTGATGAGCATGTTGATCGCGGTCGGCCCGATCCCCGGGATTCCGCCGGCGCCGATCAGAGCCGGGCCGCCGACGTAGAGGACGGCGAATCCGAAGGTCAGCACGTACTTGAGGATCAGCATGACGACGACGGTGAACGAGACGACGAGCAACAACAACAGCAGCAGGATCGGCGCGACTCCGCACGCCGCTCCGCAGCCCGAGGCGGAGTCGATGGCTGCGGTGCCCTGGACGATGAAGGTCTGCTTCAGCGCGGCCTCGACGGAGGGATCGCTGAGCATGAACGAGCTCATGCCGTTGGCGAGGTTGACGCCGAGCGGCAGGATTGTGAACCACGCTCCCATGAAGACGGCGAGCGCGCCGATGCGCAGCGCCACGGCGCTGAACGCCCGTGCGGCGGTGTCGGTGCCGCTCGCGACCGCCGCCATCGCCTGCAGGCTGGAGGCCATCAGCCCGATCAGCAGGAAGAATGCCCCGATGACGACGACGGGCGCGACGACGTTGTTGAGCTCATCGCTGAAGACGAGATCGACCTGCGTCATCCAGCGGATGAACCCGAGCGTGACCGTGTTGATGAGCCCGTCGAACAGGTACTCCATCAGGCTCGCGAAGCCGCTGACGACGGCGTTGCTGACTCCCTCGGCTGCCTTGCCGAACAGCTTCGACACGACCGTGAACGGGTTGATGATCGGTAGGCCTGGGAGCTGCGCCTGAGCACCGTCTGCTCGAGCGCCGAGCAGCACCAGGGCAACCACCGCGCCGCCGGCGACACAGCCGCCTAGACGAGCCGGTGACCAGCCACGCGTCGACGTAGGCCCGGCGCCCATCACAGCACGACTCCGATCATGGCGATGACGACGACGATTCCGAACGTGCCCGCAAGCAGCCGTTGCGACCCGCCCGGTGTTCCGTTGGCGACTGCGACCCAGCCCGACAACAGGCAAGCGACGGCACACAACAAGAACGCCGCCGTCACGGCGCGCATGATCATCGCGAACTGGCCATAGCGCTCACTGCTGGTGAAGAACAAGCCGGCCAGCTCAGCGAAGCTGTCACACGGCCCGCCGTCGCATCGGTTGGGCGCCTGCCGGTTGAGCATCGCGCCGGATGCCGTCGCCGTCGACGCCGCGAGGATCGCGCTCGTGCACACGCCAATCCGCATCAGCGTGTTGAGGGTTCGGGTCATGCGACCGCAGGCGGGTCTAGGCGAGGATGTTCAGGCAGACCAGCAACGCGATCGCGCCGCCAAGGACGGCAGCGATCCGCTCGCCGGCGCCACGCGAACCGGTCATGAACCTCACGACGCCGATGATGACCGCGCCCGCCATGATCACGAGCACCGCCGCCCAACCGGCGTTGAACGCGCTCTGCAGATCGCTCTTGCCCTCTCCCCCGGCCGGCGTGAGCAACGTGTCGATCAGCGTGGTCACGTTCAGACTGAACCCCGTGAAGCCCAGCTTCTCCGACAGCTTGCCAACGAGAGCCGCCGGAACGAGCGTCAGCGCCACCGTTGCCATCGCCGCCGCGCACAGGATTGCGTTGCGCGATCTATCTCTCACCATGTGGTCCTCTCCTGTTCCCCCGCCAGCGCAACGCCCTGCAGCGGGCTGCGTGCCGAGCGCGTTATGTGCATGACTTCCCCTTTAGACAAACGCTACAGCGCGACCGTGTCGGCTTACCAACCTCCCGCATTTGAGGTGGATCGTGCCGGCGGTCTCATCACCGGCTGAGGATTCGCGCGAGTATCTGGACCCTCGCGTTCGTAGCACGGCGCAGCGCCCACTCGCATCTCGGCGATCCACGCAGGCGAGACACGCTTCAGACCACCCGAGGGCTCCCATCCGGCGATCACCTCGGCGGCGTTTCCCTGCGTGAACAGCACGTTGAACCCCGGGATGCTCTCCCAGGGCCCGAGTACAACTCGCTGCACCTCGCCCGCCCGGGTCGACGGGGCGGCGAACACGATCTCCACGGATCCCTGGAAACCGGGGCCGAGGTCCTCGCAGAAGTACCGACGGCACAGTTCCGCGTTGGGCCACAGGCCCCTCTCAGCTTCTACCCAGATCACCCAGATGAGGAAGATGCCGGGTGGGCCGATCACGATCGCGTCGACGTGCCAGTCACGGATCCGTCCCGGGCCGACCACGATGAACTGCTGTCGATCGAGTTCCGCGAGCTGGGTGCGCAGGGTCTGTTCGGCGGCGGTCAGACGCTGGACGTACTCGAGCATCGAGGCCAGCGGCTCGAGCTCGCCGCGCGCGCCCTCTTCGGCGCTGTGTGCGCTGGCGCTGTCTGCGTCGTCATGTCGCCGTGTGCTCACTTTGGACACCTCCCCTGTGATGCAGGATTGCAGACGATCGTGTGTCCGACCACCCGCCGGAGGCGAGAAGTGCCAACCCGGTATTGCACCGTAATCCGGGGCGGTTAGGCTTGCTTAGATGCTCACCGAGCAGGTCGGCACGCCGCCGAACTCCCACACGGATTATCGCGCCGCCGAGGCATGGGTTGTCGAGTTGGTGGCGAGCGGCTTGGCGTTGGCCGCGATCGACCGGATCTGTTCGAGTGACCCGATGCTTCGTCGCCTCGCCCGGCACCTGTGGGTGGGTCGCCAGCTCGATCGCGTCTCCGTCGACCAGCTCGCTTGCGAGGTTGGGGTGAGTGCGCGGACGATCCGCCGCTGGGCGGCACCGGACGCTGCCGTGTGCGCATGCGGCGCGTCCATCCGAACGCCGTCCGCCGACAGGTGTGACCGCTGCGCACGGACCGCCCGGACCCGATGGACGCGCCAGGCACTGATCGCAGAGCGCGAGCGCTTCCGTGCACACTACGAGCGTCTGCCGATCAGCAGCGACTGGAACGCCACGAAGCATCCGCTGCGCTCTGCTGGCTGGCCGCCGGTGGCCACTGTTCGGCGGAGGTTCGGAAGCTGGTCAGCGTTTCTGTCGGCCGACAAGTGAACGCGTTATCACCGGTCGGCGGCGACACGGCCGCTGGTTATCCTTTCCGCCATGGTCCCTGAGGACGAACGGGCCGCCGAGCGGGTGGCCGCGCTCTTCGAGACACCACTCGTCGATGCGGCCCAGCCGACGCCGGCTGAGGACACCGCAGGCGGGATCTTCGTGCAGGCATCGGACACCGACGGAGCGCGGCCGCGGTCGACGGGCCGCGCCCGCCGCGCCTCACGACGCGTTCACCGTCGTTCACTCTGGCGCACACAGACGCGTCGAACCCGGCGCCGCTCCCCGCATGCCTCCCCGAGGTCCCAGCGTCCACTCGTCATCGGTACGCTCGCCGCCGCGGTCGTCGTGTTCTTCGGCGTCCTGCTCTTCGGAGGCGACACCAACAGCGGCGAAGTCGCTGCGACATCGCAGACAACCACCGGATTGAGTGCCGGGCGACCGCAGGCATCGCAGCCCGCGGTCGCAGCCTCCGTCCAGGCCGAGCGGGTCGCCGAGACCAAACGTCGCGCAGAGGCAGCGACAGAACGCCGCAGTCGACTGGCCGCTGAGCGTCGGCGCTTGGCGCACGCTCGCAGCACACGACTCGCCGCTCGGAAGACCGCTGCACGCAAACGCGCAGCGCGCCTGGCAGCAGCGCGTCGCGTCGCTGCTGCTCGACGCGCTCGCGCTCGACGCGCCGCCCCTCCCCCGCGCGCGACCGTTGCTCCACCGCCCGCGATCGCCGTTCGTCCTGCGCCACGTCCTCGTCCGAGACCCGCGGAAACACCAGCCTGCGTGGAGTTCCCGCCGTGCTGACAGTCGGCTGACTGTTTCAACCAAGCGCGGCGCGACACGCGCGCAAGGCGACGCGGGCCTTGAACTCGAGCCCCGAGGCCTCGGCTCGCAGCGCCTTGTCGAGCAGTACTCGCGCGTGTCCTGGTTCGCCACGCAGTGCCGCCGCGCGTACATCATCGAACAGATCGCGGGCTGCCGGGATCAGGTCCGATGCACGGCGGCACGCGTCATCAGCGGCCCGGCCCACGTGGCCGGTGCGCACGTCATCAGCCGCGCGAGCGACATCGCGCGCGTCATCACCGCAGCCCGACAGAACCGCTGCGGCTGCGGCTGCGAGTACTGCTAATGCCAGCCGCCGCGACCCGCGTCGCATCACGAACGCTCAGCTCGCGTTGTCCGTGCCGCGCCCTTCCTGCTTGCTCGACGGCGGCGCTCGGGATCAACGCGGATCGGGACGTACCAATAGCCGCCGTCAGGGTGTTCAGGGTCAGCCCACCAGACCTGCTCAAGCTGCCTGGCGTCGAAGACCGCGCCTTTCGTCACGCGACGCCAGTGCGCGATCGGGGACTTGTGATGGCCGCGCTCGCTCCCCTCGACGGCCGTCTCCGCTGCCGCCGCCGGCTGCGCGCTGCTGATGAGCGCAGCCCGGGCCCGCTCGGTGACGAGATGACGGTCTGAGTTGTCGCCGATCAGCTTCAGCGTTCTGAGCGCACCCTCCTTGGTCAGCGGAACGACCCACGACTTGCGGACCGTGTCAAACGAGCGTTCCGGCAGGCGGCGTAGTGCGGGCAACGTGTCGGGGTCATACGGAGCGACGAGCTCGACCGTCTCGGGGTCGCGCAGCAGCACGCGCGTCACGCCAAGCGACGTGAATCTGCCGCGCGCGGTCACGTCGATGTCGACAACGACGCCCTGTTCCTCGAGGCGTGCGATCAGGCCCAGCACGGCGCGACGGCTGTCTTGACCGGCCGGGACGATCCACTCCTGCAGATCGCGGTCCCAGCGTCGATCGGGCAGCGCCTTGATCATCGCCTTCAGCGTCTCGTCGTACGTCGCCGCAAGGAAGAGCGCTCCCCCGTCAGCGCGCACGCGCAGCGACAGACCCGAACCCGAGGTCATCAGTTGGCGAGTGTGACACACCCCGCGTGCATCACTGAAAGGCGTGCATTCAACGACCCCCGCCCCCGACCTTCTGACCGAGCTGCCAGGAGTTGGACCCGCGCGCGCAGCGGCGCTGCTGGCCTTCCACGGAGAGCAGCTGTGGGACCGCCTTGAGGCCGACCCCGCCCAGGCGCTCGCCTGCCCCGGCGGGCTGCCCGCCGGCAAGGTCCACGACGCGGCGATCACCTGGGCAACGATGCAATCCCAACGCGATCTTCACCGGGCACTCGCGGCGGTCGGCCTGGCCTGGCTGACCCCCAAGCTCACCGAGCTGCACGGGGCCCGTGCAGCGACGATTCTGCAGTGCGATCCATACCGTGTGGTCACGCTTGGCGCAACGCTCGCGCAAGCCGACCGGCTCGCCGCTCGCGGCGCCCGGATCGCGGCTGGCGCGATCACCCGCCGCGAAGCGGCGATCCATGCGGTCCTGTGCGCATGTGAGCGCGCCGGCGGCTCATGCATTGCCGAAGGCCGGCTACTCGCCGACGCCGCGCAGCTGCTCGGCAGCGTCCTCGACGTCGATGAGCTCACGGTCGCCGCGCGCGCCGGCCGCGTCGTCTGGCGCGGCGGGCTCGTGTGGAGCCCGCAGGCTTACGACATCGAGACGCGGGTGGCGACGCACCTGCGCCGTCTCGCGGAGACCGGCGCTCGATGGCCCGCACCTGTCGCACTTCCCGATGGTCTGCTCGAACACCAGCAGGCCGCGATCACGTCCGCCTGGGAGCACGGGGTCTGCGTCATCGTCGGGAAGGCCGGCACCGGCAAGACGCACGTGATCGCCGCCGTCGCGGCCACGGCACACGCAGCCGGGCTGGCGGTCACAGCGTGCGCGCCGACCGGCCGCGCCGCCCGCAACCTCGAGCGCGTCACAGACGCACAAGCCAGCACGATCCACCGGCTCGTCGGACACGGCGACGCCCGAACTGTCGAAGCGCTCCCGCTCGCCGCCGACCTCGTGCTCCTCGACGAGGCCTCGCTGCTGGACATCGACGTGTTCGCGCGGTTGATCGAGATCATTCCCCGGGCCGGGCCGCGTCCTGCAGGACATCGTCGACTCGGCCGAGATCCCCGTCGTCGCTCTCCCCCATGTGCTGCGCCAATCGCCGAGGTCTGCGATCACCCGTGCAGCCGCGGCGATCAGCGACGGCGACCGTCCCGCTCCCGGCCGACTTGTCGACGGCAGCGAGTTTGAGCTGCGCCTGACGGCCGGTGCATCTGCGACGGCCGCGCGGATCGTCGAGCTCGTACGCGACGAGCTCCCGGCCCTCTACGACGTCGACCCGATGCACGAGATCCTCGTCCTGGCGGACGGGCGGGAGCTGCATCGGGTCGCCGAAGAGCGCCAGATGGCTTCCGCTGTCCCAGGTGCCGGGCGACAGCCGATCCGAGCGACCGCCGAAGACGGCCGACGCCTCATCCTGCCCGCCGCCAAGGCGATGCGCAGACTGATCCCCGCGTTCGCGCTCACAGCTCACAAGTCCCAGGGGCTCGAGGTCCCCGTCGTCGTTATCGCGATGCATGCCGAGGCAACCCATCCGGCGCTGCTGTCGCGCTCGCTGTTGTACACCGCCATCACCCGGGCTTCGCGGGCAGTTGTACTGATCACCGACGATGCCACGCTCGAGACGGTGATCGCCAACCAGAGCGGCGGCGTGCGTGGGCGCACGGCCCTTGGCCGGCGCATCGTCGCCATCAACCAGACGCTCGCGTCAGTGCAGTCGCTTAGGCGCCTTCCCTTCAGACCCGCCGGACGGCGCGGCAAGCAACGCTGCTGATGGTGGTTGGATGGTGATAGGTAGGGGCTAGCTGGGCGCTAGGTTGGTAGGCGATGGGAACCTGATAGGTTGGGGCCCTGATGCTGGGATGCGCGGTCATGGGAGGCATGTTGATGGCGAGGCGATCGACCGGGGATCGGTGCGCGATGGGCGCTTGCTCGGTGATAGCACGGGGCGAGGTCGATGCTCGGCAGGAGAGCGGCCGGTGGGGGCGAACATGGCGGTCATGAGCCCACCGGTCCTGGCGGTCTACAACCAGAAGGGCGGCGCCGGCAAATCCGTCAGCACCGCCAACCTCGCGCGTGCTCTCTCCAGTCGCGAGATCGGCCGTCGCGTGCTCGTCCTCGAGCTCGACAAGCAGGCCAACTGCTCGCTGATGCTGGGCATCAACCCCGGGGAGTACGACGCGCCGATGACACGCGCGTTCGAGGGCGCGCAGCTGGCCGACTGCGTCGTGCACGTCGACGAGCGCCTGGACCTCGTTCCCGCCGACGCGAACCTGCCCGACGTCGTCAACAGCCTGTACTCGATGCGGCGCCGTGAGGAGGTCCTTGCACGGCAGCTCAGCGACGAACTCGACACCTACGACATCGTCCTGCTCGACATGCCGCCCGGGCAGGACCTGCTCGCCGTCAACGGCCTCGTCCTCGCGACGCACGTCGTCGTGCCCGTGCGCATGACCGACGCCAACGCCGTCAACGGCCTCATCGACCTGCAGGACTTCCTCGCCGAGCTCGCCTCGCTGGAGTGGGAGCGACCGATCGCGCTTGTGCTGCGCATCGACTGCAAGCCGCTGACCAACAACTACAAGGCGCTCAACGAGGCCCTGCTAGAGATGGACCTCGCGGTCTCCAGGCACATCACGCGCCACACGACGCTCGTCGAGCAGTCCGTCACGACCGGACAGACGATCGTCACGTGGCAGCCCTACTCGCCGCCGGCGCTGGCCTACATGCAGTTCGCGCGCGAGCTCGACGCGATGTTCAGCCCGGTGGCCGCGTGATGGGCAAGGGCAAGGACAAGATCACGTTCAGCGCCCGCAAGGACCCGCTGCTGCGCGCGCCTCGTAGCGCCCCGCCCGACCGCGCGCCCCGCGCCAAGGCGGAAGCGCCGTCGGCATCTCGCCACAGGGCCGCGACGGCCGCCGGCGCACGCGTGCGGGAGAGCCCCGCGGGCGTCATCGCCGTCGACCCGCCCGCGCGCAGGCCCGTGCCGCCAGCAGCGCGGGCGAAGCCCCCCGGCGAGCCAAAGCCCGCTGCGGGACGGAAGCCACCCGCCGACAGCGTCGCCGCCGAGGCGAGTGCCGCCTCCGATCAGCGCGGGCCGCCGATGCAGGCACGCCGGAACACGCGTCGCGGCGAAGGACGCGTGCAGACCTCCGTATCGCTTCCACCCCCTGTCTGGGACGCGCTGGACGAGCTCGCCGTCGCCGCGTCTGATTCGACGGGCAGGCTGCTGATCGCGATCCTCGCGGCCGCGACGCCCAGCACTCCCGCCGCCGCGTTCGCGACGGTCGAGCGGCTGCTGCTCAGCCAGTCACCCGACGACGCGCTGCACGAGGAGCGCAACTACCGGCTGCCCGTCGACCTGCGAACGCCGCTGGACGAGCTTGCGTCGGCACTCGGTGGCGGCGCGCGCAGGCAGCGCTCGCTGCTGATCCGGGCGATCCTCGCCGCGCACGCCCCGGCCAGCGCCACAGAGGCTCGCGAACTGCTCACGCTGCGCCGGCTGGCGCAGCTGCGGCCCAGCGAGCCCGTCGCCGCATGAACACCGTCCCGCGCTGAGCGACGACCGACCTGGTCGGCGGCCCGCGCTCCATGCGCACAGCGGCGGTGTGAACCAGGGAGCAGGTCCACCACCGAATCATGGTCCAGCGGCGCAACGGGAGCAGATCCACCACCGCCGGGAGCAGACCCACCACCAGCGGGAGCTACTCCACCACCAGACGGCGCCGAAGCGGGCCGTGGAGCGCTTCCGACCACGTCGGTGTGGTGGTCAGCACTCCCGTGGGTGGTGGACAGCGCTCCCGAGGGGGTGGACAGCGCTCCCACGACCCGCAGGACTCGTCCGCTCGGCCCTTGAAGGTACGCGCATGCAGGCTGCCACCGAGCCATACCCGCTGCGACGAAGCTTCCTCGAGGAGCGTTTCGGCACCGCCGCCGCCGGCCTTGTTCAGTTCAACTCCAAGGACCTCGTCGACCGCGTCTCGGCAAGCACGCTCGCCGGCGCCGTCATCTCCGCCGCCGACGCGCCGATCGGCACGCTGGAGTTCGACGCGCTGACCGTCCTGTCGCTGCGCTTCGGCGACAGCGGCGACAAGGCGACGAACTCGGTGACGTGCTCGCTGGGGTCACTGCTGTCGATGCTCGGGATCACGCTGGGGACCTGGCAGCGCCGCGATCTGGCGATCGCGCTCAAGCGCCTGTACGACGTCAGCCTCGAGCTGCCCGAGTACGACGACGACGGCAACGAGATCGGCGTGCGTGCGCGCCGTCTGTTCACCGAGCTTGCGATCTTCGCCGACAGCGCCGTCCTGCGCGGCCTGGACGCGTCCCCGCGCGCACGCACGACTCAGCTGACGACGGTCGGGGAGGAGGCGCTGCGCGGAAGCCGGTTCGTGCAGATCGCCGAGGCCGACAACGCGCGCGTCGAGATCACGCTCGCCCCATGGTTCGCCGAGGCGGTGCTGGAGCGCAGCGGCAAGGTGCTCGATCTGGAGACCCAGCGGGCGCTTGACGGCGTCGCCAAGCGCGTGTGGGTCGCGCTGAACATGCTCGCCTACGTCCAGCACGAGACGCTCGACATCGAGACGCACACCCGTGAGGTCGACGACCGCTTCCTCGGCATGCTGCGCCTGAAGGCCAAACGGCCGACCGACAACCGCAAGACCCTCACCAAGGCGCTCAGCAAGGTTCTCGCGCGCGACCCCACCTACCAGCGCGCCGAGATCGTCCGGCGCGGCAGCCGCTACATGCTGGAGATCGAGCGGTCGACCGGCCCCGTGCGCCAGGAGCTGCTGCGAGACCGCCAACGCACGAGGGAGAGCACCGCAGCGTCCTGGGGTAGCGCCATCATCCGCGCGAATTCCAACGCTTAGTGTTTGTCGCCACTCACCCCTAGCGGTGGCGTGAGGACGAGTCGGTCGCTATCTTCGTCGGCGCGGCGTAGCGGCCGGAGGTGTCCTGCGGGCGGCGGCTGGCGGTGCAGGTCGTAGCGTCCGAGCGAGTTGACGTGCGCGTGCGTGATTGGGGCGACGCGCGCGATCGCGGTTTCGTCAGCGATGACGTCGGGCTTGGTGCTGCGGAGGTGATCGATCGAGGCGGTCATGTAGCGGGCGTTCCAGACCTGGACGGCGTTGACGAGAATCTGCAGGCACAGGGCGTGGCGGCGGTGGTCGTCTTCGTCGGCGGGGATCTGGGCTCGTGAGCCGATCACGAGGTGGCGCCGTAGCGCGTGCAGGGTCTCGCCCTTGTTGAGCATGCCGGCGATCCGGGCGCGTTCTCGGGGGTCGGCGCAGTAGCGCAGCAGGAAGTTCGTGCGCACGATCCGGCCGTACTCGCTGAGGGCTGCTGCAAGCGGCGATTGTGGCGTCGCGTTCTTCAGGCGGGTGATCAGCAGGCTCGCGGGGACCCAGCCGCGCTTGAGTGACGCGGCGATCCGCAGCAGGTCGTCGTACTGCTCGGTGATGCGATCGGGTCGGGCGCGGGATCGCATCACGACATCGACGGCCAGGCCCGATGGAGGGCCGAGGAGATGCAGCAGCAGGTCGCCGGCGTCCCGCAGGCGCGGGATGAAGCTGAGGCCCAGGAGGTCAAAGAGCGCGAACACGATCTCGGTAGCACCGTGGGTGTCGGTCGTGTGCTCGAGGATCGGCAGCTGGGTGTGCAGGATCGCCTCGAGCGTGTGGATCGCCTCGCGTTCTGCGACCGACACGACCTTCGTGCCGTACTGGCTGTACTGGTCTGTGACCCAGTTGACGAGGTTCAGCGCGCCGCGCCCGTGCCCGAACTCGCGGGCCATCGCGTCAGCGCTGGCGGCGCGGCCACGGGCCGCGGAGCGTTGGCCGTCGCTGCTTGAGAACATTCCGGTGCCCCAGTGCGCGGCGATCTGCAGCTGGTGCAGGTAGTCGACGAGAACGTCGTTTGCCGCCCGCAGTTGCTCGTCGCTGAGATACCACTCCGTGGCCCATGCGAGCTGGCGATAGCTGAAGGCGCAGCATTCAGCCATCCGTGTCGGCCCGAGGTTCAGCCCGGACGCCAGCAGCGCAGCGTGCAGATGCTGCTGTAGATCGGGCATCCGGGGGGTTGCGCCCGCGGCGTGCGTGAGGTGGCCGGTGAACCCGGTCCACTGCTCGACCTCGGCGAGCAGGTCGGGAATGTCCATCCGTGGTGTGAGGCGATCGAGCTCGCTGCGCAGTCGCACCGCGGCCGGGCTGTCCTCGAGTGCCTCGGGTGGGGAGAGCTGCAGGCGACCGGCGACCAAGCGGACGCCGTCGCCAGCGTCGATCGCCCCTTGCAGGTTGCGCAGCGCGTGCTGTTGGTCGGCTTCGAGCTGACGTAGGCGCTCGATGGGGTCCAGGGTGCGGCCGAATGTCACGGCGAGCTCGTCTCGGTCGGCGTGCCAGCGCTCGGCGGGCATCAGGAACCCGGCGGGGTCGGCGTAGCGGCGCCCGACCGGCCGATACAGGCGCCCGGCGCGCAGCGCGTCGCGCGCGACAAACCACAGGCCGAGCTCGTAGCGGGTGCGTTGCACGCGCCCGTCGTCGTCGAGCACCCACGCACGCCAGCTCTTGGGCAGCAGGTCGACCGGCTCGTCGATGAACCGGTCACGTGCCTCGCGCACGCGCGACACCGTGGCAAGAAGCCGCTCATCAGCGCTCGTCGCGCCACGCAAAGCGACGCTGTCCAGCACGGCGTGGATGGCGGGTCGCAGGTGGTTGTAGCTGCCGCGCAGCTGGTCGAGTTGTTGCTCGTCGATCGGCGGCAGCTCACCGGGCGCGATCGCGGCTGCGGCCTCGAGGCGCTCCAGGCCGACCTCGCTACGGACGCGGTCCATCGGCAACTCGGCGGTCGCGGCGCACTCCAGCAGGATTCTCGAGAGCTGCCGGGCGAGCGCTGCGAGCTCATCACGCTGGCGCGCGCTCTTGCGCCGCTTGTCATCGACGCGGCGCCGCGCGCGCCCGTCGCTGAGGCGCAGCAGCTTGTCGAACTGGTCCAGCAGCTCGTCGCCGCGCTCGATCACCAGTGCATGCAGCAGCACGAGCAGGAGCGGGTGGCGGCGCGCGGGCTCCAGGCGCCGCAGCTGCTGAGCCGTCATCCGCCGCCCGAGCGCCTCCAGCGCGCGCCGGCGCGCCGGCGGCAAACCGGTGATGTTGATCTCCGGGGCGCCGAGCGCTACAAGCCGGTGGTACTGCGCCACCTGACCGAGCAGTTCCTTGACGCCCGTCCGCCCGGCGCGCCCACGCAGGTCCGCGATTCCGCTGGTCTGCCCGTCAGTGCTGGCCAGCAGCGCGTCGAGCTCGCCACGGCGCGCGGATGCGAGCTGGTCGGAGAGCAGCTCCTCGACGTGGTGATGCGCGCTGGCGCGCGCCGTGGCGATCATCCGGGCGAGCGTGTCGACGGGCGGGCGAAGCATTCGGCGGGCGCGCAAGTGCTCAGCCACCAACACCATCAGCGTCGCCGGCGCGTCGTGCTCGACGGCACGCGCCACGAGCCAATCGGCGAGGTGCTCGCGGTCGCTGTCGGTAACGCGCCGCCACCCAAGATGCGTGAGCGCGAGCTGGAGATGATCGCTGCGCGTCTGCGGGCGGGCACCGTAGGCGAGCAGCTCGTGCGGGGCCGCGTCGACCTGGCCCGCGACGAACGCGAGCGCCTCGTCGGGGATCGAGGCGATCTCGTCAGGCACGAAGCCCAGGAAGCGCAGCGCGCACAGCGACACCGCGAGCCCGAGACGGTTGTCGGGTCCGCGCTGGTCAAAGACGAGCACGCGGTCGCGATCGGACAGTGCGAAGCAGGCGCGCACGTCCTCGACGGCGATGCGGTCCGGGAAGCGCTCAAGCCTGCCGCGCTCCGCCTCGTTCGGATACCCCACCCTGATCCTCGCTCTCGTGGTCAGTAGTCGATCTGCAGGTCCTCGACGGCGCGCTGACGATCAGCCGCGGACGGCAGCGTGTAGCGGCGCGTCGTCTCGAGCTTCTGATGGCCGGCGAGCTCGGCAACCATCACCAGGTCGTTGCCGCGGCGCACCAGCCCGGTCAGACACGTGTGGCGCAGCGTGTGCGCCGACACCTGCAAACCCGCGGCGGCGGCGACGAGCCGTACGTCGCGATCCGCTGAGCGAGCGGACAGCCGGACGCCGGTGCGACTCACAAACAACGCACGTTCTCCGTCCTGCGCGATCTTGTCGCGCACCTGAACCCATTCGTCGAGGACCTGACGCACGAGCGCGTTGAGCGGAACCTCGCGCTGGACCTCGCCCTTGCCGATAACGACGAGCACGCCCTTGCGCGTCAAGATCCTGACGTCCTCGACATCAAGCGCGACCGTCTCAGAGATCCGCAGCGCGGTGAACAGCATCAGCATCACGAGGGCACGCGCGCGGACCGGCGCGCCCTCGGCGGCACGGAGCAGCCGCCGCTGCCCGACCTCGTCGAGCGCGCGAGGAGCCGCCAGTGCAGGCTTGTCGCGCCGCACGTGGGGGCGACCCATCCCGAGGCAGCGATACAGCGCGTCAAGCGACGCGAGCGCGAGGTTGACGGTCGACGCGGCCGCTCGCTTCTCGACCTGCAAGTAGCGCCGGAAGTCGCGCGCGGCGTGATCGCGCGCGAGCGGATCGGTCAACGGATCGCGCTGCCAGCCATCACGATCCGAAGTCGTCGCGAGCCACGCACAGTAGACCCGGACATTGCGCGCGTACTCTCGTCGCGAGCGGTCCGCCAGCGGCCGGCCGGCGAGCCAGCGCTCGAACAGCGCCGGCACCTCGGAGAGTTCGACCGCGCCGCTCATCAGACGGGCGAGCCTATTTGTCGACGCGGCGGAAGCCCCTTCGCGCTACCGCACCGACCCAGTTTGTCGCCACCATTCCTGGTTTGATGGCGACAAAGAGCCGTTAGCCGCCGCATCACCACGAAACAATGGCTCCGCGCGTTGTGGCGGCCTCTCGTCGGCTGCCACGATCCACTGGTCGCCTGCCATTACCTCCGAGCCCCCCGCGCTACCCGAGTGGCCGCGGTGGGATCTCCTGTCGGTTCGCTGTCTCATGAGGACCGTCGCGACCACCAGCGAAACCGCGATCCACGAGAAAGATCATCCCCCAACGAGCGACATCGTTCGCGAACCGCGCCAGCGACACGCAGTCAGCGTCGTTGCAAGACACGCCGCCACCCGGTTGCGACGATCACGCCCATGAGAACGACGACACCACCAGCGTAAATAACCAGCGCAGCAGTCAAGATCTTGTCGACGTGTTGAACGGTCCGGTAACGATGATGGTGGCGTCGCCGACGTCCATCAGCACCGAAGTGTTCTCCGCGACGCCGGGCACGAGATAGGCGATGGTCGGCTGCAGGTTGACGGTCACCGGTAGCAAGCCCTGCTGCAACAGCCACGGACTCTGCGGGTCCAGCGGCAGAGCGCTGCCATCTTCCTCAAAGTCGTCTTGGCCTGACGGCCACCCAGAGCGGATGGAAAGGCCGAAGCAGCGGCAGGCCCTATCGCCACGACGCGGAGCAGGCCGTACCCCGGGGATGCTCAAGTCCCCTGCATTCTTACCCTTCCGTGTGCAGCACCAAGCGATTTCCTCTTCACACGGCCCGCCACGACGCCGCGTTCGTACTCTCGCGTGCGAGAGTTGTGACCGTCAGCGCGACATCGCTTGGGATGAGCCCGGGGCGGCAGGCCGCGTCAAGACTGAGGTGGTAAGTTACGCGGTCGGCCGTACGATCATGGTGGGTCGGTCAGCGTTGTGCGCGAGCGACGCGGACACCGATCCCAAGATGGCCGACGCCACGCTGCCGCAACCTCGCGAACCGGCCACCAGCACGCAGGCGTCCGCCGAGGCCGCCGCCGCCGCGACCGCCCGCCATCTGCCGCCGGGCGAGGCCGCCAGCTCGACTCGGGCGTCGAGGCCTAGTTCCTGGGCCAGGGCTTGGCCTTCTTCCGCCAGCCTGCGAGCCGACCCCTCAGCTTCCTCCTCGAAGGCTTCAGCGACGTCTACCGGCGACGTCGGGAGCACCTGACCGGTCATTGCGTCGCGGAGCGGTGATCGCCAGACGTGGAACACGATCGCAGCACGGCCGGCAAAGACCCGGGCCGCGGTCGCGATGGCGGCGCGCGCGCCCTCGGAGCCGTCGTAGGCGATCAGTGTGGGACCGGAGGCCGCGAGTTCAGTGTCCGGGACGATGAGGACCGGGCGGTCGGCGTGGCGCAAGATGCTTGACGAGGTCGATCCCAGCAGGGCGCGGGCCACCCCTCCCCGACCGCGCGTTCCGCAGACGATCACGTCGGAGTTTCTCTCCCGCGCCGTTGTCAGGATCTCCGGCCACACGCCACCTTCGGTGGCGACGATCACCGATTCGGCAGAGAGGCCGACCTGCGCCGCGAGTTCCGTCCCTTCCTGTGCTGTCGCTTCGGCGCGCTCGATGACTTCGCGGGCTAGCTCCGCGATGCAACGCTCAAATGCTTCGTTGCGAGTGGCGCCGGCCTGCAATGCACGCTGGGCGCTCATGGGCCTTTCATACGCGACGACCACCAGAGCATCTGCCCCTCGGAACAGGCCGCCGACGGCACGTATCGCCGAGCGGGCAGCGTCGGACCCGTCGTAGGCGATCAGTAGAGACGGCATTTCGTCATGCTAGGCGACAACCGCCCCCGGCGTCATACGTCATCTCGGCATCTCGCCGGGTCTTGCGCCGGAAGTGTTCGGCCCCCTGCGGATCCTGCCGGCAGGGCCGCAAGCTGCTGCCCACCCGGCTCGTGAAACGCCGCAGAGCGCGGACGTGATCCGTATCAGCGTCGTCCACACCTAGTCTGGAGGGGCGACCGCCAGCCACGGGCCCGGCGAATCCCGCGTTGACGGTCAGCCTCGCCTGGGCTGTTCGCCCCGTTTGGAGCTGCGCAGGGTTCCCGCGTGTGCGCGGGCCGTCGGATCGCGTCGGACCTTCAGCAGGCTCGCGATCGTGGTGATCGTCAAGACGACGAGGATCACCGCGAGCGAGGTCGTCGTGGCGATCTCCGGGATCGCGTCGTTCTGCAGGTGCCCGAAGTGCAGGACGAGCTTGGCTCCGATGAAGGCGAGAATCAGCGCGAGGCCGGTGGAGAGGTAGACGAGCCGGTCGAGCAGGCCCGTGACGAGGAAATACAGTGCGCGCAGGCCGAGCAGCGCGAATGCGTTGGCGGTGAAGACGATGAACGGCTCCTCGGTCACGCCGAACACGGCCGGGATCGAGTCCAGGGCAAACAGGATGTCGGTGCTGCCGATCGTGAGCACCACGAGAAACAGCGGCGTCGCGACTCGCCGCGCTCCCTGTCGTGTGAACAGGCGGCCACCGTCGTAGGCGTCGGTGAACGGCATGTGTCGGCGTGCGAAACGAACGAGCGCGTTGTCGTCGATCGACGGGTCCTCGTCGCGATGGCGAAACAGCTGGACCGCGGTGGCGATGAGCAGCAGTCCGAACAGCAGGAACATGAAGCTGAACGCGGCCAGCAGCGCGGCGCCGAGCACGATGAAGATCGCACGCAGGACCAGCGCGGCGATGATCCCGAACGTCAGCACCTTGTGCTGATGCTCGGCGGGGACCGCAAACGTGGTCATGATGATCACGAAGACAAAGAGGTTGTCGACGCTGAGCGATTTCTCGACGACCCAGCCCGCGAAGTACTCCGCGCCGTAGTCCCAGCCGGCGAGCGAGCCGAACACGACGCCGAACGCGATCGCCACACCGACGTAGAAGACCGACTGGGCGACGGCCTCGCGAAAGCCGACAGCGTGCGGGCGGCGAACGCTCAGAGCAAGATCGGCGATCAGCAGCACCACGATCAGGCCGAGCGTCACGGCCCATGCCATCGGTGTGACCTCGAGCACGCAGCCAGACTACCCCGCGAGCGCACGACTCTCGGCCTTCGTGCCTGGTTGACCCGGCACGTCGCTGTGGACCATCCCGGGTTCGACGGAGACCGGGTTACCTGGCTTTCGATCTCAAGAATTCAGATCGAAAGAGGAAGAGAGATCTACCGTACCGGTGATCGCATAGTTCTGCGGAGCCTCAAACTCAGAGGGCGGCACATCGCCGAGGCTCGAATGCAGGCGGTGGTGGTTGTACCAGCTGACCCACTCGACGATCGCGAGCTCAAGCTCGCTGCGTGAGCGCCAGGCGCGGTCGGCGACGAGCTCGGTCTTGAACGTGTCGACGAACGATTCGGCCATCGCGTTGAGTGTCGTACGCGTCGCCGACCGATCCGAGCGATGCGAGGACACCGTGGTCTGTGAGCGCGTCGGTGAAGTCGGCGCTGGTGTATTGCGAGCCGCGGTCGGAGTGGTGGATCAGCACGCCGGCCGGGTCGACGTCGCGGGCGGCGACGGCCATGTCCAGGGCGTCTTGGACGAGCTCGGTGCGCATGTGCCCGGCGAACTGCCAGCCGACGAGGTAGCGCGAGTAGACGTCCAGGACGAAGCTGAAGAACACGACGCCTTGCCAGCAGCGGATGTACGTGAAGTCGGCCACCCACGTGTGGTTCGGGGCGGGCGCGGTGAAGTCGCGGTTGAGCAGGTCGGGCGACTGTGCGCCGTCGGGGTCTTGGATCGTCGTTCTCCACGGCTTTCCGCGGCGTTTGGCGCCACAGATGGCGTTGGTCGTCATCAGGCGCTCGACATGGCCGCGCCCGACACGCTCACCGGCCCGCAGCAGCGCCTTCCACATCCGCCGCGACCCGTACGCCTCGTAGTTGGCCTTGTGCGTCTGGCGGATCACGCCCAGCAGCCGCTCATCCTCGATCACCCGGGCGGATCGCCGGCCGGTCGCGCGCTGGTAGTACGCCGACGCGGAAACCTCGAGAGTGGCGCAGATGAGCTCGACCCCGAAGTCGCCGCGACGCTCGTCGATGAACGCGCTCACCTCGCTCGGGTCGGGTCGAGCTCGCAGGCGAAAAACACGCTGGCAGCCTTGAGGATCTCGTTCGCCTTCCTGAGCTGCTTGACCTCGCCGCGCAACCGCGACAGCTCGTCGCGCTCGACGCTCGTCAGGCCGTCCTGACGGCCGCCGGCGTCACGTTCGGCTTGACGCACCCACGACCGCAGCGCTTCCTTGTGGACGCCCAGATCGATCGCAACCTGGGGTGCCGTTAAGGAACGTGGCACCAGGTGACAAGTAGCCGGATCGGACGCGCTGTGCGTGGAGCGCGGTTCAGGCCGTCTCGTCGTCGCTCTTCGTCGGCGAGGCTTGGCTGAGGGCGAGGCGCTTGGTCATGTTCAGCGTGATCTCGCCGTAGGGCCGGACGTGCGCCCAGAACAGCGCGGTCAGGCCGCGTCGGTCTTCGGCGGTGAGCACGCCCTGCCATTCGGGCTCGGCGAGGATGTCTTGGAGCATCAGCGTGTTCACGTAGACGAGCGCGGCTTGGAGGATGTGCAGGGCGAGCATTCCGAGTTGTTGCTGGTCGCGGCGGTTGGTCGCGAACTCGCCGCTTTTGCCGAAGAAGATGACGCCGTTGACGCGGTTCCAGGACTCGATGAGGTTCAGGCCCTCGTTGATCTCGCGTTGCAGGTCGCGGTCGCGCAGGTAGCGCGCGATGAAGATCGTCTTCTGCGCGCGTCCGAGCTCGAGCATCGCTTGGTAGACGGGGTGCGACGCGTTGCGGGTGAAGCGCCGCAGGATCGCTTCGGTCGAAGCGGTGCCGACGCGGATCGCGGTCGCGTATTTGACGAGCTGGTCGTAGTTTTGCTCGATGATGTCCCAGCGGATCGGGCGTGTCATCGCGGCCTTCAAGCCGAGGTAGGCGTCGGGTTGGCCGCGGTCGGGCCCGTAGAGCTTGGCCTTGTTGATCTGCTTGATCCGTGGCAGCAGGTCGAAGTCCAGCAGCCGCGTGATGGCGAACCCGATCTCTGATTGGCCGTGCGAGTCGACGTAGTTGCCCTCCAGTGCCATTGAGGTGCCGTGGCGCATGGCGCCCTCGACCATCGCGGCGACCTCGGAGGCGGCGCAGCTGATCAGCTGGGAGTGCACGACCATCGATTTCTTCTCGACGTGCCAGTAGATCAGCACGCCACGCCCGCCGTAGCGGGAGTGCCATTCGGTGAACAGGTTCTGGTCGTACGCGCGAAGGTGCGTGGAGTCCGACGCGACAGTCGTCGTGCTTTCGCCCCAGACCGCATGGTCGCGCGCTGCGAAGGTTGCGTCGGCGAGCTGGACGGCGGCGAGGCGGGCGCCGTCGATCGTGAAGTAGCGCCGGGCGGTGTAGCGCAGGTCGGCTTCGCTGTGGCCGTGGTCGCCGGCGGCGACGGCGCTGATGCCGGTGTTCGTGCCGTAGGCGTAGGCGACCAAGAGCAGGCGCTCCCACAGCACCGAGCGTTGCAGCGCCTCGCGCGAGCCGACGGCGGTGAGCTGGCCGAGCATGCCGGTCCGCAGCGCGGCTTCGGTGACCATGTCGATGAGTGGGACCTGTCCCCAGCGGTCGCGGACGGCCTTCTTCAGGCGTCGCAGGTTGCGCGGCTCGGGCTGGGCGTCGAGCGCGGTGAGCTGGATGGCGCCGCTCTTGCGGTCGGTGATTCGCAGCCAGTCCAGGCTGGGTAGTGCGTCGTTCAGCGCTGCGAGCTCGGTGCGCATCTCTTCGCGCAGCCCGGCCGTGAATGCTTTTGGGTCGAGGGGCTTGTGCAGCTTGTCGTAGTGCTCGGCGCGGTGGATCTCGAAGTCGGCGGGGAGATCTTCGTCGGGGTTTCGCCATTCGTGCGCGCCGACGACCCAGATCTCCTTGCAG
Organism: Solirubrobacterales bacterium; assembly: GCA_038255395.1. Classification (GTDB taxonomy): domain Bacteria; phylum Actinomycetota; class Thermoleophilia; order Solirubrobacterales; family Solirubrobacteraceae; genus CADCVQ01. The sequence continues at coordinate 63,860 of JBBSLI010000003.1, forward strand.
CGCAACCGCGACTGCTCAAACGGTCGCGCGTGTCGGCAGCGACCAACGACGAGGTGGCGCAACGCGCCACCCCAAGCGAGGTACTCGCACCGGTAAGGACGAGACTACGGGCCACGTGGCGGCCCTCCTTCGGGATCGGTCGGGTCGGAGAGAGCTCCGGCCCGCGAGGCGCCGAAGCGTGCTAGGCGGTGAGACGCACAGCGACAGGCGGCGGGCGCACGGCCAGCGATGCCGCGATCAGGTGCCCGCCGCGGGGCAGCGCACGCGGCATACGGCGAGCTGTCGTCGGCAGCGATCCCGTGACGCGGCGGCGGGCCGGCACAAACGCCGCCACCAGCCGGGCAAGGCGCTCCTCACCGACGTAACGGCCAGCCATCATCGGCAAGACGAACAGCAACACAGGCAGCACCATCAGCACGTCGCTATCGACGCCAGCCTGCGTGAGCACGGCCAGCGCCAGCGTCAGGGCGGCAAGCCCGAACAGCAGAAGGCGATCGCGACGCGGCATGAACGTCGATACTGACACGAACAGCGCCGCCTCGCACCCACAACCTCCAACAAGCGACTGCTAAGCCCCGGCGCTGCAAGCGCCCCACGGATCATCGTGCGGCCTGGCGGCGGCGCTGAGATGAGGCGTCGATCACGGCGTCGGCGATGCCGACTGCGTCCGGGAACGATTCGTTCACGGACGCTCCGGAGCAGAGACTTGGGCAGCCCGTCATTCCGGGCTCCACGGTGTAACGAAACCCGTGTACCCGGCAACGTAACGCGCTCCCCCGTTCATCTACACTCCGTGGGATGCGGATCGGCTACGGGCGGGTGTCTACACGCGATCAGAACCCAGACAGTCAGCGCGACGCCCTCGCCGCCGCCAACTGCGACGAGATCTTCATCGACAACGCCAGCGGCAAGCTTGCCAGCCGCCCAGAGCTCGACAAGGCGCTGCTCGTCGCCAAGCGCGCCGGCGACAAGCTCGTCATCACCAAGCTCGACCGCCTCGGCCGCTCCCTCGAGCACCTCATCGTCCTAGCCCGCGACCTACAGACCCGCGGGGTCGACCTCGTCGTGCTCGACCAGGGCGTCGACACCTCGACCCCGGCCGGTCGCATGTTCTTTCAGATCCTCGGCGCGATCGCCGAGTTCGAGCACGCCCTGATGTCCGAACGCACGCGCGACGGACTCGACGCCGCACGCGCGCGCGGGCGCACGGGAGGACAGAAGCCCAAGCTCACGCCGCGGCAGGCGAAGATCGCGCAGGCGATGTACGACGAGCTCGGCGACGACGGGCGCCGCGCGCACACCGTGCAACAGATCGCCGACGAGTTCGGCGTCACGCGGCCGACCATCTACCGCCACCTGCAGCGCCAGACTCGCTGACGCGACCCCACGGCCTTACTTGGCACTTGGTGCCACGTTCCTTAACGGCACCCCAACCAACCTGCGCGATCGGGCGCTTGGACTCGAACACGAGACGGACGGCTCGCTCCTTGAGCTCGTCGGGGTACTTCTTGGGTGCAGGCATGACAGACAGTTCCTCGCTCCAGGACCGAAATCCTGGTTTCGAGGTCTCCGCCAAACCCGGGATGGCTCACTGCCGGACATGGCAGGCTGCCGCCATCTCACGCATCCTCATAGCGTTGACGGCTCACCGGCGGCTCGCGTGGCGTTGCAGCGTGCCGGCGAGCTGTTTCCTGATGCGCACACGCCGATCGTCTCGGTCGCTCACGGCCTGGACGCGCTCGCCGAAGCGTCGGGCGCTGGGCGCGCTCCACCGATCGGCGATCGTTGCCGTGGAGCAGGCGTCGTAGGCGGGTCCTCAGATGGATTCCTGCGTGGCCGTCGGCGCGTCGCCGCCGTGCCTGGAGAGCATGGTGGCTTCGGCCCAGTCCTGGATACCCTCGCGAACCGCGAGCCCGGCCACGGCCAGAGCAGCCAGAGGGTCGGCCCACCACCAGCCAAGGGCCAGCTCGAGGGCGAGGCCAGCGAGCACGGTAGCGCACAGCACGGCGTACAACCGCGCCTTGTCCGCGTCGGACATCAGCGTCGCGCTGCCCAGTCGATGGGCCAGTGCCCGCTTGGCGATGACGAGTGGCGGTAACAGCAGCGCCCCGAGGCCGGCGGCGACGAGCTCGGGCAGCGCGATGTCTGGCTCGGCCGTCGCGCCGAGGCGGCGAACGCTGTCCGCGGCGAGGTACGCGGCCACCGCGAAGAACGCCACGGCCAACAGCCGCAGCGCGATGCGCTCCTGTCTTGGATCGCGACGCCCGGTGAGTTCCCAGATCACGACGAAGGCGGCGAGCAGCTTCACCGCGGAGTCGAGCCCGAGGCCTACGAGCGCCGGCGACCCGGCGGTCACGCCGAGCAGGACTCCGGCGGCGGTCTCGGCCAGGTAGATGACGGCCGTGGCCGCGACGAGCGCCAGTGCGGCGCTCCGCAGTTCGCGCGCTTCAGCAGACACGAAGGACTCGCCATCCACATCGTCGAGCCTCACGGAACGCTCGCGTGCGTGGCAGGCGGCGCCGGGGCGCCAGACCGGCGCGTGTTCGGGCGCCGCCACGGGCTCAGGCCGCGACCGGCCGTCCGCCGATCGGCGTCGTGGTCTGACCGTGGGATCCACCGGCCGGTTGTGGGCGCTAGCCGCGCGCGGCGGCAGGCTTGCTTCATATTCACGCGATCACCACTTCGGGTAGCGCCATCATCCGTGCGAAATCCAACGCTTTAGTGTGGGCGGACTCCGAGATGTGCCGACACGCTCGGCACATCGGGCCTCCATCTTTCGGGGGCTCCGAGGGTGATCGTAGGTGGCTTCCGGCGCGGTTTGTCGTTCTGAGTGAGCCGTCCCGGCTTTGGCGGAGACCGTCTCCGCCGAACTCGGGATGGTCCAGCTGCTCGTCCGGGTCGATCATGGTGAGCGCGATCCTCGTTGCTGCTCGCCGCGTGCGGTGTCCCAGCCAGGTCAGCAGCACCCAGGCTGTCCCGCGAAGTCTCGCGCACGGTTGAGCCGTGCGTCTCGTGACGCCGCGGTCGTCTCTCACTGATCGGTGGGTTCTCATGTCGCTGTCGTCTACCAGCTGGGTTCACAGCGTGGCCGCAACGAGCCCGGCCGCGATCGCGATCGTCGTCGACCACGCGATCGCGCTCGCTGCGAGGGGCAGGTCGAGGTTGTACGCGTGCGCGACGACGAGCATGTTGATGCCGACCGGCATGGCCGCCTGCACGAGGTAGGCGTCGGGCACGTCGACGGTCAGCGCCGACAGGCCGAGCAGCAGCAGTGGGGCGACCGCGAGGCGCAGGCCGAGCACGAGCGTGACCGGCGCGCTGAGCGGAGGAAAGCGCGGCGCGCCGTCGCGTGTTTCGACGGCGAGCTGTACGCCGAGGACGAAGAAGCCGACCGGGGCGAGAGCCATGACGCCGGCCTTCGCGAGATCGACGAGCGCGTCGGGCGCGAGCGCGTCGGGCGCGACGAGCGCGGCGACGACCGCGAGCAGCGGCGGGTTGCGTGTGAAGAACACGCGCACGCGGTCGCGTAGCGGTTCGTCGCGGGTCGTGATCGCGGCCGCGATCGCAAACGCGACGACGAAGAACATCGGGCCGCTGACGAGCGCGTCGAACGTGATTGCCAGGCCGAGGTCTTCGCTGCCGAGCAGGGCGGCGATCAGTGGCAGCCCGAGGTAGGCGGTATTGCCCATGATCGCTGCGATCACGACCGTGCCGGCGGCGCGCGGGCCGAGCTGCAGCACGCGCGTCGCCGCGAGCCACGCGAGCACGCCGACGATCGCGAACCCGACGTACGCCAGCGCGATTCCGATGCCGGCGCCCGCATCGAGGTTGGCGCGCACGAGCACAAAGAACGTGATGAACGGCAGCGCGACGTAGAGCAGCGCGTCGAGCAGCCGGCGCGTGAGCGCCTCGACGTGCTCGCCCCAGCACCGATGCGCCCCGGCACCGAGCGCGACCGACGCGGCGATCGTCAGCGTGAGCGCGATCATCGCGTCAGGGGGCGGCCATCAGCGCGCGCCGAGAGCCCGGCGTCGCGGGCGGCGACGGCCTGCGCGGCGGCTCGTGCACGACCTCCTGAGCTTCCGCTAGACGGAAGGACCATTTCGCATACCAGAAGGGTAGCATCGGTCGGCGGCGCCCGTTAACTGGTCTATGGTTTCCGTATGACGGAAGGAGCGCGTTCCCACTCTCAACCGCTCGTGCAGTCCGTCGCCAGAGCCCTCGGGCTGCTCGAAGCAGTGGCGGCGCGTGACGAAGTCGGCCTCGCCGAGCTCGGCAGAAACACCGCGCTGCAACCCAGCACCGTCCACCGCTTGCTCGCCACGCTGATCGCGTGTGGGTATGTCGCGCAGAACAAGGGCACCGGCCGCTACCGCCTCAGTCACAAGGTCGTCGCATTGGCCGGCGGCCCGGAGCGCCGCGTCGCACGCCTACGGGCCATCGCACGCCCCCACCTCGAGGCGATCCGCGACCACAGCGACGAGACCACCAACCTCGTCGTGCTCGAGCGCTTCACGGCCACCTACGTCGACCAGGCCGAGAGCTCACGCGCTGTCCGGATGTTCACGCAGATCGGACGACGCGTGGCCGCCCATGCCACCGGCGCAGGCAAGGCCATGCTCGCCTTTCAGCTCGAGGCCGTGCGCGCCGACCTGCTCGCCAGCGCGCCCTACCAAAGCCTCACGGCCCATACGATCACCAGCGCGACCGCAATGCGCCAAGAACTAGACCTCGTCCGAGCCCGCGGATATGCCATCGAGGACGGGGAGTACGAGGCCGATGTCGGCTGCGTCGGCATGCCGATCCTCGATGACGACGGGTACGCCATCGCGGCGATCAGCGTCGCGGCGCCATTAGCCCGCCTCCGGCAGCTCGACATCGCAGCGCTTGCGACCATTATGAGCGCCCACATACGCGAGATATCACGAGAGCTCGGCTACGAAGCGGTGGCCGCTAAGGAACCTGGCACAACTGACAAGTAGCGTCCCGAAGCGATCGTTCCCGGACGCAGTTCACCTGGTGCCAGGTTCCTTAGCGGCACCCCGAGCTGGGCCGATTGCGACGTCGGCGACGAGCTCGTCGCGCGCTGTTCATGACCCGAAACGCGCAGATCTGTCGTCAAAACCCCAGTGGCGACAAACACTAAGCGTTGGATTTCGGGCGGATGATGTCGCTACCCGGTCCTGACCGGGTAACGACGAAGCGCCGCCCGGGCATGGGCGGCGCTTCGGGCACAACATGACTGCTAGCGCTCCACATCTTATCCGCGGTGACGCGGAATCCTGCTCGCACCCGCACGGGCTCTGGCGGTGGCGCGACAACGCGACGTTGGAGTCCCGTGATGGCGGTCGGTGAGCTGACGTCGAGGATCGTCGACGCCCGCGCCGGGTTCTACATGGTGCCCTCCGCGTCGATCGCCAAGGCGCGCGCACGGATGACCGGGGCACATCTGACCGAGGCGCTCGCCGGCCTGGCGTGCCTCGCGCGAGCGTCCTTCGTACAGAATGGCGCGAGCCGCGACGAGCACCAGACGCTCCAGGCCAACCTCGACGAACTCGCCAGGCGCATCCTCGGCGTCTCGCGTGCACGCGCGCTGCGAATCCTCGACAACCTCGTCGACGCCGGCGCGCTGACCAAGGAGGCACACCGTTTCGATGGCACCCGCCGGCTGCCGACGAAGGTCACGTTTGTCGATCTCGCCTACTCATTCGCCTATGTGTCCGCGCCGGCGTTTCGCGCGCTGCGCGCCGACAGCGACAACGGTGAGGTGCCGTTCGGAGCGCTGGCGCTGTACCTGACGTTCGTCGCGCTCGGTGGCGAGCAGCGCGACCAGTTCCCCGACGGTAACCGGCGCGTCGCGCGGGCGTCGCAGCCCGAGCTCGCCAAGCTCAGCGGCCTGTCGGTCAGCTCGGTCAAGCGCGCGGTCAACGCGCTCGTGGGCGCGGGGCTCGTCACCGAGCGCCCCCAGCCACAGAACGCCTTGAAGACCAAGGCCGTGTATCACCTCGTCGACCCCGACGAGCGCGCGAGCGCCGCCACGTCGAGCGACGACGCCAACAGCTCACAGCCCGACCGACCGGCGGTTCACAGCGACACCGCCGACAGCTCACGCGAGAACCGACGGACCGCCCCCAACGATACCGTCGACGGGCCGCATCCCGACCGATCGTCAGCTCGGGGCCTCACCGAGATCGGATCGCAGGTCGACCGACCGACCGACCGCAGCGAAACCGATCGTCGGCCCGCTGGGCCATCTCGCGCACGCGTGAGGATGGGCCAGAGAACTGCACATCTCACAGACGAGCAGATCCCTCTGATCGCTGACGACGCGGCAAGGCAGGCGGACGGGGGAGAGGGTTCGGTCAACGAGGCCGATCAGCTCATCGAGACCTACCGCTGCTGGACGCGCGACGTGCTGGGGCAGCGCCGCGCCGACGCCGTGTACGACGCGCAGACCTGGCGCCGCGCCGCCGAACAGCTGCTGGAGCAGTACGACCTCGACCGCCTGCTGTCGGGCATCGATCGGCTGCGCCGTGACTCGCTGCTGGCCGACAAGGCCACGACGCTGCCGGCGTTCGCGCTGATCGCCGAGCGAGCGATCGCGCGCGCCGCCGCCGACCGCTCGCTCGCCGACCACCGCAGCGCGACACCGACGGCGGCCCGGGTGACGGGACCCACTTGGGCGACCGCGCAGGCGCTGCTGCGCAAGGCCGTCAGCGCGTTCGGCCTCTCGGGCGAGGATCGCGCCCTGCAGTACCTCACCGAGCACGACCCGCACCTCGCCGCGTTCACGACCGAGATCGGCTGGCGTGCGCTGGCGCGCTCCAGCGAGGAGATGACCGACGTGAAGTTCGCCTACCTGGAGTTCTGCCGCCACGACCGAACGGAGGCCGCATGACCCGCCACGCCGCGACGAACGGCAACAGCGCGTCGACCCAGATCGCAGCCGGGGTCGCGCCGCCGCACTCGCTGGAGGCCGAGCAGGCCGTCCTCGGAGCGATCCTGCTCAGCGACAAGGGCCTCTACGCCGTCGCGTTCGAGGAGCGACTGGATGCATCGCACTTCTACCGCGAGCGACACGGTCAGATCTTCGACGCGATGCGCGCCCTGCACGCCGCCGCCGAGCCGGTCGACGTGCTCACCGTCGCAGACCAGCTCGCCCGCACCGGCAAGCTCCAGGCGATCGGCGGCCGGGCCGCCGTCGACGAACTGACCGGCGGCGTCCCCGGGCTCGGCGCCCTGCGCCGCTACGCCCGGATCGTTCGTGACCTCGCGCAGACCCGCGCGCTGCTGGCTGCCACCTACGAGATCCAGGCCCGTGTACTCAACAACCCCGGCGCCGGCGACGAGCTGCTGGAGTACGCCGAGGCCCAGATCTTCGCGCTCAACCAGGCCGAGCGGGCCAAGCGCGACATCGCGCTCGACGACGCCGTCGCGGCCGAGCTGAAGCGCATCGAGGCGGCCAGTCGCAGCGACCGTGACGTCCTCGGGATGACGAGCGGCCTGAAGACCCTGGACAGCGTCACCGGCGGCTGGCACCCAGCGAACCTGATCGTGCTCGCGGGACGCCCGGGCATGGGGAAGAGCTCCGTGGCCTTGAACTTCGCGTCTCACGTCGCGTTCGTCGAGCAGCAGCCGGTCCTGTTCTGCTCGATCGAGATGAGCACCTCAGAGACCGTCCAGCGTTATCTCTCGACCGAGACGAACATCCCGACCGACCGGTTGCGCGGCGGCGACGTCACAGACCGCGACTGGCCCAAGCTTCTCCAGGCGAGCGCGCGCGCACACGAGGCCCGCTTCCGGCTGCTCGACGACCCGTCGGTGACCCCGACGCAGCTGCGCGCGCAGGCACGGGCGATCAGCGTCCGCGAGGGCGGCCTCGGACTGATCGTCGTCGACTACCTGCAGCTCATGCGCCCCGACGCACCCTCTGGCAACCGCGTCGAAGATGTCTCATCGATCAGCCGCGCTCTGAAGCTGCTGGCCCGCGAGCTGCACTGCCCGGTGATCGCGCTCAGCCAGCTCAGCCGCGCCGTTGAGCAACGCACCGACCGTCGCCCGCTGCTGTCCGATCTCCGTGAATCGGGGGGCATTGAATCCGACGCGGACCAGGTCCTCATGCTGTACCGCGACGACTACTACGACGACGAGTCGCCTCGCGTCGGCGAGATCGACATCCTGATCCGCAAGAACCGGCATGGACGGCTTGCCGAGCTCCCATATGGCTGGCAGCCACAGCGGATGCGGGTGCTTCCGCTCGCGACGGCCTGACCGCAACAGGCGGCGACGACGCGACGCAGCACACCTGGTGACAGCGGCGAGCGCTCAGCGCCTCTGAGGCGCCAAGGCCCGCCCTGGCTGGCCTCGTACGTGCCGATGCCGACGCCGCGTTGGATCCTTCCGCGGTCGCGAGCGGGGGTCGATCTCTCGCTTCGCGAGCGCTCAGCGTCGACGTCGAAGGAAGCTGCCCGCCGAACCCGCTGCGCTCCGATGAGATGCGCGCCTGGCCGCGTTCGTCGGTCAGCCGGCCAGCGGCCCGGCGAGTACGAGCGCGGCTGCGGCGCACAGCCCCGCTAGCCAGACGCCGAGCTCGCGCCGGCTGCCGGTCGGGATCCTCCACCGGGCGGGGAGCAGGTGTACGCGCTGGCGGCGTACCGGGCCGAGCAGCGGCGCGCCGTACGGGGTGCACGCGTCGGCGAGCAGGTGCATCGCGTAGCCGGCCGCGATACCCGCAGTGACCGGAACGATGAGCGCGGTGTGGATCGCGGCCGCGATCGCGCCGCAGGCGGCGCTGACGGCGACAGTGGTGCTCAGCCAGTGGGTTGCGCCGCGGTGATCGGCTATGGCCGCGAACAGCCGCAGCGGGAGGCGAAGAACGAACCCGACGACGCTGAGCGCGACTGAACGGCGTTCGAGTCGGGTGCGGCGGTGGATCTTGCTGCCGGCCTGGTCGGCGTCAGGCAGCCGCGAGCCCAGCAGCGACGCGGCGACGGCTGCGCATGTCGTGAGCGCGTCGACGCCGGCGACGGCGCAGACGGCGAGTGCTGCGCTTGCGCCGAGCGTTTCGTGCGTCGCATTCTTCATGTCGCTGGCAATTGTCGCCGGGGCTGCGGATGCTCTGTGGCAGGTGCGGCCGTGAGATCCGCGCGGGTTATGGCGTGTCGGGTTCGGGGGTGGGGGAGGGGTTGGCGGTGAGCATCAGTGTCAGCAAGCGGGCAAGGCCGGGGTCATCGGCCGGGATGCTGCCGGCCGGGTCGTCGGGATTGGCGTGCACGTGCTCGGCGGCCCGGCGGTGAAGCGGGTCGGTGAAGACGGCGGGGTCGAGGTCGAGGCGTAGCTTGGGGTCGCGTAGCGCGGCGTCCAGGACCGCGAACTCGTCGGCTGGAGCGCCGGCGCCGTCGGGGTTGTCGGCGCTGGTGGTGTCCTGTAGCCAGGACCGCACGACGGTGGGGGTGAAGCTGACGGCTGCGGCGACGCGATCGATCAGGTCTTCGCGTTGTGCGCCGGGGCGCAGGGCGGCGATGACGGGTCTGACGGTGTCGATCAGCGCGTCCTTTCCTTCGGGGTCTGCGAGGTCGGCGGCGGCGATCGCCCGGTCAACCTGGAAGCGCGGGAACGTGACGGCGTCGGCGAGCAGCGCGGCGATCGCGTCCGGCCCTCCGTCCTGTGCGATGTCGGCGGGATCTGCGCCTGCGGGCAGCACGGCGACTTTGACGTCCAGGCCGGCGGCGGCCGCGAGCGGGCCGGCTTTGAGCGCGGCGGCTGTCCCGGAGCTGTCGCCGTCGAGCACGAGTGTTGCGGCGGGCGCGAGGCGTTTGAGCAGTGTGATCTGCTCGTCGGTGACCGCGGTGCCCATCGTCGCGACGGTGTTCTGGACGCCGGCCTGGTGCAGCGCGAGCGCGTCGGTGTAGCCCTCGACGACGATCGTGCGGCCCTCGCGAGCGGCGTGCGGCCGGGCGTGGCTTGCGCCATACAGCAGGCTGCCTTTCTGATACCAGGCCGATTGCGGCGAGTTGACGTACTTCGCGCCGTTCTCTTTGAGTCGACGTGCGCCGAAGCCGACGATGTTTCCGCGCCAGTCCGTGGTCGGGAACATGATCCGGTCGCGGAAGCGATCCTCGATCGTGCCGTGGCGGCGCTGGGCGAGCCCGGCGGCGAGCAGTTCCTTGGCGTCAAAGCCCGCTTTCGCGGCTGCGGTCAGCAGCTCGTGCGGGCCGCTGGGGGCGACGCCCACTGCGAACGTCTCGATGATCGGCGGGTGTAGGCCGCGGCTGGCCAGGTACGCGATCGCGCGTTGGCCGTGCGCGGAGCGCAGATGCTGCGTGTAGAACTGGGCGGCGCGCTCGACCAAGGCCATGCGCCGGGCGGTGCGCTGGCGGTGCGCCGCCGCGGCGGCGCTCTCGGCTTCGCGCTCGAGCTCGATGCTTGCGCGGCGCGCGAGGTGCTCCAGCGCGCCGATGAAGTCCAATCCAAGGTGGCGTTGGACGAGCTCGAGCGCATCTCCGCCGGCGCCGCAGCCGAAGCAGTGAAACAGCTGCCTGCTGGCGGTGATCGTGAACGATCCGGTCCGTTCCTCGTGCAACGGGCAGCGGCCGACGAACTGGTCAGGTCCGCTGCGCCGCAGCTCGGTGAACTCGCCGGCGAGCTCCACGAGGTTGGTGGCGTCCTTGACGCGGTCCTTCGAATCGTCGGTGTAGCGCGCCATCGGTCACCGAGTCGACGTCGCGCCCGCCATACGCGGGGGGGAAGGAACCCGCGAGCTTTCGCCACGGACGCCGGAGCGCATCGCGACTTGCATGTGCTGGGCCGGTTGCCTGCCCGGCGGGCCTGTGGGGGGCTCCGCGGCTGCGACGTACATCGTGTTCCTCGTCTCGTTGATCGCGCGGCGAGCTGAGCTGGGTCAGGCCACCGGCGCCTCGGTCGCGGGCTGTGCGGCGTCGCGGCGCATCGGCCCGATCCTCAATGCGATCAGGCGCCGCAGCTCACGCGCCGTGGGCGACAGGTTGCACATGAGCATCGTCAGAGCGTCCGGGGACGTGAGCTTCCGAAGCCGGTCGGGGTCGTTCGTCAACCGGCGGGCGACGTCGAGCGCTTCGACAAGCGATGCCTCCCACGCTTCGCGCAGCATCTGCGCGACGACGTGTTCGGCGTCCGGGGCATCGACGGTCGCGAACGTATCGACGAGTTCATCCAGCAGTGCGCGAAACGGTGCGAAGTGCGGGTTGATGGTCAGCACGTCATCGGTCGTGCCGCCCCAGCGCGCGGCCTGCTCCTCCAGCAGCCCCGTCGGTGCGCTGTCGGCAGGCAGCCACAGCGTCGTCGGATAGCGCAGCTGCGGGCCGGTCGCTGCCACCGGCAGTTCTGTCAGCGCTGGTGGGCTTGCGGCTGTCGCGTCCTCCAGCGGCGCGGTGGGGCGCGCTCGAGGAGGTGGCTGTGGGTCACGCGGCACCACAGGTCGGGTGAGTCGGACGAGCGCGCTGACGCGCGCGACAATCGGACTCGCGTGCTTCTTCCAGCGTTGGCGCACGTTCGCGCGGCGAGACTCGGCGTCAGTGCCGTTGAGCAGCGACAGTTGCAGCTGGGCGATCGGGTCGGGCATCGCGCGGGCGAACTCGGCGCCCCACCGGGTCCACGGGATTGCGTCACCGTCGAGTTGCAACGTCATCCGCGAGGCGTCGCTTGTGAGCGTCCCGGCCGGGTCGAGCAGCAGGACCACCCGCTCGTAGCCGGTGCGGATGCGAAACAGCGTCGAGAGTCGGTTGTAGCCGCCGTCGGTCGCCCTGGGGTTGTCGTAGATCTCGCCGTGGTACAGGACGCCGCTGAACCCGGCCGCAGCCCATTCGCGGGCGTCCAGGCGCCGTCTTGTCTGCCTGGGGCGTTCGTTGAGCAGCCACCAGTGGCATGTCGCGTCCTGCAGCTGCAGCCGGCCGGCGGCGCAGCTGTTGGCGTCAAGCAACGCGCGCGTCCCGACAGCCCGCGGGCACTCCCGCTCGGAGGCTTCGGCGTGGGAGTCGGTCGGCGTGACGCCTTCGCGGACGAGCACGCTGACGTCGGCGGGAAGGTCGAAGAAGCGGTCGTTGAGGTAGCGGCGGATCCACATCGCCCGGGCGATCACGTCCCGCGGCGCGTCATAGGTGCATGCGGTGTCGTCGTCGCCGATGAACGTCACGGCCGTTCCGTCTCGAGGCGGGTCGCACAGCAGCCGCGGACGGTCGCTGTCGTCGAGCGGGTTGACGTACCGGGCAGCACCGGACAGCTGCGGGCGCAGCGCCTTCAGTCCCCACTCGCCGTCCTGCTCGTGCAAGCAGATCAGGTGCCCGGTCCCGTGGTGCCACGAGCGGTACTCGACGCCGGCCGGGCTGAACCGGGCGCCGGCGATCTTCGCGCCGCAGCCAAAGTTCGCCTGGACGCCGTTGGCTTTTCCCGACCGAAACAGGTTGCCGATCAGCTCCAGCAGCGCGTCTGCGGTCATGCCGACACCGTCATCGATGACGCTGAGCCGTCGCACCGATCCCGCCGTGGAAATCAGCATCTGCCAGTCGACATCCCACAGGACGGTGCCGGCGCCGCCGCGCCTGTCGATTGCCTCGCAGCCGTTCTTGGTGAACTCGCGCAGGAAATGAAGCGGTCCGGTCGCGCCCGCCATGAGATCCATGAGCAGGTTCGTGTCACCGACTCCGATCGGACGAAGCGCGCTGCTGCCCTTCCCCATCGCCGGATCGTACCGGCACACCGTGTCACCTCACCAGGCGCCGAACTGGAGCGGAGCGAGGATCTCGCAGCCGCCTAAGCCGCTGCGCTGGCAAGCACGCCGGCGAGCAGCCGCAATGTGGATGGTCCGGCAGCATGCCAGTGCGGCGAGGTGTAGGAGACAGGCGGTCACTCACGACTCAAGGTCGGGACTGTCGGGCGGTCGGCGTTCGCGATCGCCGTCGCGTTCACTGCCGTGCTCTGGCCGGCCGGCGCCGCGACGCTCAAGTGCACTGGCCTGCTGGGGTGTCAGCGGACCGCCGTTGGCGGTCTCGAGCTCGGCGATCGCCGCAGCCGCCCGCTGCAGAGCAGCGTCGTAGGCGACGCGCCTGGTGATGTCCTGTTGGCTGGCTGACGTCTGCGGAAGCTGTGTGTGCTCTTGGATGAGGCGGTCACGCTCTCCGTAGGCCGCGTGCAGCGCGCGGGCCGTGGCCGCGCGCACCGAAGGGACGGGCTCGGTGATCTGCTCGAGCATGTCGCGCAGCGGCCGCTCGTTGCCGCGCGCAGACGCGATCGACACCGCGATGTTGCGAGCGGCGTCTATCTGCTGCCAGTGCAGCTCGTAGCCGGCGGCGCCGGCGAGCTGGCCGAACAGCAGGCGTTGGGCTCGCCCGTTGCCCTCGCGGAACGGGTGAAGCGCGTTGACGTCGCCGACGTAGCCGGTGAGCCGCGTTATGAACGCATCGCGCGGGAGGGCTTGGAGGTGGCGGTCGCGCGCGAGGCGGCCGAAGACGTCGCGGGCGTAGGAGTGGATGTGCTCTGGCAGGCAGAACAGTGTGTCGCCCTTGGCGATCGAGATCGTTCGTGCCTGGCCGGCCCATGCGTAGATGCCCTCGAAGAGCGCGCGATGGCAGGCCTGCAGGTGCGCGAGGTCAAAGCGGCCGGGCACGCCGGTCGCCGCGAGTCGCAGGCCGCGCAGGTAGGTCAGGTCAGCCTCGAGACGGCGCAGCTGCTCGGCGTCGTGGATGCCGAGCTCGTTGCGCAGCACCTGGCTGCCGGGATAGACGTACGGGTCGCTGGCGCTCACTCAACGCGCGCGACGGGCGGGGCGGCCGCCGCGGCGAGAAGGCGCTGCTCGGCGGCGAGCAGTTCCTCGTCGCTGGCCTGGCCGTGCGCCCATGCGTCGCCGAGCTCGAGGATCTCGGGGCTAGGCTCAAGGCCTTCCAGGCGCACCGACGCGAGGGCGTTTGCTGCGATCTGCCGACGCGTGCTCACACAGTGAATTCTACCGGTCGTCGCGGCGTGCGGCGCGGGCCCTGCGAGCTGTCTGGGAGTCGATCGCACTTGGCAAGCTGTCTTTCTACTGGCGTCCGGGTTCCTCGTGACGGACTCAGGGCTGGATCGTGAACGCGGTGACGCGCCACTGACCTGCGCGGTTCGCGAGCGTGACGAGGTTCGTCGTGCGTTCGTTGAGCTGTTGTCCGGCGGCGATGTTTCGCTCGTCGAGGACGACGCTGTACTCCGCTTGTCGGTCGTTCTCGAGCAGGGTTCTGACGTTCGCGACGGTCGCGGTCGCGCGCGCTTGGTCGCGGCGATAGCCGGCGAGTTGCTCGGGGGTGGGGGGGACCCGCGCGAGTTCGCGGCGCAGCCGGCCGACGGCGAGCCGCAGTTGGGTTTCGTATTGGCTGCGGTAGGTCTCAGGCGTCCACGATCGCGCGGCCAGCGCGTACGTGACGGCTGTCCGTGCCGGCGTGCTTAGCTCGGTCGCCGGCTGCACGGCGGTCTGCGGCGTTTGGCCGGGTGCGGGTTCGGCGGACGGGCCGGCGGATCGCGGTCCGCATCCGGCCAGTAGCGCCACGGCCGCACACGCGGCGACTGCGATCGTCCTCGGGTGCCTAGCCGATGGGCACGTCACGTGCCTGTCCTTTCTGTGGTGCGGTTGGGTGAGCGCGTGCATCAGCCGTTGTCGGTCACGAACGCGAATGGCCGCCAGCGCCCGTGCGTCTTGCGCATGACGAACGAGAACGCGGTCGGTGTGGATGTGTCGACGGTCGCGGTGACCGTGACGGTGTTGCCCTGCGGTGGCCCGTAGCGCAGGGCGTGCTTGGTGGCGGACAGGTCGGCGGTGAGCTGGCGGAGGGGGTCTGTCCCGGATCGGATCTGGCGTCGCAGCGTGGGTGATGTGGCGGGCCAGCTGCTGCGGTCGCCGCTTGCGTAGCGCAGGTAGCGTCGCGCGAACGCCGCCGCCGAGCGCTGCAGGTCAGGCGATGCCGTCGGCACTGCGGCTGGGGGCGCGGTGATCGTCGCGAAGTCCGGAGGGACGAGATCGACGACGCGCCATCTGCCACCGCCGTCTGCGAGTGCTATCTCGACCGGGTAGGCGTTGTCGTCGACGCTGACGGCGAACGTTGCGCGGACGGCCTCGCCCGGTGCCGCGATCGCGGTGACCGCGGTCACGACCGAGGGGCCGGTGCGCGAGCGCGTGGGGATCGGGCCGCCTGAGGCGGCGATCGTGCGCACGCGAGCGGTCGCCGGGAGGTCGCTCGCTGACATCTTGCCGGTCAGGTAGCGCTGATAGGCGCGGGCGAACCGTGCCGCCTCCGGCTGCCAGCCGGCAACGGTCGGAGGTGGGGGCTGGGTGGAAGGGCCGGTCGGGTCGGGGCTGGTGAACAGCGACGCGCCGACGAGCACGATGAGGACCGCGGCGGCGGTGAGCAGCATGAGCCTTTGCGGTCCGGTCAGCCGGTCGAGCAGGCGGGTGCGCGGCGGGGCGTTCATCGGTCGCTATAGGCCCTCGGGGTGGCGTGTCACGAAGCCTTCGCCGTTGGCGTACCGGTTGGGTGTCCAGCGCGGCCCGGTCGCCGGCGGGGTCGGCGGGTTGCCTTTGCCGCCGGCGGTGTCGAAGAAGATCCCGGCGACCTCGATGTAGGCGTGGCCGGCATTGGCGTAGATCGTCACCCATTTCCCGCGCCCGGGTTCGCCGACGCTCTCAAGCCCGGTCGAGGCGAGCACCTGGCCGCCCAGCAGGCGTTTGAGGCCGCCGCCCCACAGCAGGTAGGACACTGCTGAGGAGCAGTCATAGCCGGGGCCGCCGTTCTCTAGGCGTCCGGGGACGGCCCCGGGGTTCGGGGTCGTCTGGTTCATCGTCTGTTCGGGGGCGCCGTGAGCGCCGCCGTAGCTGTAGGCGAACTGGTTGATGCGGTTGCCTGCGGCGATCATCCGCTTGACCTCATCGGGTGCCTGCTCAGGCGCTGCGGCTTCGCCGCTTGGCAGGATCACCGCGCGTTCGCCAGGCGTCAGCGGCGCCGTACTGGCGCCCGCGTCGCACCCGTCGGCGGCGGTCCCCTCAGTACCGGCGGCCAGCGCTGCGGCGATGAGCTCGACGCGGGTTTCATAACCTGCTGCTGAGGGGTGGATGTTGTCGTCGAGTCGGACGCGGCCGTCTGTGACTGCGGCCTTCCAATCGACCACCATGAGGTTGTCGTGGCGTCTGGCTTCGCTGTCGAGGACCAAGTTCAGGTCGGTGTCGTTGGCGGGCCGGTCGCGCAACGGGGGCCGTGCGACGTTGACCCAGTAGACCGTTGCGTCGGCGCGGCGGGCGATCGCGAGCACCGATCGGACGTTGCGTCGGAACACGTCGGCGTCGCCGTCGTTGGTGCCAAGCTGCACGACCAGCGTGTCAGGGACATCTCTGACGTCACGCAGGATCTCAAGGCCCTGGGAGCTGGTGCGGTTCTCCTGGGCAAGCGACGTGACGGTCCGTCCCGATAGCTGCTGCGAGAGCCCGGTCGCCGTTCCGACGGCTAGCGAATCGCCGAGGTTCAGGACTGGTCCTAGGCTCGGCGCCGGTTCGGCCGTGTCGGTCGGCGCGACCGGCAGCCCGTCCTCGCCGGGCCGCACGTCAGCGGGGCCGGGGCCCAGCGGCGACGACGGCGCACGCGTCACCTGCACGTCACGGCGCCCCCAACGATTCTGATAGGCGCGTCCGCGCCAGTCATAGAAGTCGAGCTCCTGGCCGTCGATCGCGCCGCCGGTGTCAGCCGCCAGAAACGCGCCGTCCCACGCAAACGGGTTCGGTTGCGCGTACACCCACTGGCCGAACGAGATCCGGGCCGGGTCGACGGCGACGAGGTATTTGCGTGGCGCGCCGCCGTTGAGGCGGATGCCGGCGGCGGTCGACGCGCCGGCGCCCTGATCGACACCGGTGCCCGGGTCCACGCCCCACGGAGGCCCGTACGCGGTCGTCGAGAACTGTCCCGCGGCGAATGTGGTGTCGTGGTGTCGTGCCTGGACGGCGTCCAGTTCGCTGCGCGTGATGCCGGTCCCGCCGACGCCGCCGAGCGCGCCGACCGGCCCGCTCACGGGATCACCGGGGTTCGCGGTGCTGTCGCAGGTCTGCTCTGTCCCGCCGATCAGCGCCGCGATCACGGCGAGCACAACGACCGCAGGCAGCAGCAGCACGACGACAGCGCCGACCAGCAGCCCGCTGGCCCCGCTGGTCGTTGACTTCGTCGTTGCGCTCAACGCCGGCGCCTGGTACAGCATCGCCGGCCGCGCACGCACGCTCCCGCCGGGCGCGCCCTACCGCGGCCCGGCCAGAAGCGAAACAGCAAACAGATGTCTCCGCGCGCTCTCACTTAACTTCCCCGCTACAGGCTCCCACAGCACCGTGTCACTGCCCTCGCGATGCGCCCGACGTCACGGTTTCCCTGCATCTGCCGGAGGGCGCGGTCGGTATCCGTAGGCGCGCCGCTACGAGGTCGTGACGCTGGCAGGATGGTCGTCTGATGGAGTGACCTCGGCCAGTTCTTCGGTGAGGGCCTGGAGCGCTCGTAGACGTCGTGCAGGATCAGGATGCGTCAGCCGTGACGCGAGGCGGTGACGCCATGGCTGTGCCACATAGTCCGCTTCGATCCTGGTGAGCATCGTCCGGACCGGCGCTGTGCTGCCCAGCAGCCGTGCGGCCGTCCGGTCGGCCCGAAACTCGCGGGCGTGGTTGACACGGCAGACAAGCCAGACAGCCGCCGCCGCGGCAGCCACCGAAACCAGCCATGCCGGCGCCAACGCCCAGAGCGCCGGGGAGCCGGTGGAGATCCGTTGCGGCAGGCTGATCACGGTGAACGACAACGCGCTGAGCGACAATGCGGCTCCGAGCGGCATCGTCGCGCTCCTGTCGCGGCGAGGCTCGACGAGATGAGCGAGCTCGTGGGCGACCTCGCCGCTGAGCGCCAGCGGGCCCGCGTCGACGGTCGCGCGGCTGATCCACAACCGCGGGCGGGCGCGCAGCCGCCCGGGCATCGCCCAGCTACCGGGGCTGTCGGTCAGCCGGACAAGCGGCCTCGGGACAGAAGGCCCGATCTCATCCAGCACCGACAGCACCTTCGCCACGCGGTCGGCGTCGTCCGCAGGATCACGCCGACGTCGACGTCGCATCCGTCAACGGTACCGTTCACGACCGTGTGTCAACCCGAACAGACGAGCCCCGGCTTGGTTCACCGCACGCGCAGGACGCGCTGGCGCGACACCCCGGTCGTGTAGCGCACGCCCGGCTGCGCTGAGATGCGCAGACGCAGGCGATACACGCTCGGCGTGCGCAGCCGTAGCGCGGTCCGTGCGACGCCGCGGCCTCGCGAAGTGAACCGCATCTGGCGAATCGTGCGCCAACTACGGCCCTGACGCAGCTGCAACGCTCCGAGAACGGTCGCGCCCGGACGCATCCCGGCACGCAGCCGCGCGATGATGTTCACGCGGCTTCCGCGCGGGACATCGCGGCGGCTGAGCCCGAGTGACACGGGCGCGCGGACGCGCAGCAGTCGGGTCTTGGACCGTGCGCTGACGTTGCTGTCAGTGCTCGGGAAGTACACGAGCTGGACACGGCGGCTCGGGGAGCGGGCGGCCAGCTTGACCGACACGCGACCGGTCTTCGACGTCAACAGCGGCTTGGTAATCAGCCGCCACGGGCCGCCTGCGACCGACGTCGCGCGGTACACGCGCGCGCCGACGATCGGCGCGCCCGTCAGCGTCGTGACGCGCCCGCGCATCCGAGTTGCCGTGTTGTAGCCAACGGTGCGCCGACGCGTAAACGTGGTCACGCGCTGCAGCTTGCCCTTGGCGCGTCGTGTGCGCTTGACGACGAAGGACAGGCTGACGTTGGCAGGACCGGCATTGAGCCCGTTGGGCCGCCCCAGTTGGGTCGGGTCTGCGTCGGGGTTGAAGAACAGGTTGCGGGCCCCGTCGTAGCGACTCGCGGTCGCTAGCCCGTCGAGCAGCACGGAAGTGACGAACATCGTCTGGCTGACCAGCGTCCCGGCGTTGCCGGCAGCGTCGTGGGCGACGACCTCGACAGTGTGAGCGCCGGCTGTGACGAGCATCTGCGGCGTCAGGATGAACGTCGCGGGAGGTTCGGCGGTCACGGGCAGCTGCCCCGGGCACGGGTGCATGCTCACGTAGTCGTTGGCGTCGCCCGTTGCCGGGTCGATGTCGGTGCAGGCGCCGCCGGCTTCCTTGGCAGCGACGACGCGGCCGTCGACGATCAGCTGGATGTCGCGCACGCCACCGCCGCTGTCCGAGGCTCGGGCCTGCAGCGCGACCGGCCCGGGGATCGGCAAGCCGTTGGCGGGCGCGTTGACCTCGCCCGTCGGCGCGGTCGTATCGCTGACGGTCACCTTGACGCGGTAGGCGTTGAGCACCGCGCTGATCGCACGGTCAGCGCGATTGCAGCCCGACACGCACGACGCGACGAGACCGACGGTCGAAGCGGTGAGGCCGGTGAAGCTCTGGCGGTTGCCGTCCTCGAACGGCAACGTCACGTTCCCGAACGAGCCCGCGTCACGGCCATACAGCGCGCCGGTGCTCGTGATGACCGACACGCGGCCGGGAAGCTGCAGGCTCGCGCTGTTGGTCCACCACACGTCCAGGCCGCTGATCGTGGTCTCAGGCGCCGCTCGCACGATCCAGCCTCCGGCGCCGCCGTCCTGCTGGCCGGGCCCCCCGCCTGAGGCGGCCTGCATGTTGCCTGCTGTGCTGCCGGTGACATTCGCGCCGCAGGTGCTCGTGGCCAACGACTGCGTCCCGAGCGTGCTCGGCGAGAAGTCGCCGACCGACAACGGCTTGCCCTGTCCATCAGCGCACGACCACACCGTAAACGATGCCGCGTGCGCCGCCGGTGAAAGCACCGCGCCCAGCAGCACTGCCGCGAACGTCAGACTTCCGGCGACACATACCGACCACCGTGATGTCCTAGACGAAGTCTTCTGCGTTGCTCGCGGCCGACCACCTGCTCGTCCCATGACGCCCCTTCCTCCGGTACTGAATCCCCAACATCGCGCACATTACCGGCCGACCGTGTGCACACGCCACACACTCTCACCATCCCGCCCAAATGCAGCGGCGATGCACGTCAACGCCCCCCGGCCTGATCGATTAACACTCTTCCGGTTTCACGGTGGCGTGCGCGCCTTGGCCAGCTCCACCGTCCCTCACCTGGTCATCGCGGTTGCGTCCTCGTGCGAACGAGCGTTATCGTCCCGGCACGTTGACCATTGCGGGAGGGGCCGCGGATGACACACGATCAGCGAACAGCGCAGGCGACCGGCTCGCCGGCCACGCCTGCAGCCGCGACACGCACAACGACCGCCGCCAGCGGCGCGGGCGGACAGTTCCGATAGAGCTGACGCGCGATGAGCAGTTCCAAGCAACGCCGGATCGCGCTGGCTGCCGCCTGCGCGGTCGTCGTCGCCGTGTTGGGCATCGTCGTCGCAACCGCGGGCAGCTCTGACGGGCCCGCCGCGTTCCTCTTTCAGGACAAGACCTCTGCGGTCTTTGTCCAATGGACACGCTCGGGCGATGACGTTTCGGGAACGATCGCCGGAGCGGAGGTCGGACAACCCCAGGCGCGGATGTTCGGGGCCACGCTTCGCCCCGCCGGTGAGGTTCAGCAGCACCGCAGCGCGTTCACCGGCACCGTCGATGGCGACAGCATCCGGCTGCAGATCGGATCTGGATCCGGCGCCAGCCGTGTCAACGGCCGTCTTGATGGCAACGCGCTCGAGCTCACGTTGCCCGGCGAGGGTGTTCAGACTGTCCGGCTCAACCCCGACAGCAGCCCGGAGGACTACTCCCGGGCCGTCGCGGCGATCCGCTCCGCTGAGACATACCGCCGACAGGCCGATCAGACACGACGCGAAGGCGAGCGACGCGACGCGAAACCCGACGTCATGCGCGTCGCGACCGCCTTTCAGAACGCGCTTAGGCCAGGAAGCGGCAACGACCCATGCCGTTACATGGCCTCACGGCTGCGCTCAGAAACGGTTGCCCTCGCGCGCGGCTATGCGCGCAACGGGATCAGTCGTGCGGGCCGCAGCTGCGCGGAGATCCTCCGAGACAACGAGCGGGACAACCCGACGCCGCTATACGACGGGCCTCAAGGTGTCGCAAGCATCCAGTTCACAGAACCCGTCGCGATCACCCACCAGCCCGCCGGGGCAGTGGTCACCTGGCGCCCGGGGTCCGGCCGAGACAGCGGATCGGTATCCAGGACGCTCTTCACGAAGCAAGACGGCCGCTGGCTCGTCTTCAGACTCGCCGTGTGATCTGTCGCCGGTCCAGTAGAAGCGCGGGCGTCGGCATCCGTGGTGAGCACCTGGCCGCGCCCGATCGGGCATTGACGTCGTGCGAGTCGGCGATGCTTCTGTGATGAAGTCTCCTGCGGGACAGAGTTCGCGCACCTCAGCTGTGATCGCGGGCGAGGGAACCACGTGGAACGATCGCGCTCGGATCGCCGAGCACCGGGCGCTGAGCCCGGCGCGTCGGCTGGCGCTCACGATCGAGGCCAGCCGCGCCGCGCTGCGGTTCGCTGACGGCCGTCGGCATGAGCGCTGAGGCTCGATTTGAACCTGAGCGGATAGTCGCGGCGCTCAACGCTGCGAGCGTGGACTACGTGATCGTCGGCGGGCTGGCCGTGGGGGCGCACGGGGTTGTCCGTGCGACCCGCGATCTTGATCTCGTGCCCGACCCCAATTCGACCAACCTTGATCGCCTCGCATCAGTGCTCGAGCAGCTCGGAGGCGAGCACCCGATCAGCGGGCCGTTGACGGGCGACGCGCTGTCGCGTCCGGTGAGCATGAAGCTCAAGACGGTGCGCGGGGAGATCCACGTTCTCAACCGGATGCCGGGCACCGCGCCGTTTGAGGAACTCGCGGCCGATCGGCTGCTCGTCGAGATTGACCCGGGTGTGCTCGCGCCCGTCTGCTCGCTGCGACACCTTCGCCGGATGAAGCGCGCGAGCCAGCGGCCTCGCGACAGCGTCGACCTCGCCGAGCTCGACGCGCTTCATGGCCCGGAGTAACCGCGACCGTGCCTCGGCGAACGTGGATTCAGGGTCCACGTGCACGAGTGCCTCCTTGGCGCGACATCCCGCGACGTGCCGCGTCGGGATCTCAGTCGTCGCCAGTCCGGCGTCGACGCAGCCCGTCGGTCGGCAGCCCGAGGCGTTGCGCCCACCATCGGCTGCCGTGTCCGGCGTAGACGGCGCGCCGTACGCCTGTCGCGCCGGCCGCTTGGAAGTCGGTCTGGGTGGGCCAGCGCGTCGCGCCGGCGCAGACACGCCGCAGTTCGGCCTCGATCAGATCGTCAGTCCACCGTGCCGGCTGTGGCGCGGGCATGTTCAGCACCTGCGCCCAGTGCGCTCCGCCTCCGGTCCGTTTGACGGCCGCCGCGAGGCCCGGCGGGCCGTGACGCGCCAGCCACGCCCCGGTCGGAAACCGCGCCGGACGGTGCAGTCGGAGCAGTCCGCGCAACTCGCCGAGGATCTCGTCCTCGCTGACGCGCGGGCCCGGCCGGTGCACGACCAGCGGGACACCGAGCTCAACCGCCCAGCGCTGCGGCCCGCCGGTGCGCATCACGTCAGCGTGAAGGCGCTTGCGCCCGTCGCGCACGAACTGCCGGTACGTCGGCCAGCGATCGAATGTGCGCTGCGCGAACCATGCCTCGAGCGCACGCGCTACCCGCTCCTCATCTCGTCGCGATCGCGGCCCGGTCGTCATCGCATTGCTGATCGTCGCGGTCTGCTTGCGGTGGCCCGCGGTGTCTGTTGGGGGTCTTCGATGTCGAGCAGTCCGATCGGGGAGGAGGCGGCGACGGCCCTGGCCGCGGTGATCGCGGCCTCCGGCGGCGGCCTGGGTGTACGGCGGCGGCGCGGGGCTGGGCTGGCCGCAGCCGGAGGAGGGGGTGGGGCTGGGGCTGGTGGCGTGTTGACGGGTTCTTCGACGCGTTGGCGGTGGCCGCGGTCGCGTTGAAGGTCGCGCAAGCGCAGATAGATCGCGAACGTCGCGGTCTCGAAGTAGCCGCGAGTCAGCGCGTCGCTGGGCGCGACGTCGTCCGGCGCGACGCGGCCTTGGCGTAGTGCCCGGGCGATCGCGCCCGAACGGCTGCGGCTTGTCGCGAGGACCGTGGCGATGTCGCGCTGCAGGCGTGGGAGCGGCCAGTAGCGCAGGTGCGCGAGCACGTCGGCGTGGTAGGTGGGGTCCGGGTAGCGCGCATGCAGGTAGCGCCGCGCGCCGCGCGCGTCGGGCGTCAGCGCCGACACGAGCGCGTCGTGGCCGGCACGGACCGACGTCCACGCCTGCGAGTGTGCCCGCACGGCACGCTGGACGTCGTCTGCGGGCCCGCCCAGTCTCGCGCCGTCGATGGTGAGCCGCAGCGAGACCCCGAACGCGCCGGCGACGTCGATCAGCAGGATGCTCGCCCACACGCGGTGTGGGCCGTCGATGCGCACCGTCTGCTCACCGGGCTGCTGGTCATCTGCCAGGTCGAGGAGGCCGTCCAGTGCGATCGAGTGCTTGCTCGCGAGGGCCTGCGCTTTGGCCTGTGCGGCCTGCTGTTCGGCTGGTGTTCCGCCGCGCTCGGGGTCGGCGAGGCGCAGCAGCGCCCGCACCTTGCGGATGGCGCCGGCCGGAGCGGTCACGCCCCGGGCTTACGCGGCCGGGCGGGCCGCTTCGGTGGTGGTGGCGGCGGCTGTGCGTCCAGGCGCGCTTCGAGACCCGTGACGCGGTCCTGCAGACGCTCGGCGTGCTTCTCCGCGCGCGACGCGCGTTCCAAGGCACGGTCGCGTTCGGCGCGGGCGTCCTGCGCTGACGATCGCGCCTCCTCGGCGCGCGCTCGTTCGGACGCGACGAGCTGCTCAGCGGCGCGTTCTGCGTGCGCGGCGGCGTCACGCGCATCGCTGGCTGACTGCTGAGCGCCCTCACGCGCCGCGCGTTCAGCGGCGAGCGCCTCTCGCCCCGCGCTCTCGCTTTGACGGGCGCCGTCAAGCTCGCTCTGCAGCCGGGCGACGCGCTGGGAATGCTCTTCGGCCGCCGCCGCGGCCTTCGCGAGGTCGGTGCCGGCGCGCTCCAGCTCCGCGCGTATCCGGGCGAGCTCCGTCTCTGCGGCCTCGAGCTCGCGTGCGTGGTCTCGCTCGCGCACCTCACGCTCGTCTTGTGCTGCGACCAGAGACGCCCGCAGGTCCTGTGTCTCGCCGCGCGCGCGCTCCAACGCATCGCATGCCTCTGCGAGGTCAGACTCCTTCTCGGTTCTGCGCTGCTGCTCGCCGGCGAGTTGGGCGCGCGCCGCTTTGACGTCTGCGCCCATCTGCTGCTGGTAGCTGGCGAGCTCGGCGCGGACTCGCGAGACCTCAAGGTCGGCCCCCGCACGCAACGCGTCCAGCTCGAGCTCGAGCGCGGTGGTGTCCGCGATCGTCGCCACCGCGTCCTCGACACGGTCAGCGACGTCGCGGAGCTCTGCGGCGCGCGACGTCAGACCGTCGAGGTTGAGCGCCAGCGATGTGGCGGCCATCGTCACGGGCCGCGCGTGCGGATCGGCCGGTTCGATCGGCGGCAGCACGCCTTCCTTGCGTAGCCGCTGGCGTTCGCGAAACGCCGACTCGCGAGTGTGCTGCGGCTCGTCGCAGTACGCCGGCCGACGGCCGGTGTCGGCTGTGGGCTCGGCGACCGGGCGCTCACAGCCCGGGAACTGGCACGTCACGGTGGCAGGCATCGCTCCACCATAGCGGAACTACACAACGTAACGAAATAGACGAAACGAAACGTAAGACGAAAGAAGCCGTCATCCGGTCCAGTGTCAGACGACAGCTGCGGGGCTCCGGCGTGAAGCGGCGGCGCGCGCGTGCGGCTTCGTCGTGGAGGAACCCCCGTCGGCGCGCCCGACGCGCCGCCCGACGCGTTGGTTCGTCAGAGGGGCGTCGCGAACAGCAGGGGGATGCCGTCGGTGACGCAGAGACCGGTGGGGCAGGCGATCTCCGTCCGCTGCGCGTGAGACTCTGCATGATTGCGCTATGGCCGGCTTGTTCTTTGAGGACTGGGACGCGAGCTTCGGCTCGCCGTATCTGATCGGGGACGATCAGCCCGAAGGTGCTGCGGTGCTCGTCGAAGCCGCGGACGCGTTGCGGATCGCGCCCGCGGCCCGGGTCGCACGTCGCACGGCGTTCGTGGACGGGGTGCGGCGTGGGGAGGGGCTGCTGTATCGACAGACCGCGGACGGCGCGCTGGTGCGCGGGACCGTCGGCGCGTACGCGTGCGGCGCGGTGCTCTGTGAGGCGGATCGGCGCCCGGTCTACGGGCCGGTCCATACCGGGCGCCTGGTGATTTTCGGTGGTGGCACGCCGGTGTCGCTGCCGGCGGCCGACGGCTACGCGTGGCAGGCGGCGGCGATCGACTCGATCGACCTTGACGCGCCGCTGGCGGAACTGCAGGAGCGCATGAGGATGGCGGAGAGCCAGTTGGCCGAGCGCCTGGCGGGCGACGGCTGGCTGACGATCGTCGATGGCACCCTGCGGTTCGTTCGATCGCGCGACCTGCCCGTCGTCGGCCTGGTCAAGACCCATCACCGGCGGCTGCTGCCAGCCGCCGAGCATGCGCTGGTCGCGGGTCTTCGGTGTGGGGAGCGCACACCGTTGTTCGTGCACGGCGCCAGCAAGTGGTACTCGTGCTATGCGCGGATCGCGGCGCCAGGAGCGCGGTCAAGTCCGTGGCATGGGATTGTCCGCCTGGAGCTGCCGCAGTCGGCGGGGATCGAGGTCGCTCGCGCAACGGTTGATGAGGTGACGTGTGTGCTGCCGCGCTACGCGGGGATCGCGCATCGTGACCCGCGCGCCCCGCAGAACCTGCAGCCGGTCGGGGCGCTGGAGCGCCACCTGCGCCGTCGCCTCGGCCCCGTTCGCCTCGCCGGCCGGGCAGCGCGCGTTGCCGTCGACCGGTATGACACCCGGGTGGCCGCTTGAAGCCGCGCGGCCCGGCACGGCGAAGCACGGTTGCTCGCGACGCCCCGGGCAGGCACGCTCTGCTGGTCGTGTTGATCTCCTGAACGGACGCGAACCTCGATATGACCGATAGTTCCCCCGACCAGATCGGCGCGATCGACGGCGCCGCTGAAATCAACACGCGCCACTTCTCCGTCGTGCTGGACGACGACGCGACCGTGCAGCTCGATGAGCTCGTGGTGAGCCGCCAGACGCTTCCGTCCGGGGAGGAGGTCGCGCACTACGGGATCGTGACCGAGCAGACCGCGGTCATCGAGGGCGCCGAGCTGCCGTCGGACACGCGCCACATCGCGCTGACGCAGACGATGCCGGGCCAGACCAGCCGGTGCGCACAGATCAGCGTGCTGCGCACCGACCCGGAGCGCTGGGTCGCGCCGAACGCGGGCGCGACCGTGCTGCAGGCCCGCGCCGCGGATCGTGACAAGGCCCTGTTTCTCGATCAGATGGACGGCGGCCGGCTGGCGATCGGCTACGACCAGCAGCTCGAACCGATCTACGGCGACTTCAGCTTCATGAACGGGGTGCAGGGCGGCCACGTCTCGATCAGCGGCATCAGCGGCGTCGCGGCGAAGACGTCCTACGCGCTGTTTCTGCTGTACATGATCCTTGAGACCGCGCACGGCCGTGCGCTGCTGGGCCCGGCCGCGACGCAGACGCGCGCACTGGTGTTCAACGTCAAGGGCGAGGATCTCCTGCACCTCGACAAGCCGCACCGCGACCTCAACGCCGAGCGTCGCGCCCAGTGGGCCGCGGTCGGCGTCGCGGACCCGACACCGTTTGCGTCGGTCGACTTCTTCGCGCCGCCGGCTCCCGGCGGCGAGCAGGGCGAGCAGCTCGTGTCAAGCGCCCTGTCGCGCCCGGACGCGACGATCTACGGGTGGACGCCCGAGGCCTTCATCCGCGACGGCCTGCTGCGTTTCTGCCTGACGGACTCCGATGACCGCGGCACCCAGGTCGGGTTCGTCGAGCAGGCCGTCCGCGCCGAGCTCGCCCGCCACGCCTACCCGCTGGAGAACGAGCCGGGCGCCGTCGTGATCTGCGCCGAGCCGCACTCGAAATCACGCACGTTCGAACGGATCGTCACCTCCCGCCCACCATCAAAGCCCGCCGGCGCCGGCCAAGTCGTCCGTGACTTTTATGACCTGCTGGACGTGCTCGACGCGCGCCTGGATCCAGACGATCTGCACAACTGGGGTGGCCGCACGCAGCTCGGGACGGTGATGGCGTTCCTGCGGCGCGTGATGGCGTTGGCGCCCCGCCTGGGGCATCTGATCCGCCTCGGCGTGGCGCCCGTGCAGATGCACAGCGCTGTCACGGTCGTCGACATCCACGCGCTGCACGAGGCCGCGCAGCGGTTCGTCGTCGGCGCGCTCGTCTCGCGCGTGTTCGATGAGAAGCAAGGGTCGGGCCGTGAGCCGCTGCGGTTCGTGATGCTCGACGAGCTCAACAAGTACGCGCCGCGCGACGGGCACGGCCCGCTGCGCGACCTGTTCGTCGACATCGCCGAACGCGGCCGCTCCCTCGGCGTGCTGCTGATCGGCTGCCAGCAGGCCGCGGGCCGTGTCGCCGAGCCGGTCGTGCGCCAGCCGGCGCTGAAGATCTGCGGGCGCCTGGATGCGACCGAGGCTGCCGAGTACCGGTTTCTGACCGCGGAGCTGCGCGAACGAGCGACCCGTTTTCTGCCCGGCACGATGGTCTGCTCGCAGCCGCGAATCCCCGTGCCGGTGCCGCTGCGCTTCCCGTTTCCGTGCTACGCGACGAACACCGGTGACGCGGCGATGACGGACGCCGCGCGGGCTGCCGGCGAGGCCGCGTTCGACGCGCTGTAGATGGCCGTCGTCTTTCACACCTCCGACTGGCATGTCGGCAAATCGCTGGCGCGGATCGCCCGCGACGCCGATCACGCCGCGGTGCTCGACGAGATCGTCGCGCAGGCATCCGATACGCAGCCCGACCTGATCATCCATTCCGGCGACGTCTTCGACGGCTTTCGCCCGGCGACGACGGACATGCGCCTCGCGCTGCGTGCGCTGCGCGCGCTCGGGCAGATCGCGCCGACCGTCGTGCTGGCCGGCAACCACGACTCGGCGGCGCTGTTCGAGGTCTTCCAGCTGCTGCTCGGCGACGACTCCGCGGTGCGGTTCGTCGCCAGGGCGCGCCACCCGCGCGACGGCGGGATCATCGACATCGACTCGCGTGACGCGACGCAGCGGCTGCGACTGGCGCCGATGCCGTTCGTGCATCCCAACCGCCAGGTCGACTGGTTTGACGACCCGCGCCGCTTCATGGGCCGCTACGCCGAGCAGATGCAGACGATGAACGGGCTGCTGCGCGAAGGCCTCGAGGACGGCTACGACGCGGCCCGCGACGTCCTGCTGTACGCCGCGCATCTGCATATCAGCGGCGCGCACCTGTCGGGCTCTGAACGGCCGCTGCACGTCACCGACACGTACGCCGCCGACGCGTCAAGCCTGCCGCGAGTCTCCTACGGTGCGCTCGGGCACATCCACAAGCCCCAGCAGGTTCCCGGCCACGACGCCTGCTGCTATGTCGGCTCGCCGCTGCAGCTGGACTTCGGCGAAGCCGGGCAGCAGAAGTCGTCGGTCGTGGTGACCGTCGAGCCGGGCCGCGCACCGCAGATCGAGCGGCTCGCGCTGCGCAGCGGACGGCCGCTGCGGCTGCTCACCGGGACCCTCGACGCGATCACCGCGTCCGCGCCCGGTGTCGGTCGCGAGCTTGTCCGCGTGATCGTCGACACCGAGGACCCGATTCCGGGGCTCGCGGACACGATCACCGAGCTGCTGCCCGCCGCGACCCTCGTCGAGATCGTCGAACGCGTCGCCTCGCGGCGCCTGGAGATCCTGGACCCAGGCGCGCTGGATCCCGACGCGCCCGAGCCGACCTATGAGCAGCTGCTGCAGACCTACCTGCAGGAGCGACAGACGCACGACCCCGGCGTGCCGGCGCAGCGCGTCCAGGCGCTGTTCGCCGCACTGGCTGACGAGTCGGACGCCGGTGAGGACGCACCGGTCGACGGCTTGCGCGACCTCCTCGACGCCGACCTGCCCGAGCCGGCGACGCCCGGGGTCGGCGTGTGAGGCCGCTTGAGCTGCGGATCGTCGGGCTGCGCTCCTACCGCGCCGAGACGACCGTCGACTTCTCCGACCTCGGCCTGCTGGCGATCATCGGCGCGACCGGCAGCGGCAAGTCGAGCCTGCTTGAGGCGATCACCTACGCGCTCTACGGGACGGCGACGTGGGGTGGGGGCAACGTCACGTCGCTGATCGCCGACGGCGCGTTGCGGATGACCGTCAGCCTCAGCTTCCAGGCCGATGGTGAGAACTGGCAGATCACGCGCAGCGCCCCGAGCGCGAAGTACCCGCCCGCCAGTCAGGAGCTCATCTGCCTCAGCGACCCGGCCCGTCCGAAGGTCGACCGCTCCGCCGACGTCAAGTGCGATGTCGCCCGGCTGGTCGGCCTGGACTACGACGGCTTCAAGTCGTGCGTGCTGCTGCCCCAAGGCCGCTTTGATCAGCTGCTGAAGTCCACGCCCGCCAACCGCGTCGCGATCCTCAAGGGGATCCTCGGACTCGGCGCCCTGGACGCGACGCGCACCCGCGCCAGAGCGCTCGAGCAGACCGTGGGCGACCGCCTTGTGGCGATCGTGAAGGCCCGCGGCAGGTTCCTGGAGGACCCGCAAACCGTCCACGACAGCGCGGCCGCGCAGATCAGCACCCTCACGCCGCGCGTGCAGCAGCTCACCGAGCTCCAGGAGCGGGTGCTGACGCTCGTCGAAGAGGTCCGCGGCCACAACGAGCGTGCGGGGACCGCGGCCGCGGCCGCTGACACGCTGACAGCGCTCGTAGACGGCGGCCTGCTCGGTCGACTGCACGCCCTGCAACGCCTCGACGCTGATCTCGCGGTCGCGACCGCGACCTCAGCCGCCGCGGCAGCCGACCGCGCCGTCCGCGCGGCGGCGGCGGACGTCAAGGACGCCAAGGCCAATGGGCGCGACGCGGCGGCGATCACCGGCCTGCGCGCCACCATCACCGCGGCGCGCACGCAGCGCGCCGCGATCGCCAAAGCCCGCGCAGACGTCGTTGGCAAGCGCGCCGCGCTCACCGCCGACCAGACCGCTCTTGCGGACAAACGCGACGAAGCGACGCGGCTTGCCGATGACCTCACAAAGCAGACCGCCGCTGAGCAGCGCGCGGAAGCGGCCGCCGCGCAGGCGCGTCAGACAGCGGCGGCGCTCATCACGCGCATCGAGCTGGTCGCCGGCGCCCGCGACCAGCTCGCCGCCGCCGAGATCGACCTACGTGACCGCCAACGGGACGCCGCGCGCGCCCTGCAGCTCGCCGACGAGGCGCGCGCGCGTCAGCTTCCCGCGGCTGACACCCGCGCACAGGCGCAGGCGGCACTCGACGACGCCCAGCGCGCCGACGCCGCGGCGCAGGCCGCACACGACTGCCACCCCGGCGATAACTGCCCCGTCTGCACCCAACAGCTGCCGGACACGTTCCTCGCTCCCGAGGCCTCCGGCGACGTCACATCTCTCCGGAACGCCGTCGCCGCCGCCGAGCAGGCAGAGCGAGCGGCGTTCACCGAGATGACGCGCGCCGAGGCGACCGAGACCACCGCCGCGCAGCACGTCGCCACGGCCACGCACGCACGCGACACCGCGCGGGCACGATGGACGGACCTCCAGGCCACGCCGCTGCCCGCAGGCCTTGACCCCGCGACCGTCTGCACCGACGCGGCGACGCTCACGCTCATCAACCGGCCCGCCGACGACGCCGACCAGGCGCACCGCCAGGCACGCCAAGCACGCGAGACCACCTCCGGACAGCAGCACGCGCTCACCGCCGAGATCACCACAACCGCGAAGTCGCTGGCCGAACGCGACCGCGGACTCCGCGAGCAGTCCGCCGGCTGCGACACCAGCGAGCAGGACGTGCGCGATCGCCTCCAGCGCCTGCCCGACTGGATCGAGATCCTCGAGAGCGCCGGCCCGGACGACCTCGACGCTTGCGACGCCCGGCTCGAGCAGGCGCTCCAGCACGCCGAGGCCCGAGAGCAGCTCGCCGCGAGCACCGCCGCTGCCGCAGCCCAACAGCAGAGCGCGCTCCTAGCGCTCGCGACACGCATCCAGCGTGAGATCGAGCGTCCGGCCGCCACCGAGCGCGACGCTCTGCGCACCCTCGCCGGGGAGGTCAGCCGCCACCGCGAACAGCCCCTGCCCGCCGCGCCGGCGACACCCGCGACCGTCGCCGACCTCATCGCCTGGGGCGAGCAGATCACGGCTGGCGCAACCGTCCAGCTGGCGGCGCTGCAGGCGACCGCCAAACACGAGCGCCGGGCCGCCGACGACGAGCAGCGCGCCGGCGTGGCCCTGCTCGAGCGAGCGGGCTATGAGAAGTCGACCGATCTGCGCGACGCCGTCATCGACGCTGCCGCAACAATCAAGCACGCGACCGCCCAACGCGACAGCGCCGCCGCCCAGCTCGCACCGGCCGCACAGCTCGATCTGCTCGCCGCCCGCGCCGAGCAGCTGCGCGACGCGCTGCGCGAGCTCGTCTACCAGCTCGCCGACGGCAAGTTCGCCGGGTTCGTCGTCGACCAGCGCCAGCAGGCGCTGCTCGCGCTCGCCAGCGGCATCCTCAGCGACGTGACCGCCGGCCAGTACGGCTTCACGAAGGACTTCGACATCGTCGACCGCCGCACCGCGACCGCACGCACACCCGACACCTTGTCGGGCGGCGAGACATTCCTCGCCAGCCTCGCGCTCGCGCTCGGACTCGTCGAGCTCGCCGGCCGCAGCGGCGGGCGCCTACAAGCGCTGTTCCTGGACGAGGGCTTCGGCAGCCTGGACCCCGACGCTCTTGACCAGGCGCTCACCGAACTCGAACGCCGGGCCGACACAGGACGGCTGATCGCGATCATCAGCCACGTCCCGGCGATCGCCGAACGCATCGACCAGGTCCTGCAGGTCACCAAGACCCCGCAGGGCTCCGAGGTACAGCTGCTCACCGAAGCGCAACGCGACGCGTTGCTGCTCGACGATGCCACCGAGCAGACCACGTTCGCCGCGTAGGAGCGCGTACGCCGACAGCCGGTTTCCTTTCATCTAGGGCAGAGGCGGTGGCGGAGGAATCTCATCCAGGGGCTACATGGTCACGATCTCAAAGCCGAGGTTGGCGCACTGGCTGGCGACCTCGCGCCCGCGGCGATCGTCGGGGAGGGCCACCAGGCAGTACCGGCGCGCACGGGTTAGGGCGACGAACATAACGCGGCGCTCCTCCTCTTTCTCCGGGGCGACGGCCTCGCCGCTCACGACGGCCTGGAAGAGCTCCATCTGCGAAGTCGGATCGGAGGCGTGAAAGCGCCGCACGACGACCATGACGGCGTCGCTGTCCTCGCCCTTGAACGAATGGACCGTCCGAGCGGCGAGGTCGCGCGCCGGCGACGCGAACACGGTGGCGGCGTCGTGCTCGGCCATCTTGGGTCCGGCGGGCAGCAACTGGCCGGCGGTGCTCTTGGGCTCGGCGACGATCGTGCAGACGATCTCGCCCAGCGCGGCTCGCGCGTTGAGCATGAACTCGCGGAGGTCACCGGTTACTGGCGGGAGAGCGAGGAGGAGCGCGTGCGCGGCGGCCCGCGCATCGGCGCGCTGCTGATCGTTGAGCTGATCGGGATGGATGCCCCAGGCGCTGTCGGTCACCAGCCGCTGGGCGGAGCGCACGTGGTGACGGGTCAACTTGCCGGCGGCGCTGGCAGCGGCCAGCTGGCCGATCAGCGCATGGCGCGCCTTGATCTCCTTGGGCGTGGTTTCGCCGTTGAGCTGTTCGATGATCGCGTGGCCGCGGGCCAGGACCGCGGTCTCGGTGGTGGGGATGTCGTGCCGGGCCAGGCGCTCGCGGAAGAAGTCGATCGTCGAGGCGGGGTCCTTGTGGGGATAGACGACGAGCTCGGGAGCGATCTCGCAGTCCTTCTCGGGACCGACTGCGGTGTCGGCCTTCTCGCGCGAGCAGAAGTGGACGGCCACGTCGCAGATGCGCTGAGAGGACCGGTGGTTCTCGGTCAACTCCATCAATTCCAGCCCGCATGCTTCGGCCAAGTTCCGGCAGCCCTCGGCGCTGGCGCCCTGGAAGGAGTAGATCGACTGCTCGAGGTCGCCAACCAGGACCAGCGAGCGCAGGGCACCTGTGGCGTGCAGGATCTTCAGGCACTCGAGCTGGAGCTCGGAGGTGTCCTGGGCCTCGTCGAGGAGAAGCTCGTCGAAGCGCGATGCCACGGAGCGCGCGATGTCGGGCCTGCGCTGAAGGATCTTCATCGTGGCCCACATAGCGTCGTCGGCCGTCAGCAGGCCGTGCTTGAAGAACAGGTTCTTCTTGTAGTCGAGGACGCGGGTGCCGACGGAGGCGATGACCTCCTCGGGTGTGCCCTGCACGCCGCGCGGGACCTCAGGGAGCACAAGCGAGTCGTCGGGGGCACGGCGGAAATGGTCGAGTCTGACCCGCTGCCTGTGGTCCCCGTAGACGGGGAGGTCGGGCCAGTTGTCGTCGACGCGGATGACCGGGTGCGCGTCTCCGCCGAAGAGGTGGCCGAAGGGCGCGAGGACGTAGCGGATCAGGAAGGCGTGGATGGTGCCCAGGAAGTGCTCCGGCCCGAGGACGACGCGCAGGTCGTTGCGTAGCATTGCGCCGAGTCGGTCGGCACCGACGTTGGTGTAGGAGCAGACCGCGACCTTGGGGCCGGGCGTCGCGGTGAGGTGCGCGACGCGTTCGGCTGCCGAGCGTGTCTTGCCCGAGCCGGGGCAGGCGAGCAGGAGGAAGTTCCCGTCAGCGTCGACGATGGCGCGTTGTTGGTCGGTGAGCTTCACGCCCCGCTCTGGTCGACCCCGTCGGCGACCCACTCGATCGCCTCGCGCAGGTAGTCGGGAACGATCAGACCGTGATCACCGATCTCGATCAGGTCTGCCAGCTCCTGCGCGAACCGGCCCTTCAGCTTGTACTTGGCGAGGTACTCCAGCAGTCGGTCGGCGACCACGGCGGGGGCAGCGTCGGCCAGCTCCTGTTCGAGCTTCGGGCCGGCCTTCGGACGCAGCCGGGTCAGCGCGGCGAACATCAGCGTCGTGTTGCCGGCGTCGGCGAGGTCCCATTCCAGCGTCCGGTGGGCGAGGCTGACGAACACGCTGTCGCTGGTGCGCTCGGCGAGGCGGGAGGCACGCGGCGAGAGCGGTGACGCCAGCGGATCCTCGGGATCGTCGGGATCCTCTCCGTCTTCCGGCGTCTGGCGGTCGCCGTCAGAGATGACGGCCAGCCGGTAGGGCAGCTTGTCTGGGCCGAAGAGGTCGGTGAAGGGCGGAAACGCGACCCCGTCGACGTTGATGACCGACACCCCGCTGGGCGCCAGCGGTCGCTTGAGGTGCTCGGCGATGACCGGGATCAGCAGCTGCTCGGCGAGTCCCTCGACGAGGATCACGCCGCGGGCGAAGAACAACGCCGCTTTGGTCACGTCGAGGAATCGCCGTAGGTGCTTGAGCTGGGCCGCATCGAGCCCGAAGTCCCGAGGGACCCGCGCCTGAGGCAGCTCGTCGTCGGATGCGCGCGCGAGAACTGTCAGGCGCTCGACATCTGCCGAGGACGCGAAGTTGGGCGAGTGGGTGGTGACGATCACCTGGGTGGCGCCCGCGGCCTCGCTTTGGAGGAAGTGCATCAACAGTTCCTGCAGTTGCGGATGCAGGTGCGCCTCGGGCTCCTCGACCAGCAGGACGCGGAGCGTCGGCTCGGGGTCCTGCGGGGCGTCGGCGATCGCCGCCAGCAGCACCGCCATGTACAGCAGGTTGTTGTAGCCCAGACCGTTCTCTTCCATCTCCAGCGCGGCGAGTTGGCCGATCTTCGCGCGCAGCGTGCCGATCACACGCTCGAACTTGGGGTCGGCGAAGGCAAGCCCGGTGCGCTGCGCGAACCGCCCTCCGCCGGTCATCGCGCCCAGCCGCGTCGCGACGTGACCGCGCGCGTCCTTGATGGCCTGGATCGTGTCCAGCGCCTTGTTGGCCTGCTCGGCCGCGGCCACGATGAGATCGCGGTCCGGGTCCCCGGGCGCGGAGAGCGCCGAAATCAGCGACACGAGCTTGTTCTCGCGACCAGGCCGCAGGTCATTGGCCGCGTCGCGCAAGGGGTGGAGGTAGACGAACCGGACGGCTTCGCGGGCGTGCGCTTCCGGCTCGCCGGCCTCGCTGTCGCCGCCGATCCATTGGGTCCGGATCCGGTCGTCCGGGCCGATCGTGGCGTGCAGCCGAATCCGGGCGGTGTCGGCCGCGTCGGCAGAGCCCACGCGGCAGGTCACCATCCGGCTTTGCGCGGCCAGGTCGAGGCTGCTCAGCTCGACCTCCAGCTCGAGCTCGTCGACCTCGCGTTCACCGAGGCCGTTGTGCTTGAAGTCACCTTCGCGCAGCCAATGACGGGACCGCGGGCCCGCCTCGGGCTCCAGCACGGTGCGCAGAGCGTCGATCACGTTGCTCTTGCCGGCGTTGTTCTCGCCGACCAGGATGGCCAGCGGGGCGCAGATGGGAAAGGTGCCCTCGAGGTTGCGGTACCCCGAGGCGCGAAGCGCGCTGACGTACATGATCGGAACCTACCGGCCTTCGATCAGCTGGTACGCAACGTCGTTCCCAGGCGCGAGCCGGAAAACCAGCGCCAACCGCCACGATCACGTCGTGTGTCGCTCGCAGGATTAAGTCAATTCGTTCCCGGAGTCACGAACTGTCGTTTCTGGTGTGAACCGGAGTCCTTCAGTAGCGGCGTCATCGCATCGGTGATTGATGTTGAGCAGTCCGATCGGAACGGCGGCGACGGCCCTGGCCGCGGCGATTGCGGTCTCCGGAGGCGGCCTGGGTGTGGTTGCGGCGGTGGCGCGGGGCTGGGCTGCCGGCAGCTGGTGGGGGTGGGGGAGCCCGGTGTTGACGGGTTCTTCGACGCGTTGGCGGTGGCCGCGGGCGCGTTGCAGGTCGCGCGAGCGCAGGTAGATCGCGAAACGTCACGGTCTCGAAGTAGCCGCGAGTCTCTGCGCGCCCACGTGAGACCTTGGAGCACCCCGTCACCGGGTTCCACGTCGCCTCGGTCCACTCCCTTGCGCTGCGATGAGTCACCGCACCAACCGTAGTCCGCCCATCGGATCGCGCTATCGACGCTCAGCTGGAGCTGGCCTCGATGTCTTGCAGCTGATCGACGATGTCATGGGTCGTGAGGCTCACGGTGACGATCCGACGCAGCAGGTCGACGATGTAGCGCGGGTCGTCAGAGTAGGTGTTCGGGTCGTTGACGATGCCCGAGTCTTTGTCTGTGCGGATTTGGTAGCGGTCGATGATCCACTCGATCGCGGGCCGGCCGTTGACCTCGTAACCGTAGGCGCGCTCGGGAATGCCCTCGAGAGTCAGGTGGGCGTTGTAGATGACCGTCGTGCGATCCCTGCCGGCCCCGAACCGCATCTTCGCGACGCGGTAGCGAACCGTGGGATCGGTCACCGTCGACGTCGGCACCTCGTCGAGCTCGTAGGGGGCTGCCTGCTCATAGCCGACGTGCAGCTCGGAGAGCTTTCGGCCCGCGGCGGCGTAGGCGTCGAAGTCCGCCAGCAGCGGGATGCGGGCGAGCGACCGGCGCAGCTCGGAGGCAAATCGTTGGCGGTGGCCGGGTGAGTGCAGAGCGCCGTAGACGTAGGAGAAGACGTCGTCGGCGGTGATCGAGGGGTCCTCGTAGTGCTCGCGGAAGCGCTGCAACATGCCCTCCGCGATGTTGTCGGTGCGGGCGTAGCCGCTGGTGTCGCCGTCCAGCAGTGAGCCCTGGTCCCCCGCTAGCGCGAACGTGTAGCGAGGGAAGGACTGGCCGGAGTCCTGGTGGTGCAAGTTAGGCACGGCATCAACCATCAGAGCTGAAAACTCGCGGCGTGCGCCTGGCCCTGTGGTCACGATGGCCCGGTTCGGCGGGCCGCCTGGCGGGAAGATCGCCGGTTGCAGTGACATGACCTCGTTGAGGTCTGCGCTCATGTAGACCTGCTGCTTGCAGAACGGCCTGTAGGCACCGATGACGACGTTGTCGGCATCGATCACGATCGGCTCGGCGCCGCGTGCGAGGCGCTGCTTGAGAGCGCGCGACCAGCTGATCTTGCGCGGGTCGGGGTCGATGAAGGCGTCGATCAGGTCCTTGGGCTTCGTCGCGGGGTGGCGTTGGGCGTACGTGGCGAACGCGGTCGCTTGCGCGTTGTAGAAGCTGGCTGTCGCCTGGAGGTGCTCGAGCAGCTGCGCGGAGTCGAAGTTGTAGACCCAGGCGTCGCGGTTGGTCGAGAGGCCGTGGGCGTAGGTCTTGAACACGGCCGGTTCGGGCAACTTGCTCTTGTCGCCGATCGCGAGGAGGGCGTCGAAGGCGCTGTCGCGCTGGTGGACCCAGTC
The DNA here is from genome assembly GCA_038255395.1 of Solirubrobacterales bacterium. Taxonomy (GTDB): domain Bacteria; phylum Actinomycetota; class Thermoleophilia; order Solirubrobacterales; family Solirubrobacteraceae; genus CADCVQ01. Next base: position 101,314 of record JBBSLI010000003.1, read on the forward strand.
GCCCTCATCGTTGGGGGTGATCACCTGCCATGACACGCCGCCGCCGATGTGGCCGAACTCCACCAGTCGCGCCAACTTGTCTTCGCGTTTGAGGTAGTCGCCGATGTCGTGGTAGCGCAGTTGGGCCGGCCCGTGTGAGTTGCCGTCGCGGATCAGCAGGGTGATCGCCACGGGTGCGCGGCTGCCTCCGCCGAAGATCTTGCCGCCCTCGCGGTGCGAGACGTCGCCTTGGACGCCGCGCTGGTTGCCGCGCAGGTTCAGGCAGTAGATGTGGCTGAATTCGTCGACGAGGGATTTGCGTAGGCCGTCCTGGCTGCGGCCGTCGATGAAGTAGCCGTTGGTTACGAACGCGACGATACCGGCGTCGCCGATGCGGTCGCTGGCCCAGCGGATCGCGCGTATGTAGGAGTCGTAGAGGTTGCGTTGCAGTGTGGCCGAGGAGCGCTCGGCGTAGGTCTCGTCGATGCGCTTGTCGACGGTGGGGTACTTGATGTTCTGGTTGGCGTCGTTTTGGCTTGACTGTCCGACGCTGTAGGGCGGGTTGCCGATGATCACGCGGATGTCGTGGTTCTTCTGGCGGTCGGCGCGCTGGTGGTTCTCTGGGAACATCAGCGCGTCGATTTCGGTCGGCGTCTCGGCCAGTTGGAAGGTGTCGGTGAGTACGACGCCTGGGAAAGGCTGGTAGTCGCCGCCGTGGCGCTGGTGAAACGCTGCCTCGATGTTGATTGCGGCGATGTAGTAGGCCAGCAGCACGATCTCGTTGGCGTGAAGCTCCTGCGAGAACGTGCGCTGCAGGTCCTCGCCGCCGAGGAGACCGGACTGCAGCAGGCGCACGATGAACGTGCCGGTTCCGGTGAACGGGTCGAGCACTTGCACGCCTGGTGCGCTGAGACTCGAATCGAGGTGCTCGGCGAGCACGTGTTCGACCGAGCGCACGATGAAGTCGACGACCTCGATCGGTGTGTACACGATCCCGAGTCGGTCGGCCATCTTCGGGAACGCGTTCTTGAAGAACTTCTCGTAGAGCTCTGTGATGATGCGTTGGCGGCCGTCGTCGGTGTCGACGCCGCTAGCGCGCTTGCGGACGCTGTCGTAGAACTGCTCGAGCGTCTCGGTCTCTTTGTGCAGCGACTGGCCGCCGAGCGCGTCGAGCATCTTCTGCATCGTCTGGGACACCGGGTTGTGCTCGGCGAACGCGTAGCCCTCGAACAACGCATCGAAGACCGGCCTTGTGATCACGTGCTGGGAAAGCATCTCGATCGCGTCATCGCGACCGATCGAGGGGTTCAGGTCAGAGCGCAGCTCGGCTAGGAACCCCTCGAACGCCGTGGCGCCCGTAGATGACGGGTCGTCGAGCACCGCGCGGATGCGGGCGGTGTGGCGCTCGGCGATCTCGGCGATGTCAGCGGCCCAGGACTCCCAGTAGAGGCGATCGCCGCACTTCTGGACGATCTTGGCGTAGATCGCGTCGCGCCACTCCTCGAGGTTCTCGAACGCCAATCCGAGCTGATCGCCGGCGCCGTCGCCGCCGGGTCCGTGGCCGCCGGGCAATCCGATCACGCTGATCGACTGCGGGCGGGTCGTGGTGAGCTCGATCTTGTTGATCGTCGCGTTGAAGCGGTCGTCGTGGGCGCGCAGCGCCTGCAGAACCTGCCAGACGACCTTGTACTTCTTGTTGTCTCGAAGCGCCTGCTCGGGCGCCATGTCCGAGGGCACGCCGATCGGCAGGATGATGTAGCCGTACTCCTTGCCCTCGGCGCGGCGCATGACGCGGCCGACGGACTGCACGACGTCGACGACCGAGTTGCGCGGGTTGAGAAACAGCACCGCGTCCAGCGCCGGGACGTCAACACCCTCAGACAGGCAGCGGGCATTGGAGAGGATCCGGCAGACGTTCTGACCGGCGTCCATCGGGCTCTTCAGCCAGTCCAGTTCTGCGTTGCGTCGCAGCGCGTTAAACGTGCCGTCGACATGGTGGGCGACGCATGTGATCGGGTCGGCGTCCTCGGGCGCGACGAGCTGGACGGTGATCTCCTCGAAAAGGCTGGTGATGCGCTTGGAGTCCTTGATCGAGCGAGAGAACGCGACGGCGCGGCGCATCGGGTCGCCCTCAGCTACGACGGTTTCGCCGTCGCGCTGGCGGCGCGAGAGGCCGTTCCAGCAACCCACGATCTTGACCGCGTCGTCGAGGTTGAGCTCGGAGTTCTCGTCAGCCAGTTGGTGCTGGAACGTCTTGGCGACGTAATCCTCCTCGACCGCTAGGACGATCACCTTGTAGTCGGTCAGCAGGCCCTGCGCGACCGCCTCGCCGAACCCGAGGCGGTGCAACTCAGGGCCGTAGAGCGCCTCGTCGTCCATCGAGCACAAGACGGCGCCACCCTGGTCCGCCTTGGTCTTCGTTGAGTCGTCGAACAAGCGCGGGGTGGCGGTCATGTACAGGCGCCGGCCGGCTGAGATGTACTTCGCGTCGTGCACGCGCACGAAGTGCGACTCGTCGCTGCCGGCCAGCGTCGCGCCGGTGGTGCGGTGCGCCTCGTCGCAGATGATCAGGTCGAACGCCGGCAGCCCCTGTTTCTGGGCGGCGTTGATCGCAGCGATCGACTGGTAGGTCGAGAAGATGACGGACATGCCGGGGGTGTCGCATGACGGCGACGCTGTCGCCGCGATCTGCTCGAGTAGCTTGTCGGCGTTCGTCGTCGCGGTGAACGCCAAATCGTGGCGGGAGATGTCCTCGGAGTCCCGGCCGACCTTGACGTCCGAGCAGACCGCGAACGGCCGCATTGCGACCTCGGTCTCGGCGGTCCACTCGCGTAGCGACTGGCTCAGCAGCGAAATCGACGGCACCAGGAACAAGACGCGCGCCTGCCGCTTGCCTGCCTCGCGTGCCGCGACCTGCTCGGCGATCCGCAGCGACGTAAACGTCTTGCCGGTGCCGCAGGCCATGATCAGCTTGCCGCGCTCGCCCTCCGTTAGGCCCGTCATGACGTCGGTCAGGGCCGCTTGCTGGTGCGGGCGCAAGACCTTCCTGACCCGCAAGTCCAGCTCGCCCGGCTCGCTGGGAACGAACGTGCTCCAGTCGATCGGGCTGTCGGCCAGGTCACGGACCCGCAGCCGGGTCACCGGGATCTGCTGCTTGTCCAGGGCGTCCTCGGCGTGCTTGGTCCATTTGTCGGTCGTCGAGACGATCAGCCGGCTGGTGAACGGCGTCTTGCCAGACGCGGTGAAGAACGAGTCGATGTCGGCCTTCTCGAGCGTGTGTGCGGCGTCGTAGAACTTGCACTGGATCGCGCAGATCCCGCCGTCTCTCTCGGCGGCCACGAGGTCGATTCCGGTGTCCGCCTTGCCGCCGCGTTCTGGCCAATGCTGCCACAGCCACACGTGCTCAAAGCGCTCTGCGTACATCGGGTCGGTCGTTAGGTAGGCCCGCATCAGCCGCTCGAAGCGGTCGCCGAGCTCTCTCATCGTCGGCCCGTCAGCGCGCAGCGCCGCCAGGACGGTCTCGATCGTCGCAGCGTTGTCGGGTTCAGCGGTGACGGTCAGAGGCTCGATCTCGTCGTGGGCATGTTGCGCTCAGCCGGGCTGGGGGCGCGCTGGCATTGTTGCGCAGGTCGGACCACGCGCGGCGGGTTCGCCGCTACACGGCGTTAGGTGACCTTCAGCAGGATCACACCGTGTCGCAGCGCCGACGGCATCAGGATCATCCTGCTTTCGCTCGACAAAGGTTCCGCGTGGCGAGGGGGCTCACCATGTATCAAGCTCGCGCGGCGCAGCACCCTCGAACGGGATACGGTGGGCGTCGGCATGGACCGCCTCCGCGCCAACGGCTACATCGTCGGTGCAGTCGAAGCCCATCTCGCGATGGCGCCGACTCAGATCGACGACCTTGTACGAGGGACCGCATGCCGTTCCTAATGCTCCTCCTGACCCTAAGCGGTTTCGGACATTGGTTAAAGCGCGTTCAAAACGGCCCAGACCCAACGACGCCTACTCCCTCGCCGCGACATGGACCGTCGGTGCTCGAGTACACCATGCCGTCCCTGGACCGCTCGTCGAGCCCTCCCCGCCGCACGACGACTGCCGCAGATCAGTGGATCCCCCTGCACGAGACCGCCAGCGTTGGCGGTCTCACGATCCCCGGTGGTGTGTATGTCGGGGATCAACTCGGCACTGTGTCGGGTTGGGGCGGAACCGAGCCGGCGCTGATCGACCCGAGCCGACCCGTGGACTTGCGGCGGCCCGACGTCGGCGGAGAGCAGATGGGGTACTGGCCCGCGTACAGCGAGATCCCGCCCGCGTCGCGTGGCGCGTACCTGAAATGGCTCGAGTCAGGGCGCCCGGAAGGCGCCTACATCGGCTACGTCTTCCTCTTCTTCTACGGGATCGAGCGGCGTGTCATCCGCGATGCCGCGACCGACAGCTCCGCGCGCGTGGAGGTTCCGGCGTTGCTCGCCGAGGTCGAGCGCCTGCGAGAGCTCTATCGCGACAACGGATCCTTCCGATCCTACGCCTCGGACTTTCTCGCGACCGCCCGACTCGCGGGGGGGCCGAAGGCCATCGCCGATCTCACGGCCCCGCGCGAGCGCGCCGGCTGGGACATCCCGCTCGACGTGCGACTCGTTGCCGGTGCTCTGGCGGTGGCCGGTGAGCCCCTTTCGGGCGATTGGGCGTTGGCCTGGGCGTTGAACGATCCCGAGATCGGTCTCCGCACGCCAGCCACTCGTTGCCATGAGGAGTTCGCCGACCTCTTCCTTGCGCACTATGCGGCCCTGCATGGTGACGGCCTGATAATCAAGCCCAACAACACGAAGCTTCGAGTGCAATACCGCCCGGCCTCGGCCTCGTTCGGCCGGCCGATCGACATCGACGTCGGGGACCTGCCGGACGTCACTCGCCTCAAAGGTTCCACAAAGAAGCTCTCGTCGCTCGTCGCCGTCGTCACCGACGAACTCGACGCATATAGCCGCTACGTGGGCCGTCACGATGACCGCGGATCGGCGCGCGCGGTCTCACTGCTACCGGCCCGGCTCGCGCGAGAACGAGGAAGCGAGCACATCGGCATGCTGCTGGAAGCCATACCGCACGAAGGCCACCAACTCATCCCGGCGGCCAGGCTGGCGGAGATCCTCGGCCCGGAGCGTGCCACCAAGCTGCCCAAGCGCGATGCGGTGGCCGTCGCGTCCCTGCTCACCGCGTTTGGCATCGGCCTCGAGCCCGACATCCGCGTCGGTGCCACGAACTTCTCCCATCACGACCACGCCCTGCTCTGGCGCGAGCCCGACATCGCCGCGCCTGTCGGTGAGGGCTTTGCTACCGCCACCGTCCTCCTGCATCTCGGTGTGACCGTCGGCGCGAGCGATGGCGAGGTCAGCCCCGTCGAGCAGGAGCACCTCGAGGAGGGGCTCGAACGCGCCTTCGAATTGCCCGACGCCGGTCGCCGCCGCCTCCGCGCCCACCTGAAATGGCTACTGACGGAGCAGCCCGGCATGGCCGGGCTCAAGGGTCGGGTCGGCGGGTTGACCACCGCGCAACGCAAGCTGATTGCCCGCTACCTCATCGCTGTCGCTGGCGCCGACGGTCACATCAGCCCCAAGGAGGTCGACAGCCTGCGGCGGCTCTATGCCCTGCTCCAGCTCGACCCAGAGAGCGTGCATCGCGACCTACACGACTTGGCATCGGGCCCGGTGCCGGTCGTTGCCGCCGACGCCGACTCCGGCGACTATGCGATCCCCGGTGAGATGCTGCTCGACCAGCACCGCTTGGCCGATGTGCTGTCCTCCACGCGACAGGTGTCCGAGGTCCTCACCGCCGTTTTCGTCCCCGACGAGCCAGCGATCGATGAGCCAACGGGAAGCGGGGGACCCGGCATCGAACCCGATCCCGAGGACGCCGCGGACCCCGGCGAGATCGCCGGCCTGGACGCGGCTCACGCGACCCTCGTACGCCGTCTTGCCGCCCAGCCGAGCTGGGCGCGCGCCGATTTCGACGTCCTGGCCGAGGAGCTCGGTCTGCTTGGAGCCGGTGCGATCGAGACCGTCAACGACGCGGCCTTCACACATTCCGACGGTCCGCTGCTGGAGGGCGAGGATCCCATCGAGCTGGACGGCCACGTCTTGAAGGAGTTGCTGCATGCCTGAAGCGCGAATACGCCCGCGCGACCGCGACGCGATCTTGCAGTCCCTCGCCGCGGGCGTCGTCCCGCGCCGCGGACAACAGCACATCCAGGTAGGCCGCGCACTGGAGGTGGGTGCAGTCATTCAGGATCTCGACCGCATCGCCGACGGCGGTAGCGCCGTGCGCTTCGTCATTGGCGACTACGGGGCAGGCAAGAGCTTCTTCCTGCAGCTCGTACGCGCTGTCGGGCTGGAGAAGAACCTCGTGACGATGCACGCGGACCTCACACCCGACCGGCGTCTGCACGCCACGGGAGGCCAGGCCCGGACGCTCTACGCCGAGCTCGCTCGCAACCTCGCGACACGCACCAGTCCCGAGGGCGGCGCCCTCGCCTCGGTCGTCGAACGGTTCATCACCTCCGCCCTCCAGGAGGCTAAGGCCGCCGACCACGCGGTCCAGGACGTCATCGACGCGCGCCTGGCCGAGCTCTCCGAGATGGTCGGTGGCTACGACTTCGCCGCAGTCGTGGCGGCGTATTGGCGCGGCCACGACGACGGTGACGCGGCGCTGAAGGCCGCGGCGGTGCGTTGGATGCGCGGGGAGTACACCACCAAGACCGACGCGCGGGCGGATCTCGGGGTCCGGACGATCATCGATGACGCCAACGTCTACGACCACCTCAAACTGCTGGCCCGCTTCGTCGTGCTCGCCGGCTATGGCGGCCTACTCATCGCGCTCGACGAAATGGTCAACCTCTACAAACTCGCCAACACGACCGCGCGCCGCAGCAACTACGAGCAGATCCTACGAATCGTCAACGACTGCCTGCAGGGCGGCGTCGAGCACCTCGGCTTCCTCATGGGCGGCACGCCCGAGTTCCTGACCGACACTCGCCGCGGGCTCTACAGCTACGAAGCGCTGCAGAGTCGCTTGGCCGAGAACACGTTCGCCGCCGGGGAGCTGCGCGACCTCTCGGGCCCGGTCATCCGCCTACAGAGCCTGACCCAGGAGGAGCTTTACGTTCTGCTGCAGCGCCTGCGTCACGTCCATGCCTCGGGAGACGAGGCCCGCTATCTCGTCCCTGACGAGGCGCTCGAGGCATTCATGCGCCACTGCTCCTCGCGGCTGGGTGACAGCTACTTCCGCACGCCACGCACAACGATCAAGGCATTCGTGCAGCTCCTCGCCGTGCTCGAGCAGAACACCGCAGTCGATTGGCGGACGCTGCTCGGCCAGGTCCAGGTGGAGCCCGACCGCGGCCCCGAGCCCGAGCTCGTCCCGCGCGACGGCCCGGCAGCCGACGATGACGAGGAGCTCGCGAGCTTCCGGCTGTGAACCCCGACGCGCCTCGGACGTCGTCGGCCTTCGACCGCTTAGCCGACCCCGTCCGCCGCTGGGCATGGCAGCAGGGCTGGCAGCAGCTGCGCGAAATCCAGGAGCTCGCGGTCGAGCCCATCCTCACCGGCTGTGACGTCGTCATCGCCTCAGCCACCGCGTCGGGAAAGACCGAGGCCGCGTTTCTGCCCTTGCTCTCGCGGCCCGACCGCGGGAGCGGCCTGAGGGTCCTCGCCGTCTCGCCGCTGAAGGCCCTCATCAACGATCAGGCCCGGCGACTCGAACCGCTCGCCGAGGCCGTCGGCCTGCCCGTCACACCCTGGCACGGTGACGTCGCCGCCGCACGCAAACGTCGACTGCGCGAAGCACCCACGGGCATCCTCATCATCACGCCGGAGTCGCTTGAGGCGATGCTCGTCACGCGAGGCAGCAGCGTCTCGGCGTTCTTCGCGGGCCTGGACTACGTCGTCGTCGACGAGCTGCACAGCTTCATCGCCGGCGAGCGCGGTCGCCAGCTCCAGTCGCTGCTTCACCGCGTCGAGCTTGCGATCGGTCGAAGTGTCCCGCGCATTGGATTGTCCGCGACGCTTGGCGACCTCAGCCTGGCCTCCCGCTTCCTGCGCCCGGATGCACCCGAGCCCCCAACGGTCGTGCGATCCGACAAGACGCCGCGCGAGATCCGGATCCAAGTGCGTGGCTATCAAGACGACGCCGAAGACTCATCCGCTACCTCTGCGAGGATCGCCGCTCACCTGCACGGCGTCGCGCGCGGCGGCACCCACATCGTCTTCGCCAACGCCCGCGCCGATGTCGAGGAGTACGTCCACGCTCTGAAGCGCCGCGCCGAGAATGCGGCAGAGCCCGATACGTTCTGGCCCCACCACGGCAGCCTTGCCAAGGACGTGCGCGAAGACGCCGAGGAGGCATTGCGAGGCGACCGACCGGCAACCGTCGTGGCCACGACGACGCTTGAACTCGGCATCGACGTGGGCAGCGTCGACACCATCGCGCAGATCGGCCCACCGCCCTCGGTCTCGTCGATGCGTCAGCGCCTGGGCCGCTCCGGCCGCCGAGCCGACGAGCCCTCGATCCTGCGGATCTACATCGCCGAGCCCGAGGTCACCGTGCGCACCGCGCCACAGGACCAGATCCGAGAACGCCTCGTGCAGGCCGTCGCCATGGTCCAGCTGCTCATCAGCGGGTTCAACGAGTCTCCGCGAGATGGAGCCCTTCACCTCTCGACGCTCGTTCAACAGGTGCTGTCGCTGGCCGCTCAGCGCGGCGGCTTCCGCGCCGACGACGCTTGGCGGGCCCTCTGTGCGACCGGACCGTTTGACGGCGTCAGCGCGGCGGACTTCGGCCAGTTGCTGCGCGACCTCGCCGGCCACCGCCTGCTCGCGCAGACCCACAGCGGCGACGTCCTCCTCGGCGACGAAGGTGAGCGGCTGGTCAACCACTACGACTTCTTCACCGCGTTCGTGACATCCGACGAGTACCGACTGGTCGTCGGCCCGCGCACGCTCGGGACGCTGCCCATCACGCGCCCAGTGGCACTCGGTGACCTGATGCTCTTCGCCGGCCGCCGCTGGCGCGTCGCTGACCTACGCGAACGCGAGCGCATCATCGAGCTCCAGCCTGCCCCAGGTGGGCGGGCCCCGTCGTTCTCCGGCGCGGGCGCCTTGGTCGACGACACCGTTCGCCGCAGGATGCGCGCCGTCTACGCGTCCTCGAGCAGCGAGCCCTACCTCGACGCCGGTGCGCGGACCCTGTTGACCGACGCGCGGACGACATTCCGCCGCTTGGCGCTTGCCGACACCCCCATCATCAGCTGGGGCCAAGAGGTGGTGCTCTTCCCATGGATTGGTGACCGCGCGCTCGACACGCTCGCACTCATGCTTCGACGGCAGGGGCTGGGCGAAGCCGCTCGCGACGGCGTCGCGCTCCTGATCCCTCGCGCTGACGCCGCGGAAGTGGGCCGCGCGCTGGACGACATCCTCGGGGCGCCGCCTTCGGCCCTCGATCTAGTCGGAGAGGTCCGCAACAAGATCGTCGAGAAGCACCATCCCTACCTGGGGGAGACGCTGCTCGAAGCCGACTACGCATCCAGCCACATCGACGTCGACGGCGCGCTGGCCGCTGCTGCCGCGCTGCGCGGTTGACGTCCACGTCGATTGGCACGCGGCCGTCATCACCTTCTATGGTTCGAGCGCGCCGAGCAGGCGGTGGGTGGGGTGGCGGTTGAGGCTGTTTCGGTTGCGGTCATAGCGCCGAGTCGTGCGCGGATCCGCATGTCGTGCGGCGTCTTGGACATCGCGCAGCGACGCGCCCTCGTCGAGGGAGAGCGTGACGAACGCGTGCCGTAGCTGGTGCGGATGGAGGCGGGGGAGGCCTATCTGTTGCCCCATGCGCGTGATGAGCTTTCCAGCATGCTGACGCGTCAGCCGCGCACCGGTGCCCGTGATCAGCAGGGGACCGTTGACGCGGCCTGCGGCAGCGCGGTCGATAGCGTCGCTCACTGACGGGTTCAACGGGACCGGGGTGGCTTTCGTGGTCTGGCCCTTGCCCTTGATGTGCAGCACGCGGTGGCGGCCCTGTTCGCCGAGGTCCTCGATGTTCGCGCCAACGGCTTCGGAGATCCGCAGCCCGAGTTCGAGCAGCAGCAGCACGAGCAGTCCTTCGCGGGCGCCTTCTGCGCGCGCAGCGGTGATCAGCCGTCGCGCCCGTTGCTTGCTCAGGCCGGCGGTGGCGGCCTGCTCGGGGACCTTCGGGCGGTCGGCGATTTCGAACGGGTTGCGCGCGATGTGGTCGTCGTAGGTGACGCGGCGGTAGAACGCTGACAGGCATGCCATGCGCCTGGCGACGGTCGCCGGCGCCGGCGTCTTGCCGTTGGGCAGCGGCTGGCGGGCGTAGCTCTCCGCCGTCGTCAGCGTCGCGTCGAACGGCCGTACGCCGGCTTGGTCGAGCCAGACGAACCAGTCAGCGAGGTCGCGGGCGTAGGCGTCCTGGGTGCTGCGGCGGTTGTCATAACGGCGTAGGAACGCGGCGGCCAGATCGCCGGGCTGTGATGCGTTCTCGAGCGGACGTTCGCCGCGGGCGAGGTCGAGGAGGCGTCGGGCGATGTCGCGTCGCAGGGCTCGCGGATCCTGGGACGCGTTCGTGCGCGCGAGGAGCTCGAGCGGTTCGTGATCGACGGGTGCGACGTCCATTGCGGTGGCTTTCGGCGGCCGTTCGCGGGTTCCCTGCGCGTGGTCCAGAACTCCCCTTACGGAACACGGGGAGGGCACGAGAACTTGCACGCCTTGACCATCACGCACCCGTGACGCCACCATGACGAAATGACTACCGACAGCGCATCGACGGTGATCGCGAGCGACGCGAAGATCGGGCGCCGACTCGACGCCAGACCCACCACGCGGCGCGCCGACGCCTACCCATGGAGCCACTGGGAGAACGGGGAGTGGTGGCTCATCAAACGCAGCGACCAATTCCGCTGCACGCCCGCAGGGATGCGGTCCACGCTGCGCTCACGGGCCGCCAAGACCGGCGTTGTCGTCGACGTCGTGCTGCGCCCAGACGACCCACAGATCCCCGCCGGCAAAGAACACCAATATGTCGCGTTTCGGTTCCGCGGCGCCTGACGTGCACGCCCCGTCGACAGTCACGTGCGACCGGGCACCGTGACGGGTCCGTTATGACTTCGCGAAGTCAGCGTCCCTCCGGGGCGCGCGTTCGCGCAGGGAACCCGGCCCGATGAGCGAGCGCTGGCCGGCGGATGCCCTGGTGTGCGCGCTACGCGGCCGCACCGTCATCGATGCAGTCTGTGACGGCGAGGGCAACGACGATGTGCGTCTGCTGCTCGACGATGACACGGTGGTGGCTATCGATGCGATCGCGGTCGAGATCACGGAGCCGCTGGCGCTGGGGCCTCGTGGCAAGCTCACGGTCGCCGTGCGCGGGCTTGAGCTGTGGCCGGCACATCAGGCCGAGCAGTAACGGACAAGCAGCGTCGTCCCTCACCCGTGACCGGGCGGACTACCGGACGACGACAAGGAGCATTAACGTGACGAGCACCGTGACAGCAGAACGCGACCACGAACGCGCGCGTCGCCTCGAGGAGACGGCCGCGCAGGCGAAGGCTGCCGAGCAACGCGGCGACAACGACGCCGCGAGCGCGGCATGGCGGCGTCACAGCCTGATCACGGACGGCGGCCGGCCGGCCGATGAGCTCATCGCCGAGGCGCTTGTGCTGATGCAGATCAGCGATCGCATCCAACGCATCGCGCCGACGACGCGATGAGCGTCCAGCCAGGCTGGCCGCGCTGAACGACAAGCGACGCGCCAGGACGGCAGCGCGCTGCCCGGGTTTTTGTTCGACGGCGAGCACCATGTCCGGGCACTGACGCCGTTCGGGCCTTGCTTGACGTCGTCCCGGAGGGCGCAAGCCCGCTGGCTAGTCTCAGCCCAGTTCGTTGAACGGTCTCGACTTCAGTTCGTTTCCGTCTCAACCACACGTCGTCCGACACCTGACAAGGAGTTGCGGCCAGATTCCCGAATCTCGCACGAAATGCTCGTTTTGTGCGCGGAAGGGGAGACCGATGAAACCGCAGGCGTGGTCATGGAAGCCGATCGCAGCCGCCGAGGAAGTGATCGGCACCGTCGCGCCGACCTTGGAGGACGCCGAGGGCGATGAACGCTGGCTCGCGCTGGCGCTGCTCGCCAAGCAGCGCAACGCCGGAACGCGCGCCGGCTACCGCCGCGACATCAACGCCTTCATGGCTTGGTGGCAACAACGCGCCGGCCACCTCACGAGCGCCGCGCGGCCACTTCAGGCCACGCGTCTGGACATCGAGCGCTACGACGCGTGGCTGGCTGAGCAGGACCCGCCGCTCGCAGCCGCGACGCGCGCGCGCAAGCTCGCGGTCGTGTCCGTCTTCTACGACCTCGCGTTGGAGCTCGAGCTGGTCAAGCGAACCCCGCTGCTGGGCTTTCGGCGACCGACCGTCGAGAACGAGGATGCATGCCTCGGGCTGGAGGCCCCTGACGCGGACGCGCTGCTGCTCGCGTCCGAGGCCTGGCCAAAGCGCTCAGAGGGCACGCTGGTCGCGCTGCTGCTGCTGTGCGGGTTCCGGATCAGCGAGACGCTCGCGATCACCGCCAAGGACATCGACATGCGCTGCGCTGGACGTGAGGCCACCGTCCGACTGAAACGCAAGGGCCGCGCGCATCTCAGCCGCTTTCACATCGACGACGCGCGGCTCGCGGCACGGCTGGCCGAACTGCAGCAACAGACTCCCGACGACCAGGCTGTCTTCTGGCCGCTGGATCGCTTCCAGGCAAGCCGCATGCTCGCTGCCATCGGCCGATCCGCTGGTCTGGACCCTCCCCCCCATCCTCACCTCCTACGCCACACCTTCTGCACCCAGATGCTCGCCGACGGCGCCGACCTCCGCGAGGTTCAACGCCTGGCCGGACACCGCAGCATCGCGACCACCCAACGATACGTCGACGCGCTGCGCCACCAGAACACCCCTGTCGCGTCACGGATGCGCCGAGTCCTCAGCGGCGTCGACGAGGCCGCCGGTGACGCGCACGCCGCAGCGTAGACCGTGATGTGCGAGATCCTGGCCCGGAAATACCGACTGCAACGGGGCGCCCGGGCGCGAAACGCTCGCGGGGCGGCGAGACCTGTCGGCGGAGCAAGAGGACGGCTCTCCGAAAGACCGCCCGGTCGCGGCGACACGAATGCAGGCTGGTGTGAGGTCTGGGACCCTGACCGCGGTGAGCCCAGAAGACCGCCACGCTCCGCCGGGCAGCGCGCCTGAGCGACTGCTCGAGGACGTTCGCTGGATGCTCGCGGTCGGCCGGGCGACGTCGCCGATCGTGGTCGATGCCAGCCCGGTTGCGCCTGACGATCCCGACGGGCTGCTCGTGCAGGCGCCGGCTGATGCCGCCGGCTTGCATCGCATGTGGACGGCGGCGCTCTTTCACCGCGCCCTGGACGGCTACGACGCAGCCTTGGTGCTCTGGGAAGCTCGTGTCGATACCGAGGCGCGTGCGCACTGTCGCATAGCCTTTGAGCACCTGATCAGCTTCGCGTGGATCGGCCCGTGAGGAACAATGGAACGGAATCCGGCGGTAAGCGGTTGAGGTGGCCGGTCGGTACGTTGACGAGACGTGCCTGTCGAGTTCCTCACGGATGAGCAGGCCAGCGCGTACGGGCGCTTCAGCGGGCTGCCGTCGGATGCATCTGGAGCGCTTCTTCTTCCTCGACGACGAGGATCGGGGCCTGATCGGTCGTCGCCGCGGCGATCACAACCGGCTGGGCTTCGCGGTGCAGCTGACCACGGTCCGCTTCGTCGGCACATTCGTTGCCGATCCGGTTGACGTTCCGGCCGGCGTCGTCGAGTACGTCGCCGAGCAGATCGGCGTCGCCGCGGTGAGCATGGCGACGTACACGCAGCGTGAGAAGACGCGCCTGGAGCATCAGTGGGAGATCGCGCGCAAGGTCGGCTATCGGGACTTCGCCGATGCTGAGGCCGAGCTCGCCGTTTGGGTCGATGACCGCGCCTGGACGACGGGCGAGGGTGCGGTGGCGGTGTTCAACGGCGCTGTTGGCTGGCTGCGTGAGCGCCAGGTGCTGCTGCCGGCGGTCACGACGCTCGCCAGGCTCGTCGCGCGCGAGCGTGACGCCGCGACGCTGCGCGTCTGGAGCGAGCTCGCGCAGCCGGTGAGCGGTGGGCAGGCGCGGCTGTTGCGCGGGCTGCTGGTCGTCCCCGAGGGCTCACGGCGCTCGGAGCTTGACCGGATGCGCAAGGCCGAAACCGTCACGTCGGGCGCCGGGATGGTCCGCGCACTGCGCCGCGTATCCGACATCGCCGGTTTGGGGCTCGGCGGCCTTGACGTCAGCGCGGTCCCGCATCGACGGGTCGTCACGCTCGCGCGCTACGGCATGGCGGCCAAGGCGACGGCGCTGCGTCGGCATCCCGAGCCGCGGCGGCTCGCGACGCTCGTCGCGACCGTGCGCTCGCTGGAGGCCAAGGCCGTCGATGACGCGCTGGAGCTGTTTGATCTGCTGATGACCAACGACCTGCTGGCGCGGGCGGCGCGGGAGTCGCGCAAGGAGAAGCTGCGTCGCTACCCGCGGCTGTCGAAGGACGCTGGCAAGCTCGCGGCCGCCGTCGGCGTGCTGCTGGACGCGCTCGAGCACGAGCAGCAGCTGTCTCTGGATCTGGTGTGGGAGGAGATCGAGAGCAAGGTGTCGCGCGCCGAGCTGCGCGCCGCCGTCGCGCACCTGCTCGAGGTCGCTGCGCCAGCCGATGCCGATCCCGACGGCGAGTGGCGCACGACGCTCGTCGACCGCTTCGCGTCGGTGCGCGCATTCGCGCCGTTGCTGTGCGAGACGATCGAGTTCGGAGCCACCGCCCAGGCCGCCGGCATCCTCGAGGCGATGGCAGACCTGCCCGCGCTCCTCGATGCCCGCGCGACGACGGCGATCCCGGCCGGCTATCTCGACGCCCGCCGCGTCGCCGACGATGTCGTCCCGGCCGGCTGGTGGCGGCGCCTGGTGTACAGCGAGGGTCGACCGGACGGCACCGTCGACAAGGCGGCGTACGTGTTCTGCGTGCTCGAGCAGTTTCACCGCCATCTCCTGCGCCGCGACATCTACGCCAGCCCGTCGGCGCGCTGGGGAGACCCACGCGCGAAGCTGCTCACCGGGCCGGCATGGGATGCCTCTCGGGGGCCAGCGCTCAACGCGCTCGGGCTCCCCGAGGACCCCGGCACGCTACTGGCCGAGCACTCCCAAGAGCTCGACGGGGCCTGGCGAGCGCTGTCCGACGGGCTCGTCGCCGGCTCGGAGGTGCATGTCGACACAGACGGACGGCTACACGCCGACAAGATCGACGCGATCCCGGACCCGCCGAGCCTCGTCGATCTGCGCCGACGCCTGGAGGCCATGCTCCCCAGGGTCGATCTTCCCGACCTGATCTTGGAGGTCATGGCGTGGCACCCCGGGTTCGTCGCAGCGTTCGCCGGGGTGTCCGGCGGCCGCAGCCGCCTCGGTGATCTGCACGTCACGTGAGCGCGGCTGCGATCTGCGCTGAACGTCGGGTACGTCCCGGTCATCTCAGAAGGCGTGGCGGCGCTGACGCGGGGGCGCATCAGCCATGTCGATCAGAACTACCTGCGCCCGGAGAACTACACGGCCGCCAACAGCGTCCTGATCGCTGCGCAGGACACGATCGCGCTCGCGAAGCTGTGGGGCGGCGGCCTGGTCGCCGGGATCGACGGGATGCGCTTCGTCGTCCCCGTGCGCAGCATCCACGCCCGCCCGAACCCGAAGTACTTCGGTCG
This sequence comes from Solirubrobacterales bacterium, assembly GCA_038255395.1. Lineage (GTDB taxonomy): Bacteria > Actinomycetota > Thermoleophilia > Solirubrobacterales > Solirubrobacteraceae > CADCVQ01. Next base: position 117,112 of record JBBSLI010000003.1, read on the forward strand.
CCGGCGCGGCGCGACCTGGCTGAACATGCTCAACGACCAGGCCGTCGGGCTTGCCGCCCGCGTGCTGTCGGGCACCCCCCGCGACTCGCTGCACATGATCGACCTGATCTACAGCCAGGACGCCGGGCAGCGCCCGGACGTGATCATCACCGACACCGGCTCCTATAGCGACATCGTCTTCGCCGTCATCACCCTGTTGGGCTTCGACTACCGCCCGCAGCTCGCTGACCTCCCGGACGCGAAGCTGTGGCGGATCCTGATCGGCGCGGACTACGGGCCGCTGAACGCCGCGGCGCGCGGCAAGATCGACCTGGCCCGCATCGAGCGGCAGTGGCCCGACATCCTGCGGGTCGTCGCGTCGATCCACACCGGTGCCGTTCCCGCCTACGACATCCTCCGGGTCCTCGCGCCCGGCGGCACTCCGACGCAGCTGGGTGACGCGCTCGCGCACTACGGCCGGATCTTCAAGACGCTGCACATCCTGTCCTACGTCGACGACGAGCCCTACCGCCGCGACATCAAGGCCATGCGCAACCTCCAAGAAGGCCGCCACGACCTCGCCCGCACGCTGTTCCACGGCCGCAAAGGCGAGCTGCGCCACGGCTACCGCGAAGGGATGGAAGACCAGCTCGGCGCGCTCGGCCTGATCCTCAACACGATCACCCTGTGGAACACCGTCTACCTCGACCACGCACTCGACGAGCTACGCGCGACCGAGTACCCCGTGCTCGACGCCGACGTCGCGCGCCTCTCGCCGTACATGCGCCGCCACATCAACTTCCACGGCCACTACTCCTTCGCCCCCACCGACCTGCGCGGCGCGCGGCGGGCGCTGCGCGACCCCGACGCACCCTACGATGACTGACCAGGCCTTGATCGCGTCGGCGGCGCCGCAGGAAACAGCCCGTTTCCTGGGGAGAACGGACGGAGTCATCGTGCCGACGTCGCCGATGCAAGCGGATCGGTGGGCGGGCCGGACGCTCTCGACGCGACGCGCGAGTGTCAGAATGCCGCGAGATCGAGCAGCCGGGCGACCTGGTTGGCCTCACTGGATGCGTGGGAGCAACGACCCGGCGGCATAATGCGACGCGGTCACCCCCCAGAGCGAGCGTGCGCGTTTCAGGCGAGCGCGAAGCGGCGCAGGCCGGCTCGCGCGGCGGCGCCGAAGATCACGATCAGCGCGCCGAGGTGGGCGAGTGCCACGCCCAGGCTGGGCGTCGTGTCGTTGATCGCAGCGTTGACCGCATCAAGTGCGGGTTTGAACGGGAAGATCGCGGAGACCACGCGAATGACGTCGTAGAGCGCGGGTGACACGCTGCCACTGGGCACGAGCGCGAGAAACGCGAGCGGTAGCGCGAGCATGAGCGCGAGCAGTGATGCGGCGCGTACCTCGCGTGCGAGGCTGCCGATCGCGACGCCGAGCGCACCGAACGCCAATGCGCTGACGGCGATCGCGGCGAACCACAGTCCGACGCGCCCGAAATCCAGTGGCACGAAGGCGCTGATGCCGAGCAGCATCGCGAAGGTGACGACTGCTGCGCAGCCGCCGGCGAGCATGACCTTTCCTGCGAGTAGTCGGCCGCCGGGCATGAGGCCGCGTGCGAGCCGGGAGAACGTGTTCTCCTCGCGTTCGAGAGCAAGCAGCCCGGACGCGAGGAGGACGCAGACGAACATCAGCGAGATTGTGACCGCCAGCGCGACGGCGAACGTGTCCAGTGGCGCGCGACTTCCGCTGAGCACGGTCTCGTTGACCTTGACCGGCTGTTCGACGGTGTTCAGGACATCCTTGACGCGGTCGATGTTCGCGACGGAGAGCTCCGCGAAGTTCTGAACGGGCGCGAGTTTGCGCGAGACCTGTGGCTTGTCGGCTATCGCGATCGCCGAATCGATCAGCCTGTTGGTCTTCTTGAGGCCGATGAGGTTCAGATCGGTACCAAGCACGTCGATATGCCCGCCGTTGGTGAAGATGTCGACGTAGTCGGTGGCGACCGTGTTGATCGTTCGGGCGAGCGCGGCGTCGGCTTGCGCGAGCTTGGAGGAGACCGTCGAGCGAACGAAGGACTGTTTGAGCGCGTCACCGTTGTAGACGACCTCGACGCTGGCGGAGTTAAAGCCGCCGTTTGAGAGCTTGGTCGTGAAGTCCGGTGGAAGGATCAGTCCTGCCAGTGCCTCCCCGGAGCGCACCTTCTCCAGTACCTGAGCGCGATTCTCGACGTCGATCCGGTCAACGGACCTGAACAGCTCGTCGGTGTAGACCTTGACGTCGATTTTCTTGCCGACGAGCTTGATCGTCTGGCCGCCTTCGGGGATGTGGCTGAGGAACGCCAGGCGCGGCTTTTCGGGTCCGCTTGAGAGCGCGAAGCCGATCAGCAGCGCGATCGCGACGGGATAGACGATCAGCAGCCCGACGAGCAGCTTGGAGCGCCGCAGGATCTGCAGGTCCTTGAGGAGCATCCAGCGCATGTCAGTGGCCCCGTTCGCGCAGGAAGCCGACGAAGGCCTGCTCGAGGTCGTGCCCCTCGTCTGCGTCGGCGACGGTCTTGAGCTCGGCGGCGGTGCCGTTGAACAGAACCTCGCCGTCGGCGAGCACGAGCACGCGGTGGGCGTGGCGCTCGGCTTCGGCGATGTCGTGCGTGCAGAAGATGACCGCGGTGCCGCGGTCGGTCAGCGCCGTGATGAATCCCCACAGTCGCTCGCGCTGGCGCGGGTCAAGTGCCCCGGAGGGCTCGTCGAGCAGCAGCACGGGCGGGTCGGCGAGCAGCCCGACGGCGATGTTCACGCGCTGGCGGTTTCCGCCCGACAGCTTGCCCAGCTCGTCATCGGCGCGCTGTTCAAGGCCCGTCTGCTCGAGCATGCGCCGCACGATCGCGTCGACGTCAGCGACCTTCTCGAGTTTGGCGAACAGCCGCAGGTTCTGCGCGACGGTGAGCTTGCCGTAGACGGCGGTCTGCTGCGGCACCCAGCCGATCCGGGCTGTCGTGCCGTCTGGCTGCGCGACGGTGCCCGTGTCGGGCTCGAGGATACCCGCGAGCATCGACAGCAGCGTCGTCTTGCCGGCGCCGTTGGGGCCGATGACCGCGAGCAGTTCGCCGCGCGCGACCTGGAAGCTCACGTCGCGGACCGCCCGGCGCTCACCGAAGCTCTTGCTGAGGCCCTGCACCGTCAGAGACGGTGCGAGCGCTGCTGCGTGCGCGAGCATCACGGGCTCTCCTGGGCTTCCTGCTGGGCCGCTTCGGACAGCGCGTCCAGTGAGTTCTTCAGCTCGGCGTAGAGGCCGCGGGTCGTCGGCGCTTCGATCTGGGTCGGTGAGCCGACGTCGATGGTGGTGATGTCGCCGGAGACCTTGATGCTGGAGATGCCGCCGAGGATCTTGCGGTCCTTGGCCGACATCTTCATCGCCATCTTGAACGCCGCGCGGCGCATGACATGGTCCTCGGCGCCGCTGTAGAGATCGCCCGTCGCGGACGTGACCGAGCGGGAGAGCGCCGCTCGTGCCTTGGCGTCGACCGCGAGCGGCAGTCCTGCGACCTCGGTGAAGCGCAGCGACGTCAGGATGTTGACGAGCTTCGCGACGTCCAAAAAGAAGCGGTTGGTATGGATCGCGGCGCTCGCATGGACGACGTCCTCGCCGGCGATCTTCTCGTTGCCGACGATCCGCGGGTTCTTCGCCCACCGGTCCGGGTTGACGCGAAAGACGCCGAGCACACCGGTCAGCGCGTTGTCGGCACCGCGCAGCGGCCGTCGCATGTGCGCGCCGATGTCCGCCGGAACGAGGTACGCCGTCGACCCGAGGCCGATCAGCACCTCGTTGCCGATCAGGATCAGATCGGCGCCGTAGATCTTGTCCTTCAGCTCAAGCCCGACGGAGAAATTGCCCACGGGGTCACGGCCCTTGTCCTGGCGAAACGGCCCGCTCATCGTCACCGCGACGCCCTTGCGAAACAACGGCGCGCCCTTGATGGCGATATCGATCCTGCCGCTCAGCAGACCCGATTTCGCTCTTGGGTTGGCGCCAAATGTCTGCTTGATCAGCGTTCTGGCCTCCGGCGAGTTCGCCGCGCCGACCTGGTTGCCCGATGACGTGCCACCCGACGGCGAATCGCCGCCGCAGCCCGCGATCGCGACGACAAGCGCCACCGACAGCGCGCTGACTGACGCCTTCATGCGCAACGTTCCTCCTCTGGCAGTGCGCCCCCTTGGACGCTGAGCGTGGGTCATTCGTGGCGCTCGTAAGCGATATCCATATCCGGAGCGGTCTGGGCTTGCAGGTAGGGCCCGATCACCGAAGCGATCTGCGGTCCGGTGCGCTCCGGGGAGCTCACCGACAACAGCGCGTGGCTGATCGCCAGCCGAGTCGCACAATCGGCGGCGACACGCGCTTGCCTTTCGGGCAGGCCCGGCCATGTCATCGCGAAGAGGGCGGCGAGGCGATCGACGGCCGATCCGATGACCGGGGCGCCCTGCGTCGTGACGAGCGCAAGCAACCCGCCGCTGGGTTCTTCGGCGCGGATCGCTCGGACGAGCGCGTTGTCGGCGGCCTCGGACAAGACCCCGGTCAATGCTGCGGCCAGAGCTGCCTCAGGATCACCGGCGTGATCGATTATCGCCTGCTCGACGATGCCGACGAAACGATCGGCCTCGCGCAGCACATAGGCCTGTGCGAACTCCGGCCGCGAGCCGAACTCGTTGTACAGCGTCTGGCGACTGACGCCTGCGCCCTTGGCGATGTCGGCCATCGTGATCGTCGCCCAGTCGCGCTCGGCGAGCAGGTCGTCGGCGGCGACGAGCAGCCGCTCGTGCAGCAACTCACGTGCCTGCTCGGCGTAACTCGCCCGGCCCGCACCTGCGCGCTGCCGGCCGATGTCTGTCACGCGGACACCGAGAGACCGACCATGTCCGTGCCCGCGCTGGCGAGGCAGCGAGCACCGCTCGTTGCGACAGGCGATCGAGCATGCCGCCGCATCGATCCCAGCGATCCCCGGTCGCGCCGACGGGGCGCCACCCTCACCATGCAAGCTCCCGCCACCCAAACCCCTTTACAGATCACCAGTAGTTGTCTACAGGCTAGACTAGCATGCGACCTCATGTCAAAAGGCGTGCCCGCGTCGGCCTGGGGTCCGCGGGCAAGCGCGAACGTCAAAGCCGACCAGCAACCAGAGCACACGACCAGTGGGATCGTCCTGGTGACCGACGCGTACGCGCATTCACACCACACAACGCGGCAGACATCGTGAGCGCGGTTGCTCATCTCGCGCCGGTTGATGCCGTCGGCCGCGTGGGCGGCATGGGCCGCTGGGCGGCGACGCATGTCCGCCTGGTCATGCTCACCTGGCTTGTCGTGGCGCTCGGCCTGGGAGCCCTTGCGCCGCGGGTCGAGCGCGCTCTCTCCGGCGCTGGATGGGAGGTCAGCAGCTCTGAGTCGGTTGAGGCGCGCGAGCACATCGATCGCCACTTCGCCGGCCAGGGCGCCTATGCGCTGCAGGTCGTCGTCGGCTCGCAGACCCACACCGCCGATGAGCCCGCGTTCCGGCTGACGATCGACCGTGTGCAGCGAGTGCTTGACGCAGATCGGCGGGTCGGCGACGTCATCGCGCCGCGCCCGGGCGCGGGCCTGTCACCGGACGGCCGCACCGCGCTGATCGTCGGCGGCGCGAACGCAGCTCCCGACGACATGGTTCGCGCCGCCGACGATCTCAAGGGCCGCGTCGCCGCCACCGGGAGCGCAGCCGTCCGCGCAGATCTGACGGGCGCCCCCGCCGTGTGGTCTGACTTCAACCACGACAACAAGAAGGCGATGCTCAGGTCAGAGATCATCTCGTGGCCGGTGACGCTCGCGATCTTGCTGCTGGCGTTCGGTTCGCTCGTGGCGGCGGGATTGCCGCTGATGCTGACCGTGCTCGGCCTCGCCTGCGCCGCCGGGATGCTGGCGCTGGGCGGGCAGATCTTTGACATCTCGATCTGGGCGATGAACTTCGCGCTGATGTTCGCGCTCGCGCTGGGCATCGACTACGCGTTGTTCATCGTCGCGCGCTTTCGCCAGGCCCATGTCGATGAGGGCCTCTCGCCCGTCGAGGCGGTCGCGCAGGCGATGGACACCGCCGGCAAGGCGGTGCTGTTCTCCGGGCTGACGGTGCTGATCGCGCTGTCGGCGGTGCTGGTGGTGCCAAGCCCGGCGTTTCGCACGACCGCCGCCGGGATCATCCTCGCGGTCAGCTTCGTGCTCGTCGCATCGCTGACGCTGCTGCCCGCCGTGCTCGCCAAGCTCGGCGGCCGCGTCAACCGCCTCGCCCTGCCGTGGATCAAGCCGGGTGGGCAACGCTCGCCGCGGCTGGCCGCGTGGGCGCAGCGCGCCTGGAACCGCCCGATCCTCTTCGGCCTTGCCGGCGTCCTCGTGGTCGCCGCGCTCTCCTGGCCAGTCACGCAGCTCGACACCGGCATGCCGTCGATCGCCGTCGCACCCGAGCACGACAGCTCACGCCAGGGCTTTGAGCAGCTGCAGCGCGGGTTCGGCGCGGGCGCGCCGGCGGCGCTGCAGATCGTCGCACCGGCGAGCACGCGGCGCGAGCTGTCCGCGACGCTGCGCGACGACCCGGGCATCGCCGATCTGCTCCCCATCCAGCCCGGAGATGGTGGGCTAGTACTGATGCAAGCGCTGCCCAGCGGCACGCCGTCTGCCGACAGCGTCGGGCAGACGATTGACCGTCTGCGCGACGAGCTCCCGCGCGGCGCGCTGATCGGTGGGCTGAGCGCTGAGAATCACGATCTCGAGCTGGCGCTCGTCGACGCCACACCACAGGTCGTCATTCTCGTCCTGACGCTCGGCTTCCTGCTGTTGCTGGTCGCGCTCCGCGCTCCGCTGATCGCGCTCGCCGGCGTGCTGCTGAACGTCCTTGCCACACTCGCGTCCCTCGGCGTCGGCAAATGGATCTTTCAAGACGGCGCGCTGTCTGGGCTGCTGGCCTTCGAGTCGCAGGGCTACCTGAGCGCCTGGGCGCCGATCTTCTTCTTCGTGATGCTGTTCGCGCTCGGCATGGACTACACGGTGTTTTTGCTGGCCTCGGCCAAGGAGCGCTGGGAGCACAGCGCCGACGCTCGCGAGGCCGCGGTCGAGGGCATCGCGGTTTCGGGCCCGGTCATCACCGCCGCTGCTGCGGTGATGGTCGCCGTCTTCTTCACCTTCGCGCTCTCGGGTCCCCTCCCGCCAAAGGAGATGGGCGTCATCCTCGGCGTCGCGGTGCTGATCGACGCCCTGCTCGTACGGCTCGTCCTGATGCCCGTGCTGCTCAGACTGCTCGGCGCGGCCGCATGGTGGCTGCCGGCCTGGCTTGACCGGATCCTCCCCAACGTCCGCTTCGGGCACTCCTGAAGAGACGAGGCACACCCGTGAAACCGCTGCCCGACGGCACCGTCCCTCCGCACCAACCGCACTGCATGGGCTGCGGGCCCGACAACCCCGCCGGGCTCAGGCTGCGGATGCGAGTCCTCGAGGACCGCGTGCACGGCCGCGTTCGCTTCGATCGACGTCACGAGGGCGCCCCGGGATTCGTCCACGGCGGTGCCGTCGCGACCGCGCTCGACGAACTTCTCGGAACGGTGCTGCTACTCGTCGGACGGCCCGCCGTCACCGCAACGCTCACGGTCGACTTTCGAGCGCCGCTGCTGCTGCAACGCGACGTCGAACTGCAAGCCTGGTGCGAGGGCATCGATGGCCGCAAGGTCTACCTGCGAGGCGAGGCGCGAGACGCCGGACAACTCATCGCAGAAGCACGCGCGATGTTCGTCGCGGTCGACCTCACGCACTTCGAGCGATCCGGTGAGCCACTTCCCGACGCCTGGTCGCGCTGGGCAGCGGACGGAGGTCGCGACGTCTGAACGCAACAGCCGACTCCCCAGTCTCATCGCCCGGGGCGCCCCGTTTACAGGCAGAGGCACATCTGTCCATCTGCGAGACGATGCGGCGTGAGAATGTAAAGCACGCGTGCTACCGTCGCCGGCGGCGAGCCGGCGCGACGTCCGCCCGGAGTCAGAGCGTCGACGGACAACCCCGAAAGGCAGGGAGCCGCATGACCGTGAGCGAACCGCACCCCGACCCGCATCACGCCAGACGCTGGCTGATCCTGCTGGTGATCGGGGTGGCGCAGCTCATGGTCGTCCTCGACGCGACGATCGTGAACGTCGCGCTGCCGTCCGCGCAGGCCGCGCTCGAGTTCAGCGACGACGGGCGCCAGTGGGTCGTCAACGCATACGCGCTGGCATTCGGCAGCCTGCTGCTGCTCGGCGGTCGCATCGGCGACCTCTTCGGCCGCAAACGCGTCTTCATCGTCGGCCTGCTCGGCTTCGCGGTCGCCAGCGCGCTCGGCGGCGCTGCGCAGAGCTTCGGCTTGCTGGTCACGGCGCGCGCATTTCAAGGCATCTTCGGCGCGCTGCTGGCACCCGCCGCCCTGTCGCTGCTGACAACGACGTTCACCGACCCCGACGAGCGCGCCAAGGCCTTCGGGATCTACGGCGCCGTCGCCGTCGGCGGCGCCGCCGTCGGCCTGCTGCTCGGCGGGATCCTGACCGAGTACCTCAGCTGGCGCTGGTGTCTGTACGTCAACCTCGTGATCGCAATCCCGGCGGCATTCGCGGCGATACCGCTACTGCACCACGAAGTGCCGGCGGTCAAGCCACGGCTGGACATCCCCGGCACGGTCACCGCCACAACGGGCCTGTTCGGGATCGTCTACGGGCTCGCGAACGCCCAGACCGAGGGCTGGTCAGACGCGATCACCGTCGGCATGCTCGTCGCGGGAGTCGTGCTGCTCGCCGTCTTCACGGCGATCCAGCGCCGCAGCCCCCACCCGCTGCTGCCGTTGCACGTCGTCGTCGACCGCGACCGCGGCGGCGCGCTGCTTGCGATGGGACTCGCCGGCATCGGCCTCTTCGGCGTGTTCTTGTTCTTGACGTACTACCTGCAGCAGAGCCTTGGCTTCACACCAGTCCAGACCGGGCTCGCGTTCCTGCCGATGACGTTCACGATCATCATCGGCGCGACGCTGGGATCGACACTGCTGCTGCCGCGCATCGGGCCGCGGCCACTGGTCGGCGCGGGAATGCTCGCTGCCGCCGCCGGCATGCTCGCGCTGACCGGCGTGGGCGTCGACACCGAGTACGCCACGCACGTCCTGCCGGGCCTACTGATCGTCGGCGCCGGCATGGGCCTCGTGTTCAGCTCCGCGATGGCCACGGCCACTTTCGGGGTCGAGCCGGCCGAGGCCGGCGTCGCATCGGCGATGGTCAACACGACACAGCAGGTCGGCGGCGCAATCGGCGTCGCGCTGCTCAGCACGCTGGCCGCCACGGCCGTGACGAACGATCTCGCGGGCCGCGTGCCGGAGCCGGCGCTGCTCGCCCAGGCCGCAGTCCATGGATACACGACCGCGTTCTGGTGGGCAACCGCGATCTTCGCCGGCGGCGCGGTGCTATGCACCGCGCTCATCACAAGCCGTAGCCGGCTCGCGGCCGCCCACCGCGGCGAGCCGCAACTCGCCCGCCTATAACCCGGCTTCGACGGCTTCGGTGGGCCGCGGGGTCGCCGGCCGCCCGCCTCGGCGACCGCGCGTGCTGCCTGCCCTGTCGGCTTGACCGGGTACTGCCCAACGAGTCGCTCGAGCGGCACCTCGTCGAGGGCATCGATCAGGGCGAGGACCGCCCGCGCCGCGTTCCGGGGAGCCGGTGGGCCAGAACGCCCGGGCGCGCCGAGGCCGACGCCCGTCAGTGCACGAGGAGCTTCAGCGCAACGATGACCAGCCCGAAGCTCGCGTTGATGACACCGACCATGACCGCGCGCGGCCAGGCTAGCCGTCGGCGGCGACCGTAGGCCAGACCCCAGCCGAAGAGGGCGAGGACGCCGCCGATCAGGGTGATGAAGACGCCGGTCTGCACCGACCACGCCCCCAGCGCGGTCAGCCCCAGCGCGCTGATCGCGGGGACGGCGGCTTCGGCGACTGGCCATTCGCGTGCCATCACACGACGCAGCTCCACGGCGGGCAGGCGGCGCTGTTCGGTCACCGACACCGAGAGGGCCTCGGCGTACGCGTGGGCCATCCAGTAGACGAGCATGGTCGACGCCACGCCGGCGAGGATGACCAGCGCGCCGTGCTCCTCGTCCGTCGACAGTGCGGCCACCGTCGCCATCGTGAGCACCTGGCCGTTGATGGTCGCGGCGAGGTTCGTCGAGTTGGGGGTCGCGGCGCGCAGGGCGCCGCCCGCGGCGGCCTTCACGGCGCTCGCGACGGGGTGAGATCAGCCATGGGCGCGCTCGATGACGACGAGGCTACTTCTCGCCGGCGCCAGACCAAGCGCCGATGCACACGCCATTCCCCTGCCGCGCCAGGGGCGCGCCCGGATCGCAGTTACAGAGCAGGACGCGGGTTTGTCGGCGAGCTCGCCGACTACGCGATCCGCGCACCGTGGCATATTCGCCCGCCGTGACGTCGCCCTTCCGGCGGCCGCGGGTCTGGACTCACCGACGACGCTGCGGCGAGTGGCAGCCCGCGCTGGCGTCGCGCTGCCCAGAGCGGCGGCAGGGGCGGACGAGGCTCCCGGCGCGACGATCACCCGAGCGCCGCCCACGAGGTCGTCGCCATTGCCACGGCGAGGCGAATCCCACGCGGCTTGGGCGGTCCGGCCGGGCGTGATCGGTTGCAGGCTGGCTGTGAGGTCAGTGCCCGCCGGGCGGCGAGGGGCGCCGTCGCGGCGGGGTGTTGAAGCGACGGCCGATCGGTGTCGGCGACCAAGCGGCGGCGTTGCGAGCGCAGCGGGCGACCTCCTCCCACCATGCGCGCTCGGTCGCACTTGTCGCGTTGCGCGCGCAGCCGCGCGCCCAGTCGCGCACGAGTACCGGGCGACCGACGGTCAGCATCGGCCCGAGGATTGCGACGCGCCCATCGGCAAGGCGCACGACAGCAGCGAACGGTGCGCGCCGCCCGGCGAGCCATTCGACGATCGCCGCGCCGTCGACCGAGCGTACGCGGTCGGGTCGCTGCTGGTAGGGCCACGGACAGCACGTCAGGTCGCCCTGTTGCGCCGCGGTGGCGACGGTGCGCCGGGTCGCGAGAGCATCACCGCGGCGGGGCTTGGCGGCGGCGTGGACGAGCTCGATGACGACGAGCTCGCTGCCATCGGCAGCGCTCGTCGTGCGCCAGTGGGTCATCGGCCACACGGCACATGGGTCATCGGTTGTGCGCAAAGGCCACATCGCCTAGTATCCGGGTGGTTACTTTAGCGTGTCATGAGCACTTCTGCCGATCGCCAGCCACGACCGCGCCGCGACCCCGAGAGGACCCGGCGCAGGATCCTCGCGGCGGCGCTGGAGGAGTTCGCCGCGAAGGGCTTCGCCGGCGCCCGGGTGGCCGGCATCGCGGGGCGCGCGCGCGTCAACAAGCGGATGCTCTACGCGTACTTCGGCTCCAAGCAGGACCTGTTCTTGGAGGTGCTACGGCGCAAGCTGTTTGAGCACGCCGACGTGCTCGCCGATTCACCCGAAACGCTTGCGGAGCTGCTGCCGTTCTGGGCCGACACAGCGCAGCACGACCCCAAGTGGGTGCGACTGCTGAAGTGGGAGGCGCTGGGTCAGGACGCCTCGCGGCCGCTCGGTGAGGGGGAGCGGCGTGCGCAGTACGCAGCAGTCACCGAGCGGCTGCGGGGCCTGCAGGACGACGGTTGCCTGGATCGCGATCTTGATCCCGGGCAGGCGCTGCTCGGCCTGATCGCGCTCGCCACGTTCCCGCACGCGTTTCCGCAGCTGGCGCGCCTGATGACGGGCCTTGAGGTCGGCGACGCGCGCTTTCGCGACGCCCACCACACGTTCTTGCGCCAGGTCGCCGCTCACCTGCAGGGCGCTGACAGCGACGCGCGACGCGCAGACTCCGCGGTGCGGGCGGGGTGAGCGGCGATGTATCGCAGCGTCCTCGTCGTCCTCGACCACGAAGCCTGGTCGCGCCTGGCATTGCTGGACGCCGCTGACATCGCGCTTGGCGCGCGCGCGCGGCTGACGATCGCCTGCCCGGTCGCGCGTGTGCCGTGGACTGTGTACCCGGCGTCGCTGGGCGTCACGGCGCCGGTGTCGTTCGAGCAACTCGCGGCCGACGCCCAACGCGCGTGCCTGCGGCTGCGTGACGATGCCGTGACGGCCGTCCCTCGCGACGTGCCGGTCACGACCGTCATGCCGACCGAGCGCACGCCCGCTGCGATCGTGCGCGAGATCGCGCGCGGCGGCCACGACCTCGTCGTCATCGCCACACCGCCCAGTGCGCGCTGGGCGCCGTGGAGGACGGCATTTGCCCGGCGGCTCGTGCGCCGCTGCCCGGTTCCCGTCCTGACCGTGCCGGCGCCGCGGCGCGAGCGACGCGTGACGCGCTCGCGGCCCGGTCGGCCGGCGCGCGTCGGCGCAGCGGTGGTGCGCTGACGTGATGTCTTGGCTTTGGTCACGTCAGCTGGCGGAAGCGATCGATGCGCTGCTGACTGGGCTGGCCGTGGGCGCGGCGATCTTCGGCGTGGTGGTCGCCGTCGCGCTTGTCCACGAGCTCTGGCGCGATCGACAGGCGGTCGATGGCGCTCGTGGTCGGCTGCCACGAAGTGACGCGCCGGACGGAACTCCGTTGATGCGCTGATCGGCGAATCGCCGACAACGCCAGTTGCCTCATTGCTGGCGCGACTCGATGTCTGCGTGGTGGCCGGGCCACCAGCTCCGCCGTCCGATCAGCGCCGCGACGCTGGGGACGAACAGCACGGCCATCGCGGACACGGCGACGACAGCGCCGATCGCGACGGCGAAGCCCAGCTCGACGAGCGAGCCGATGCCCGTCAGGGCCAGCGACGCGAAGGTTGCGGCGAGGATGACTGCGGCGGCGGCGATCGTCGGCGCGGTGCGCTCGACGGCCCTGCCCGCGGCGCGGCGCGGGGCGGCGCCCGCGCGAACCTCCTCGCGCAGCCGGGCCGTCATGAGGATGTTGTAGCCGGTGGCCATCGCGACGATCAACAGGTAGACGATCAGCGGCAGCGCAACTCCGAGACCCGGCCGTCCGCCGACGCCCTGAAAGACCGACACCGTCGTGCCGAGCGTCGCGAGATAGCCCAGCACGACCGCCATCAGCAGGTACAGCGCTGCCACGACGCTGCGCAGCAGCAGACCGAGGATCAGCGCGATCATCAGCGCCGCGACCGGGTAGATCACACGGCCGTCGCGGTTGATCGCCTCGCGGACGTCCACCAACGCGGAGGTCTGGCCGCCTACGAGGACGTCGTCGCCGACGGCCGCGCGGTGCGCGATCGGCCGGATCACATCCTGGACGGTGGCAAGCGCCTGATTGGAGAACGGGCGTGCGCGGAGCACTACCGTGATCAGCGCGACGTCGCCGTGCGGCGACGTGCGCGTCGCCTGGACGATCGCGACGCCCGCGGTCTGGCGCAGCGACTGCGCGAGGTCGTGTAGCCGGCGGGGATCGCGGGAGCCGCCGCGGATGTACACCTGGGTCGGGCTCAGCGTGCCGGCCGGGAAAGCGCGCTGGAGCTCGACGAACGCGCGCGCGGATTCGCTGTCGTCGGGCAGCCGCGCGGCAATGTCGTAGTCGGCGCTGAACACCAGCGCCCCGGCGGCGAGCAGGACGAGCGCGCCGCCGCTGACAAGCGCCACCGGCGCCGGCCGGTGCGCGATCGTCTGCCCCAGCCGCGCGGAGATACTGTCGGGTTGCGCGTGGCGCCAGTCGCTCGAGGGCCAGAACACCCGGGTTCGCAGCAGCCCGACAATCGCGGGGACGAGCGTGATCGCGGCCAGCGCCATCACACCAACCACGATCGTGAGCGCCGGGCCGAGCGAGCGGAAGGTCGCAACGCGCGACAGCATGAGCGCCAAGAAGGCTGCCATCGAGACCAGGGCGGCGGACGCGATCACCGGACCGACGCGACCGATCGCGAACGCCACAGCGGCGCCGGCGTCAGGGCTGGCGCGCAGCCGCTCACGGTAGCGAAGCAAGAAGAACAGGATGTAGTTCGTGCCGATCCCGAAGAGCACGACGATCAGCAATGACGTGGCCTCCGAGCCGACCTCCAAACCGGCGGTGTCGGCGAGCAGCGCGATCAGCGATGTCGCGGTCGCGAACACGAGGGCGATCGTGATGATCGGCAGCAGCGCCGCGATCGGGCTGTGGTAGATCGACGCCAGCAGCACGATGATGAGCACGATCGTTGCGATCGCGACGATCACGTCGGCGCTCGGAAAGGACTCGCGGGCGTCTTTGAGGATCGCTGCGTCACCGGTCACGTTCGCCACAAGCGCCGTCTGGCGCAACAGCACGTCAGAGCGCGCGCGCAGCTCGTCGACCGCGCCGCCGACGCGATCGTCGCGTGGCAGGCCACGCAGCGTCGCTTGAACGAGCTGTACGCGACCGTCGGGCGCGCGCTGCTGCGGACCCGTCCAGACCGCGACGACACGCTCGACGCGTGCCGCCTTGAGCTGCTCCACCATCCGCTGCACCGCAGCGCGATCTGCGGCGCTGAGGACGCCACCGTCGCGACGCTTGACGACCAACAATGCCGAGGAGCCCGACTGCTCGGGAAACGCGCGCGTCGCCAGCGCGTCGGCGCGCACCGACTCGTAGCTATCGGGCAAGAAGCCCGTCGGGTGCCCATCGGTCACGCTTCCCCACCCCGGCGACAGCGCGACGAGGACCGCGGCGACGCCGATCCAGGCGCCGATCACCGGCCACGGACGCCTGGCGACCAAGCAACCGAGGCGGTCAAACATGGGACGCGACCTCCCAACGCTGGTGCGAAACCGGGATCGTCAACGGTAACGACGCTGTTCAGCGTTCGGGCCGCTCCCGCTTCCTGCGACGCGACATCGGTCTGTGAGATGTGACGCCATCGCGTCGCGCCGTCCCCTGGCGGTCGTCAGGTCCCGGCCGTCTCGGCTCGTGTGATCGCGGCCCTGAGCCGGTGCGCTGCCCAGCCGGGAGCGGTGCGCCTGGCACACGCCAGCGCCTCGCGCAGTGCCGGTGTCGCCACCTCGCCGTGAAGGCCCTCCCCGTGGCCGACCAGCAGATGCTCGGGCTCGAGCCCCGCGAGCTGGCGCCGGGGTGGCACTAGCCGCAGCGCGGGATGCACCGCAAGGCGCTCGCCGGGGGCGCAGAACAGCGGCGCCGTCCCGACGGCCTCCGGGCATACGAGCACCCGCCGCTCGGGCCACCACAGCGCGACCTCGCGCCACACGCGGTTTCGGAGGACCGCGACGAACGAGAACGGGGAGCCGGGCACTCCGTCAAAGGGGGTCTCATAGACCGGCACCGAGAACCGCCGCGCCATTGCCTCACAGTCGCGGCGGTGGCGGTCGAGCAGCATCAGCACGCCACGCGGAGTTCCAAGCGCTCGAATGCGCTCTTCGATCCCGCCCGCGTCGACCGGGTCGATCACCCAGACGCCATCGGCGGCGATCAGCGCGTGCGACGTGCGCTCAAGCGATCGCGGCTCGGCGGCGATCCAGCCAAAGCCGAACTCGGTCTCGTCACAGAAGCGGACCTTCACTGCCACCCAGACGGCGCGAGGCTCTCCGTGCGCACAATCACGGGGCGCTGGCGGGCACCGGTCTGCATCCCGATCAGAAGAGCGGGTCGGTGATCATCAGGTCCAGGCCGTCACCGAACTGCTGGAAGAACCCGAGCAGCATCAGCGCCGCACCGGCCAGCGCGATGTTCTTCATGAAGTGCACCTGGTCCTGCTGACGCTCCGTGGGGTCCTCGATCGTCCAGAAGTGATGCATGACGAGCGTCGTCGGGACCAGGAACACGACCAGCAGCGCAGCGCCGAGGTCGGCCCACACGCCCAGCAGGATCAGCAGCGAGCCGGCCAAGATCTGCACGCCCGTGAGCACGACCAGCACAGAAGCGAAGGGCACCCCCTTGCGCGCCGCATACTGGCCCATCATCTTGCGCTGCGTGATGTGCCCCACGGCCGACAGCGCGAACAACAAGAAGAACAGGATCCGACCGGTCAGAATCACCCAGTCCATCTCAAGCTCCCTATATTTATGGATGTAACTAACAAAAGGGAAGTATGGCATGGCTGATCGGCTTGAGTCCTGTGACGGCCTGCGCGTGGCGGTCGAGCTGCTCGGCAAGCGCTGGACGCTGCTGATCGTGGAGCTCCTGCTGCAGCGGCCGGCACGCTTCTGCGAGGTTCGCCGCGCGCTTCCGCGGATCTCCGAGCGCGTCCTGAGCGAGCGCCTGCGCGAGCTGGTCGAGTCCGGCCTCGCCACGCGCGAGGTCGAACCCGGCCCGCCGATCACCGCCACCTACGCGCTCACCGCGCACGGAATCCGGCTCAAGCCCGTCGTCGACGCCTTGCGCGACTGGGCCGGCAACGCGACCACGACCCCCGGCGCCGGCTGCGGTCGCGGTCGCGGCGAAGGGTAAGGGCGCCCGCGCCGGGTGCGAGACCGTCCTCCTCGCGCCCTGACAGCACTCGACGGTCGCGGCGGCCGGGCCCGGGCCGCGCGCGGACCGGATCAGTCTGGAGCTTCGTTCAATCACGAGAGGCAGCGATGGCCGGTGCTGCTCAAGCAGCGGCGAGGGCTGGCCTAGGTTCGTCTGCGGGCGGGCGGCGGGGTGGCGTGGTGGTCGGCGCCGGCGAGATCCCGGGGGCAGCGCTCGTCGATCGCGGGCTCCAACGCAACGGCGACATCGGGCGCGATGGCGTGGGGGACGTCGGTGGCGCTGCGCAGCGGCAGCTCGCGCAAGAACAGCACGACGATGAAGCCGAGCAGCGCGAACGGGACGCCGGCGAGAAAGACGCTCTGCAACGACTCGGCGAACGCCTCGATGACGGCGTCGCGCACGGGCGGCGGGAGTTGGTGGATGGCGTCTGGCGTGCCGAGCAGGTTCTGCGGCGCGCTCGCGGGTCGCGCGCCGGCGCGGGCGAGCAGGTCGGGCAGCAAGTCGCGCAGGCGATGCGACAGCAGCGCGCCGAAGACGGCGACGCCGACAGCGCCGCCCATCGAGCGAAAGAACGTCGAGGCGGACGTAGCGGCGCCGAGGTCACGGCGGTCAACGGCGTTCTGGACGGCGAGCACCAGCACCTGCATGACCATCCCGATCCCGAGCCCGACGACGGCCATGTACAGCCCGGCGGTGACCAGTGAGGAGTCGGCATGCAGGCGCGACAGGAGAAACAGGCCGAGCGCAGCGGTGGCGAGGCCGGCGATCGGGAACGGCTTGTAGTGGCCGGTGCGGGTGATCAGCCGCCCCGAGCCGATCGAGGTCGTCAACAGGCCGATCATCAGCGGCAGCGTCAGCAGCCCCGACGCCGTCGGGCTCTGGCCCTTGACGATCTGCAGGTACTGGGGCAGGTAGACGATGCCGCCGAACATCGCGACGCCGACGGCGAAGCCGGCGATGCTGGTGAGCACGAACGTGCGGTTGGCAAACAGCCGCGGTGGGATGATCGGCTCCGGTGCGCGCCGCTCCCACCACACCGCGATCGCGAGCAGAGCGACGCCGGCGCCGGCCAGCAGGTATGTCGGCGCCGACGCCCAGGCAAATTCCTTGCCGGCGAGCGAGAGCACCAGCAACACGGCGCTGACGCCGCCGAAGATCAGGCCGGCGCCGAGGTAGTCGATCGCGTGCTGCTGGCGCGCGAACGGCAGCCGCAGCACCCGCTCGGTGACCGCAAGCGCGGCGATCCCGATCGGGATCGTGACGAAGAAGCACCAGCGCCACGACAGCGCGTCGACGAGAAAGCCGCCGATCAACGGCCCGGTGACCGTCGCCAGCCCGAACACCGAGCCGATGTAGCCCTGGTAGCGGCCGCGCTCGCGCGGCGCGACGATGTCGCCGATGATCGCCTGGGAGAGTGCCATCAGGCCGCCGATCCCCAGTCCCTGCACAGCACGGAAGGCAATCAGCTCCTCGATGCCCTGCGCCAGGCCCGACAGCGCCGAGCCGATCAGAAAGACGCCGATCGCGGTCTGAAACAGCAGCTTGCGGCCGTACAGGTCGCTCAGCTTGCCCCAGATCGGTGTCGACGCCGTCGCCGTCAGCAGCGTCGCCGACACCACCCACGCCAGCTTGTCCTGGCCCCCCAGCTCACCGACGATCGTCGGCAGCGCCGTCGCGACGACCGTCTGGCTGAGCGCCGCAACGAACATCCCGAGCATCAAGCCCGCGAGCACCGTCATGATCTGGCGATGCGTCAGCGCCGGCATCGGCGCATCCGTGCTCATGCCCGCGCGCGTGGGCGCGCGATCCACCGGCGGGTCGCCGCGCGCACGTCGACCGCGTCGCGCGCAACCGCGAACAGCAGCCGATCGACGAGTCGCGCCACATCCAGGGCGCCGGCGATCGCGTCGTGGCGCCGGTCAGCCCTGATCAGCAATCCCATGCCCCTGGCGCGGCAGCGCCATCCGCCCGCGCAAACAGCGCCACGCCCGGCGCGTCGATCGCCACAAGGTCACGCAGATCGATCACGATCGCCCCTGCTTGCGCCTCCAGGGCGCCACGCACGCTGAACTGCAAGCCCATCGCGGCGTGCGCGTCGATCACGCCGCGCGCATCAAGCTCGACAACGATCCAGCGCGCTCGCGCACGATCGTTGCCAGTGGCCGAAGCCGCGAGCGACGCTGTGCCATCGTGCGCGATCTTCGGACCCTCAGGCATCGTTGTCCATGCTAACTACTGTCGCCGGCCGCCCGGCAGGACCGGTGCAGATCGCGATCCTCACCAAGGCTCCGAGCGCATCTCGGGGCTGTAGATCCCGTCCTTCACTTCAGGGCCCGTATCCTCACCACGGTCGGCTTGCGAGGCCGCCGCGCGCCCTGGTTACGCGCGAGGGCGAACCCGGGCATCCGATCGCGCCACGGACGCACCTGAACCGGCACGGCACCGACTCGGCTCTGCCATCAAGGCGCTTGCGACTGGTCTGCACAATCGGCGACTGTCGATCGTGCCGCCGTCGAGGCGGGCGTCGCAGACCGTTCGCCGTCCTGCGGTGGCGGCCCGCCGTCGTCGGATGCCATGTGCCGACCGGCTAGGCCTCGCGATCCGGTGGGAGCCGACGGAGTGCGGCGAGCCCGCCCTGCAGGAACACGAGCGCCTCGTCGAGGACGTCGTCGACCGAACGGCTGGGTTGGTCTTCGTCTGCGGTGTCGCGCAGCCGTGCGATCGCGTCGAGCCCGGCGACGGCCGCCGCGCTGACGAGGTGCGGTCGCAGGGAGTGGCGCGCGACGCCGAGATCCTGGGCGACCGCTTCGGCAAGGATCTCCTCGATGCGTGCCGCGTTGCCTCGGTCCCGTGCCGAGAGCGCTGGCGTGTCGCGGATGAGACGGCGTCGGGCGCGTTGCTGGGAGCTCTCCAGCGCCGCCTCGGCATCGAGCGCGTGGACCCATGCGCGGAGCGCGTCGAAGGCGTCCTCCGATGCGGCCCGTTCGCGGATGCGTTCGACCAAGCTCGCGACCAGCTCGTCGTGATCGTGAAAGACGACGTCCTCCTTCGAGGCGAAGTAGCCGAAGAACGTTCGCGGGGAGATGTCCGCTCCCTCGGCGATCTCGGCGACGGTCGTGCCGTCGAACCCGCGTGCGAGGAACAGCTCCATCGCCGTGCGAATGATGAGGTCGCGTGTGCGCTGCTTCTTGCGCTCGCGCAGGCCAAGAGATACACCGGGCACGCCACGATCGTACATACTTGTTGCATCCGCCGCGACAATGCACACCATGGTGTTTTGCATGGACTGCTAAATTGGCGCGATGTCCGATGCCCTGGCCCGCCTCGCGCGCACCCTCACCCATCACTGGAAGCGCAGCCTCCTCGTTGCCCTGGCAACGGTAATCGCGCTCGGCGCCGTCGCCGGCACGGCCGGCGGCCCGGCCGCTGACGACTTCGAGATACCCGGGACCGAGTCCCAGCAGGCGATCGATCTGCTCCGCGCCCACACGCCGGCACTGGCCGGCGCCGACGCGACGCTTGTCTTCAGCACGCGCGAAGGCACGCTCTCAGATGCACGCAAGCGCGATGCGGTGCAGGGCGCGCTGGACCGCGTGCGTGCGCTGCCCGGCGTCGTCGGGGTCGCCGATCCGTTCGCCGGCCGGCCGCCCAGCGTCTCGCGCGACGGCCGGATCGCATCGGCCGACGTGCGCTACTCGACGGAGCTGCAGGATCTGGAGAAGGAGGACGGCGAACGCCTCGAGCAAGCCGCCCGCACGGGCGAGCGCGACGGCGTGTCGGTCGCGATGCGCGGCATCGTCGTCGACGTCGGCCAGCGCCAGGAGGCGCCGGTCGGCGAGCTGCTCGGCGTCGCGGTGGCGATCCTGCTTCTGACGCTGCTGTTCCGCTCGGCGGTGACGATGGTCGCGACGCTCGTCGGCGCCCTGCTCGGCGTGATGTTCGGCCAGCTGCTGATCGCCGTGCTGTCAAGGCCGCTCGGGCTGCCGGAGTTCGCGAGCACGATCGCGGTGATGCTCGGCCTCGGCGCCGGAATTGACTACGCGCTGCTGATCATCGCCCGCTTCCGCGAGCAGATCGCGGCCGGCGACTCGGTGCGCGACGCGTCGGCGAAGTCCGCTGCGACGTCGGGCGCGTCGGTCGTCGCGGCGGGGCTGATCGTCATGGTGGCGATCGCCGGCCTGCTCGTCGTCGGCATCCCGCTGATCGGGAAGATGGGCATCGGCGCCGCGATCGGCGTCGCTGCCGTCGTCGTGTCCGCGCTGACGGTCCTGCCGATCATGGTCGGCGCGCTTGCGCGCTGGCTGCGGCCAAAGAAGCCCGAGCACGTCCTGCCGTCCGCTGCGTTCCAGCGCTGGGGCACCATCGTCACGGGCAGGCCGGGGATGTCGATCGTCGCAGGCGTGCTCGTCCTGCTCGTCTTCGCCTTTCCGGTCACCCACCTTCGCCTCGGCCAGCCCGACGACGGAAACCAACCGGAGGACAGCACCCAGCGCATCGCCTACGACCAGCTCAGCGAGGTCTTCGGGCCAGGCTCCAACGGTCCGTTCCTGCTCGCCGTCGACACGCCGAAGGGCGCCCCGCGGACCTCGGAGCAACTGGCTGCACTGCGTAGCGCCATCGCTGGTGCCGAGGGCGTCGCTTCCGTAGCGCCGGCCACCCTGAGCGAGGATGGCGAGATGGCGACGATCGTGGCGGTCCCCGAGTCCTCGCCGCAGGACGAGCGCACCAGCGCCCTGCTCGAGCGGCTGCGCTCAGACGTCATCCCCGCCGCGACGGCCGGCACCCCGCTGAAGGCTTATGTCGGCGGCAACACCGCCGGCTTTGAGGACTTCTCCGACAAGGTGGCATCGCGCCTGCCCGTGTTCATCGCCATGGTGATCGGGCTCTCGGTGCTGCTGCTCATGGCGGCGTTTCGCTCGCTGTGGATCCCGCTCGTCTCGGCGGTCTTCAACCTGCTGTCGATCGCGGCGGCGTACGGCGTGGTGACGGCTGTCTTTCAGGACGGCGTCGGCGCGAGCCTGCTCGGCGTCGACAGCGGCGTGCCGATCGTGTCGTTCATCCCCGTGATGATCTTCGCGATCCTCTTCGGCCTGAGCATGGACTACAACGTCTTTTTGCTCTCGCGGATCCACGAGGCCTACAACGAAGGCGATCATCCCCGCGCCAGCGTCATCCACGGCATGGCGCGGATCGGCAAGGTCGTGCTGTTCGCCGGCCTTATCATGGCCGCCGTCTTCCTGGCCTTCACGTCAGTCGACGACGTCATCGCGAAGATGATGGGCCTCGGGCTCGGCCTGGCGATCATCATCGACGTGCTCGTCGTGCGGTTGGTCATCACGCCCGCCGTCGTGATGCTCCTTGGCGACCGCGCCTGGTGGCTGCCGGGCTGGCTTGATCGCTTGCTGCCGGACATCTCGCTCGAGGGCCACCTCGTCGAGAACGTCGATCGCCCCGCAGAACAGGTCGAGGAGCCCGTCGGCGTCACCGCGTGATCGGCCCCGAACGGCGGATCCGTGGCGACGCCACTCCCGCCCTGGGTATGCGGGCAGCCGTTTCGGCGAGGGCTCCCGGCGCTCACGCCAGTCCGTCGCCCGCAAGGGAAAGCGGTGCTGCATCGTTGGCTATGCTAAGTAAATGTCTGCCGGCCACCGGTGCGATCGTGATCCTCAAGCGCCGGGCGCATGTCTGTCGTGACGACCATCACCGATTACGCCCGCCAGCCCGTGGCCGTGCTCAGCAGCGTGCTGCAGGCCTTGGATGCGAGCGGCATGATCGGCTCAGAGTTGCGGATCCTGGTCGCGCTGTGCGGCCTGGACTCGACGTCGGTAAAGGACCTCGGCGAACACGTGGGAGTGTCGGCGTCAGTGGCCTCCAGAGACGTCGAGCGCCTCGTGCGGCGCGGGCTCGTCGACCGCCGTGAGGATCGCGCCGACCGGCGGCGCTGCATCGTGTCGATCAGCGACGCGGGCCGCGCTTGGCTGACCGGCGTGGAGGACATGATCTGCGAGCTCGTCTGCCGCGGGAGCGGGCGTGGCTGAGTCGCGTCAGCACTACGGCGTCACGTTGGGCGTCCTGGTGACGGGTGCGCTGGCGTTCGCGTTGTCACAGACGCTCGTTGCGCCCGCGCTGCCCGAGATCCAGCGTGAGCTTCAGACCTCCACGACGGCCGTCACGTTCGTGCTGACCGGCTACCTGCTCAGCGCGTCGGTCGCGACGCCCGTCGTCGGGCGGCTGGGTGACATCTTCGGCAAGGAGCGCATGCTCGTCGCGACGCTGTGCGTGTTCGCGCTCGGGTCGCTCGTCGCTGCGCTGTCGCACTCGATCGAGCTGCTGATCCTCGGGCGCGTCATCCAGGGCATCGGCGGCGCCATCTTCCCGCTGTCGTTCGGGATCATCCGCGACGAGTTTCCGCCCGAGCGCGTCGCGACCGGCATCGGGCTGATCAGCGCCACGTTCGGGATCGGCGGCGGCGCCGGCCTCGTGCTCAGCGGACTGATCGTCGACAACCTGTCCTACGAGTGGCTGTTCTGGTTCGGGCTGGTCGTCGTCGTGATCGCGATCATCGCCACGCACCTGTTCGTCCCAGAGTCCCCGGTCAAGACGCCCTCCAGGATCGACTGGGGCGGCGCCGCCCTGCTGTCGGCAGGGCTGATCGCCCTTTTGGTCGCCGTCAGCGAGGGCAACTCCTGGGGCTGGGACTCCGTGCGGGTGATCGGGTTGTTCGCGGCCGCCGCGATCCTGCTGTCGATCTGGGTGATCTTCGAGACCCGAGTCGCGCAGCCGCTCGTCGACATGCAGATGATGCGCGGCCGGGCGGTCTTCACGACCAACCTCACCGGCCTACTGGTCGGCTTTGGCATGTTCGGGTCGTTCATCCTGATCCCGCAGTTCGTCCAGATCCCGTCGCGCGCGGGCTTCGGATTCGATGCGACCGTAACGCAGGCCGGGCTGTTCTTGCTGCCCTCCGCCGCCGTGATGCTGATCGCGGGCCCGTTCGCCGGCTGGCTGGGCGGCCGCTTTGGATCCAAACTGCCGCTCGTGCTCGGAACGCTGGTCGCCGCGGCGAGCTTCGTCTGGCTGGCGGTCGCGCACGACGAGCGCTGGATGATCTACGTCGGCGTCACGTTGCTGGGGATCGGAATCGGCTTCTCGTTCGCCGCGATGGCCAACCTGATCGTCGAGGCGGTCGACCAGACCCAGACCGGAGTAGCGACCGGCATGAACACGATCATGCGCACGATCGGCGGGGCGCTCGGAGGACAGATCGCCGCCAGCATCGTCGCCGGGCACATCGCGGCCGGCGGACTGCCCGAAGAATCCGGCTTCACGATCGCGTTCGTGATGTCCGCGCTCGGGATGACCGCCGCGTTCGCGCTCGCGCTCGCGATCCCCAGTCGCCGCTCGCGCGAACGCGCGCCCCTGCCGATCCCCGAGCGCGGGTGACCGTGTCGCGGCCGTGCAGCGAGATCTCGCATCTCGGCACCGCGGCAACCGGCATCGGTGCCGCAGCTCGCGACTGGCGAACCCCTTGGGTCGGGCGCCCACGATGACGCCAACGACGCATGACTCGCTGAGCGCGTTCGTCGCAGACGACCCTCGTCGCGAGCTGCGCAGCGAGCTTGAGTTGGGCGACTGGTGGCTGGGCGACGGGTTCCCGCCACCCGCCTGGCGGGCAGCGTGGCTGCCGGTGACCGGCGAGCTGTACATGCAGCGCCTCGGCGGCGTTCGTCCCGGTGGACGCGTGACCGTGGTCGCGCACTTCGCCGACGAAATCACGCTCGGCGAGCGCCTGGGCGGATGGGAGGACATCTGCGGGACCAGTGGATCTGTGCACTGGCTGCTTCAACGCCTCGGGATCGATGACACCACGCTTCCCGCGACAGCAGGCGCCGGCGAAGCGTGAGCACTTTCATCCGGCCGTCGGAGGCGGCCTGAGTACGATCCCTGCGCCGCAAGAACGGGCTACAGGGTCTCGATAAGGTCGGCCAGTCGGCCCATCAACGCGACCGCCTGGACGCGCTCGACGTCATCCAGCGAGCGATGAAGCCCACGTAGCCGCTCGCGAACCACGGCACGCTTCTGCGCCAGCTCTCGCTGCCCCTCGTCGGTCAATCTAACCCGGACGGAGCGTCGATCGTCGCCGGGGACACGGAGGATGAGACCGCGCCGCTCGAGTGCGCTCAGCGCACGGGTGACCGTCGGCTGCGTGACCCCCGCGACAGCCGCGACGCGCGCGTTGCCGTCATGCCCGGCGGCATCGACGGCCTCCAGAAGCTGATATTGGGCCAGCGAGAGCCCGGCGAACGATGGATCGCGGGCGGCTCTGGCCCGCGCGAGCCGCAGCGCCCGCAAAAACGCGATGAACGCCTCCTCAAACGCCGCTTCGTCACCCGTTGCGGGGTCCACAGATGTTGTCGATGAACGCTTTGCCACAGGTCGAGGGTAACCGCACAAGCATCGCGATGGCCCCAACTGTTAGCGTTGCTATGTGCGATGCCGCCCCGACGACGGGACCGCGACCGAACTCGGCACCTGGCAGGGCCGATGGACGCCAAATGCGCTACGTGCACTCCACGGCGCCACGGATCAAGCGCGGATGCTCGGGCACACCACGGTCGCCGGTGAGCACGTGCTGCTCGGCCTCCTACTCACACCCAGCCGACCGGCCACCGATGCGCTAGGGCACCTGGGGATCACGCTCGAGCACATCCTCGCGTGCGCGCTGCCCGGCCCGTGTGATCCGCAGGCGTACGAGTGCATGGTCGTCACCCCCCAGCTCAAGCAAGCGCTGCAATTCGCCGCGGCTATCGCCGAGCGATCCGGGAACCGCGACGCCGACTGCGGACATCTGCTCGCGGCCATCACTGAGACCACCGACGCACTGTCCAAGGAGCTGCTGGACGCACTCGGGATCTCAACGGCGCAGCTCTGCGATGCCGTCCGGGTCGAGTCCCGAGGCCGGCGCTGACCAGCGGCGCCGCAATCTCCAGCGGATCCAGACTGCGTGACATCCAGCCGACGACGGCGCGACGCGCTTCTCGGCGTCGGCTTCCTGGCGATAAGTCAGCGCATGAGCAGCACAGCACCCGGCACACCGAGCGGCCGTTCTCAAGCCTTCTCATGGATAGTTGCCCAACACCTGCCGGCCGCGAGCGCTGACGCTCGCACGAGATCGACGTGCCGTGAGTACGACCGCTCATCCGTCGACGATTCCAGCGCTGTCGGGTTCGCGGGGAAGGGCCCATTCCCCGCGAAGTCGACCAGCCGAGCGCGGCGGATCGCGAGGCGGCGTGGCCCGGTAAGCGGTGACGCGCCACGTTGGTCGTGCGCGAAGACGACACGTTTCCTGCGAAGTCGCCCGGAGCGGGGTCTGGCGGGCGAGGCGAGCGGGCTGTAGAACAGCCCTCATGACCACCGTCCGCAGCCGGCCCGCGCTCCGCCTCGCCGTCGCATCCGGCATCGACCTGGCCGCGGCGATCGACGCGTTCCTGTCGCAACCCGACCTCGCGCCGACAACTCGCGCGAAGTACCGCCAGACGCTCACGGTCGTCGAGGACGAGCTCGGCGACGCGCCGGTCACCGGCGCCGGCCTCGCCGGCGTGGTCGCGCAGCGCTGGCATCACGCGTCGCCGGCGACGTGGAACCGCCACGTCGCGACCGTCCGGTCGTTCGCGCGCTACTGCCAGCGCACCCGGATCCTCGAGATCGACGGCGACGTCGAGCTGCAGCGCCGCGCCGAGAAGCACGACCACACCCGCAGCATCGCGCTCGCGAGCCTCGAGCGGCTGTGGGAGCGCCGCGACATCGACCTGCGCGAACGAACGCTGTGGCGGATGCTCTACGAGACCGCCGCCCGCGCCGACGAGGTCCTGCGCCTGAACGTCGAGGATCTCGACATCCCCGCCAAGCGCGCCCGCACGCGCTCCAAGGGCGGCGACGTCGACTGGCTGTTCTTCGGGTCGGGCAGCGCCAGGCTGCTGCCACGCCTGATCGCCGGCCGCCGCGCCGGCCCGGTGTTCCTGTCGAGCCTGCGCCCGAGCCCGGCCCGCGCGCCGGCCGCCGGCGACCTGTGCCCGCTGACCGGCCGCGCGCGGCTGTCCTACCGCCGCGCCGCCGAGCTGCTCGTCGCGCAGACCGGCTGGACGTTGCATCAGTTCCGGCACTCCGCGCTGACGCACCTCGCCGAGAACGACGTGCAGCTGCCGCTGCTGATGGCAAAGAGCCGCCACCGCAGCCTGCGCACGCTGCAGCGCTACGCCCGCCCGGGCCCGGACGCCGTCGCCGCGCTGACGGCCGCGCACGACCCGGGCCGCCGCCGCTGACGCGCACCGAGCCGAACCGTCGCCCGCCGCCCGCTCGGGTCGCTGTCACGACCCGCACGGGTCATCCGCAACACCGTGCCGAGTACAGGCGCGCGCCGCTTGCGAGCGTCCGCGCAGCGGGCTAGGTTCGTCAGATCGTGACCGCCAAGCAACGCGTTGTCCTCGGCGCTCTGCGCGATGCCCAGCACGAGCACGACGGGCAAGCCGTCAGCGCCTACCAGATCGCCGCGGCGTGTCCCGCTCCGTGGCAGGGACGCCCGGACCTCGTGACACAGGCGCTCGTGCTGCTCGAGCGCGACGGCCTCGTCTTGCTGGCGGCCGGCTCGACGCGGGCGTGGAAGATCACCGCGGCCGGCCGGCTGATGCTCGCACCACGCCGCGGCCCGGCACGCGAGCGGCCGGTCATCGGCGGCGGACGCACCCACGCTGAAGACACCGAGCTCGGCAGCCCGGTCGCGGTCAGCTGTTGAGCTGCTGCTTGAGGGCGGCGGCGGCGGAGAACTTCGCGGCACGGCTGGCGGCGGTGCTCAGTTGAGGTCGGCTTCGCCGGTGCGACCAGTCGCAGCGCTGACCTTCGCGAGCTCCAGCAGCCCGGACACCGCCCGGGCGGCCTTTGTCAGCTCAGCCTCGCCGCTCAGCAGCTGTGCGGTCGCCGCTTCGCGCTCCGCGGCGCTTTCCGCTCTGGCGCACGCGCCGCGGAAGCGCAACAGCTGCGCCAGTCCAGTCGCGGCCTCAAGCGCCGCGTCCAGCAGCACATCGTTGTCGGGTGCCCGTGGATCGGGCTCGACCGCGGCGAGCCCCATGACGATGGCCATCGCACGCGCGGCGAGATGAAAGACGGGGTCGGGCATCCCGTTGAACGCCGCCGCATGCAGCGCCAGCGCCTCGCTCTGCGCGATCTCCTCGGTCCCGATCCCGCGCTCGATCGCGATCGACTCCGCCGCGAGCGCGTTGGCCTCGGCGACCCCGATCAGCGCTTTGGCGAGCCGCAGCCGCACGAGCGCGACCGGCTCCTTGCCGCGCCCGACGTCCAGCCCGACGTTGAACGTCTTGGCCAGCAGCGACTGCAGCTGCGCGACGTCCAGCACGACCGCCTGCCCATCGGGCACTCCTGGGCTCATGCGCGCGAAGGCTACCGCCGACCGCGCCAGCGCCCGACCGACTGACGCTTACCGCCGGATTTCGTTCCGTTGTTCCTCACGGGCCTGGATCGCCATGGATCCCACCGACACGCTGCGGGTGATGCGGATCGTCCGGTTCGGCTTCGGGCTCGCCGAGCGCCAGCTGCACCGAACTGGCGGGCGACGCGACGGTGCTCAAGCGCCAGCTCGATGAGCTCGGCCGCGCCCTGCACGTGAACATCGGCGAGGTGCCGGCGCCGCCGAGCGTGCCGCAGCTCTGTGAGCGGCTCGACGAGGTGTTGCTGCCTCGCCTGGCTGGCACGACGCCGTCGTGGTTTGGCGGGGGCTACTCCTACCTGTATCGGGGAGCGAGCGCGTTCGTGCATCCCAGTCCGACCGGGATCGAGCCGTTGATCACGCGAGCGCCCGGAACGTTTCAGATCGCCCCGGCACGCGGCCAGGCGCCGCTTCTGCTGCAGGTCATCGCCGAACACGTTGAGATGTCGCTGTTGATCGCGCGGTCATGCTCGCCATGGCTGGTCGCGGACACTGGCGCGCCTACAAGCGATCTGCACCGCTCCCCCGGCTCGGATCGCATAGCGTCAACTGATCGCTTCGTCTGACCGCGAACCTCCGCCCGAGCGACTGCCGCCGTCACGGTCGCTGTCTCAGCGCCGAGATGCCCTGCAGCACGCCAACGTCGTGCGCCGTCAACGCGCCCAGCTCAAGCTCGACCTCAAGCCAAGGACGTTGCGCGATCGACGCCGTCCTGACTGACCCGCCCGCGTTCGTGCAGACCGCGAAGGTCGCAGACCTGCTGCTCGCCGTCCCGAAGTACGGGCCGGTGAAGGTCAACAAGCTGCTCGGCCGCTGCCAGATCGCGCCGACGAAGACGATCGGCGGCCTCTCGCGCCGCCAGCGCGAGCAGCTCGTCGCCCTGCTGACCAACTGAGCTGACGGCCCGAGCATCGACGGGCGCGTCCGGGGTTTGCCGCGGGCGCCCGCGTCGTCATCCCGCAGGGTCGGGAGGCGATTGGATGCGGACCAGCCATCCCTGCCGATCATGCTCGACGCGCGCCAGGACGCGAGCGGGCGTCTTGAGGTACCGCTTGCCAGCGACAACGATCGGCGTGTCGCCCGGGCGTACCTCCACGCGCAGGTGGCCGCCGCGCAGACAGTCGGCCGTCATCTTGGCGTTGAACTCGGTGCGAAACCGGCGTGGGATCTCGATCCATAATCCCGGGCTCGCAACAGCCCGCTCGACCGCTGCGATGTACATGTCGGTGATCGGACGCGACCGCGCCATCGGGACGAACCTTACGGCCGAAAGGCGGATCTCGACCTTCTCCCGTCAGCGGTGGATCGCCCGCGCGCCTCGATGGTGACGCCATCACCGAGCCTCGGTTGGCCGGGGATCCTGCTAGCGCCGCTGTCGGCGTGGGATCGACTGGCCGCGGGCGTACGCTTCGGCGCGTGCCGACCGTCGTCGTCCGACGCATCACCGTCGCGGTCCTGGCCATCGCTGCGGTTCTCCCCGCCGTCGCCGGCGCGTTTCCGCCGGCGCCCTCCGGCGTGCAGCAGACCAAGGTGCGCCTCGAGCGGCTGATGGTCGCGCCGGCCGGGACGCTCGCCGGATACAGCCGCGAACGTTTTGGAGGTGACTGGGCGGCGACCAGCAACGGCTGCGATGTGCGAGAACGGGTGCTGATCCGCGACGGCCGCGACGTCCTGCCCGGCACGGGCTGCAAGATCACGACGGGGCGCTGGCGCAGCGTCTACGACGGCGCCATCCTGACGGCTGGTCGCAGTGTCGACATCGATCACGTCGTGCCGCTCGCCGAGGCGTGGCGATCGGGCGCCGACACGTGGAACGCGGAGCGGCGCGAGCGGTTCGCCAACGACCTGCGAGAACCACAGCTGATCGCCGTCTCCGCGTCCTCAAACCGCTCGAAAGGCGACAGCCCGCCGCAGGAGTGGAAGCCGCCGCGCCGCGCGATCTGGTGTCTGTACTCCCGCTGGTGGACCGACGTGAAGGTCACCTACCGGCTCACCGTCACCGTCGCGGAGAAACGGGCGCTGCGGGTCATGCTGCGCACCTGCACCTGAACCAGCGCTTGCGTGCCAGAACACCAGAAGGCAGCCGGCCCCACGAAACGCCGGCTGCCCCGTCGGTGTCCCTTCGCCAGCGGCGATGTCGCGCGCGGCCGGCACGGCGGGTACGGGATCCCGAAGTTCGCCCCCGTTCTCGCGTTGGGGCCGAGGATCGCGGTCGTCGTCGGCGCCTGAGCGCTGCGGCGCGGTCCTCGAGTTGCTTCGACGAGAGCGGTCGCGCGGGAGTCGGGGTCTGCGGCCTCACGACCGCCGAGCTCGACGAGGCCCCCGGCCGGGGCCTGCGCTGAGCCAACCCTCAAGCTGGTACGACACCTAGTGTCATCCCGCGTACCGGTCCTGCATCCTGCATCGCGAGCGCAGGACCCCCGTTCGTCCCTTGCCTTGCGGGCTGAAACAGCGAAGGGCGCAGCGCTCATAGCGCCATGAGAACGACACAAGGTGTCGTTCTTGTTCGTGCGCGGATGACACCTGGTGCGCTTTCCCGTCCGCTGTCGCGCCTACCTTCTGGCAGCAGATGCGTACTGGCTACTCGACTGCCGACGCCGCGCGGGCCGTGGGAATGTCCGAGCGGCAGGTTCGCTACCTGGCCACTCACGGCCTGGTGCGCGCGTCGATCCTGCACACGGCCGGCCGCGGGTCGCCCGCGCTGTACGCCTACGGGGATCTGCTCAAGCTCGCCGCGATCCAGCGCATCCGGTTGGCGGTCGCGGCAGACACGACGCTTGACCGGCTCCGCGTCGTCTCAGGGGCACTGGAACGTGCCGGCGCGACGACCGAGCGCGGACAGATGCTGGTCATGGATGAGCAGACGGCGTGGCTGGAACCCGATGGGCTGCGGACCGTTCTCGCCGACGGGCGCGCTGTCATCGTTCTCAGTCTGGACGCCCTTGACGAGCAGTTGCGCTTGAAGCTGCGCCGCGAGGGGCTCGCCGACCGCGTTCGAGCGACGAAGGCCGCGTGATGGTGGCCGATCGGCATGCGTGCTGCGTCGCTGGCTGGCGCACGAGGGCCGGGCCCGCCGAGCGATCGCCTCCGTTAACGGCGAAACGCCGGGTTGCCGCCCGGCGCCTCACAACAGCCTTCATATCGCGTGCTTGCAGAGTAGCCGCCTCGCCGACAGAACGGCCGGGCGGCGATCGTGCGTGGAGAACGCTCTGCGGCCTCCCGACCAGGCGGGCACCACGATGACGGCGAGCCCGTCGCTGTTCGGGACCGCCGGGCGGACCGATCCGGTCGCGCTGCCGTGCGGGCAGCTGCCCCTGGCGATCGTCGGCGCGCTCTGCGGCCCGGCCGCCCTGCGAACCGCCGCTCCGCGGGGAAGCAAGCGCCTGGCGTTGCGGTTCGAGCACTCTTCGACTGGCATGCTCGAGCTGCTTGTCGCGGCCGGCGACGAGCGCGCGCACCGGACGATCCGGGCCCTGCGTGACGACCGCAACGCGTACGCGCGCGTGCTCGCGGTGCTCGCCTGCGCCGTCGAACTCGACGGCCAGACCGGGCGGTTTCGCTTTGAGAGCGTGCACCAGCTCACGCACGGGCCCCGGCCACCGCAGATCAACCGGTCGCGGCTGAACGCGCCGGTCGACGATCTGCTGCAGCTGTTGTCGGTGTTGGAGGTGCGCTGGACCGCGCCGACGAGCTCGGGTCGTCGCGCGATGGCGCGCAGCTACAGCGGGCCGCTGCTGACGCTGGAGGTCAGCAATCGGATGGCGCGTACGGTCACATTGTCAGGGGAGCTTCACCGACTGCTGACGTACTACTCGTTGCAGGTCACGCCGCAGGCGTTTCTGGTCACCGCGCAGCCGGGGGCGCCGCGCGGGCCGGCGGCGCCGGTCCTTGCCCGCCTGCGCCTCGGCGCGTTGATCGCCGCGCGCTGGCGCAACGGACATCAGAAGATCACCGCTGGCGACGTCTTCACCCGGTTTGCGTGGTTGCCGTTCGGCTCCCCGGCCGGCCCCGACGGCGCGGCGGCCGAGGCGGTAGTCCGCACCCTGCTGTCACGGTTGCGCGAAACCGTCGAAGCCGTCGAGGCCGAGTTGCGCTACCCCGCCCGCTACGGCGCCGGGCTGCTCGCACCGGTCACGATCCCCAAGCGCGCGCCACTGCGCGCGATGCTCACGCTCGGCCTTCCGCCCGCCCGCGACGAACCGGCCACACCCGCAACCGACGCCGCATCCCACGACCAGCCGACACTCGACGAAGCCCGGCTACGCGACGCCTCCACCCCGCGCGTGTTCGAGCACATCACAGCGCCCGAGTCGATCCCTGGTGACCAGAACCCGGGGGCGCGAACGATCGCTGACAACCAGGATGCCGGCCGCCACTCGCTCGCTGATGGCCAGGACGACATGTCGGAGTCGATCGCTTGTGACCAGGATGCGCCCGCCAGCGACGTTGCGGCAACACGCGGTAGCGCTCTCGGGCCTGCGGGCCTGCGGACAGCGACCGTCGCACTTCGCGAGCTCGAGAGCGGGCGCGTCGCGATCGGCCTTGGCGGCGACGTCGAGCTCGTTCTGCCTGCGTCGGTCGCCCTGGCCGCAGGCCTGGTCTCGCCCTCCAACTCGATGGTTGGCAGCCAGGAACCCTCACCTGAGTCCGACGGCGATTCGATTGGTGACGTCCTCCAAGACGATCTCTCACGACCACAGCACCTGCCCAAGTCGCGTCGTGGCGACCAGGATGACCAGCGGGCGGCCCGCCGGGATCTCAGTGTTTCCGGGCCTGAATCATCTTCTGATGATTCTGATCGCGCGCGAGGGAACCGCCTGGCGGCGGCCCTCGCGCCGCACCAGCAGCCACCCCGCCGCCGCGCCGCGCCGGCCGACAATCCCAAGCAGCGGAGGACCGCATGACCGAACCCGACCGCGACGACCTGCTGCGCGCCGTCGACCTCGAGGCACTCTTGGAGGACCTCGCCGCCTCCCGCGGCCTCGAACGGCGCGGCCGCCAGTTCCCATGCCCGAACGTCAGCCACGAGCAAACCGGCAAGACGCCACCGGCGACCGTCAAGCCCAGCGCCCACGGCTACGGGCTGTTTCACTGCTTTTCGTGTGGTTCGGGCGGCACGGCGATCGACGCGTTGATCGCGGCCGGTGAGGCCGTCGACGTCGCCGCCGCGTTCGCGTTGCTCAAAGCGCAGCAGGGTCACCCAGCGGCCGTGCGACCGACACGCGTTCAGCGTGTCGCGACGACACACGCCTCAGCGCCGCCCGCTGGCGAGGTGCAAGCCGTGCCGCAGGCCGAGGCGGCGCACGTCGAGGCGGCCCGTGAGGTTCTCGCCGGGTACGTCGCTGACTGCGCCCGGCAGTTGTGGACCGACGCCGGCGCCTCCACGCTGCAGTGGCTGCGCGACCGCGGCTTGACCGATGAGGAGATCCGCGCAAGCCAGCTCGGTCACGACCCCGGCTATCGCACACAGCAACGCCCCCGCCGTGAGCTGCCCGCACCACGCGGCCCAGCGGCCGTCCTGCCGCTGCTCGACGACAGCGGCAGCGTCATCTACGCGCAGGCTCGGCCGCTTGGCGACCCCGAAGCACCGAAGTACCTCAACCCGCACAGCGACTGGATCGGCCCGAGCCCGAGGGTCGGCGCGATCCCCTCCTCCCCCACCGCCGACCCCACCGTCCTGGTCATCTGCGAGGGCATCTGCGACGCGATCATCGCCGCGCGACACTTTGACAGCCGCGCCGTCATCGGCGCCGGCCAGCCCGACCGTCCGGTCGCCCAGCAGCTGCTGTCAAGTGCAGCGGGACGCGCGCTGGTCGTCTGCTTTGACGCTGACCCACAAGGCCAGGAAGGCGCCGACCGGCTCACCGCGCTGCTGCTCGAGCACAACGCCCCGGCCGGCGCGATCACGCCACCGTCCAAAGACGTCAACGAGCTCCTGCTCGACGCTCCCGACGAGTTCGACGAGACGTTCGTCGCGCTGATCCGCACCGCCGCCGCCCGTGTGCAGCCCGACCGGCCCAGGCCGCTGCGGTGGGCGTTGCCCGAGCTCGACCGGTCCTTCCTCAACGCCGACGCCGGCCGTGCGTACCCGACCGGGTACGCCGACCTTGACGCCACGCTCGCCGGCGGACTGCGACCGGGCGTGTACATGATCGCGGCACCGCCGGCCGTCGGCAAGACCGCGTTCGCCGCCCAGGCGGCATGGCATATCGCACGGT
Source organism: Solirubrobacterales bacterium (assembly GCA_038255395.1). Classification (GTDB taxonomy): domain Bacteria; phylum Actinomycetota; class Thermoleophilia; order Solirubrobacterales; family Solirubrobacteraceae; genus CADCVQ01. Next base: position 151,299 of record JBBSLI010000003.1, read on the forward strand.
CCGGGCACCCCGTCATCTACCTCGCGACTGAGCAGACCCGTGAGCAGCTCGTCGCCCGTCACGTCTGCTCGCAGGCGCAGCTGAACATCAGCCACTACTGGAAGCGCACCCGCGAGTTCCGCGACGCCTGGAAGCTCGCCCGCACATCCCAGCCGTTGGACACCCTGGCGGTCATCCCCGACGAGCCCGCCGGCGACGACGACCTGCGCGGCAGCATCCAACGCTTGGCGGCGATGCTCGCCGACGTGCGCTCCCAGCGCGGTCCGACACCCGTCGTGTTCATCGACTACCTGCAGGACCTCCGCCCCAGCGAGCAGCAGCGCCGCCGCGACGAACGCGAGCAGCTCAGCGCGATCGCCAGGTCGCTGCTGCGGCTCGCGCGCCGCCACGAGGTGCCGCTGGTGATCATCTCGTCTGTCGCCCGCGACAAGTACGAGACCGAACGCCCGACGATCGCCGCGTTCAAAGGCTCTGGCGACATCGAGTACACCCTCGACGCCGGCCTGGTGCTACGCGTCGGCGCGACCAGCCAGGAGGACTACGACCGCCTCCGTAACGGCGACGAGGACGAGATCCCGCTTGAGCTGCACATCGTCAAGAATCGCTTCGGACGTGCCGGCGGAAGCCGCCCCATCGAACACTGCCTGCATGCCGACACCGGCAGCGTCCTGTACGGCGACGGCAGCCACCATGACAACCACCCCCCCATCCTCCCGGGCTTTGTCTCAACCGCCAAAGACAACATGCCGTTCTGAGGTTCGTTCTCGCTCGCACGAGTCTCGCCAGGCCCCCTTGCGGGCCGACCGTGTCAGCGGTGAGCCGGAAACGGTCGCCCGACCGGAAGCCCTCCAGTGACGTCACTGCAGCAGTCGCCGAATGAAGCTCGTTCGATTCTCCCTGGGGCGGCGAGGCTCGTCCGTCCAGGCCCGGTCAGCGATGGTCGGGTGGCTCAGCAGGTACTCCGCGAGCTTAGGGGAGGGAAGCTCCCGCCAGCGAGGGCGCTGCTTCACTGTCTCGAGGTAGTCAGCCGCTGCTCGCAGCCGCGCGGGGTTGTCGCCAAATAGTCCCGAGGCCAGCGTTGCAGGCGCTGCAGAGCAGCGCCCGGACCCGCTCACGGTGGCGTGATCGTGGTCTACAGGCCAGTACCCCGACTCCGTACCCGGTTGATCGGTGTTGCAGATCATGCACCGGCCGTTCTGCGTCCCGACCATCTCGTCGTAGTCGGCCGGGGTCAGTCCGTACTTCCTGAGCGATCGTGATCTTGCATCCATCACGCTGCTCCTCGCCTCTTCAGTTCGCTGTTGCTCTGACGCCGAGGTTCTCCGCCGCCGCCGCTAGGTCTGCGATCCGCGCGTCGTCTCCCTTCATGGCCTCGACGGCCGCGACGCCGATGATCGCGACGAACTGGATGCCGGGCCAGTCGTCGCCCCGCCCCGTCCTGGGCTCGATTCTCAGGCGCCTCGACGGAGCGCCAGCCGCGGCCGTTCTTTGACGACCAGTCGTTCGGCGGCGAGCTTCGGGAGCACGCGGTAGAGATAGTCCGGATGGGTGTGGCCAGTTCCGCAATCGTCATTCCGCGGGTCGCCTTGACGGCAGCCAGGCGCTTGGTCGGCACGCGTACCGCTGCCCTTGGGACGCCCACGACGGGCCACCTTCTGCGCAACGCCGGGGGCCGCCCCGGGACCTCGCCAGGCTGCTCGCTGTCGCGGGAATCCGCCGCACGGACGCGCGGAAACACCGTCAAGTGTGGTCGCCGCGGCCTGTACTCCGGGCGGACGCCGCTGGACGCGCGACGCCACGCGCGTACCCCGTGCGCCCTGTTGGCAGCTGACGTGTCTGTAGCTCACCGGCCTTCACGAGGTGCGCCAGCAGCCCGTTCAGCGTGTTGCGCCCCACCCCCGAGACCGCCGCCAACTCGGCGCTGGCGACGCCGGGGCGCTCGGCGACGGCCCGTAGGACGGCCTCCCGATTGGCGCCACGAGGCGCACGTTTGCGCGCTTTCGCCGGCGCCTTCGCGTGCGCACGCGAGCTCGCCCGCGCCGAGCTGACCGGCGGCAAGCGAGCAGCCTTGGTTGTCCGCGTGCCGAGCGCTTGCAGCGCGGCGTCCAGGCGGCGGTACTCCTCGACGACGGGACGCAACTCGCTCAGGCGCGTGCTGATCTCTCCACGGATGCGAGGATGTCCGAAGTCTCGTAGAACTTTGAACGGCGGTCCTCCCGCCCTGTCCGCTCCGATTGGGAGCGTTCGGGGCGCGAACCAAGTCCGAGAGGACAGGAGGAACCGCCATGAAGACCGTACCTGCAGCGAAGGTCGTCACGACCTTGGAGGCGGCCGAGAGTCCGCTGCCTGCGCAGATTCAAGAGGTGCTCGGCGAGCTCGTCGGCGCGGCGAGGGAGGGCTTGCTGGCGCTGAGCGTCGGTGTCGGGCTGGGCGTCGTGCACGAGTTGATGGAACTCGAGGTGACCGAGGTCGTGGGCGCGAAGGGCAAGCACGACCCCGATCGTGTCGCCAAGCGTCACGGTCATGAAGACGGCTCGATGACGTTGGGTGGCCGCCGCGTGCCTGTCCGCCGTCCGAGGATGCGCTCGGCCGACGACGAGCGTGAGCTGCCGGTCGCGACGTACGAGTACTTCGCCGACCGCGACCCGCTCACCCGCGCGGTGATGAACCGGATGCTCGCCGGCGTCTCGACACGCAAGTACGCGCGGGTCGGCGAGCCGGTCGGCGACGACGTCGAGCGGGCCGCCTCGTCGACGTCGAAGACCGCGGTCTCGGACATGTTCATCGCCAGAACCCGGACCGCGCTGGGCGAGCTCATGTCGCGCCGGCTGGACGACGTGCGCCTGGCGGTGATGATGCTCGACGGCCTGGACATCGCCGATCGCTGCCATGTCGTCGCGCTCGGCATCAGCACCGAGGGCGTGAAGATCCCGCTCGGGCTGTGGGAAGGCTCGACTGAGAACGCCACCTTGGCCCGCACGCTGCTGGCCGACCTCGTCGATCGCGGCCTGGATCCCGACCAGGCGATCCTGTTCGTCATCGACGGCGGCAAGGCGCTGCGGCGCGCGATCAAGGACGTCTTCGGCGAGCACGCCTTGGTGCATCGCTGCCATCGCCACAAAGAACGCAACGTGACCGATCTGCTGCCCGAGCGCGACCGGCCCGCGGTTCTGGCGAGGATACGCGGCGCGTGGGCGCTGACCGACGCCGAGCTTGCCCGCCAGCGCCTGGAGCTGCTCGCCTCAGAGCTCGACCGGACGTGGCCCGACGCCGCCGCGTCGCTGCGCGAGGGCCTGCACGACACGCTCACGCTGATGCGTCTGAAGATCACCGGCCAGCTCGCCAAGACGCTCTGCTCGACGAACCCGTGCGAGTCGATGATCGAGATCGTTCGCTACACCCAACGCAACGTCAAGCGCTGGCAAGACGGCGACATGCGCAAGCGCTGGACCGCCGCCGGGATGCTCGAAGCCGAGCAGCAGTTCCGGCGGATCATCGGCTACCGCGACCTCGCCAAGCTCGTCACCGCGATCGAACGCCACGGCCGGCGACCGATCCTCACCGCCGAGCGCCAGGACGCCACCGAGCCCGCTACCGTCTGACCCTCAAACCCAGGTGGATCGCCGTCAAAGTTCCACGACGATCAGGAGTGCGCCCAGACTGTTGGAGGGCGATGGATAGATAGATCGCGATTTCAACGACAAGCTCGTCGTCGCCTGCCGGGGAAGGTCCGGTCCGGGTAGCTGCCAGGAGGCCCGGTAGCAGGCTGCCGGCTTCGCGGGGAAACGCGCGGGGTCGAAGCGCAGCGTCAAGCATCCTTCGGGGGTGTGCGACCGA
>JBBSLI010000004.1:0-154834 GCA_038255395.1 Solirubrobacterales bacterium
GCGCCGATCACCGCCTGGCGGCGTCCTCGGACGCTCGATGTGGCTGAGCCACACCTTCGGGGCGGGCGGGGATCGGATCTTGCCAGGCGGCGCCGGCATCCCGGGTTTTCCAGCGACCTGTTACGAGACGGACCACTAGCGCTCGACTGAACCCATCGACTCCGCCGGGTAGCGCTCGCCGGCGGCGGCGCCGACGGGCATCGCCTCGTCGAGCGCGGCGAGCTGCCCGGGGCTGAGCGCGACCTCCGCGGCGGCGGTGTTCTCCTCGACGTACGCGACGCGCTTCGTGCCGGGGATCGGGACGACATCGTCGCCCTGGTGCAGCAGCCACGCGAGCGCGAGCTGGGCCGGCGTGCAGCCGACCTCGTCGGCGATCTCGCGCACGCGCTCGACGAGGCGCAGGTTGGCGTCGAGGTTGTCGCCCTGGAAGCGCGGCTGGTAGCGGCGGAAGTCGTCCTCGGCGAGGTCTTCGATCGAGGCGTAGCGGCCGGTCAGGAAGCCGCGGCCGATCGGGCTGTAGGGAACGATGCCGACGCCGAGCTCGCGCGCGGTCGGGACGATCTCGGCCTCGATGCCGCGCGTGAACAGCGACCACTCGCTCTGCAGCGCCGTGATCGGGTGCACCGCGCAGGCCGCGCGCAGCGTATCGGCGCTGACCTCGCTGAGGCCGATGTGGCGGATCTTGCCCGCGTCGACGAGCTCGGCGAGCGCGCCGACGGTCTCCTCGATCGGCACGTCGGGGCTGCGGCGGTGCATGTAGTACAGGTCGATGTGGTCGGTCTGCAGGCGCTGCAGTGAGGCCTCGACGGCGCGCTTGGCGTACGCACCGCTGGAGTCGATCCGCCGCGCGCGCGGGTCGCCGGAGCGCACGATCCCGAACTTCGTCGCGATCACGACCGCGTCGCGGTCCGTGCCTTTCAGGGCCTTGCCGAGCAGCAGCTCGTTGGCACCGCTGCCGTACATGTCGGCGGTGTCGAAGAACGTGAGGCCGAGCTCGACGGCGCGCGCGATCGTGACGATCGACGCGGCTTCGTCGCCGGGGCCGTAGAACTCGGACATGCCCATGCAGCCGAGGCCGAGGGCGGAGACGGTCAGCGGGCGGTCGCGCCCGAGCGTGCGCTGATCCATGGGCCCGAGGCTACGGGGTCGATGATCTGGGCTCGGGGAGCGAGGACGGGTGTCGGTCAGCTGGCGGGCGCGACCCCGCCGCCGCCTTCGAAGCGGTCGATGAGGGCGAAGATCGCGCGCGTGTGGGCCTTCGTCGTCGCGGTCGAGGCACGAGTCTCCTCGCGCATCTCTCGCAGTTCGCGCACGACGTCCTGGAAGACGGTCTCGCTGCGGCGATTCAGCTCGCCCAGGAAGCGCAGGTTCTCGTCGGTCTGGTCCAGACGACGGTTCATCTGCGCGTGCCATTCGGCGCGTTCGCTGCGCATCTCCTCGCGTTCGCTGCGCATCTCCCCAAGGATCTCGTCGAGCCGGTCATCCATCGTGGAACACATGGTGGCATCCCGAATGTGACCGATCAACACCGCTTCGTGCCGACTCTGCGCAGCTCGGCTACGCCGCGACCGCCGGCGTGATCGCCACCCCCGGGCAGCCGCGCCGGGCTCACGGGCCGAGCCAGCGATCGAGCGCCAGCGTCGCGCCGGCCGCCGCGAGATCGTCGACCGCCGGCGAGCTCGGCGCCAGCGTCGCCACCTCGACCTCGCCGAGGCATGCGATCGTCGCGCGGTTGGAACGTTCCATGACGCTCGGCTCGTCGGGCCAGGGCGTCAGGACGACCGCGCGCACATCCAGTCCAGCCGCGCGCGCGGACTCGATCGTCAGCAGCGCGTGGTTGATCGTCCCCAGCCCCGGCCGCGCCGCGATCACGAGCGGCAGGCCGAGCGCGACCGCGAGGTCGCGCACCGTGAAGTCGCCGAACGGCACGAGCAGCCCGCCGACGCCCTCCGCGACGAGCACGTCGGCCGCAGCGCCAGCTGCCCGCGCCGCGCTGAGGAGCACGCGGAGGTGGAGCATCGTCTCGGCGAGCTCGGCCGCCAGGTGCGGGGAGACGGCGGGACCGAACGTCGCGGTCGTCACGTCACGCGGATCTGCGCCGACCGCCCGCGCCAGCAGCTCGTGGTCGTGCGGCCAATCGCCCGCCGGCTCGTCAAGGCCCGTGACGACCGGCTTCCAGACCGCCACCCGCTCACCGCGGGCGTGCAGCGCGGCGGCGATCGCCGCCGCGACGACGGTCTTGCCGGCGCCGGTGTCGGTGCCGGTGACGAAGCAGCCGCGAAGGGGCACGCGGTGAACGCTACGCGGCGGCGTCCGCGCGCCGCGGCGGCGGCGCGCTCGCCAGCGGCGCGCCCGGCCGCGCCCGCTCCTGCGCGACCGCGACCGGCATCGCCGTCGCCGGCCGGAAGCCCGCCTGCAGCGCCGCGCGCCCGAGCACGCGCGCGGCCTCGCGCAGCTCCTCCTTCGTGTGCGTCGCCATCACCGCCAGGCGCAGGCGCGACGTGCCGTGAGGCACCGTCGGCGGCCGGATCGCCTGCGCGAACACGCCGCGCTCCAGCGCGGCCTCGCAGACGCGCATCGCCGTCGACGCATCGCCGACGATGATCGGCACGATCTGCGTCGAGGAGCCCGCGACGTCGAAGCCCTCGCGGGCGAGCTCGCCGCGCAGCACCGCACCGTTGGCCTGCAGGCGCTCGACCCGGCGCGGCTGCTGCTCGAGCAGCTCCAGCGCGGCGAGCGCGCCGGCGACCGCGGGCGGCGGCGGCGCGGTCGAGAAGATCAGCGAGCGCGCGCTGTTGACGAGCAGCGCCGCGATCTCCTCGTCGCAGGCGACGTACGCGCCGTAGGAGCCAAGCGCCTTGCCCAGCGTGCCGACGACGACGTCGACAGCGTGCTCGACCCCCGCCTCGGCGACCGCGCCGCGCCCGCCCGGGCCGAGGCAGCCCGTGCCGTGCGCCTCGTCGACGACGACGCGCACGCCGAAGCGTCGCGCGAGGTCGCAGATCTCCTCCAGCGGCGCGATGTCGCCGTCCATCGAGAAGACCGACTCCGTGACGATCAGCGCGCCGCGGCCCTCGGCCTGCTTGAGCCCCCAGGCGAGGTGCTCGACGTCGTTGTGGCGGTAGATGAACGTGTCCGCGCGCGACAGCCGGCAGCCGTCGATGATCGAGGCATGGTTGAGCTCGTCGGAGAACACGACCTCACCCGCGCCCGACAGCGCGCCGACGACGCCGAGGTTGGCGAGATAGCCGGAGCCGAACAGCAGCGCGGTCTGCGTGCCCTTGAACGCTGCCAGCCGCTTCTCGAGACGCCCGTGGATCGTCATCGTGCCGCTGACCAGACGCGACGAGCCGGCGCCGACGCCCCAGCGCAGCGCCGCCTCCGCCGCGGCCTCCTGCACCTGCTCGTGGTCGGCGAGGCCGAGGTAGTTGTTCGAGCACAGCAGCAGGACCGACTGGCCGTCGAGCACGACGTTGGGCCCCTGCGGGCCGCTGACGAGGCGGGTGCGCCGGTACAGGCCGAGCTCCTTGAGCTCTGCCAGCCGGGCCCCGATCTCGCTCACCGGGTCAGCTCCGCGTGGCCGGTTCGGCGTCGGGACGGGGCGGTATCGGCCCGCGTTTGCGCGCGAAGCGCAGCTGCGTGGAGGGATCCCACAACCGCACGTCGAGCGACTCCATGTCCGCGGCGACATCGGTGTGCGACCCACCATCCGCCGCGGGCGTCTCGCCCTCCAGCCAGCCGCTGCGGTTGTCCGGCCGCGGGTTGGCGCCGTTGTCGGGCTGGCGCGCGACGTTCAGGCCGAGGTTCTCGAACATCGCGCGGTCCTCGTCGGGCGTGTTGCCGAGCGTCGTCAGGAAGTTGCCCATCATCACGCCGTTGATGCCGGCGCGGACGGCGAGCTGCTGCAGCTCGCCGATGTTCTCCACGCGCCCGCCACACAGACGGAAGAGCGCCTCGGGCAGGACGAGGCGGAAGATCGCGATCCACTTCACCGCCTCCCACGGGTCCATGTACTCGCGGTCGCCGAACTTCGTCCCCGGGCGCGGGTTGAGCAGGTTGATCGGCACGGAGGTCGGCTCGAGCGCGGCCAGCTCGAAGGCCATCTCGACGCGCTGCCGGCGCGACTCGCCGAGGTTGAGGATCCCGCCGACGCACGTCTCCAGGCCCGCCTCGCGGACGGCGTCGATCGTGCGCAGCCGCCCCTCGTAGCGGACCGTCTGCGTGACCTCCGGGTAGTAGGACTCGGCCGTCTCGACGTTGTGGTGCACGCGCTGCACGCCGGCCTCCTTCAAGGCCTTCGCGCGGGTCGGCGACATGTGCCCGATCGACGCGCAGCGCTTGAGGTTCGTGTGCTCGGCCACCAGGCGCGTGCCCTCGAGCACCTTCTCGAAGTCGCGCTTGGAGAGGCCCTGGCCCTGGGTCACCATGCAGAAGCGATGCGCGCCCGCGGCCTCGGCGGCGCGGGCATGCTCGAGGATCTGCTCGGGCTCCATCATCGCGTGCAGCGGGGTCTCGGCCTCGGCGAAGCGCGACTGGGCGCAGAAGCCGCAATCCTGCGCGCAGCCGCCGGACTTCGCGTTGACGAGCGAGCACATGTCGGTCGCGTCCTCGAAGCGCTCGACGCGGGCCTTCCAGGCGCGCTCGATCAGCGCCTCGATCTCCGAGTGGTCCTCCAGCTCGCCGAGGCGCAGAGCCTCTTCGCGAGTGATCAGTGGTGCCATTGCGCGGCAGAGTGCCAGCCGCGCCGGACGGTCCCTGCCGCGACGCCTCGCCGACCGGCACGGGAAGCTCGCGCGCGAGCAACGCCGCCGCCGGCTCCCGCGCGGCGGCGCGGGCCTCGGGCACGTGCAGGTGCGCGCGGTGATTGTCGAACGCGTGACCGGCGCCGTCGTGCACGTGGCACTCGATGTCGGCGCGGCCGGCCGCCATCGCGATGGGTCGCCGCGCTGCGCGGCCTGAGGCATCATGTGGGGATGCAGCGTCCGCGCACGGGGGCCGAGACACCTGCGCCTCCGCACGCGTCTCGGCGATCGCGATGTCATGCAGTGGATCTCCGGTGTTCCCGGCGAGGTGGCGTACGCGACGCTCGCGGCGCAGGCGCTGCTCGTCGCGCTTGGCGACGTGCACGTCCGGTCTGTTGCCTGCGCCCCCTACGCGCGATGGAGCGCGCCGCCGGCCGCCCGCAGGACCTCCAGGATCTCGCCGGACTCGCGGTCGCACACGGCGACGAATAGCCACGTGTCCGGCGACACGATCCGCACCCTGCTGCAGGACACCGCGACCTGGGCCGTCGTCGGGTTGTCGCCCGATCCGCGCCGCGACAGCCACCGCATCGCGTCGCTGCTGCAGCGCCGCGGCAAGCGGGTGATCCCGGTCAACCCGAACGCCGCCGACGTGCTCGGCGAGCGGGCGCACGCGACGCTCCTGGACCTGGCCGACGACGTGAAGGTCGACGTCGTCGACATCTTCCGCCGCCCCTCCGAGGCCGGCGAGCACGTCGACGAGGCGATCGCGATCGGCGCCCGCGCTGTCTGGATGCAGCTCGGCGTGATCGACGAGGCGGCTGCGCAGCGCGCCCGCGACGCGGGCCTGCTCGTCGTCATGGACCGCTGCCCGGCGATCGAGTGGCCGCGGCTTGCACGCGGCTGAGCGTCGCGTGGCGTACGCTGGATCTCGCACACTGGTTGAGGCGAGAGGATCACCCTGAGACTCGCCGTCTCGCCACCTGGGAGGTCCGCGCTGTGGCCGGCATCACGTCAGGCGATCGTCGTGGCCTCTGAACGCCCGTTCTGGCGTGAGTCGCTCGCGCCCTTCGAGGGTCCGCGCCTCGCCCGCAGCATCCTCGACGTCGCGACGTCCGTCGTGCCGTACCTCGCGCTGACGGTGCTCATGTACCGCGCGCTGGACACCTCATATCTCCTGACGCTCGCGCTCGCGATCCCCGCCGCGGGCTTCCTCGTGCGCACGTACATCGTCTTCCACGACTGCACCCACGGCTCGTTCCTGCCGTCCAAGCGCGCGAACACGTGGCTCGGCACGGGCCTGGGGCTGCTGCTGTTCACGACCTTCGCGGCCTGGCGCCACAACCACGCGGTCCATCACGCGACCGCGGGCGACCTCGACCGGCGCGGCGTCGGCGACGTCGCGACGAAGAGCGTCGCGGAGTACGAGGCGATGACGCCGCGGGCTCGGTTCGGCTATCGCCTCTATCGCAACCCGGTCGTCATGTTCGGCCTCGGCCCGATCCTCGGGATGGTCCTGCAGGCGCGCCTGGTCCCGCGCGACAGCCGCCCGCGGATCCGGCGCGCGATCGTCGCCACGAACGTCGCGCTGGTCGTCACCATCGCCGCGCTGTGCGTGCTGATCGGCCCGCTGGACTACCTGCTCGTGCAGCTTCCGCTCGTGCTGCTCGCCGGCGGCACGGGGATCTGGCTGTTCTACGTCCAGCACCAGTTCGAGGACGTCTACTGGGAGACGGGCGAGCAGTGGAGCTACGCGGAGGCGGCGCTGCGCGGAAGCTCGTACCTGCGCTTGCCGAAGGTGCTGCAGTTCTTCACCGGCAACATCGGCCTGCACCATGTGCACCACCTCAGCGCGCGGATCCCGAACTACAACCTGCAGCGCGCGCACGACGCCAACCCGATCTTCAACGACGTCCCGACGCTCACCTTCGCCGACGGCATCCGCGCCGTGCGCCTGAAGCTCTACGACGAGGAGCAGCGCCGGATGGTCACGTACGCGCAGGCTCGCGCTCGCGCTCGCGTCCGCGCCGCCTGAGCCGAGCCTGCCGGCGCGCTCCTACCGGCCCTTCCAGCTCGGCGTGCGCTTCTGCGCGAACGCCGACACGCCCTCGAGCAGGTCCTGGGACTGAAAGCTCGACGCGCGCAGGGCCAGCATCTCGCGCTCGACGTCGGGGTCCAGCGCCCCTTCGGCGTGCAGCAGCTCGCGCATGACACGCTTGTTGCCGGCCATCGACAGCGGCGAGTTGGCCGCCAGCTGCGTCGCGAGCTCGAGCGCGGTGGTGTCGAGCTCGTCGCGCTCGACGACCCAGTTGACGAGGCCCCAGGTCTGCGCGGTCGCGGCATCGACGTAGCGCCCGAGCAGGAACAGCTCGCGCGTGCGCGGCTCGCCGATCGCGTCGACGAAGCGGCGCAGCCCGGTGTGCGAGTAGATCAGCCCCAGCTTCGCGGGCGGCATGCCGAGCTTGATGTGCTCGCCGGCGAGGCGCAGGTCGCACGTCAGCGCGAGCTCGAGGCCGCCGCCGATCGTCGGGCCGGTGAGCACCGCGAGCGTCGGCACGTCGACGGCGTCCAGCGCGGCGAGCGCGCTGCAGAACGGGTGCGCGACGAGCTTCTCGGCCTCCTCGGCGAAGACCGCCGGGTCGATGTCGCCGATGTCGTAGCCCGACGAGAACATCCCCGCCCGGCCGGTCAGGATCACGCAGCGCGTGTCGTCCTGCAAAGACGAGATCTGCGCGGTGATCGCGTCGAGGATCTCGTGGTCGAGCGCGTTGCGCTTCGCGGGGTTGGAAATTGCAAGCCGAAGGACGCCATTGGCGGGTCGATCGACGATCAATTCCCCCGGCATCCTGCGCGAAACGTAGCGCTCAGCGGCGTAGTTAGCACTCCGCCTATGGCCGATTAGCACTACATCACTGTGTCGCCCGCGCAGTTACTCCAGGATGACGAGCGTGTCGCCCTCGTCGACGGGCTGGCCCTCCTCGCACAGGATCTCCTTGACGACCCCCGGATCCTCGGCCTCGACGGGCATCTCCATCTTCATCGACTCGAGCGTGATGACGGTGTCGCCTTCCTCGATCTGGTCGCCGACCTTGCACTCGACCTTCCACACGATGCCCGTGATGTGGGCCTCGACTTCGATCACGGCTCCTCCTCGTTCGCACATCCGGGCGCGGCAGCGTCTGGCAGAGTAGCCGCCGGGATGGACGCCGACACGATCGTGATCGTCACCGCGCACGACGAGGCCGATCGCCTCGGCGAGACGCTGGCCGCACTCGGCGAGGCGTTTCCGGGCGCGCGCGTCGTCGTCGCCGACGACGGCTCGACGGACGGCACCGCCGCCGTCGCGACGCGCTGCGGCGCCGAGGTCGTGCGCAGCGAGCGGTCGATCGGCAAGGGCGGCGCCGCGACGCTCGCGGCGCGGCGCGTGCTGAGCCGCGCGCTGGAGCCCGCTCCGCCCGTCTTCGTGCTCGTCGACGGCGACCTCGCCGACAGCGCCAGGCAGCTGCCGGCGCTCGCCGATGCCGTCCGCGAGGGACGCTGCGATCTCGCGGTCGCGGTCTTCGCCAGCCGCGTCGGCGGCGGCTTCGGCCTCGCCGTCGGTTTCGCGCACAAGGCGATCCGCAGCCTCACCGGCCTCGACATGCAGGCGCCGATCTCCGGCCAGCGCGCGCTCAGCGGCCCGGCGTTCGCGACCGTCGTGCCGTTCGCCCCGCGCTTCGGCATGGAGATCGGGATGACCGTCGATGCCGCGCGCGCGGGCTTCCGCGTCGAGGAGATCGCGCTCGACCTCGCCCATCGCGCGACCGGGCGGACGCTGCGCGGCTTCCTGCACCGCGGCCGCCAGCTCGGCGACTTCCTCGCCGTCTACGTGAGCCGCCGGTGAACGGGCCGGCGACCGCCGCGGCCGCTCCAGCACTCGACGCGTTGCGCTGAACACCTGTTCGACCAACGGGCGATTCGCGGTCCGAGGAATTTGGACGAGCGTCGATGGGACGCCTTCGCGACCGTCCGTACCTTCAATGCATCACCGCCGACGAGCTCTCCCGTCGCCGGCGGCGACACAGGCGCAACGCGTGATGATCGCCACGCTGGACCGCTGCAATGCCGAGGGCAACGGCCGGGACCGTCCATCCTCCCGGTCCCGGCCGGTCCTCGCGCATCGTGCCGCTCGCGGGTAGCGTCCGGGCCGTGATCCTCGCGATCGACCAGGGCACGACCGGGACGACCTGCCTCGTCTTCGACGAGTCCGCGCAGCTCGCCGGGCGCGCCTACCGCGAGTTTCACCAGCACTTCCCGCAGCCCGGCTGGGTCGAGCACGACGCCGCCGAGATCTGGGACACGACGGTGGCCGTCGCGCGCGAGGCGCTCGCTGCGGCGGGAGCCGGCGACGGCGAGCTGCAGGCGATCGGGATCACGAACCAGCGCGAGACCGTCTGCGTGTGGGACCCGAAGACCGGCGCGCCGCTGCACCACGCGCTCGTCTGGCAGGACCGCCGCACAGCGGCCCGCTGCGACGCCCTGCGCGCCGCGGGCCACGAGGCGCTCGTGCGCACGCGCAGCGGGCTCGTGCTCGACCCGTACTTCAGCGCGACGAAGATCGAATGGATGCTCGACAACGTCGAGGGCCTGCGCGAGAAGGCCTCCGGCGGCCGCGCCGTCTTCGGCACGATCGACGCCTGGCTGGTCTTCAAGCTCACGGGCGAATACCGCACCGACGTCACGAACGCCTCGCGCACGATGCTCTACGACATCAACCGCGGCGACTGGGACGACGAGCTGCTGGCGCTGTTCGGCGACGTCCCGCGCGCCGCGCTGCCCAAGGTGCTGCCGAGCATCGGCGAGTTCGGCACGCTGCGCGACGGCGTCCTCGGCGCCGGCCACGACGGCGTGCCGGTCAGCGGGATCGCCGGCGACCAGCAGGCGGCGCTCTACGGCCAGGGCTGCCTCGACCCGGGCCTCGGCAAGAACACGTACGGCACCGGCTCGTTCGTGCTGCTGAACTCGGGCGACAGCGTCCCGACCGCGCCACCGGGCCTGCTGGCAACCATCGCGTGGGGGATCGGCGAGCGGATCGTCTACGCGCTGGAGGCCGCGATCTTCGTCACCGGCGCGGGCGTGCAATGGCTGCGCGACGGCCTGGGCATCATCGACGCGGCCGCCGAGACCGAGGCGCTCGCCGCGTCGCTGGACTCCAACGACGGCGTCCTCTTCGTCCCCGCGCTGACCGGCCTGGGCTCACCGCACTGGGATCCCTACGCGCGCGGCACGATCGTCGGGCTCACGCGCGGCAGCACCCGCGCGCATATCGCGCGCGCCACGCTCGAGGCGATCGCCTACCAGACCGTCGACGCCGTCCGCGCGATGGAGGCCGCCTCGGGTCAGCCGCTCGCCGAGCTGCGCGCCGACGGCGGCGCGACCGCCAACGGCTGGCTGATGCAGTTCCAGGCCGACATGCTCGGCGTGCCCGTCGCCGTCGCCGAGCTCGCCGAGACGACGGCGCTCGGCGCGGCCCTGCTGGCCGGCGTCGGCGCCGGCGCGTGGACGCAGGACGACGTCGCGCGCCGCGACGGCACGGGCAGGCGCTACGAGCCGCAGATGGGCGGGGACGAGCGCGCGACGCTCATGCAGCAGTGGCAGCGCGCCGTCCAGCGTGCCGGAGGCTGGGCCCAGGGGTAATGTTCTTTGCATGGCGAGGTTGAAGCGCTCCGAACAGCTGGCGGCGATGGGAACGGGCGGTCGCGACGAGCGCCCGGCCGAGGACTTCGTCGTCTTCCACGAGCGCTCGCGCAACGAGGAGCCGGACTTCGCCTACGAGATCGTCCGCGTGCTCACCGGCCTGTGGGCGCTGACGTTCTTCCGCACGCGCACGATCTCCAGCGAGAAGGTGCCGCAGAGCGGGTCCGTCATCCTCGCGCCCAACCACGGCTCGTTCATGGACCACTTCTTCCTCGCGGCGTTCATCCGCCGCAAGGTCCGCTTCATGGCGAAGTCCCAGCTCTTCCAGCCGCCGCTGCAGTACGTCTACTCGCACGGCGGCGTCTTCCCGCTGCGCCGCGGCCACCGCGACGAGGAGGCGTTCATCACTGCGCGCACGATCCTCGAGCACGGCGGCGTCGTGGCGATGTACTGCGAGGGCGCGCGCTCGCGCGACGGCAGCCTCTCGCAGCGGCCCAAGCCCGGCATCGGCAAGCTCGCGCTGCAGACCGGCGCGCCGATCGTGCCGGTCGCGATCCACGGCTCGGCGAAGGTGCGCAACTGGCGCCGCGGGCAGTTCCCCAAGGTCACCGTCCAGTTCGGCGACCCGATCCGCTGGGAGCAGGTCGCCGAGCCCACGCGCGACCAGCAGATGGCCGTCGCCGAGGAGATCTTCAGCGAGATCAGGGTCCTCTACTCGGGCTTGGAGACGCTGGGTCGCCGAGGGGTGCTGCAGCGGGTGCGAGAACAGCGCCGGCTTGAGCGACGGGGGAAGAAGCGCGCGGCGCCTGCGTAGGCGCCAGGCGCTCGAGCATCCGCGTCTCGCGCGGCAGCAGCCCCAGCGTCAGCGCGATGAACGCGACGCACGCGCCGCCGAGCAGCACCTCGGTCTCGCCGAGCCACTCGGCCGCGGGGCCGGCGAGCACGTAGCCCAACGGCACGAGCCCGAGCGAGACCGTCCAGTCGTACGCGGTGACGCGCGAGAGCTTGTCGGCGGGGATGCGCTCGGCGAGCGCCGTCAGCCACCACACGTCGAACAGCGACACGCCGGTGCCGGCGACGACCATCGCGGGGAGGACGACCGCGAGCGGGGCGCCGACCGCGAACAGCGCGATCGCTCCCGGCCACAGCAGGATGCAGGTCATCGCCTGGCGCATCGGGTGGTGCGGGCGCCAGCGCAGCGCCGCGATCGAGCCGGCGACCGTGCCTGCGCCGAAGGCGGCGAACACGTAGCCGAAGACGGCGATGTCGCCGTAGTGGTGCTTGGCGACGATCGGGCCGACGACGAACAGCGGCGCGATCGCGCAGAACAGCGCGATGCAGAACGCCGACAAGGTCGCCCAGACCCAGACGCGCGAGCGCACCTCCGCGAAGCCGATCCGCACGTCGTTGCAGACCGATGACGGCGATGCGGTCTCGGTCTCGGTCGCGGGCGCGGGTGTCCCGCGGTCGCGCGGCTTCACGCGCACGAGCAGTGCCGCGCTGACGAGGAATGTCAGCGCGTCGATCCCGAACGCCGCCGCCGGGCTGAGACCGAGCACGAGCACGGTCGCCAGCGCGGGGCCGGCGAACTCGGCGAGGTTGGCGAACATGGTGGTGACGGCGTTGGCCTCCTGGATCTCCTCCTCGGGCACGGTCTGCGGGAGTAGCCCCGTCGCCGCGGGGCGGTAGAACGCCTCGGCCGAGCCGAACAGCACGCCGATGAGGACGAGCTGCCAGATGCGGACCTCGCCCGTGAGGATCAGCACGGCGAGCAGGACGCGCAGCAGCTGACGAAGGCTCGGCATGGCCAGGTCAGCGTGCCATCGTCGGACCACCGGGACGAGGGGGATTCGAAACGCTCAACCCGGCTCGCCGTGCGAGCAGCCAACCGTGCTGGACCGCTGCACGATGGCGATCCCCCGGCCCGCCCCGTGTCGGGACGGGCCGGTGGGGCGTCGATTCACCGCTTCAGCCTCACCGTGCCGGCCTTCGTGGCGTCCACGTTGCGTCCGTAGTACGCGTCGTAGGCGGTCGCGTAGACGTTCAGCTCCGCGGAGCCGGGGTTGTACGGCACGCCGTTGTCGGCGCGCACGGTGGACTGCCACGCCGTCGTCCCGGTGCACGCGACCTGGCGGTAGAACTGCCCCGAAGCCACGGTCAGCCGGTTGGCCCGCTGGCGCAGCGTCCCGTGCACGTACATGGTCGTGGGCGTGTTGCACGTCACCGTCCCGCTGACGGTCGCGCCGCCGCCGACGCGGTCGGCGGTGCCGTCGGCGGCGAGCCCGAGCCCGATCGCCAGCGGATCCGGCGCGGGCGGGTTGACGATCTGCACGCGGCCCCGCAGCGCGGGCTCGCCGCCCTCGCAGTGCTGCACGAAGTCGGCCGCGAAGCGCTCGAGTGCGCCGTACGGACCGAACGTCACCTCCGCGACGGTGAAGCTCCCGGTCAGCGTGTTGCATCCGCGGCCGTTGCCGAACACGTCGAGCCCGGGCGCGCCCGGACCTCCGAACGGGTAGCGCGTGGCCGAGTCATACGCCCCGACCGCGAGCGTCTGCCCCTCGGGCGCCGCGAAGTTCAGGTACCACCAGTCGGCGTTCGCCGCCTGCAGGCTGACCTGGATCGTGCGGCCTGTGCTCGTCGAGTCGAAGGCGTCGTTCGCGCTCGTGTCGTAGGACCACGGCCGGCCCTGACCGATGTAGTCACCTTCGTCGCTGGTCATCGTGAGCGTCCCCGTCTGCGCTCGCGCTGCGCTCGCGACGGACGTCATCAGCCCGCCCGAGAGCACGGCGAGCAGCCCCATCGTCGCGACCAGGGCTCCGATCCTGCGGTAGGACTTCATCGGCGTTGCATACCGGCGCATGCCGGCCCCCTTTCTCTCGCCTGCGGCGAGAACCGTGTTGGTGTCAGGTTCGGGTGGGGCGCGCGATCGCCAGACACCGGCGGCCGAGCCACGGCAGCGCCACGACGATCAGCGTCCGCGGGCGCGGGGCGTCCAGCCGGACGGCGGCGGCGAACGGCGTGCGCCGCGCGCGCCAGCGGCCGCCGCGCCCGCGGCGCAGCGCCGCCCGCGCGAGCAGCAGCTCGACGCGCGCATCATCGGTCAGTTCGGCCTGTTGGAGGCGCAGCGCGAACGCCACCCCGTCCGCGAGCGGATCGCCGGACGGCGGCGCGTCGACGGACCGCGCGAACGCATCGAAGCGCGCGTCGTATCGATCGCCGAGCGCGAGCGCGAGCGCCGGCCACGCGAGCGCGACCGCGCGGCCGCGCTTGCGCCGCAGGGCGCTGCCGGCCGCGCCGGCCTGCGCGGCGTCGAACCCCTGTGGGGGCTCGTCGCCGCGCAGGAGCGCGTCGAGCAGCTGCGCCTGGCGCGCACCGTAGGCCTCGCGGTCAGGCGCTGACACGGTGCTCGCTTCCATGGCGCACGGCGGCGGCGATCGCCTCGAGCTCGGCGGCGAACTCGGCCTCCGGCGGGAAGTCGTCGTCGCGCTCGAGCAGGACGCCGGGCGCGTCGGTGAGCGCGAACAGCTCCTCGACGAGGTGCAGCACGCCCGGCACGACCGGATCGGCGTGCGTGTCGTGGTAGACGCCGTCGCGCAGGCGCCCGCCGCCGACGTGCACGTAGGCGATCCGGTCCAGCGGGAAGCGCTCGAGCGCCTCGAGCGCGTGGTAGCCGTGGTTGTGCGCGTTGGCGTAGAGGTTGGACAGGTCGAGCAGCAGCAGCGCGCCCGTGCGCGCGATCAGCTCGCTGACGAACGTCGCCTCGTCCATCTCCCCGCCCGGCCACTGCACGAGCGCGGCGACGTGCTCGAGCGCGAGCGGCACGGGCAGCGCCGCCTGCGCGATCGCGACGTTCTCGGCGAGGACGTCGAGCGCCTCGCGGGTGCGCGGGACCGGCAGCAGATGCCCGGACTCGCGACCGTCGGCGCGCACGAACGCGATGTGCTCGCTGACGAGCGGCGCGTTCACGAGCCCGGCGACGGCGGCGAGGTGCTCCAGCCGCGCACGGTCGGGCCGCTCGGCGCCGCCGAGCGACAGGCTGACGCCGTGCGGCACGACCTGCAGGCCGCGCTGCATCGCCGCGGCGACGCCGGCGGGCACGCCGTGCGCGCCGATCGCCTCCGCGATGACCTCGATGAAGCCCAGCCCGGCGGCGCGCTCGATCGCGCCGTCGAGCTGCGGGCGCCAGCCGACGCCCTGTCCGAGCTGCCATGTCACGTGTGTCGCGTACATCTCAACCGCCTCCTCCGCCGCCGCATCCGCCGCCACCGCCGCATCCGCCCCCTCCTCCGCCGCCGCTGTCGCCGGCGCTGCTCGCGCAACCGCCGCCGCCACCGGCCCCGCCGCCGCAGCCGCCGGGCCGGTTGGAGCCCCACCAGCCGCCGTCGGACTGCTCCTCACGGGCGACGCCGAGCGCCGAGGCGATCGCCGGGTCGGCGAGCCACAGCGCGCCGCCGCCGAACAGCGCGACCGACAGCGCGCCCTCACCGGCGGGCGGGTGACGGCGCAGCTGCTCGTTCTCCTCGCGCAGGCGGCCGAGCATGTCGCGCCCGCGGTTCGTCGCGACCGGTCGCTGGCCAAACAGACAGAAGGTCGCGAACGCGACGACGAGCGTGAGCGCCGCGGTCCAGCCGATCGCCGCGTCGTTCTGCCAGCCGGCGACGATCCGCGCGACGCCGAGCGCCACGAGCAGCGCGCCGACGACCCACAGCCGCCGCACCCGCGCCGCCCGCTGCTCGTCGAGCAGCAGGCCGGCCTGCGTCAGCCGGTCAGACAGCGACGCCAGCGCGTCATCCTGGCGCAGTTGGCTGCGCAGCACCGTGGTGCTGATGCCCGGCTCGCGGCGCACGGCCTCGAAGACCGCGCGCTCGACGGGGTCGGCGCCGAGGCCGAGCTGGCCGGACAGCTTCAGCGTGCCCTCGCGCCGGCGGACGCGCAGCACGTGGTCGCCGTGCAGGCGCGTCAGCGCGCTCGTGATCGCCAGCTGCGTTCCGCCGCTGAGCAGCGCCAGCTCGTAGACGCCGAGCTCGGGCAGCGGGTCTGCGCCGCGCGCACGGCGCCCGATCGCCTCGCGCCATTGCCACCAGATCCACGCCGCCGCCGCGACGCAGAGCACGCCGTAGCCGGTCAGGAACTGCGCGCTCGTGATGCCCCAGGTTGTCGTCGCCGTCGTGAGCATGGTCATCCGCCGCATCCGCCGCAGCCGCCGCAGCCGCCGCAGCCACCACCACCACCACCGCCCGAGCCGGAGGCGGCCTCGCGCTCGACGCCGAGCGCCGACGCGATGTCCGGCGACGCGAGCCAGAGCACCGAAGCGCCGAACAGCGCCGCGGCCAGCGCGCACTCGCCGCCGATCGGGTTGCGCCGCAGGTCGTCGTGCGCGTCGCGCCAGCGCTGGAGCCGCGCCTGGCCGCGGTTCGTCGCGACCGGGACGCGGCTCGTGACCAGGATCGTCGCCACGACGACGACGACGACGATCACCACGAGCACGGCGACGGGCCGGCCGCCGATCGCTCCAGCGACGATCCGTCCCAGCCCCAGCAGCGCCAGCAGCCCGCCGAGCAGCAGGATGCGGCGCGCCAGCGCGGTCGTCTGCCCACGCTCGATCAGCAGGCCGTCACGCGTGAGCTCGTCGGTCATCGAGCGGACGGCCTCGCTCTCGTGCACGCGCGAGCGCATCTCGGCGCCGCTGATCCCCGGCTGGTCGCGAACGACCTCGAAGACCGCGCGCTCGATCGGATCGGCATCCTCGTCGAGGTCGCCGATGGGCTCGAGCCCGTCATCCGCGCCGGCCCTGAGGAGGCCGTCGCGATGCAGCTGCGACGCCGCGCTCGTGATCGCCAGATCAGGCCCGTCGCCGAGCGCGGCGAGTTCGTAGAGGCCGAGGTCCGGCAGCTCGGCGCCGACGGGCTCCCGCGGTCCGAGGGTCCGCAGCCACTGCAGCAGGATCGCGCCGGCGGCGGCTGCACACAGCACGCCGTACCCCCACAGAAATTGCGGGCCGGTGATACCCCAGGTTGTCGCTGTCATGAGCATCGTTCAGCTCCGGTCTTGTCAGAGTGAAAGCGTGGGTTACGCCGCCGCGCGCAGACGCGTTCGCGTCGACGCGGGACGGGTGCGGGCCGGTGCGAGCCGGCGCGCCGAGCAGCGCGTCGCAACGGTCGCGCTGTTCGCGACGCGGCGCGACCACAGCTCCCGTGCGGCGCACGTGGCGGCGGTCGTGATCACGGGCTGGTACGGCGTCGCGACACGCACCGCGGGCGTGTGCTGCGGCCCGAGCGCGAGCGCCGAGGTGGTCCTGGCCGCCATACCGAGGACGCTCGTCACAGCGACGAGCGCGACGGTCCGGCGGGTGATGAGCAACGTGCGGTCGAACATCGTCATGCCTTTCTGTCGGTTGTGAAAAGGCACTTCCTGTGACCTGCGACGAGGTGAAGGATGGAGCGCGCGGCGCAGCTGCACTACGCGCCGGACCCGGCTCTCTCACGACCGCCCGGCGACGCCCGCGGCGCAGTTCCGTCACGCCCGACGTTGATCCGACGTGGTTCCGACGCTACGGTGGCCCGGTGAGCACGCGCTCAGGCAACCTCGCCGACGAGCTCAAGCAGGTCATCCGCATCGCGGGTCGCGATCCGGAGACGCTCGAGGGCGCGCTGCCGGCGCTCTGCGCGCTGCACCGCGTGCAGTCCGCCGGGGTGCTCGACGAGCCGGCCCGCGTGCACCTGATCCTGTACCGCCTGATCCCCGAGTACCTCGATCGGCTGCCGGCGGGCCGCGACTGCCGCGCGATCCGCGAGCTGATGACCTGGGAGGACGAGGACGGCGAGTCGCAATCGCTCACGACGCGCTACCACAAGGCCGCGGCGCACCTCGTCAACGCCGCCACGGACTTCGGGCGCCGCCAGGAGCCGCGGCTGCTGGCGGAGTGCGCGCGGCGCTTCATCGCCTTCGACCACGAGGACCGGCTCGCGGCCGAGACGCCTGCGGGATCGGGCGTCGAGGCCGGGGCGTCGCCTCCCGCGACGCCGGCCGCGCCGGGCGCCGTCGCTGCCGATCAGACACACGCGCCGCCGGCGCTCCCGCTCGCCGACGAGGACGCGAACGCCGGGATCGTGCGCGTGCACAAGAACCTCGACTACCACCTGCTCGTCGACCTCATGGCCGAGGCCGAGGAGATCGTGATCCTCAACACCTGGATCCCGGAGCTGAACATCCTCGACGACGCGCTCGTCGAGGCGCTCGCACGCGGCACGTACGTCTCGATCCTCATGCTCTACCCCGACTCGCAGATCGCGCGGCTGCGCAGCCAGGCGCTGCAGGGGGCGACGCAGGCCCGCGTCCGCGAGGACCGCGTCATGCCCGGGGTGCGCCACTGCCTCGAGGTGCTGGCCGCGATCGCCCGCACCGCCGGCGACGACGGCCGCCGCCACCTGCGGGTCAGGCTCTACCATTCGCTCCCGTCGATCTCCGTCTACGGCGTCGACGACCGGGCGTTCTTCAGCGTCTTCCTGCACGGCCAGCTCGCCGTCAAGTCGCCGCAGATCGAGGTCCTGGGACAGGAGACGCTGATGGGCCGGCTCGTCTTCCGCGAGCTTGAGACGCTCTGGGAGACCGGGCACGAATTCGAGGATCTGGAGCAATGGCAGACGGAGCTGGAGGACATGGGCCGCAGGTTCGGGATCGGGTCCTGAGCGCGGACGCCGCCGAGGCCGAGCTGCTGGCGCAGTTCACCGGCCACCGGCTGTTCGCGGCGATCGGCGATCTCGACCGCGCCGCGTTCCTCGAGGTCCTGCTGCAGCGGCGCTTCTTGTCGCTGCTGTTTCCCGTCGTCTACGACATCGGCATCGACGGGCTCGCCGACGAGGCGTCGACGCGCCTCGTGCGGGAGATCCTGCGCGAGGAGTATCCGGACGCCACCGGCGCCACGCCGTCGCATCGCGAGGATCTCGTCGGCGACCTGCTCGCGCTGGGCGCGACGCGCGAGCAGATCATGGGCGCGCGCCCGAGCGCCGTCACCGCGAGCGTCGTGCAGCAGACGCTCGCGCTGATGCTCGACGCGGCCGCGGCGCCCGGCGACGCGGCCGTGCTGACGATCCTGCGCTTCTGGGGCGAGGTGCTCGTGTCGGTCGAGTACGGCGAGTTCTGGCGCCGGATGGAGGGCGAGCTCGAGATCGCGGGCTTCGCATCGCGCTTCTACCACCCGCACCACCACCACGACGGCCGCGAGCCGCTCGCGGCGGCGGCGGACGACTCGGCGACGCACTCGGGCCGGCTCGGCGCGTTCCTCGTGCGGTCGCTGGCGCAGGAGCACGGCGCGGCGGAGGAGTTCGCGCGGGTCGAGGCCGCGGTGCTCGCGACGCGGATGCGCTTCTACGACCAGTTCTGCTGAGGACCCCGCCCAGCGGCCGCGCGGCGTGAACGAGCGCTGCGTCGATCGCTCCG
Organism: Solirubrobacterales bacterium; assembly: GCA_038255395.1. Classification (GTDB taxonomy): domain Bacteria; phylum Actinomycetota; class Thermoleophilia; order Solirubrobacterales; family Solirubrobacteraceae; genus CADCVQ01. The sequence goes on from JBBSLI010000004.1 coordinate 18,858, forward strand.
CAGCGCCCGCTCGGCGCTGCGACGCCGAGGGCGTGCACGAGCGCCGACCGCGGCCGGACGACGGATGTGTTCGGCGCCTGTTCACGCAGACGCGGCGATCGCCACGAGGGTCCGGAGTGCCGCGCGCGGATAGCCTGCCGCCCGTGCCCACTACGTTGCTGAAAGCCGGAGCGTTGGAAGGCTGCGCGGTCGCCGCCGACGGCACGATCGCGGCGGCCTGCGCCGCGGCGGGCGCGACGATCGCGGAGCCCGGCGATCGGCCGCTCGACACGCTCGTCGTCGACACTGCGGCGCTGTTCGGCGACGGCGGGCTGGACGGGCTGCGGGCGGCGCTCGACGGCGTGTGGTCGACGGTCCTCGCCGTCGCCACCGAGCAGTGGCTCGCCGAAGGCGTGCGCGCCGGCGGCAAGATCGTGCTCGTTGCCCCGCGCCCGGACGCCGGCGAGCACGCGCGCGCCGCCGCCGCCGCGCTCGAGAACCTCGCGCGCACGCTCGCCGTCGAGTGGGCGCGCGCCGGGGTTCGCGCCACCGTCGTCGTGCCGGGCGTGCGCACGACCGACGACGAGCGCTGTGCGCTCGTCGCGTTCCTCGCCTCCGCCGGTGGCGAGTACTTCAGCGGCTGCCGCTTTGAGCTGCGATGAGCGGCGGCGTCCGGGCGGGTGTCGCGCTCTTCGTCATCGGGCTGCTGTTCATCTGGCTGATCCGGCCGATCGGCAGCGCCTGCTCTGACCTGGACAAGCTGCCGAGCGGCAGTGAGGGCTCGTCGGCGCCGTCATTCGCGCCGCCCCTGACGCGCACGTGCACGTACACCACGCCGGAGGGGACGAAGGCGCGCAAGCGCTATGTGCCCGTGCTCGACGTGCTCGGGCTGCTGATCGTCGCGGGCGTCGCCGGCGGCGCGATCGCGCTCCTGGGAGCGGGCGGGCGCGAGCGCGCGCCGAAGCCAGCGCGCGCGGCGAAGCCGCCGCAGCCCGAGCGGGCGCAGCGCTCAGCACAGCATGCGCCGCAGCCGCAGCCGCAGCCGGAGCCGGAGCCGGCGTCCGCGGACGCGGAGCAGGCGCGCCGCGAGCGCGATGCGGCCGAGCGCGAACGGGCGCGTCAGGAGCGCGACGCCCGCCGCAGTCGCTGAGCGCTCAGCGCGCCCAGGGAACTTCGACCGAGTCCTCCTGCGGCGCGTCGCGGGCGACGACGTACTCCGCGGCCTCGGTCTCGGACGGGTTGTCGAGCAGGTGCGTCTCGCGCGGCGGGACGTAGACCATGTCGCCGGGCTCGAGCGTGAGCGAGTGCTCGAGCTCCTCGCCCCAGCGCACGTTCAGCCGCCCGTGCAGCATGTAGACGGCCGACTCGCATTGCGCGTGGTAGTGCGGCCGCGACTGCGCGCCGGCCGGGACGCGGAAGACGCCCATGTAGATGTGCGCCGCGCCCGTCGTGGCCTGCGACACCTCCGCGCCGCCGACGACGCCGCGCGGCACGAGGTGGTCTGGCCCAGGCTTCACGATCTGCATCGCCCGAAAGACTACTCCCCGATCCGATAGTCGGAAACCCGCAGAACGGAAACTCGACGTTCTGAGGGTCGCGTGTTCAGTTGTGGTCGACCCACCGGCAGCGGGAACGCCGCTGCGATCGCTACGTCGTCATGCCCGTGAACTGGCCACCGGTGATGTTCAGCGTCTGGCCGTGGACGTAGTTCGACCACGGCGAGCAGAGGAAGAAGACGCCGCCGGCGGCCTCCTGCGGGGTGCCGGGCCGGCCGAGCGGGATCACGTAGGAGGCCATGCCGCGCATCTGCTCGGGGATGCCGAGCTGCACGGTCTCGCCGCCGATCTGGATCGTGTTGTCCTCGACCTTGGCCGCCGTCAGGCGCGTCTCGATGAACCCGAAGGCGACCGCGTTGACGTTGATCTTGAACTGGCCCCACTCCTTGGCCAGCGTCTTGGTCAGGCCCACGACGGCGGCCTTGCCGGCGGCGTAGTTCGCCTGGCCGGCGTTGCCCATCGTGCCCGAGATCGAGGAGACGTTGACGACCTTGCGGAAGACCTCGATGCCGTCCTCGCGCTCCTTCTTGGCCGGCTCGCGCAGATGTGGCGCGGCGGCGCGCAGGACGCGGAAGGGGACGATCGTGTGGATGTCGAGCATCCGCTGGAAGGCCTCGTCGGACATCTTGTGGACCGCGCCGTCGATCGTGTAGCCGGCGTTGTTGACGATGATGTCGATCCTGCCCCAGGCGTCGATCGCGGTCTGGACGAGCTCGTCGCAGGCGCCCGACGCGGTCAGGTCGCCGCCGTAGACGACGGTCTCGCCGGCGATCTCGGAGGCCGTCTGCTCGGCGATGTCCGTGTCGAGGTCGTTGATGAGGACCTTCGCGCCGTGCTCGGAGAGCAACTCGGCCGTCGCGCGGCCGATGCCTCGCGCCGAGCCGGTCACGATCGCGACCTTGTCGTCCAGAACTCCCATTGCCTATGCGCTCCTTGTCGTGAATTCGGGCTCGCCGCCCGCGCACGATAGCGACTGGTTGACTGGCCAGTCGGTGTTCGGCGCGACGGCGAGCGCGGCGCTATTCGGGCTGCTTGAGCGCGATCAGGTCCAGGCGCGTCGACCACCGCGCGCCCAGCTCGTCGGTCGCACGCAGGACGAGCTCTGCTCCCGCGACATTGTCGAGGAACTCCTGCCGGCTGATGCCGGGAAGCGCGAACTGCATCGTCTTGACGCGCTCGTGCGTGAGCGGGGACCCTGCGCCGCCGTAGCCGGCGATCGCCGGCCGCGACCGCGCGCGGCCGTGTCCGTCGACCGGATGCCCGCTCTCGACGCGACCCGCGATGTGCGCCGACAACTCCCAGCTGCGGATGATCCTCGGCGGGTCTCCGTGGCGCACCCTGACCTGGAGCTGCAGACGGGTCTGATCGGTGGAAGCGGCGCCGGACAGGTCCAGCGCGACGATCGTCAGCGAGACGGTGCCGTCGTCGCGAAGAGGCTCGAAGTGCGATGCGATGTCGGCGCGCGTCGGCGCCGGATCGCCGGCCGCCTCCGGCGTACCCTTCCTTCCGCGCCCAAAGGCTGCAAGCGGATTGCGCACAGCGCGCGACTGTATCTCGCGCCCCGACCTGGGTGCAATCAGCCGGGCGGCTTGGCGCCGCGCTTGCGATAGGCCCGCTGCAGCGCCGCGGTGACGCCGTCGAACGACGACGTGCGCGCCGCTACCCGCCATGCGATCCGCAGCTCACCGGCCCGGCCCGGGAGCCGCAGCGCGCCCGCGCCCACCGGGGTGCCCGCCACACGCACGGCGCGCGCGCTCGCCGGCACGCGCCACCACAGCGGCGTGCCCTCGGCCACCGCGGCGTTCCAGCGCAGCACTGCGCCGCCGCGGACGGGTCGCAGCGAGACGTCGACCCGTCCGCGCCGCGTCGGCGCGCCGCGCACGACCGTCCGCCGGCCCGGCGCCAGCCAGCGGCCCGGAACCGCCGACAGCAGCTCGATCCCGGCGTCGCCCTCACGCACGAGCATGGTGCGAAGCAGCGCCACGAGCTCGGCGGCGAACCAGCCGTGCGGCGCCAGGTTGTCGTCGACCGAGCGCCGCGCGTAGGGCCGCACGCCCGTCTCGAAGCCGCCGTGCGTGTTCGTGGTGTGCGCGAGCGCGTCGTACAGGCCCTGGACCACGCGCGCCTGCTCGCCGCGCAGCAGCTCGGTCTGCCAGACGCGGAAGCCGAGGTAGTGGTGCAGGTTGTGAAACGCGCCGTACGTGGCCAGGCCCTCGCGGAAGTTGCGCCGCGCGCGCGCCAGCGTCGCGGTCACGATCGGCGACGCGGGGTCGAAGACGGGCTCGGGCCACGCCGCCCAGAGGTTGCCCCAGTCCAGGCCGCCGGAGCGGTCCAGCACCGCCGGGATCGCGCCGCCGTTGCGCGCCGCGGCCTCGCCGGTGCGCAGGCGCACCACGGCGCGCAGCGTCTCCAGCTCGGCGCTCCAGCGCGCGGCGCGCTGCGCCTCGCCCAGCATCCGTGCCGCGTCGACGATCGCCGCCAGCCCGGCGACCGCCCAGAAGTCATCGCCCGCCAGGTGCCCGGCGACGAGCTCGTTGTCGCGCGGGTCAGACTCGGGAACGAGCCCGAGCGGGTCGCTCAGCCGCGCCTCGTGCAGCCACTGCACCGCGCGGTCCAGCCGCGGCAGCATGTCGCGGGCGAAGGCGCTGTCGCCGGTGCGCAGCACGTGCTCGCCGATCGCCCAGAGCGCCTGGCCGTGGCCGTCGAGCTGGCCGACGCGCGAGATGAACTGGCCGCTGGCGCGCTGCCACTCGCCGAAGAAGCCGAGGTTCTCGCGCGCCTCGTTGTGCAGTCCCGCGAGATCGAGCGCCTGCGTCATGACCGCCGCGTCGCGCAGCCAGAAGCCGTGGTAGCGCAGCTTGTTGACGGGCTGCACCCAGCGGCCGTCGGCCAGCCGGTAGCGCGGCAGCAGGATGTGCATGAGGCTGGCGTAGTAGGCATCCTGCACGCGGCGCTCGGGCAGCTCGAGCGACATCGCACGGGCGAACGTCGCCCGCCACGCCTGCAGCAGGGTGGTCCGCTGCACGCTGTGTGAGGCGGCGCGGATCTCGCCGGCCGCGGGCGACCCGACGGGGACGGGGGCGGCGGGCATCCGGAAGTCGAGCGTGCGGCGCGCGCCCGGGCCGAGCGGGACGCCGTACTCGACGAGCCCGAAGACCGTCGCCGGCCGCACGGCGGTGGTGCCCTCCCGGCGCTGCAACTCGATCGTGGCGCCTGGCGGCAGGGGCGGGAACGTCGCCAGGACGCCGCCGTCGCGCACGATCTGCCCGTCGCCGAAGCCGTAGTCCCAGCCGGCGTCGAAGGCCGCGCCGGGCTGCATGATCAGCCCCGGCAGCAGCGGCGGGATCGGGCGCGGGAAGCGAAAGCGCCGCACGCCGTTGGCCTTCAGCGCCCCGCCCGAGTAGCGCACGCCGACGGCCCAGCGCGCGCGCAGCGCTCGGGCCGACGTGTTGTGCAGCGTCACGCGGGCGAACGCCACCGGCTGGCCGCCGAGGAGCGTCGCGAAGACGTCGAGGTCGTAGCGCACGCCGCCGAAGCGCTGCCCGTAGCGCAGCACCGGGTAGCGGCCGCCCTCCAGCGTGCGCACGGGCGCGCGCAGGCCGACGAGCTTCGGCCCCGCGCGGAACACGAGCTCGGCGTGGCCGCCGTAGAGAAAGCCCTCCGGCGTGATCTCGAAGCCCGCGTCGTGTCCGGGTACGGCGAGCTGATCGGTCGGGGTCGCGAGGAAGCCGTAGGGCCGCGCGTGCGCAGGCGCCGCGACGGCCAGCGTCACGGTAAGTGCGGCTGCGAGTGAACACCGGAGCCGCATGGTGTGTTGGGACGAGCCACACGCGCCGTTGTTGCGCCGCAGCGCCTGCTCGCCGCGTGCCGCAGTAGCCTCGAACCGGTGATCGCCCTCGTCACCGGAGCCTCCAGCGGGATCGGTGCGGCGACGGCGCGGCGGCTGGCACGCGAGCCGGGCGCGCAGCTGATCCTCGTCGCGCGCCGCGAGGAGCGCCTGAAGGCGCTCGCCCTCGAGCTCGGCGGCGACCCGATCGTGATCGCGGCAGACCTCACCGACCCCGCGACGCCGCAGCGCATCGCCGCGGCCGTCGACGCCTGGCACGGGCGCCTGGACCTGCTCGTCAACAACGCCGGCGCGGCCTGGCGCGGGCCGTTCGGCGAGGTCGGCTGGGAGAACATGCGCCGGCACATGGAGCTGAACTTCGACGCGCAGGTGCGCCTCACCGAGGCGCTGCTGCCGTCGCTGCGGCGCAGCGCACCGAGCGCGATCGTCAACGTCGCGAGCACCGCCGGGCGCGTGTCGCGGGCGAACACCGGGGCCTACTCGGCGAGCAAGTTCGCGCTCGCCGGCTGGACGGACGCGCTGCACCTCGAGGAGCGGGCACATGGCGTGCACGTCGGCATGGTGCTGCCCGGGTTCGTCGCGACCGAGGGCTTTCCCCAGCGCCAGCTCGTCGACAGGCGCCTGACGCGCTGGATCGTCTCGACGCCCGAGAAGGTCGCCGAGGCGATCCTGGACGCCGGTCCCGGTGGCCGCGCGGAGCGCTACGTGCCCAAGCCGTACTGGCTCGGTGCGGTCGCGCGGATCGTGCTGCCGCGCGCGACGCGCCGCGTGCTCGGCGGCGCAGGCGGCGCCCCGCTCACGCGGGGTGCATCGAGAGGTCGCGGTCGCCGCCGTACCACGTCGCCGTGAGCTCCGTGCGCGAGCGCACGCCGAGCTTGGCGTAGGTTCGCGAGAGGTGGTGCTCGATCGTCTTCTCGCTGAGGAAGAGGGCCGCCGCGACCTCCTTGTTGGTGCGCCCCTGCGCGACGAGATCGGCGATCTGGAACTCGCGTCTGGTGAGCGGCCCGGGCGCCGCCGTGGCAGGGGCGGCCGGCGCCTGCGGTCCGACAGGCGCCAGTCGGATCCCGAGGCGGCGCAGCGCGCTGCCCGCGGCGTGGCGCAGGCTCCACGCCTGCGCGTGAGCGGCGGCGTCGGCGACGGCACGCAACTCCGCGCGCGCCTCCGCGGGGCGGCCTGCCGCTGCCAGCGCATGTCCGGCGCACAAGCGTGTCGACAGGGCGTCCAGCCGCGCCCCGAGGCGATCCTGCTCCTCGGCGGCCGCCCGAGCCAGGTGCGCGGCGCGCTCGAACTCGCCTTCGGCGAGCGCGATCTCGGCGCGCGCGGCGAGCGCGCGCGTGACGCCGACCGGCAGCTCGTAGGTGATCGCGCGGCGCTCGATGAGCTCCGCGAAGCGGTGCGCCTCGGCGAGGTCGCCGCACGCGATCGCGGCGCGCACGAGCACCAGCGCGAGCCACACCGAGCGCGTCGGGTCGATGCGATCCAGATCGGCGCCGGCGGCAGCGACCATCTCGCGCATGGCCGTCGCCGGATCCTCGCCGGCGTGGGGCGCCGCCAGATTGCAGCGGCCGAGGGACTTGAACATGTCGCCGTCGTCGAGGTCGTCGAGCAGCGGACGGCACTCGGCCTCCAGCCGGCGGACCTCGCGGACGTCGCCCTGCAGCGACGCCGCGGACGAGCGACACCACAGCGCCCACTGCAGCTGGTACGTCAGGCCCTGAAGCCGCGCTGTCTCCTCCGCGGCCTCGACGAGCTGCAGGCTCTCCGGCAGGTCGAGCGTCTCGGTCAGGGCCATCGCCAGCAGCGTCGAGAGCGGCGCGACGATGTGGCCGATGTGACCGGCGCGCGCGACCTCCAGGCCACGTCGCATGACCGTCTGGCTGTCGGCGTAGCGCTCGAGCAGCAGCAGCGCGCCGCCGAGCACCCAGGCGGACTCCGGCCACGCGGCGACGAGCTCGTCGGGCATGTCGGTGAACTCGCGCAGCGACAGCTCGACGTGCCAGCGCGAGCGGGTCGGGTCCCCGCCCCGGTGCAGCCCGAGCGAGAGCAGCGCGTGGCCGAGCGCGTCGGCGCCGGCGAGCGTCGCGTCGGGCGCCGCCGCGGTCGTCGTCTGCAGCGCGCGCGTCGCCCACCGGCGTACCGCCCGCGCGTCGTCGGCGAAGACGGCCACGAAGCCCAGCTGCGTCTCCAGCGCGGCCCGCGATCTGGCCGGTGCGCCGTCGGGCAGCGCGGCGAGCGCCCGCTCCAGCCGGCGGTGGGCCGGGCCATGCTGCCCGAGGACGTTCTCGAGCGTCGCGCAGCGCACCACGTGCATGACCTGCTCCGTGGCGTCGGGCGCCAGCAGCGCCGCGGCCTGCTCGAACGCGTCCCGGCTCTCGTGCAGGCGCCCGGCCGAGGCGAGCGCCGCGGCGCGCGCCGCCAGCAACGCCGCGTGGCGCTCGCCGTCGCCTGCCGGCAGCAGTCGCTGCGCGGCCTCGTACAGGCGCGCCGCCGTCGCGGGCGCCGTCGCGACGGACTGCGCCGCGGCCCGCCCGAGCAGCTCGATGGCCTCGTCGTCGCCCGGCCCCGCGCACTGCTCGACGTGGTAGGCGCGCACCGCGAGCGGCGCGGCACGCCGCGCGAGCTCGCTCGCGCTGCGCTCGTGCGCCGCCAGGCGCCAGGCGGGAGGTGCGGCGTCGTACACGGCGCGGCGCACGAGCGGGTGGCGGAAGCGAAAACCGCGCGCCGCCTCCGTGGGCCGCACGAGGTCGGCCGCGACGAGCCCGTCCAGCAACGCGAGGCCGTCCTGCTCGAGGCCCGCGGCGCGGGCGGCAAGCTCGGGATCGAAGGGATCACCCGCCACCGCGGCGCCTTCGAGCAGCACGCGCGAGTCGCGCGGGAGCGCCGTGACCTCCTGCTGGACGGCGGCGACCAGCGATGACGGCAGCGCGGCGGCGTCGCCCTGGCCGGCCACGTGCGCGAGCTCCTCGAGGTACAGCGGGTTGCCGGCGGCCTCGCGCATGAGCCGGGCGCGCAGCGCGTCGTCGTCGACGCCACGCAGCATCTCGGCGGCGGCCGCGTCGCTCAGCGGTTGCAACGCGATGTGCTCGCAGTGTGCCGCGCGCAGGGCGTCGAGCAACCGCAGCGCCGGCCCGACGCGCCGGCCTGCGAAGACGAGCAGATGCGCCGCCCGCGGCGGGCGGCGGATGAGGTGCAGGATCAGCTCGATCGATGCGTCGTCGGCCCAGTGGACGTCGTCGAGCAGGAGGACCAGCGGCCGTTCCCGCGCGAGCAGCTCCAGCAGCGAGCGCAGGGCGCGGTGGTAGCGAAACCGCTCCGCCCCGCTCGCCGGCGCGGCCGCCCGGACGTGCTGGGCGACCGCCGGCAGCACCGCGGCGAGCTCGCCTTCGCGCACGGGGCCGAGCGCGTCGAGCTGGCGCGGGTCCAGCGTCGACACGTGGTCGTCGAGCGCGTCGACGGTGAGCCCGAAGGCGAGATCGCGCTCGTGCTCGGCGGCGCGACCGCAGAGCACGAGTTGACCGGCGCCGGCGGCGCTGTCGCTCAGCTCGCGCAGCACGGCGGTCTTCCCGATGCCCGGCTCGCCGAAGACGCCGAGCGCGCGTGCCCCGCCACCGCGCACGGCGGCGAGCGCGTCCTGGAGCACGTCGAGCTCCACCTCGCGACCGACCAGCTGCTGCGCTGTCCGACGAAGTTGCACTGCGCCACCTTAGGGGTTCTGCGCACCCGTTACTGGTCTTTCGGACTGGACGATCGAGGGGTTTCCCCGATGTGTCCCGCATCCCTCGGCTGGCAGGCTCGCGCGCAACGGATCGCGACCTCGCGAACACACAAGGAGACAACCCGATGACGACACGACACACCATTGCGCTGCGGGGTCTGCTCGCAACCGCTGCCGCGGCAGGACTCGTGGCAGCGCTCGGCAGCGGATCGCCCGCGTCCGCGGACGCCGGCGCCGGCGCCGCGCCCATCACGACGCCGCCCTCGGCGACGATCTCGATGCGTGGCAGCGCCAAGTCGCGTCCTCGCTTCACGGGATCCAGCACGATTGCAACGGGCCAGGTGCTGCGGATCCGCAACCTCGCCAATCCCAAGACGATCGGTCCCCACACCTTCACGCTCGTCACGGCGGCCGTCGTGCCGAGGACCCCGAAGGCGCAGAAGGACTGCTTCACGCCCGGCAAGATCTGCCTGATCGGGGCGATGGCGCACAAGTTCAACCCGCGCACGGAGAAGGTCGCCCAGCCGCTCGTCGAGGCCGGTCAGGCCGGCTGGGACAAGCGCTTCACGAAGACCGTCAAGGGCGACTCCTGGTACACGGAGACGTGGCACGAGACGTTCGAGCAGGTCGTCAGCGCCAAGGCGGGGACGAACCTGAAGTACATGTGCCTCGTCCATGCCGACATGCAGGGCACGCTCAAGGTCACCGGCTAGCGCGCCAGGCCTGTGCAACAGCAGTCCGGACCGCCAGCGATCGACGGCGTCAGCCGTCGATCGCTGCTGGCCGCCGCAGCAGCCGGCGCGCTCGCGCTGACGCTCCCGCCCGCGGCGCGGGCACCCGCCTCGTCAGCGCGCCGCCCCACCCGGCGCGCGCTGCGGCCGTACTCGAGCCCGCTGCCGATCCCCGACGTCCTGACCGGCGCCGACCTGACGATCCCGATGCGCGAGGCCGAGGTCGCGATCCTGCCCGGTCCCAGGACGAGGATGTGGACCTACGACGGCAGCTTTCCCGGGCCGACGGTGCGCCGGCCGGCCGGCGCCACGACGCGGGTGCGCTTCGAGCACCGTCTCCCGCGCAAGGCCGGGGAGCTCACCGTCCATCTGCACGGCGGCCACAACCGCTGCACGGAGGACGGCCAGCCCGGCGGCCTGACCGCATCCCAGCCGCAGTCGCTGTACTGCGACATCTCGGGCGGCCTGACCCCGACCGAGTCGGGCAACGACCTGCTGATCGCGCCCGGCGGCGCGCGCACGTACACGTACGAGCAGGTCGAGGACGGAGGGCCGGAGCGGGCCGCGTTTCAGTGGTACCACGACCACCGCCTCGACCGCACGGCGGAGAACGTCTGGCGCGGGCTCGCCGGGATGTGGATCGTCGAGGACGACGTCGACGCGGCGCTGCCGCTGCCGCGCGGCCGGCGTGACATCGCGCTCATGCTCGCCGACCGCTCGTTCGATCGCCGCAACCAGCTCACCGATCCCTTCGCGGCGCAGCGGCGCCCACCCGATGACGGGGTGCTGGGCCGGCACGTGCTCGTCAACGGGGCGGTCCTGCCCTACCACCGCGTCGCGCCCGTGCGCCACCGCCTGCGGGTGCTCAACGCGTCGCAGTTCCGCGCCTACGAGCTGCGCCTGAGCGGCAACCTGCCGATGGCGCAGATCGGGACGGACTCGGGCCTGATGCCGCGGCCCGCGCGCCGCAGCCGGGTCCTGCTCGGCCCCGGCGAGCGCGCGGAGCTCGTCGTCGACTTCGCGGCGGCTCGCGGCGAGACGGTGCAACTGCTCAGCGCCAAGCGTCGCGGCGGCCCGAAGAGCACGGGCTCGGGGACCTACGCCGGGCCCCTGATGCAGTTTCGCGTCGGCACGCGGCGCGAGCCCGATCGCACCTCCGTGCCGGCGCGGTTGCGACCGCTGCCGGCCTGGGTCGCCGAGGCGGCGCCCACGCCGTCACACGTCTGGCGCGTCACGATCGGCGGCGGGTTCCGGCCGCGCTGGCTGATCAACGGCCGCTCGTTCGACCCGACCTACGCCGACGTCACGGCCAGGCTCGGCGAGACCGTGACGTGGGAGCTGCGCAACGACACCGCCGTCGCCCACCTCATCCACCTGCACCACACCGACTGGTACATGCTGTCGCGCAACGGCCGCCGGCCGCCGCCCTGGGAGGCGTGCCTGAAGGACACGTTCTTCCTCGACCCGCAGGAGCGCGTCGTGATCGCCGCGCGCCCGAGCGACTACACCGGCAACTACGTCGTGCACTGCCACATGCTCGACCACGAGGACCACGGCCTGATGTCGCAGTTCAAGGTCGTCGCCTGATCAGAGCCCGTAGCTGCGGCCGATCACGTCGAGCATGATCTCGTCGGTGCCGGCCCCGATCCGGTTCAGGCGCAGGTCGCGCCAGACGCGCTCGATGCCGTACTCCTTCATGTAGCCCGCGCCGCCGTGGATCTGGATGCACTCGTCGGCGACCTCGACCGCGATCCGCGACGCGTGCAGCTTGGCCATCGAGATCTCGCGCACGGGGTACTCGCCGCCCGCGTGGCGCCAGGCGGTCGTGTAGACCAGCTGGCGGGCCGACTCGAGCTTCGTCGCCATCTCGGCGAACTTGTGGCGGATGACCTGGAAGTGGCCGATCTCGCGGCCGAAGGCCTTGCGCTCGAGCGCGTAGGCGACCGTGCGATCGAAGCAGTCCTGCGCCGCCGCGACGGCGCCCGCGGCGCCGATCAGGCGCTCGCCCTGGAGCTCCCACATGATGTGGTAGAAGCCCTTGCCGACCTCGCCGAGGACCGCGCTCGCGGGCACGCGCACATCCTGGAAGGCGAGCAGCGCGGTGTCCGAGGCGTGCATGCCGAGCTTCTGGAGGCGCTGCTCGCGCACGACGCCCGGCGCGTCCATCGCGACGACGAACAGCGTGAACCCGTCGTGGCCCAGGTCGGGGTCGGTCCTCGTGACGAGGATGATCGCGTCGGCGCGGTGGCCGTTGGTGATGTACGTCTTGGAGCCGTTGATGACGTACTCGTCTCCGTCGCGGACGGCGCGCGTCTTGATCGCGGCGACGTCGGAGCCCGCGTCGGGCTCGGTGATCCCGAGGCAGAGGATCTTCGTGCCGGCGATCGCGGGCACGAGCCACTCCTGCTTGTGCTCCTCGCTGCCGAAGGCGAGGATCGGCGGCATGCACATGTCGGTGTGGACGGCGACGCCCATCGCCATCCCGCCCGAGCGCGCGCGCGCAAGCTCCTCGGTGAGGACGAGGCTGCACGGGTAGTCGCCGCCCTGGCCGCCGTAGGCCTCGGGCTTGTCGAGCCCGAGCAGGCCGAGCTCCCCCATCCGCGTGAAGACCCAGTCGGGGAACGTCGTCTGCTCCCACTCGTCGGCGTGCGGCGCGAGCTCCTTGGCGACGAACGCGCGGATCGACTCGCGCAGCGCGTCGTGCTCGTCGGTGAAGATGAAATGGCGGCGCCGGGCGGCGTGGTCGGGCTTGCGGACGTCGTCGGTCGCGGCCATGCGCGGACGCTACAGCGCGCGGCGCGTAACGTGAACAGTGCAACGTCCTACTTCCCGCCGGCGACGACGGCACCGTGCGGCAGGTCGAAGTAGATTGCGACGAGTGCCCTACGAGACGCTGCGCTACGAGGTCGCCGATGCGGTCGCGACGATCGCGCTCGACCAGCCGCAGACGCGCAACGCGCTCTCCGACGCGCTGCTCGACGAGATGCTGCATGCGCTCGCGGTCGCGCGCGACGATGCGGACGTGCGCTGCGTGGTGCTGGCCTCGACCCACGAGACGGTGTTCTCCAGCGGCGGCGACCTCGCGGGCTTCGCCGCCGACGTGCCGCTCGTGCACCGCCACGCCGCCAACGACCGCTTCCCGCGCCTGTTCACGCTGATCGGCGAGCTCGGCAAGCCGGTGATCTGCGCCGCCCGCGGCCATGTGCTGGCCGGAGCGCTCGGGCTGGCGCTCGCCTGCGACCTCGTCGTCGCCAGCGAGCAGGCGACGTTCGGCACGCCCGAGATCAACGTCGGCCTGTTCGGCTTCATGATCGCCGCGCTGATCGGCCGCAACATCGGGCGCAAGAAGATGACCGAGCTGCTGCTGCTCGGCGAGCGCATCGACGCGCACGAGGCGCAGCGCCTGGGGATCGTCAACCGCGTCGTCACGGCCGACGCCTTCGACGACGCCGTCGCCGGGTGGGCGGCGCAGCTCGCCGCGAAGTCGCCGCTGCTCATGAGGCTCGGCCGCGACGCGCTGTTCGCGCAGCAGGACATGGCGTTCGCCGAGGCTCTGGAGTTCCTGCGCGGGCAGCTGACGCTGGCGCTCGGCAGCGACGACGCGCACGAGGGGGTGGCGGCGTTCCTCGAGCGCCGCGAGCCGCGATGGACCGGCAGATAAGCGCGCTGCTGTGCCGCACGTCTGACCGCGCGCCCGGTGGCGCCGCGGGCACGCGCGAGCTTGCCGAGCTGCTGGGCGCGAGGATCGTCGGGTCGCCCGGCGCACCGCGCACCGGAGGCTGGGAGGAGGACCTGCGCGACTCGCGCGGCTGCCTCCTGGAGGCCGGCGGCCAGGTCGACGACGCGTTCGAGGCCGGGCGCGTGCCGCTGCTGCTCGCCGGCGAGTGCTCGGTCAGCGTCGCGACGCTGCCCGTGGTCGTGCGTCACCACCCCGACGTGCGCGTGCTGTGGCTCGACGCGCACGGCGACTTCAACACGCCGGACACGACCGGCAGCGGCTTTCTCGGCGGGATGTGCCTGGCGGGGGCCTGCGGGCTGTGGGACACCGGCTTCGGCGCGGGCCTGGACCCCGCCCGCGTGATCATGCACGGCGTGCGCGACGTCGACGGTGGCGAGCGCGTGTCGCTGGACCGCTGCGGCGTGTATCTGATCGAGGAGGCGAGCCCGCTCGAGGGGATGGAGATCTTCGTCCACGTCGACCTCGACGTGCTCGACCCCGACCTGTTCCCGGCGCAGTTCCCGGCCGACGGCGGCATGTCGTTCGAGGCGCTGAACGGGTTTCTGACCGATGTCGCGCGCGTCGCGACGGTCGTCGGCGCCGAGGTCACGTCGGCCGCCCCGGGTCATGGCGGGTCCGTCGCCGGGGCGATCGCGCCGCTGCTCGCGGCGCCCGCTGCGTGATCGCCTGGCGCGTGCGGCAGCCGCATCTCTGAGGACAGTCAGGAAGTGGTCGTGGCGCGGGCGTGGTCGGGGTGGTGCGCGTGATCGAGCGACACCTGAAGCGCCCTTCGGGCCGGGGGTGTCCGTCGATCACGACATGCGTGTTCGAGCGACACCGCTGGACCACGCGGACCTCGAAGTGTCGCTCGATCACGCAATCGGGCCTGCACCGCAGCGACGGAGAGCCGAGCAATCGCCGCGCCTCGTCGATGCGGCTGCGGCGCCGCAACCGCGGACCCATCCGCGCGACCGCGGTCCGGAGCACCTTGACGCGCGCGCCCGCGTCCGCGACGGTTGAAAGTGGAACGTGCCACTTCTCACTTTGCCGCCGCCATGAGCACCGACACCACACCCGCGTCGATCCTGCGCCCGCTCGCCGAGGACCTGCACGCGCGCCGCGCCGCGATCAGGCTCGGCGGCGGCGAGGCGAAGATCGAGCGCCAGCACGCGGCGGGCAAGCTCACCGCGCGCGAGCGGATCGACCTGCTCGTCGACGCCGGCACGTTCACCGAGATCGGGATCCACGCCGGCATCCACCACTCCGTGCGCGGGATGGAGGCCAGGGAGGCGCCGGCCGACGGCGTCATCACCGGCCACGGCCTCGTCGACGGGCGCCACGTCGCGGTCTGCGCCTATGACTTCACGGTCATGGCCGGCTCGATGGGGACCACCGGCGAGGTCAAGGCGACCCGTCTGCGGGAGCTCGCGCTGACGAAGCGGATGCCGTTCGTCTGGCTGCTCGACAGCGCCGGAGCGCGCGTGCAGGAGGCCGTCGGGTCGCTGTTCGCTGGTTCGGGGTCGCTGTTTCGCGAGCAGGTCGTGGCCAGCGGCGTGATCCCGCAGGTCGCCGCGCTGATGGGACCGTGTGCGGCCGGCACCGCGTACATCCCGGGGCTGGCGGACTTCGTGCCGATGGTGAAGGGGCGCGGGTCGATGGCGCTCGCGGGGCCGCATCTCGTGCGCGCCGCCGTCGGCGAGGACGTCACGCAGGAGCAGCTCGGCGGCTCGCGCGTGCACTGCCGCACGTCGGGCGTCGGCGATCTCGAGGTCGCCGACGACGCGGAGTGCATCGGGCGGATCAAGGACTACCTCGCCTACTTCCCGTCGCACTGCGAGCAGGCGCCGCCGGTCCGGCCCGTGACCGACCCGGTCGACCGGATGGACGCCGAGCTGCTCGACGTGCTGCCGTCCTCCAACCGCCGGCCCTACGACATGTACGACGTCATCCGGCGGATCGTCGACGACGGCGCGTGGCTCGATCTCAAGCCGCAGTTCGCGCGCTCGATCATCACCTGCCTGGCGCGCATGGGCGGCCGCCCGGTCGGGATCGTCGCCAACCAGCCGCGCCAGCTCGGCGGGATCCTCGACATCGACGCCGCCGACAAGGCCGCCCGCTTCGTCTCGCTGTGCGACGCGTTCGCGATCCCGCTCGTGTTCCTCGTCGACGTGCCCGGCTTCATGGTCGGCACGAAGGTCGAGGCGGCGGGGATCATCCGCCACGGCGCGAAGATGCTGCACGCCGTCGCCGCGGCGACGGTGCCGAAGATCACGGTCGTCATCCGCAAGGCCTACGGCGCGGGCTACTACGTCATGAACGGCCGCGCCTACGAGCCCGACCTCATCGTCGCGTGGCCGACGGCCGAGATCTCGGTGATGGGCGCCGAGGGGGCGGTCGAGATCGTCTTTCGAACGCAGGTCGACGAGGCCGAGGACCCGGTCGCGAAGAAGGCCGAGCTGATCGCCGACTACCGCGGGCTGATCGACGTCTACGTCGCGGCGAAGAACGCGCTGATCGACGACGTGATCGACCCGCGCGAGACGCGGCCGGTGGTGATCGGGGCGCTGGCGATGGCGGAGGGCAAGCGCGTCCAGCGGCCCTGGAAGCGCCACGGAGTGATGCCCGTCTGAGCGGCGGCGACGTGCATGCGGCCGCCGCGGTCGGCTTCGCCCGCTCCGCCGCCGCCGCGCATGGATCGCGCCGCCGGCGCGGGTTGTCGAGGGCGTCGCCGAGGCGATCCCGCTGCCCGACGCCGGCGCCGGCGCGGTCACTGTCGCGCAGGCGTTTCACTGGTTCGACGGCGACCGCGCGCTCGCCGAGATCCACCGTGTCGTGCGCCCCGCCGGCGTGCTCGCGCTGATCTGGAACCGGCGCGACGCGCGCGCCGAGCTGCGAGCGAAGCTCTCGGCGCTGCTCGCACCGCATCGCGGCGACGCCCCGGCCCACGCACCTACGAATGGCGGGCGGCGTTCGAGCGCACGCGGCTGTTCGGTCCACTGCGCGAGGAGCGCTTCGCCAGCGCAGCTCGCGACGCGCACGTAGCTCGCCGCTCCGGTGTGCTGTGTGTGAGATATGTCACGCTCGTTCGCGAGGCGTCCTGAGATGGTCGGCTGAGCATCGCGGCGGCTGTGAGCGCGAGCGCGATGAACGCTTGAGCAGGGGCGAGGAGGCGACGCAGATGAGCGAGACGCAGCACGGTTACGGCCGTCATCGTCGCCCCAGGGCCCTCTGGAAGATGTCCGCGCTCGGCGCGTCGTTGGCGGCGGCGCTCGTCGGGTTCGCGCTCTGTGCGGCGCCGGCCGTCGCAGCACCGCAGCGCGCCACGTGGAGCAAGTGCTTCGCGAAGATCGGGCCGTTCCAGTGCGC
Source organism: Solirubrobacterales bacterium (assembly GCA_038255395.1). Classification (GTDB taxonomy): domain Bacteria; phylum Actinomycetota; class Thermoleophilia; order Solirubrobacterales; family Solirubrobacteraceae; genus CADCVQ01. The sequence goes on from JBBSLI010000004.1 coordinate 35,770, forward strand.
GACGGTGCAGGTGCCGCTGGACTACGACGCGCCGACCGGCGCGAAGATCTCGATCGCGATGGTGCGGTTGCCGGCCACGGACCCGGGTCGCCGGCTGGGCTCGCTGTTCCTCAACCCAGGCGGGCCCGGCGGTTCCGGGGTCGACTACGCGCTGTTCGCGGGCCCATCGCTCTACACGCCCGAGGTGCGAGCGCGCTTGGATCTGGTCGGCTTCGACCCGCGCGGCGTCGCTCGCAGCACGCCGTTGCGCTGCTTCGGCTCACCGAGCCAATGGGAGCCGTTCTTCACGCCGTTCGCGTTCCCGAGCACGCCCGAGGAGGAGCAGGTCTGGACGAACGCCGACCGCTATCTCAACGACGCCTGCGCCCGGCGCGGCGGGCGGATCGCCGAGCACATGTCGACGGCCAACGTGGCCCGAGACCTCGACGTCCTGCGAAGCGCCGTCGGCGACGACACGCTCACCTATGCCGGAGTCTCCTACGGCTCGTACCTCGGCGTCACCTACGCCAACCTCTTCCCGGCGAAGGTACGCGCGCTGGTCGTCGACGGGGTGCTGGACCCGATCGCCTGGTCCACCGGCCGAGGCGGCGAGAGTGCAATCGTGCCGTTCTCCACACGCCTGCGCAGCGACGTGGGCGCCCAGGCCACGCTGCAGGAGTTCTTCCGGCTGTGCGACGCCGGCGGGCCGGCGTGCGCGTTCGCCGGTGACTCGGCAGCCCGCTTCGCCGCGCTCGGCGCGGCGGTCAAGGCGAACCCCGTTCACGTCGAGTTCCCCGATGGGTCGACCTTCGACGTCAACTACTCGATCCTGATCTCGATGACGCTCGGCGCGCTGTACGACTCGTCGTCGTGGGCCGAGTTCGCCGCGGCCCTCGCCGATCTGGAGTCGCGCGCCGCTCCCGCCGCGCTCGGCGCCCGTCTGCAGCGGTTCACGGTCACGAGGCCGGCGTACGTCGCCAAGCGCGGGTTCCCGCGCTACGAGAACTTCATCGAGAGCTTCCCGGGCGTCGCCTGCTCCGACTCCGACAATCCCGATTCCTACGGCGCGTGGTCGGCCGCCGCGGTCGCGGCCGACGCCGCAGGCTACTTCGGGCGTATCTGGACATGGGCGTCGAGCATCTGCGCGGAATGGCCGTACTCCGACGCCGATCGCTACGTCGGACCGTTCGACCGGCTCACGGCGAAGCCCGTTCTCGTCGTCGGTAACCAGTTCGACCCCGCAACGGGCTACGCGGGCGCCGTGACGGTGGCCGACCTGCTTCCGCGCTCCAGGCTGCTGACCGTGCATGGCTGGGGTCACACGTCGCTGTTCCTCTCGCAGTGCGCCGACGACGCGATCGGCCGCTACCTCGTAGGGCTCGTCCTGCCCGCGCCCAACACCGTCTGCGAGCAGGACAACGTCCCGTTCTCCGCACCGTGACGCTCAGCCGTCGAGCAGCCGCGCCATCACACCGGCCACCTGCGCCGGCGTCAGCGCCGCGCCCTGCCGCGCGAGCTCAGCGCTGAGCGTCGCGACGCTCGGCGACGCGGCGTCGCCGAGGATCGCGCGGACGAGCGCGCGGACGCGCGGGTCCACCGCGCCGCCCGCAGAAGCCGCCTCGTGCTCGGCGGCGATCCGGTCGAGGTTCTGCACGGTCAACGGCCCGACGTCGTCGATGACGTCCGCCGGGTCGACGCCGACGACCTCGACCTTGAAGCGCACGACGGCCGCCGCCGTCTCGTCCTGATAGATCCCTTCCACGCCGTTCACCGGCAGGCATTCGGGGTCCCAGATCAGCAGCGCGGCCTGCACCTTGCCGACCGCGGGATCGGCGCGGTGCTGGAACCGTGAGATGCGCTCGCGGTTGACGTCGCCGGCGATCGCCTCCAGCAGCGCGTCGCCGGCGAACAGCGCCGACGTCAGCATCGCGTACGCTCGGTCCCAGACACGCGCCGATCCTACGCCTGCACGCTCAGCACTCGTGCAAGTGATGCGTGTAGTTGCCGCACGGCTTCTCGGGCCGGTCCAGGTTGATCATCGCCTGCGAGATCGCGGGCGTCGTCGCGGCGGCGGCGAGTGCGACGATGACGGCGGCGATGGTCTTGCGGAACGTGCGGTGCATGGGGCGGCCCTCCTGGGTTCGTGGTGTCGTGGCCGCCACTGTGGCGCCGGGCGGCCGCGCGCACATCGGGGCTGACCCCGATCCGACGCGAAGTTCAGGGTGCACACCGATTCACCCCGCTGTGGGATCGGCGTATCTGCGCGCCGGCCTGAAGCTCTACAGACCATGAACGCCTTCGCCCCGCGCCGATCGACCGAGACGCAGATCAGCGGCGCGATCACGCTCGGCTGGCGGATCGCGGTGCTCTACAGCCTGCGCGCCGACGAGCTGCCCAGCTCGCCGCCCGACAACATGCTGCCGATGCGGCGTAGCCTGCCGGCCGCCGAGCGCCTGGCGCTCGAGCTGCGCGCCGCCGCGGGCGACGCCGACCGGCTCGGCATCGGCCTGCAGGGCAGCGAGCTCGACGAGCTGCTGCAGCTCGCCGTCGGCGCACCGCAGTCCGACGCGGCCGAGGCCGCGTTCCTCGATCGCATCCGCGCGTGGCACATCCACCTGCAGACGATGCTGTGGGCCGACCACGAGGCGACCGGCAAGGCCTACGAGCTCGGCAGCTTCCTCTCGGACACGTCCAATCGCGTCGTGCGCGGTCTGCGCGGCCTGGAGGACCAGCGCGGCCACGTCACGCGTGAGCTGCGCAGCGTCTTCGAGCAGCGGCGCGTCGAGCGCATCAAGCGCCTGCTCGACGACCTGCAGGCGAAGATCGATCCCGCCGCCGTGCGGATCGTCAAGGAGCACCTCGACGCCTGGCAGGCAGCGGTCCGCGACCGCACGCCGCGCGCCACGACGCGCGCGGGCCTCGAGCCGCTCGACAGCCAGGTGATCACCTGGTTTCAGCTCGTGACGGGCGACAAGGAGCCCGAGGCGTTCATCGGCCACGACGACCGCACGCAGGTCCGCGGGACGATGATCTCGCGCATGGCCGGCTCCTACCGGCGCAACGTGCCGGGCATCGTGGCGCTCGTGGCGCTCGTCGCCGCGGCCGTCCTGATCGTCCCGGAGCTCGGGCTCGGCGAGGGCGACACGAAGCGGCTTGCCGCATTCCTGACCCCGATCGCAACCGCGCTGGGGCTGAAGATCACGTCGATCGGCCTGACCGTCCGCAAGAGCCTCGACGCGCGCGCCGAGCTGCTGTGGAACACGGCGCTCGTCGAGGTCATCAGCGCCAAGACGCTGCGCATCGACGACGTGCTCAAGCCGGTCGTCGTGCGTCCCCGCCATCTCAAGCTGCAGATCCCGCGCCCGCGCCCGCGCCAGCACGACGACGCCCCGGTGCGCCGCATGCGCGCCCCGCACCGCCTGCGCGTTTGACCGCCGCCGCCGCGCGCGGCAGAGTGAGAAGTAGCGCGTCCTACTCTTCGCGCCTGCCTCGCTCATGAGCCTCGACGACCCGGTCATCATCACGTGCGCGATCTCCGGCGCGCTCGCCAACCGCGCGCAGTGCCCGGCGATCCCCTACACCCCGGACGAGTACGCCGCCGAGGCGCGCCGGATCGTCGACGAGGGCGGCGCGATGATCCACATCCACGCGCGCACACCCGACGGCACGCCGTCCTACGAGATCGAGGACTTCCGCGCGATCACCGAGGCGATCCGCGCGGAGCTCGGCGACGACGACGTGATCGTCAACTACTCGACGGGCTCGGTCGGCGTGCCGGTCGCCAAGCGCGTCGCCTACCTGCGCGCGCTGCGGCCCGACGTCGCCGCGCTGAACATGGGCTCGATGAACTACGCGAAATATTCCCGCTCGCGCAAGGCGTTCGTCTTCCAGACCGTGTTCGCCAACCCCTTCGACGAGATCGTCGAGTTGCTGGAGGCGATGAACGCGCTCGGCATCCGGCCCGAGCACGAGTGCTTCGACATCGGCCACGTCGGCTCGCTCGAGCCGCTGATCGACATGGGCGTGCTGCGCGCGCCGCTGCACGTCGACTGCGTCATGGGCGTCACCGGCGGGATCCCGGCGAGCGCTCGCAACCTGGCGGCGATGGTCGACAACATTGACAACCTCCCGACCCGCGCGCACTGGGGCGTGATCGGGATCTCGCGCGCGCAGTGGATGCTCGTCGCCGCGGCGCTGACGCTGGGCGGCTCGGTCCGCGTCGGCCTGGAGGACAACCTCTACCTGCCCGACGGCACGATGGCGCGCTCCAACGGCGAGCTCGTCGCGCGCGCGCGGCGGATGACCGAGGACATCGGCCGGCGGCCGGCGACGGTCGCGCAGGCGCGGGAGATGCTGGGCGTATGAGCGGCGCGCTGGAGGGGGTGCGCGTGCTCGATCTCAGCCGGCTGCTGCCCGGTGGCTTCTGCTCGCTGCTGCTGGCCGACCACGGCGCCGAGGTCCTGAAGGTGGAGGACATGCGGATCGGCGACTACGTCCGCTGGGCGCCGCCGGCGGTCGAGGGCGCCGCCGTCAGCGCGGCCTCGGCGCTCTTCCTCGCGCTGAACCGCAACAAGCGCTCGATCCGGATCGACCTCAAGCGCGACGAGGGCCGCGCGGTGCTGCTCGACCTCGTCCGCGAGCACGACGTCGTGCTCGAGTCCTTCCGTCCCGGCGTGCTCGAGCGCCTCGGCGTCGGCTACGAGGCGATGCACGCCGTCAACCCGAAGCTCGTCTACTGCGCGATCACGGGCTACGGCCAGGACGGCCCGCTGCGCGACCGTCCCGGCCACGACATGAACTACCTCGCGCGCAGCGGCCTGCTCGGGCTGACCGGCGAGACGGGCGGGCCGCCGGTGCAGGCGGCGGGGCAGATCGCAGACCTCGGCGGCGGCGCGCTGATGGCGGCGTTCGGGATCCTGGCGGCGCTCCACGCGGCGCAGCGCACGGGGGAGGGGCAGGTCGTCGACGTCGCGATGGCCGACGGGGCGCTGTCCTGGCTGGCGCTGGTCGCGGCGCGGCTGCTCGCCGACGGCGAGGCGCCGGCGCGCGGCGCGCTCGAGCTGGCCGGCGGCCTGATCTGCTATCGGCCCTACGCGTGCGCCGACGGCTGGGTGGCGCTCGGCGCGCTGGAGCCGAAGTTCTGGGCGGCGTGGTGTCGCGGCGTCGGCCGCGAGGACCTCGTCGCGGAGCAGTACGCGCCGCTCGGCAGCGAGGCCCACCAGGCGGTGGAGGCGATCTTCGCGTCGCGTACGCGGGCGCAGTGGGAGTCGTTCGCCGCCGAGCACGAGTGCTGCCTGGAGCCGGTGCTCGACCTCGGCGAGGCGCTGCGCTCTGACCACGTGCGCGCCCGCGGCATGGTCGTGGGGCTCGATCAGCCCGGTGCAGCCGAGCCGGTGGCGCTGCTCGGCACGCCGGTCAAGCTGTCGGGGACGCCGGCGGACTGCAACCGGCTCCCGGGTCCGGTCCTCGGCGAGCACACCGAGGCCGTGCTGCGCGCGGCGGGCTACGACGGCGAGCGGATCGAGCGGTTGCTCGCCTGCGGCGCCGTCGGCGGCGCCGTGCACGAGGGCATGGAGCCGTTTCGCCTATGAACGCCGAGGGACTGCTGAAGATGAGCGAGCTCGCCGAGCGCTCGGGCGTCAGCGCGGGCACGATCAAGCACTACCTGCGCGAGGGCCTGCTCGGTGGCGACGAGTCGATCGTGCGCACGTCGCGCAACATGGCGTGGTACCGGCCCGAGCTCGTCGAACGCGTGCGGCTGATCAAACGCCTGCAGGAGGAGCGCTTCATGCCGCTGAAGCTGATCCGCGGCTTTCTCTCCTCCAACGAGCGCGCGCGGGCGCTGATCGAGCTCGAGGACCGCATCCTCGAGCACGCGACCGCGGCGGCACAGGCGGGCGAGCGGATCACGGCGGCGCAGGCGCGGCGGCGCTTCGACGTTCCCCGCAACGTGCTCGACCGGCTCGCCGAGCTCGACGTCCTGTCGCCGACGAGCCGTGGCTACGACGCCGACGACGTCGCGATCATCAAGGCGATCAGCCGCTTCCGCGCCGGCGGCTACGACGAGGCCCTCGGCTTCACGGTCTACGACACGCTGCGCTATCGCGACGCGCTGCAACCGCTCGTCGAGGAGGAGGTCCGCACGCTGCTGGCGCGGCTCGCGGGCGAGGTCGAGCCCGCGCGCGCGGTGCAGATCGTCGAGAGCGGCGCCGAGCCGCTGCGCGAGCTGATCGGCGCGATGCATTCCAAGCAGCTGCTGGCGGAGCTGCGGCGGCAGCGGCGGTAGGTCGGAATTCAGTAGGCGCTCATCGCCCGCGACCTCGGCGACGGTGGCGAGGACCAGGCCCGGCGCTTCGACGACGTCCACACGCTCGACCGCGAGCTGATCGTGCGGGCCGCGCGGTCGCTGATGCTGAGCATCGTGCCGTCCGATGCCGCGCGAGCGCGAGCGCGGGCGTACGAGGCGTGCGCCGCGTAGGACGCGTCGCCGCGCTTGCGGCGTCGACCTGTTCGGCGCGCTACTGGTCCGCTGTCGCGCCGTCGCGCGTGAGCGAGAAGTACAGCTGCTCGGCGCCCCAGACGTGGCGCAGTCCGTGCTCGCGGAAGCCGAGCTTCGCAAGCACGCGGCGCGAGCCGAAGTTCGCCTCGCGCGTGATCGCGACGAGGCGGTCCCTGCCGAGCGAGCCGAAGGCCTCGGCGACGACGGCGCGCGCCGCCTCCGTCGCGTACCCGCGTCCCCAGTAGGCCGAGCCGAACGCGTATCCGAGCGCGACATCGGGCCCGTCGGGCGCGAGCGGGAACAGGCCGGCCTCGCCGCACAGCAGGCCGCTCTCGCGCTCGAACACCGGCCAGAACGAGAAGCCGCCGAGCTCCTGCTGCGTCATCGTGCGCTCGAGCGCGGCGCGCGTGCCGGGCAGGTCGCGCGGCCCGCCGAGCAGCGCCATCGCCGCCTCGTCGCTGTAGAGGACGGCGTGCAGCTGCTGCAGATCGTCCGCCTCGTAGGCGCGCATCGCGAGGCGCTCGGTGAAGATCGGCAGCGGCACGGCCCACGATGGTGACGGGTCCGGTGATCCAGTGGGTCGACCCACTAGGGTCGGCCCGATGGCGACCGGCGTGATCGTTCCCGTCCATGGCTGGCCCTCGCTGCTCGCCGAGACGCTCGACGGCATCCTCGGACAGCGGCCGCGGCCCGAGGCCGTGGTCGTCGTCGACGACGGGTCGCACGACCCCGTCGTGCTGCTGGGCGAGCACGCGCCGCATTGCCGCCTGGTCCGCCACCCGCAGCGACGCGGGCTGGCGTACGCCCGCGCGACGGGCCTGGCACAGCTCGAGGACTGCGAGCTCGTCGCGCTCTGCGACGCCGACGACGTCTGGGAGCCGGGCAAGCACGCCGCCCAGCTCGCCCAGCTCGACGCCCATCCCGAGGCCGTCGCCTGCTTCGGCAGCGCGCTCGTCGTCGGGCTCGACGGGCGGCCGACCGGCGAGCGCTGGGACGAGCTCGCCGCCGGGTGCCACACGCCGACCGAGCTGCTGCCGCTGCTCTACGAGCGCAACCCGTTGTGCGTGTCGAGCGTCCTGCTGCGGCGCGCGGCGGTGGTCGCGGCCGGCGGCCTGGAGTTCCCGCTCCCGCGCGCGGAGGACTGGGATCTCTGGCTGCGGCTGCTCGCGCGCGGCCACGCGTTCGTCGTCGAGCCGCACGCGCGCGTGCGCTACCGCCGCTCCCCGGGCGCGCTCTCCGGCGACATCGCCGGGCTCGCGAGCGCCCAGCTGCACGTCCACGCGGCCCACGCCGGGCTCGTCGACGAGGCCGTCCGGCGGCGCGTCGAGGCCGCCGACCGCACCGCGCTCGCGCGCGGGCTCGTGCGCCGGCGCGAGTACGACGCGGCGCGCGCGGAGCTCACACGCGCGTTCGAGCTGTGCTCACCGGCCGCCGGCGAGCGCGCGCTCGCGGCCGTGCTGCACGTGCCCGTGCTGCGCGCCGCGCTCGGGCGCCGCGACCCGTACGCGGTCGGCTGACGGTCAGCCCGGCGGCGGTGGCGGCACGAGCACGCGCAGGCGCTCGCTGAGCGCGATCGTGCGCCAGCCGGCGTCGATCGCCCACTCCTGCGCCGGTGTGTTCTGGCGCGCGATGTCGCTGCGCCCGATCACGAGCACGTCGTAGTCGCCGTGGCGCAGCGCCTCGCGAAAGCGCGCCTCGTCGGGGTACGGGGTGAGGAAGCCGTCGACGAACTCGCCGACGAACTCGACCTCGTTGCCGATCCGCGTCCCGAACGCGGGCCAGACGGGGGAGAGGTCGCCCAGCGACCAGTACGTCGAAAACTCCAGACCGACGCGCTTGCCCTGCGGCGCCGCGCGCAGCAGCACGGTCAGGGCCGGATCGACGTCGCCGTAGCGGTCGGTGTTGATGGCGTCCTGCATCCGATCGGCGGCGGCGAGGCCGAGGAGCGCCGCGCCGAGCGCCGCTGCGGCGAGCATGGCGCGCCGCTCGCGCAGGCGCCAGAGCAGATAGGCGGCGCCGCCGATCGCCGCCAGGCCGATCGCGGCGGCGGCGAACTCGCGGCCGGCCACCTGGTAGCCGTCGTAGGCGCCGAACAGGACGGCGAGGGTGAGCACTGCCAGCAGTGCATTGCCGACACGGGGCCGTACGCGGCCGCAGACCCAGGCGAGCGCCGGCAGCGCGAGCATCAGCGCCGGGATCGCGTAGCGCGTGTTGGCGTGCGCGAGCGACGGCGTGTCCTTCAGGCCGAGCGCCGTCGCCGGCGTCAGCGTGTAGAGCACCGCGAGCAGGGCCGCGCCGGCGGCGAGGACGAGCACGCGCGGTTCGCGCGCCCGCCCGCCGGGACGCGCGAGGAGGACGGCCGCGACGAGCCCGATCGCGCAGATGAGCGGCACGCCGCCGAGGCCCTCCACGATCTTGATCGCGACCTTCCCCAGCACGTCGGGCTGGCCGGCGTAGTCGGCGATCGAGAAGCCGACCTCGTCGCGGATGACGTCGCGCGGCGCCGAGAAGATCGTCACGCCGAGCGGCTTGACGTTGAGCGGGAAGACCGGATTTCCGGACTCGATCAGGTTGCGCGCCAGCCACGGCAGCATTCCGAGCAACGCGAGGCCGCCGACGAGCACGCCGTCGCGCAGCGCCGGCGCCGCGCCGCCGGCGCCCCGGCGCCTGGACACCAGCAGCCGCGCCCCGAGCCAGATCGCCACGACGACGGGCACCGAGCTGACGCCGTACCACTTCGTCCCGGCCGCGACCCCGAGCGCGGCGCCGGCGAGGACGAGATCCGAGCGGCGCCCGGTACGCGCGCTGCGCAGGAGAAACAGCACGCCGCAGGCGAACGTCGTCCACATGATCGCGTCGGGCAGCGCGCGCGGGATCGTCACGAAGCCGACGACCGGCAGCGACACGAGCGCCGTCGCGCTGATCAGCGAGGCCGCCTGCGGCGCGCGCAGCTCGCGTGCGACCGCGTAGGCCGCGACCGCCGTCGCGCAGAGGAAGAACACGCTCGGCAGCCGCACGAGGAAGTCGTTGTGCCAGGGCAGGATCGTGCTGAGCAGCACAACGTCGCCGTTGTTGGGGTAGTTGCCCTGCGCCAGCAGCGGGACGAACTGGTCGATCTTCCAGATCGTGCCGTCCTGGATCCAGCGCCCGATGCCGGGCAGGTGGAAGGAGGTCGGGTCGTCGCCGATGACCTCGTCGCCGCCCCAGCGGCCGAGGTTGGCGAAGGCGGCGACCGCGGTGAAGGCGCAGGCCAGCGCCGCCAGCGCCCAGGAGGCGCGGCCGCTCGGCGGCGGCGGTTCGGGCGGCGGATCGGCAGCGCCGTCGCCGGCCGGCCGCACGAACGTCGCCAGCCCGGCCGCGATCGCCGCCGCGCCGATGACCGTGCCGCGCGCGAGCATCCCGAGCATGAGCGGGACGAGGTGGACGGCGATCAGCAGCGCGGTCCCGATGACGACGCTCGCCAGCGCCGTCTCGAGCGGGTCGAGGTGCCTCAGGCGGCGGCGCACGACGAGCGCCGTCGCCACCCCCACCGCGGCGAGCATGACGAGCAGGAGCGCCGTGCCGGCGAGGAAGTCCTGCAAGGGCATCGAGGTGTCGCAGCCTAATCAACCGCTCCGCCGCTCCCTGCCGCCACGCCGAGCCGCTGATAGCCTCGCCCCGATGGCGCGATCGACCCTTGCGCGGCTGCGGCGCAGGCTGCGCCCCCCGTCCAAGGGCGACGCCGAGATGGTCTACTGGAACGACCGCGCCGTGCTCGAAGGGGTGCTCGGCAACGCCCACTACGAGCACGTGTTCACGGCGCAGTTCGGCCTGGAGCGCAGCTTCTTCGATGCAAAGCGCGTGCTCGACGTCGGCTGCGGCCCGCGCGGCAGCCTCGAATGGGCCGCCAACGCCGCGCAACGCGTCGGCCTGGACCCGCTCGTCGAGCGCTACCGCGAGCTCGGGATCGAACGCCACGCGATGCAGTACGCCGCCGCACCCGCCGAGCGGATGCCGTTCCCCGACGCGTCCTTCGACGTCGTCGCGACGCTCAACTCGCTCGACCACGTCGACGATGTCGACGCCGCCGTCGCGGAGATCACGCGCGTCGCCGCACCCGGGGCGACGTGGCTGCTGACCGTCGAGGTCGGCCACGCGCCGACCGCCACCGAGCCGCACTCGCTCACATGGGACGTCGCCGACCGGTTCGCCGGCTGGACCGTGCGGTGGTCGGCGCGCAACGGCCTGCGCGCGGACCACGACATCTACGCGAGCATCGACGAGGACCGCCCGCCCGCCGGCGACGGCCCCGGCCTGCTGCGCGCACGGCTGGCGAGGACAGAGCCCTGAGCCTCGGCAGCGAGGCGTGGCGCGCGCCGCGGCGCCGGTCCTCGACAATGCAGCCGATGGACGTCACGACCGACGACCGCGCGTCCGCGGAGCTCGCGCAGACGAGCGGCTTCGACGGCCCGCCGCCGCCGCCCGTGGGCGACGCTCCCGCGGGGCCGCCCGCCGACGTCCCGCCCGGGCTGACGCCGCGCTCCAACCGCGTGCTCGCCTGGGTCGCGCTCGTCACCGCGAGCCTGTCGGCGGTCGCACTGGCGCGATCGACCGGCGTCGTCGGCAAGGGCGGGCTCAACGACGTCCTGCGCGCGGGGGCGGCGACGGTCGCGGTCTTCGGGCTTGCCGGCTTCGGCCCGGCGCGGCTGCTGCTGCCGCCGAGCCTGCGCCGCTTCGAGCTGCTGTGGGTGCTGCCGGTCGGCGCCGTCGCGACCGCGCTGGAGCTGACCGTCCTGACCTATGCGCATGTGCCGTTCGACGTCGCCCTGCCGATCGTGCTCGCCGCCAGCGCGGCGCTCGCCGCCCACGCGTTGCGGCGCGACCCGGGTTTCCCGGCGACGCGCGCGGCACCGGCGGGCGCGGCGAGCTGGCGCACGCTGCTCGTGGCGCTGTACATCGCGCTGCTGATCACGATGGTCGCGCTGCTGCCGATGTTCCGCGCGGGCTTCGCGACGGTGATCGGCAACGGCTCGGACGCCCACCTCGCCGTCGGCACCGCGATGTTCCTGCAGGACAACCGCGCCGGCACGATCAACGTCGACGCGCCGGTCGACAAGGTGCCGCTCGTGTGGAACTCCAAGCCGCCGATCTACCTCGCCTTCGGTGCGGTCGCGAAGGTCGCGGGGTTGGCGCCCTACGCGGTGATCGCGACGATGGCGGGCGTGTTGCTCGCGCTCGCGGCGCTCGGCTTCTGGCTGCTGGCGCGCGAGCTGCTGGGCGCGGGCGCGTGGGCGGCGGCCGCCGCGATGGCGCTGATCGGCCTCAACCGGATGGCGCTGTTCACGGCGATGCACCCGTACTTCAACCAGATCTGGGGCTTCATGGCGATGCCGTTCACGATCGTGCTCGCCTGGCATGTCGTGCGCCGCGGCACGCTCGGCGGCTGGATCCTGCTGGGGGCGTTCCTCGCCCTGCTCGCCTTCGCCTATCCGCTCGCGCTGCCGGTCCCGCTCATGGCGATCGTCGTGTTCATCGCGTTCGAGCGCCGCCGGCGCGGGCTGCGGGTCATCGCGCTGCCGCGCATGCGCAGCCGCAAGGACCTGATCTGGATCGTCCCGCTGCTGTTGCTGCTGCTGTCGGGTCCCGTCAAGGGCGTCTTCGAGAAGGCCGGCTCGGTCATGAGCCTGCTCAACTACGGCGGCTCGCTGGCGAACTGGGGCGGCGACCTGCCGGGCTTCATCCCCGAGCGCTACTTCCTCGGCCTCGGCGACGCCGGCGCGACGGCGATCGCGCTGGCGCTGCTGATGCTCGGGCTCGTGCTCGGGCTGCGCCGCGCGCCGCGCGACGTGCGCTGGGGCCTGGGCATCGTGCTCGTCTTCGGCGTCCTGGCGGCGCTGTTCTTCCGCCCGCGCGAGTACGGCTGGTACTTCCACTTCAAGGCGCTGGCCTTCGTCGCGCCGATCGGGATCGCCGTCGCGGCCGTCGGCCTGTCGCGCTTCAGGTACGCGTGGGTCAGCGCGATCGCGCTGATCCTCGTGATCGGCGCCGCGCGCACGAGCGCCGCCGACGAGATCGGGCAGACGTTCGACCAGCTGCCCAAGAGCCTGCTCGAGCTGCGCTCCGTCGACGCGAAGCTGCCGCCGGACGCGTCGCTGCGGCTCGACATCCCCGCGGACGGGCGGATGCTGTGGGCGGGGATCATGCTCGGCGGCCAGCCGCTGTGCTCGCAGAAGCCGGTGCTCGAGACGAGCTATCCGCATGTCGCGGTCTCGCGGGCGGCGGACTACGTGCTCGTCGACGATGACTGGCGCACGCCGTTCGACGCCGTCGGCGCGCCGGTGATGACGCTCGATCGGTACCGGGTGTTCCGCCTGCGGCCCGGCCTGCCCGGCGGCGATCGCTGCTCGCGTGAGATGGTCCAGAACGTGGAGACGCTGCAGTGAGACGCGCGCCGGTCTGCTGCGCGGTCGTGGCGCTGGCCCTGGCGGCGGTGCCCGCGTCGGCGTCCGCGCAGGAGCCGGCGACCGCGTTCGCCGCCGACTCGACGCAGGTCGGCGTCATCAGCCTGCTGTTCTTCGGTGCTCAGGGCGGCGAGGTGCAGTACTTCGAGCGCGTCGGCGACGCGCGCAGGGCGCTCGGCCGGGCGCGCGCGCAGGCGGGCAGCGTGACGACGCTGAACGACGCCACGACGTGGTCCTGTGACCGTCTCGAGCGTCGTTTCGAGGCGCGCGTCACGCTGCCCGGCGGCAGCACCGCGACCGGCAGGTATGGCGTGCGCACGCCCTCCTGCGCGCAGCGCTTCCGCGTCGAGGCGCCCAAGCGGATCGCGCCGGGGAAGCTGGCTCGCGTGCGCGTGCTGGACCGCTGGAACATCGGCGCCATCAGGCCGAAGCTGTGCATCACGCCGCCGGGCGGTGAGCGCACGTGCCGGACCGTCGCGTTCGCGCGCGCCGTCGCCGTCGCGACGCGCCGCTTCCGCCCCGAGAAGCGCGGGCGCTGGCGCGTCGAGCTGCGCGTGCGCGACCACCGTGTGCGCCGCTTCGTCGCCGTCGGCGGCGACACGAAGGTCCGCGCGGTGACGTTGCCGTCGGTGCTCGCCACCGGCGACTCGACGATGCAGGGGATCGACGGCTACCTGTCCGACGAGCTCGTCGACGACGCGACGCTGCGCAGCGACATCCAGCTCGGCAGCGCGATCAGCCGCGGCGACTTCTGGGCGACGTACGCGACGCGGCAGACCAAGCGCTACCACCAGCGCGTCAGCGTCATGTCGATCGGCGCGGCCTTCGACGGATTTCAGCTGACGGGTCCGGCGGGGGAGCAGGTCGACTGCTGCGGCGAGCCGTGGATCTCGCTCTACGCCGCGCGCGTGCGCTCGATCATGCTGACCTACCTGCGCCGCGGGCGCGGGCGCGTGTTCTGGCTGACACCGCCGCTGCCGCGCGATCCCGTCCGCCTGCAGATCACGAGCGCGATCACGGTCGCGATCGAGGGCGCCGCCGCGGGCCTGCCGGGCGTCAAGGTGATCCGCGTCGACCAGCTCTTCGCGCCGGCGGGCGTCTACACCGAGGTCATCCGCTACCGCGGCCGCGACGTGCGCGTGCGCGACGCCGACGGCGTGCACCTGAACATCTCGGGCACCGCGATCATGGCCCAGCTGCTGGCGCCGGAGATCCGCAGGGCGCTCGCGGAGACCGAGCCGGCCAGGAAGTGACCGAGCCGGCCCCAGGTGCCATGTGACGGCCACGCACTTCGGATCTGCGCCACAGACCGTCGCGCTCGTCGTGCAGGGCCGTCGCCGCGCGCAGTGGAGGTGCGTGGTCCGATCGGCTCACCGCCGGCGGCGCAGCACCCGCCGGTCGTCGGGTAGGCGCTTGGTATAGCGCGCCTGGTCGAGATGCTCGAGCAGTGCCTCGGCGTACTTGCGCGACGTCCCGAGCTCGTCGCGCAGGCGCGCGAGCGTCACGGCGCCCTCGTTGGCGATGATCGCGCCGACGCGATCGGTGACGACCGCGAGGGCGTCGCGGTGCGCGTAGAGGTCACGGCCGATCCGGACGGCGGCGCCCGCTCCGATCAGCGCGGGCAGATGCGCCGTGGCAGCACCCAACTCTGCGCGCGAGAGCGGCTCGTGGCCGGCCGCGAGCAGCCGCTCCGCGAGCTCGGTCGCGCCAGGGTCGAGCGCCTGTGCCGATGAGGCCACGGCCGTCGCCGGAGCGGGCGGTCCGGCGGTTGCCGGCGGCACTGCGCGCGAAGGCTCCGGCTCGCCGCGCCGGAGCCGCTCCAGGCGCGCCAGCACGTCCGGGCGGCGACCATGCCGCCGGGCCCGCGGATCGAGCACCGTGCCGCCGGCGAGCGTGTCGGGCGGCGCGACCGAGCGCACGACGAGCCGGTCGCCCGCGGCGGCGAGCAGCGGTGCCTCGAGGCGCACCTGCCACAGGCCGGCGCCGAGCGCCGCCAGCCGGGCGGGCACCGCCCGCGTGCCGTGATGCACCATGACGCGCCGGCCGTGCAGATCGTCGCGCAGGTCCAGCGCCGCGTCGATGACCTGCGTCGGCACGACCTCGGCCGCCGGGTCGGCGAGCGCATCGCCGCGGTCAACGTCGCGCAGGGCGATCCCGGCGAGGTTCACCGCCACGCGCTGGCCCGCGTGCGCCCGCTCGGCCGGCTGGTCGTGAACCTGCAGCGACCGCACCCGGACGTGGCGCTGCGCGGGCAGCAGGGTCAGCGTGTCGCCCGTCGCCAGGGTGCCCGACCACAGCGTTCCCGTGACGACCGTTCCGGCGCCGTGGATCGTGAACGCGCGGTCGATGTGCAGCACGGCCGCGCCCTCCCGGCGACCGTCGCCCCGCGGCGTCACGTGCTCCGCGACGCGCTCCAGCGCCGCCGCGACGTCCGCCACGCCGGCGCCCGTGCGCGCCGAGCACGCCACGACCTCGGCGCCGGGAAGCAGCTCGGCGGCCTCAGCGGCGGCTCGCTCCGGGGACGCGCGGTCGCACTTGGTGATCGCGACGACGCCCAGCTCGATCCCCAGTGCCGCGAGCACCTCCGCATGCTCGAGCGTCTGCGGCATCACGCCGTCGTCGGCGGCGACGACCATGAGATGGAAGTCGATCCCGGTCGCTCCGGCGACCATCGTCCGCACGAAGCGCTCGTGGCCGGGCACGTCGACGACCGAGACGTGCCGCCCTCCGGGCAGCAGCAGGGGGGCGAACCCGAGCTCGATCGACATGCCGCGCGCCTTCTCCTGCGGCAGGCGGTCGGTGTCGACGCCGGTCAGCGCGCGCACGAGCGCCGTCTTGCCGTGGTCGATGTGGCCGGCGGTCCCGAGCGTCAGGGCCGCGTGCTCGGCGCTCACGGCGATACGGCGGCGCGGACCGAGAGCGCCACGTCGCGCGCCTCGGCGTCGGTCAGCGTGCGCGGGTCGAGCAGCAGCAGGCCGCCGTGGATGCGGCCCACGACCGCTGGGTCACCGGCCCGCAGGGCCGCGGCGAGCGCGTCTGCGCCGGCCGGGCCGGGGTCGAGCGCGACCGCCGGCCCCGGCAGCTCGAGCAGCGGCAGCGCGCCGCCGCCGACGCGCGCCGTCGAGGCGACGACGGTGCCGCCGGTCGCCGCTGCGAGCTCGTGTGCGCGCCTGCTGAGCGTCGCGTCGTCGGCTTCGAGCATCGCGAGCACCGGCAACGCGCGGCGCGCGGCCGCCGGGTCGCGATGCAGGGCGAGGGTCGCCTCGAGCGCGGCGAGCGACAGCTTGTCGATCCGCACGGCCCGCGCGAGCGGATGGCGGCGGCACGCCTCGACCGCCTCGCGCCGGCCGATCAGGAGCCCGGCCTGCGGCCCGCCGAGCAGCTTGTCGCCGGAGAACGCCGTGAGCGCGGCACCGGCGCGGACCGATCGGCGCACCGGCGGCTCGCCGGCGAACAGCTCGAGGTCGTCCGTGAGCACGCCGGAGCCGACGTCGTCGACGACGGGCACACCGAGGCCGCACAGCTCCTCGATCTCGACCTCGGCGACGAAGCCGACGGTCCGGAAGTTCGAGGGATGCGCGCGCAGGATCGCCCCGATGCGCTCGCCTCCCGCAGCAAGAGCCGCCGCATAGTCGGCGCGGCGCGTGCGGTTCGTCGTGCCCACCTCGACGAGCCGCGTGCCCGCGACCTCGAGGATCTCGGGGATCCGGAAGCCGCCGCCGATCTCGATCAGCTGCCCCCGCGACACGACGGTGTCGCGGCCGCCCGCCAGCGCGGCGCAGGCCAGCAGCACCGCGGCCGCGCAGTTGTTGACCGCGATCGCCGCCTGCGCGCCGGTCAGCTCACACAGCAGCTCCTCGACATGGGCGTGCCGCGAGCCGCGCTCGCCGCTCGCGAGGTCGAGCTCGAGGTTGCAGTAGCCGTTCGCGGCGGCCGCCACGGCGGCCTGCGCGTCGGCGGCGAGCGGCGCGCGGCCGAGGTTCGTGTGGACGACGACGCCGGTCGCGTTGAGCACACGTCGCAGGTGCGGTTTCAGCCGCGCTCGCGCTCGCGTGACGAGGTCGACCGTGGTGTCATCGCCTGCATCGGTGCCGTTGAGGATCTCATCGCGCCGCGCCTGCAGCTCGGCACGCGCGACCGCGGTCGCCAGCCGGTCGACGGACGGAAGCTCGCGCAGCCGGTCGCGGTCGGTCATACGGAACGGCGAAGGAGTCGAACCTTCCAGCGCGGGATGCCGCGCCCCGCCGGTTTTGAAGACCGGATGGGCCACCGGGCCCGGGCCGCTCCAGGGTGCTGCAGCCGCAGCAGGGCGATCATCGCACCGAGATGGCGCCGGGCTCGCCGGCGACGATCTCGCCGACGATCGGGCCCGGCAGCGACGCCGCGGCCTCGCGCGCGACGGCGACGAGCAGCCCGCCCGACGTCGTGGCATCGCACAGCAGGCGCCGCCGCGGCTCCTCGACGCCCGTGCCGAACGTCGTGAACGTCTCGGCGTACTCGCGGTTGCGGCGGCTGCCGCCCGAGACGGCGTCGTCACCCGCGAGCAGGTCCAGCACGCCGTCGATCGCCGGCACGGCCGCGGCGTCGATCACCGCCGCCACGCCGCTCGCGCGCCCCAGTGAGTGCAGATGGCCGAGCAGCCCGAAGCCTGTGACGTCGGTCATCGCGTGCGCGCCCGCCGCGCGCGCCGCGGCCGACGCCTTGTCGTTGAGCGCGGTCATCGTCGCGACTCCCCGTGCGAGCAGGTCGTCGTCGCGCACGCCGCGCTTGCGCGCCGTCGTGATCGCGCCGACGCCGAGCGCCTTGGTCAGGACGAGCACGTCGCCGGCCTGCGCGCCCGCGTTGGAGATCAGCTCGTCGGGGTGCACGGTGCCGGTGACCGACATGCCGTACTTCGGCTCGGGATCGTCGATCGAGTGACCGCCGACGACCGCGATCCCCGCCGTCGCCGCGAGGTCTGCGCCGCCGCGCAGGATCTCGCGCAGGATGTCGCCACCGAGCTGCTCGAGGGGAAACGCGACGACGTTCATCGCCGCCAGCGGCACCCCGCCCATCGCGTAGACGTCCGACAGCGCGTTGGCGGCGGCGATGCGCCCGAAGTCGTAGGGGTCGTCGACGATCGGGGTGAAGAAGTCGATCGTCAGCACGAGCGCGATCTCGTCGGTCAGCCTGAAGACCGCGGCGTCGTCGGCGGTGTTCGATCCCACGAGCAGCCGCGGGTCGTCGACGGTGGGGAGCCCCCGGACGATCGGCAGCAGCGCCGCGGCCGGCAGCTTGCAGCCGCAGCCCGCGCCGTGCGAGAGCGACGTCAGCGCGATCGGTGGCGCGGCCTGAGGATCGCTCACGGGCGCGCGGCCGGGCCAGGCATGGGAGGGGCGGCGGAGCACATCGGTTCGCGTCCGCACGTTACCCGCTGACGGACCGCCGGCGACCTGGCGGCCCACGCCAGACGTCGCGCCATCACCGGCTCCGTCGCGCACCGGCAGGCAGGAGTGCCGGCGTCGGTGACATCTGAAAGGATCAGGGCAATGCACGCGGATGCCGGGCTGACACGGATGGTCCACGTCGTGCGCGAGCTCGTCCTGGGCGAGCACACGAGCTACGAAGCGGGGCGCCTCGCCGTCGGCGAGGAGAGCGTGCGCGGCCTCCTGCGCGACCCCGCGCTCGCCGAGGTCCGGCTGGGCTGCGCCGCTCCCGGCGACTCCGTGCGGATCGTCGGCGCCCTGGACGCGATCCAGCCGTGCTCCAAGGGGCCCGGCGGGGGCGGCGTGTTCCCGGGACTGCTGGGCCCCGCCATGCCCGTGGGGCGCGGCACCACCCACGTGCTGCGCGGCGCCGCCGTGCTCGCCGCCGGCTACGTGCCCCGTGCCCAGGAGGCGGTCATCGACATGTCGGGGCCGGCGGCGCCGCTGTCGCCGCTCGCCGCGACGCACAATCTCGTCGTCGAATGGACGCCCGCCGACGACGCCTCCTGGGAGGACGTCGACGCGGCGCTGCGCCGCGGGCTCGTGAAGGTCGCGGCCCACCTCGCCGAGGCGGCGCTGGACGCCGAGCCCGACGCCGTCGAGGAGCTGTCCGATCCCGCGACAGCGACCGCGAACGGCACACCACGCGTCGGCGTCATCCTCAACCTGCAGACGCAGGGCAGGTTCAAGGACGTCTTCGTCTACGGGCGCAGCCTGTCGGGCGGCCTGCCGACCGTCATCTCGCCCAGCGAGCTCGATGACGGCGCCGTGGTCAGCGGCCAGTACGGCCACCCGGCGCTGAAGAACCCGACGTACCTGCACCAGACGCATCCGGTGGTCGCCGCCCTGCGCGCCTGCGAAGACCTCGAGCTGGCGGCGCTCGTGCTGTGCCCCGAGCCCGTCAATCAGGCGGACAAGGAGCTCGTGTCGGCGCACGCCGCGCGGCTGTGCAAGCACCTGCGACTCGACGCGGCGATCGCGACGAAGGAGGGCGGCGGCAACGCCGACGCCGACGTCTCACTGAAGCTGGATCGCCTCGAGGAGGAGGGGATCACCGCGGTCGGGATCCTGGCCGAGATGGCGGGACGCGACGGGACCGGCCCCCCACTCGTGGTTCCGCCGACCAAGGCCACAGCCCTCGTCAGCACCGGGAACTACGACGAGCGGATGACGCTGCCCGCGGTCGACCGCGCGCTTGGCCGCGACCGCATCGCTCTGCTCGACCAGCCGTCCACCGACGCGGTCGAGCTGCCGGTCGCCGCCATCTACTGCGCGCAGAGCACGCTTGGCTGGGGCCGCCTGACCTGCGCGGAGACCGGCTGATGCGCATCGTCCACTACGTCAACCAATTCTTCGCCGGCATGGGCGGCGAAGACTCCGCGGGCACGGGGCCGGAACTGCGCGACGGGGCCGTCGGACCCGGGCGCAAGCTCGCCGGCCTGCTGGGCGACGAGCACGAGATCGTCGCAACCGCCGTCTGCGGCGACGACTTCGCCGCCTCGCACCCGGAGTTCGCCGCCGAGCTCATCGCGGGAGCGCGCGAGCGCGGAGCCGAGATGGTGATCGCCGGGCCCGCCTTCACCAGCGGGCGCTACGGCATGGCGTGCGCGCGGATCGCCGCGGCGGCCAGCGAGGCGGGCCTGCACGGGCTGGCCTGCATGCATCCCGAGAACCCCGGCCTGGGCGAGGCTGCCGGCACGTCGGTCGTCGAAAGCGGCCTGACCGCACGCCAGATGAAGGACTCGCTCGAACGCTTCGCCGCGGCGGCCCTCAAGGTCGCCGCGGGCGAGGAGCTCACCGCGCAGGATGGGCGCATCGGCCCGGTCGCGCGCGTCAACCGATTGGCGCAGCGCAGCGCGGCCGAGCGCGCCGTCGCCCTCGTCCTCACGCGGCTCGGCGGCGACCGGGATGCCACCGAGATCCCGCTGCCCGACTTCGACAGCGTGACGCCCGCCGCGCCCATCGCCGACGCCTCCGAAGCGGTGTTCGCGCTGGTGACCGAAGGCGGATTCGTGCCCGTCGGCAACCCCGACCGCCTGGAGTCCGCGCGCGCCACCAAGTGGGTGCGCCACTCGCTCGACGGACTCGACTCGGCCGAGGCCGGCAGCTTCGAATCGGTGCACGGCGGCTTCTCGACCCAGTGGGCCAACGCCGATCCCAACCGCATCCTCCCGCTCGACGTCGCCCGCGAGATGGAGCGCGACGGCGCGATCGGACGCCTGCACGGCGAGTACCTGGGGACGACGGGCAACGGCACGACGGTCGCCGACGCGCGCCGTTTCGGGATGGAGTGGGCCGCCGAGCTGCGCCAGCGGGGCATCGAGGCGGTCATCCTCACCGCCACCTGAGGAACCGGCACGCGTTGCGGGTCAACGCTCACGAAGGAACTGGAGCGCGCCGGGATCCCCACCGCGCTGCTGTGCAACCTCGTCTCGATCGCGCAGCGCGTGGGCGCGCCGCGCATCGTGCCGACCCGCGGCATCCCCTTCCCGACGGGAGACCCTGAGCTCGGGCCCGAGCAGGAGCGCGCCTGGCGCCGCCGGCTGCTCGAGCGGGCGCTGCTCGCCGTCGCCACACCGGTGAGCGAGCCGACCGTCTTCGACGGCGATCCTGTTCAATAGGAACCACATGCCCACGCCAGTGATCTCGGCCGCGAGCGCGGTCCTCGCCCACGTCCCCGGCCTCTGCCGCCACGGCTCCAAGCCGTCTCGCGAGCTGGGGCGCAGCCCGGAGGTCGAGGCGGCGTTCCTGGGCTCCCTGCGCACGTTCGAGCAGGCGGTGGCCTACGCGCCCCACCAGGCGTTCCTCGGCGCCGTCCATCCGCGCGCCCTGCCGGAGCGACCGTGGGTCGGCGCCGCTCCCAACGGTGCGGGCCGCTTCGCCGGCGTCGGTGAGCTCATGCCCGAGGACGAGTTCCTCGGCCTGCTGGCGGCGGTCGACGACTTCAACCTCGTCAAGCTCGGTGCGCAGGAGGCCGCCGCGATCGCCGAGCGGCTCGCCCGCCATCCGCTCGCCGAGCACTTCGACCTCGAGCGCGTGGCGGCCGCCGGCGGCGACGCCGAAGCCGTGGCCGCCGAGGCGGGGTCGCTGGGACTGCATCTGGGCGCCGATCGCCTCGCCGGGGCGATCCGTCGCGCCCACGAGAGCGACGGCGCCCTGACGGCGGACGTGCTGCTCGAGAACCTCGCGGGGAAGGCGAGCGCGACGCTGGCGCTCCTGCGCCTGCTCGCCGACAACGGCATCGACCCCGACTCGATCGATTACGTCATCGGCTCCGGCGAGGAGGCGATCGGGGACCGTTACCAGCGCGGTGGCGGCAACCTCGCCAAGACGGTGGCGGCATCGGCCGGCTGCAACAACGCCTCGGGCGCAGACGTCAAGAACTTCTGCGCCGCCCCGGTCCCGGCGCTGGTCATCGCGAGCAGCCTCGTCGCCGCGGGGGTCTTCAAGCGCGTCGCCGTGATCGCGGGCGGCTCGCTCCCGAAGCTGGGGATGAAGTTCCAGGGCCACCTCAAGCACGACCTGCCGGTGCTGGAGGACGTGCTCGGCGCATGCGCGCTGCTCGTGGAGGCCGACGACGGCCGCTCGCCGCGCGTGCGGCTGGACTCCGTGGGCGTGCATCCGGTGGCCGCCGGGTCATCGAACCCGAAGATCATGGAGGCCCTCTCGATCGCACCCCTCGACCGTCTCGGCCTGGGGATGCTCGACGTCGACGACTACGCCACCGAGCTGCACAATCCCGAGATCACCGAGCCCCAGGGCTCGGGCGACGTCCCGGCGCGCAACTACAAGGTGCTCGCCGCCCTGGCCGTGCGCAAGGGCGAGCTGGGCCGGGCGGACATGGGCGAGTTCGTCGAGCAACGGGGGATGCCCGGCTTCGCTCCGACGCAGGGTCATATTGCCTCGGCCCTGTGCTACGTTCCGCACGCGCGCGCTCGGTTGATGGATGGGGGCGCGCGACGGGTACAGCTGATCGCCAAGGGCAGCCTGTTTCTGGGGCGGATGTCCGAGCAGTCCGATGGCATGAGCGTGCTGCTCGAGACCAACGACGACACGGAGGGATGAGCGGATGGGATCGGTAGCCGAGGCGACGCGCGAGAACTTCGACGAGCTGGTCGAGAGCGGCACGACGCTCGTCGATGTGTGGGGCCCGGACTGCCGGCCGTGCCTGGCGCTGAAGCCCCACGTCGAGAAGCTGGCCGAGGCCCGGGACGACCTGGCGGTCGTCATGCTCGAGGCTCCCAAGGCCCGCCGGGTCTGTATCCGGCTCAAGGTCCATGGGCTGCCGACCTTCCTGCTCATGCGCGACGGGGAAGAGGTGGCGCGGCTGTCGGCCTCGACCATCACCCCGACAGAACTCAACACCTGGCTCGACAAGAGCCTCGACGACATGCGAGAAGAGGTGAATTAGCACCTATGTTCGAGAACAAGCAGGTCATCGTGCTCGGCGAGCGCGACGGGATCGCGGGCCCCGCGATTGCCGAATGCGTCAAGAGCGCCGGCGGAAACGTCGTCTTCGCGTCGACAGAGTGCTTCGTCTGAACGGCCTCGGGGGCCATGGACCTCAATAGCCAGGAAGCGATCAAGCGCCTCGCTGACGAGCACGGGAACGAGCAGTTGCTCGTCATTCTCGGAGCTCCCGATGCGGAGAGCGCAGAGATCGCCGCCGAGACCGTTGTTCTCGGCGATCCGACCTATGCAGGTGCATTGGCCGAGGCCCAGTTGGGTCTCTCCGTGTATCACGCGCTCGAAGAGCAGTTCCGCAGCCAGATCGACGACGATGTCTGGGAAGACCAGATCGGCGTCATGGCCGACGTGCTCGACGCCGAGGAGATCTCCACGGCGGTCAAGGGCATGCGCGAGCAGAAACCGTAGCCCGTCGTGTCGACGGAGGCGAGCGCCTCCGTCTCGCCGCGCGTGGCTGCTGCAACGGACGAACAGGGGAAGCGCCGCGACGCGCCGGCGAGAGGTTCGAGATGCGCGAGACGGGGCGGAGCGGTCGAGTGGTGCATGTCGTCGTCTGAGACACAGAGATGCACCACTCGACGATCAGCTGACATCGCGCCCGACCCCGCGGCCGCGCGCCCCAGCAATGCGGTTCCTCGACGTCACGAGCGAACACCCGACCGCACCCGCGACGCGCGAGGAGCAGCGCTCTCCTGCTCGCGATCAGCGGCGATCACCCCCGAGCTGCAGGCGCCGGACGAGAGCACGGTCGAGCGCCGTCTCGATCACCGGCACCCAGGTCGCGTAGCCCGCCGCCGACGGGTGGAAGTCGTCGGCCGCAAACAGTGACCGGTCGGCGCGAAACAGCGGGCCGGTGCGCGCGGCGATCGGGGCGAGCACGAGACCGCGCTCGCGCACGACGTCCTTGATCGCGCCGTTGACCTGCTCCGTGCGCCAGCCCGCCACCATCCGCAGCGGCTGTGCGAGGCGCGGCGCCGCGCCGACGTCCGGCGAGGCCGTGACGACGATCGCGACGTCGCTGCGCGCCGCGCGCAGCCGGTCGACGATCTGCTCGAGGTCGGAACGGACCGATCGCAACCGGGTCAGGCCGGTGACGTCGTTGGCGCCGGCCGCGACGAGCACGACGTCGGGCCTGCTGCGCACCGCGGCAGGAAGCTGGCCGCGGCGCACGTCGCCGAAGCGCGCACCGGAGACGGCGAGGTTCGTCAATGTCACCGGGCTGCGCGCGGTGAGATGGCGGGCGGTGGCGACCGCGATGCCGCGCTCGTAGGGCGCGCCGCGACCGGTCGCCGTGCTGTCGCCGAGCACGACGTATCGCAGGCGCGGCCGCTGCGCGCCGGTGCTACCGAAGGTCCGCGCCGCGGGCGATGGCGCGCGATAGCCGTCGTCGGGCACGGTGATGACCGCGATCAGCGCCTCGATCAGGAGCAGGGCGATCAGCGCACTCGTGGCGAGCGCCAGCCAGCGCAGCGTCGTGCGCAGCACGCGCCTGGGGGCCTCGCGCCCGCGCCTGCAGGCTCGTCCGGCGGCCGGCCGGTCGCTCACCGGAGGTCCTCCGCGGCGCGTCGTCCCGAGTCAGCGCGCGCGATCATCTGCGCGATCGCCTCCAGCACGAGCAGCAGCGCGAGCCCGAGCGCGGCGGCGCCGAGGATGTACCACGGCCACGGGCCGAACAGGTCGAGGATCGAGCCGCCGGCCGGCTTGCGGCGCAGGAACATGTAGTTGCCGCCGGTCACGAGGCAGCCGATCGCCGCGAGCGCCGCGAACGCGATCGTGATGGCGTACACGCGCCAGACCGCCCAGCGGCGCGGCAGGCATCCGATCCCGAACACGAGCAGGCAGGCGGCGGCGACCGCGCCCGCATGCACCACGACGAACGTGAAGTACAGGAGGTCGGGGAACGTGTCGCCGAGGTCCGGCGTCAGGACGGCCTGCAGCGAGGCACTCAGCGCCCAGAAGTAGACGAGCTCCGTCAGCAGGCCCGCGCGCGGCGTCCACAATGCCGCCAACGCCACGAGCGTGACGGCATCCGAGAGCTGCAGCGGGAGGTTGACGCGCACCGTCCACGAGCCGCGTGCGAGGTAGGTGGCGTGCTCGACGACGAAGCCCGCGAGGATCAGGATCGCCAGGGCACGCGCCAGCCGCGTCGCTGCCTGATCGTCGACCCGGCGCGCGGCGATGACGAGCAGCAACGCAGCGATCGCCGTGGCCGCGATCGCCGCAACGTGCTCGGATGAGAAGAGCGCCATGGGAAGCGATCGTGGCACGCGACGGGTGGGGAGGTTCGCTGCGGGACGGTCGCGCAGAGCGATCGTCGCGCGGCGCCTGCTCGAGTCGACTCCTCGCGTGTCGGGTCGGCGTGGCCGCGCCACGCCGACCCGGCTGGATGGTCGTCAGGCCGCGACCGGCTGGCGATCGTCGGCGGGGGTGTCGGATGGGGCGGTCACTGCCGCCTTCGGTGTGTGCAGCAGCAGCGCCGCGAGCAGCGCGCCGGCGGCGGCGATCGCGGCGGCGCCGAGGAACGCCGCGGAGTACCCGTCGGTCAGCGCGGTGACGTCACCGAGCCGCCCGGCGCCCCGGGTGGCGGCGACGGCGGTCATGGCGGCCAGTCCGAGCGCCGACCCGACCTGGTAGCTCGTGTTCACGATCCCGGCCGCGAGGCCGCCCTCCTCGGGCTTGGCGGACTGGATCGCCGTGCCCAGCGACGGGATGAACGCGAGGCTCATGCCGGCGGCCGCGATCAGCGACGCGGGCAGCACGTCTGCGGCGAAGTTGCCGTCCGGTCGCACGAGCGACATGAGGACCATGCCGGCGGCGAGCAGCAGCATGCCGGCCACGATCGGCGTCTTGAAGCCGAAGCGGTTGACGACCCGCGGCGCCACGACGACCATCAGACCCATGATCGCGGCGGTCATCGGCAGCAACGCGGCGCCGCCCTCGAACGCTCCGTAGCCGAGCACCTGCTGCAGGTAGAGGTTCAGGAAGAACCACATCGGGATCCACGCCGCTCCGAGCAGCAGCTGCGCGAGGTTGGCGGCCGCGAGGTTCGGCGTCCGCAGGATCGAGAGGCGCATGAGCGGTTCACGGCGACGCGCCTGGATGGCGACGAAGACCGCAAGGGCGGCGACGCCGGCGGCGATCGTCAACAGCGTCGTCGAGCTGCCCCAGCCCGCTTCCGGCGCACGGACGATGGCGAACACGGTCAGTGCCAGCCCGGCCGTCGCCGTCAGCGCGCCGCCGAAGTCGATCGAGCCGCGCCGAGCGGGCGCCGCCGGCATCAGCGACGGGATCAGCGCCAAAGCGAGCAGCGCGATCGGGATGTTGACGTAGAAGATCCACGGCCAGGAGATCCACTCCGTGATCACGCCGCCGAGGAAGACCCCGGCCGTGCCGCCCGCCGGGGCGGCGGCGCCGTAGATCGCGAACGCCTTCATGAGCTCCTTCGGGTTGGAGCCGAAGAGCATCATCAGCAGCGTCAGCGCCGACGGTGCGATGAGCGCCGCGCCGACGCCCTGGGCGGCGCGCGCGGCGATCTCGACGCCGGTGGTCTGGGCCAGCCCGGCTGCCAGCGAGCCGGCCGCGAGGATCGCCCAGCCCGCGGAGAAGATCCGCTTTGCGCCGAGCAGATCAGACAGGCGGCCGCCGAGCAGCAGCAGTCCTCCGAAGGCGACGACGTAGGCGTTGAACACCCATGAGAGGTTCTCGGGGTCAAATCCCAGGTCAGCCCGGATCTCGGGCAGTGCGACGCCGATGATCGAGGTGTCCATGATCACGATGAACTGCGCGAGCGCGATGACGGCAAGCGCCGCCCAGCGCCGCGGATGTGCGGTCTGCATGTTGTGCCTTTCTGAGCCGCCCCACGGCGGCCCGACGAGATGAATGGGTGCCGACGGCTCAGCGCGGGTCGCGCAGCGTGACGCGGCGCGTGACGCCGTCGTCGCCGAAGCGGACGGTGTACTTTGCGCCCGCGCGCAGCTTGCTCGCCGACGTCACGCGTGCGCTGTAGGTGTAGTCGTCGCCGTGGCGTCCGCGTGCGACGACCGACGAGACCTTCTGCTTGGGGCTGGCGAAGACGATGCGGATGCGGGAGGTGCCGTCGGCCTTGCGCGCCAGTCGCTCATCGGTCGTGAACGCGAGGGTGGCGTGGTTGGCGTCGACGAGGCGCATCGTCGGCGCGCCGCGCAGCGCGACATCGGCGGCGCTGGCCGCCACGGGCGTCAGGGCCGCGATCGCGAGCGCGGATGCGGTGAGGGTCTTGAGGTTGGACATGACTGCTCCTTTCGGATGTGGTGTGTGCGTCGGGCCTTTGGTGGCTGTTGTCAGCCGAAGTTCGCGCCGAGCATTTCGGCGCGCGACGTCGCGATCTCGATCACGGCCGTCGTGACGAATGCGGCGCGCATCGCCGCGATCTCGCTGTCCAGATCGCGCATGTAGGCGGCGTTGCCGGCCAGCCCCTCGACTTCGGCGAGCGCCCGCTCGTTGCGCAGGCTCGCAAGCTGGCTCTTGATCTCCGACGCGCACATCGCGAACTCCTTCGGTTGTCGTGGAGAATACCCCCAGGGGGTATCCGGTTCGGGCAACCGTAGCGCTGTCCGGCGGCGCTGTCAAATACCCCACGGGGGTATGCTACAGTCGTGACGCCTAATACTCCCCCCCGGTATCGACAGGAGTGGTTGCGATGTCCCCCGAACCTCGCCGAACCCGGCGTCCACGGCGCCCGCAGGGCCGTCTGACCAGCACCCCGGTCAAGCTCGGCGGCTTCGCCGCCGGTCTCACCGTGCTGTTCGGCGCCGCTGCCCTGGCCGGTGCGGCGATCGCCCCCGATCGTGGCGCGCCGCCCGCAGAGCACGTCGACGACGCCGCGACGAAGACCGGCAGCGGACATGCGGGCGACGGCGCGCACGAGCGCGCAGCGCGGCAGGACGGCGGGCCGCAGGAGACGGCGCACCCGGTCCGCGGGCTGGCGGTCGCCGAGAACGGTCTTCGCCTCGTGCTCGACAATCGCGAGCTGCGCCGCGGCCAGGCCACGAGCGTGCGCCTGCGCATCGTCGACGAGCGCGACGAGACGGTCCGCGACTTCGATCTCGAGCACACGAAGCGCATGCACCTCGTCGTCGTGCGGCGCGACCTCAGCGCCTTTGCGCATCTGCACCCCGAGCAGCGCCGCGACGGCAGCTGGTCGATCCGGCTGACGCTGCCCGTCGCCGGCGCATATCGCCTGTTCGCGGACTTCTCCCACGAGGGCGTGCCCACGACGCTGGCCGGCGACCTGTACGTCGACGGTCGAGTGGACGTGCGGTCGCTGCCGTCGCCCGCGCCGGACGCGGTCAGCGACGGTGGCTATGACGTGCGCCTCGACGCACGCGATGCAACGCCCGGCAAGGAGGCGGGCCTGCGCTTCACGATCACCAAGGACGGGCGTGCCATCCAGCCTGAGCCGTATCTGGGAGCCGGTGGGCACCTCGTCGCGCTGCGCGACGGCGACCTCGCGTTCCTGCATGTCCATCCGACCGATCACGGTCACGGCGCGGGTACCGGTCCGCAGCAGGGCGACGCGGTCGACTTCGCGGCGACGTTCCCGACCGCGGGGCGCTACCGGCTGTTTGCACAGTTCAAGCACGAGGGCACCGTGCAGACGGTGGCCTTCACACAGGAGGTGAAGCAGCCATGAGGCACCACGACGAGAAGGCGACCGAGCAGGTCGAGCTGTCGATCGAGGGGATGACGTGCGCGTCGTGCGTCGTCCGCATCGAGGGCAGGCTCAACGCGCTCGAGGGTGTCTCGGCGACGGTGAACTACGCGACGGAGAAGGCGCGCGTCGAGTACGACGCGCAGACGGTCGCGCCCGAGCAGCTGATCGGCGCCGTCGCGTCCGCCGGCTACGGCGCGACGCTGCCGTCGCACGACCCGGCCGGGTCGCGCATCGAGCAGCCCGAGCCCGACCCCACCGCGGCGCTGCGCCGGCGCCTGCTGCTGGCGGCGCCGCCGGCGCTGGTCGCCGTCGTGCTCTCGATGGTCCCCGCGCTGCAGTTCGACAACTGGCAGTGGCTCGTGCTGAACCTCACCGCGCCGGTGATCCTGTGGGGCGGGTGGCCGTTTCACCGTGCCGCCTGGGCGAACCTCAAGCACGCGACGGCGACGATGGACACGCTGATCAGCCTCGGCACGCTGACCGCACTCGGCTGGTCGCTCTATGCGCTGTTCATCGGCGACGCCGGGATGACGGGCATGACGATGGACTTCGAGCTCATCCCGCAGGCCTCCGGCGAGGAGCACATCTTCCTCGAGGTCGGCGCCGTCGTCACCACCTTCCTGCTCGCCGGCCGCTACTTCGAGGCCCGCGCCAAGCGCCGCGCCGGCGCCGCGCTCAACGCGCTGCTCGAGCTCGGCGCCAAGGACGTCGCGGTCCTCGACGCCGACGGCCACGAGCACCGCATCCCCGTCGAGCAGCTCGCCGTCGGCGACCGCTTCGTCGTGCGTCCCGGGGAGAAGGTCGCGACCGACGGCGTCGTCGAGGAGGGCAGCTCAGCGGTCGACCAGTCGCTGCTGACCGGCGAATCGCTGCCGGTCGAGAAGCACCCCGGCGACGACGTCGCCGGCGCATCGGTCAACGCCGGCGGCCGCATCGTCGTGCGCGCCACGAAGGTCGGAGCGGACACGGCGCTGGCGCAGATCGCCACGCTCGTCGCCGACGCGCAGACCGGCAAGGCCGCGGTCCAGCGGCTGGCCGACCGGATCTCGGCGGTCTTCGTCCCGGTCGTGATCGGCCTGGCGATCGTGACGCTCGGGTTCTGGATCGGCGCCGGTGAGGACCTCACGTTCGCCCTCACCGCCGCTGTCGCCGTGCTCGTCATCGCCTGCCCGTGCGCGCTCGGGCTGGCGACACCGACCGCGCTGCTCGTCGGCACGGGGCGCGGCGCGCAGCTCGGTCTGCTGATCAAGGGCCCGGAGATCCTCGAGTCCACCCGCAAGGTCGACACGATCGTGCTCGACAAGACCGGCACCGTCACCACCGGCAGGATGGGCCTCGTCGCCGTCACGACCGCCGCCGGCACGACCCGCGCCGAGGTGCTGCGCATCGCCGGCGCCATCGAGGACGCCTCCGAGCACCCGATCGCGCAGGCGATCGCTGGCGCGGCGCGTGAGGAGCACGGGCTGCTACCGGGCGTCGAGGGCTTCACCAACCGCGAGGGGCTCGGCGTCGAGGGCACGGTCGACGGGCTCGAGGTCCAGGTCGGTCGGCCCTCGCTGCTGGCCGGGCACGGCCTGCCGATCCCCGCCGAGCTCGACGCTGCCAGGCGGGCAGCCGAGCAGCAGGGCCGCACCGCCGTCATGGCCGCCTGGGACGGTGAGGTCCGTGCCGTGCTCGTCGTCGCCGACACCGTCAAGGCGACGTCGGCCGAGGCGATCGCGTCGCTGCAGGCGCTCGGGCTCGACACGATCCTGCTGACGGGCGACAACGAGACGGCAGCCCGTGCCGTCGCCTCCGAGGTCGGCATCGACGCGGTCATCGCCGAGGTCCTGCCGGCAGGCAAGGCCGACGTCATCAAGCGCCTGCAGGCCGAGGGACGCACCGTCGCGATGGTCGGCGACGGCGTCAACGACGCACCCGCCCTCGCGCAGGCCGACCTCGGGCTGGCGATCGGCACCGGCACCGACGTCGCGATCGAAGCCTCGGACCTGACGCTCGTCTCCGGCGACCTGCGCGCCGCCGGCGACGCGATCCGCCTGAGCCGCGCGACGCTGCGCACGATCAAGCAGAACCTCGGCTGGGCGTTCGGCTACAACGTCGCGGCGCTGCCGATCGCCGCAGCCGGCCTGCTCAACCCGGCGCTCGCCGGCGTCGCGATGGCGCTCTCCAGCGTCTCCGTGGTGGCCAACGCACTGCGGCTGCGGCGCTTCCGGTCGGCGCATGGCGGGATCGCTGGGAGCGCGGCGACCGCGCCCCTTGCGCGAAACAGTCGGAGCGATCGAGTGGTGCATTTCTTTGCTTGAGACGTAGAGATGCACCACTCGACGATCACTGTGCCGACGTGCTCCATGCGGTGGATCGTCATGCGCTCGACGGTGGCTCCGCGGCCCGCGTACGGGCGGCCTGGCGGACGAGGTGGTCGCGCTCGGCGACGTTCGTCGCCCGGCCGGCGCCATCCGCGTACGCCGTGGCGGCGGCAGCGAGGTCGCCGCCGAGCTCGTGCAGGTGGCCGCGGACGGCGTGCCAGCGGTGGCGCTCGCCGAGCACCTCGCGCAGCCGGTCGGTCTCGCGCAGGCCGGCGGCGGCGCCGAGGACGTGGCCGACCGCGACCGCGCGCCCGAGCACAGCGGCGGGGTCCTGGCGCACGGGGTCGTCGGTGAGGGCGACGAGGTCGTCATACCAGGCGAGGATCTGCGGCCAGTCGGTCTGCTCGGCGTCGGCCGCGTCGTCGTGCAGGGCGGCGATCGCGGCCTCGACCTGGTAGCGGCCGGGGCGCGCGACGGCCAGCGCTGACTGCAGGACGCGTACGCCCTCCGCGATCTCGCGGGTGTCCCACAGGCCGCGGTCCTGGCGGTCGAGCGTGACGATCCGGCCCTCGCTGTCCAGTCGCGCCGGCAGGCGGGCATGGTTGAGGAGCATCAGCGCGAGCAGCCCGCGCGCCTCCGGTTCGTCGGTGGCGAGGGTGAGGTGGCGGGCGAGCCGGATCGCCTCACCGGCCAGGTCCGTCCGGGCGGGCGGGTCGGTATGCCCGGCCGTATAGACGAGGTAGAGCACGCGCAGCACGACGGCGAGGTCGCCGGGCTGGTCCAGGCGGCGGGCGGGCGGCCCGGCCAACGCGCGCTCGGCGCGGCTGATCCGCTGCGCCATCGTCGCCTCCGGCACGTAGAAGGCGTCGGCGATCTCCCGCGTGGTGAGGCCACCGACGGCGCGCAGGGTCAGCGCCACCTGGGAGGCGGGCGCGAGATCGGGGTGACAGCAGCAGAAGAGCAGAAAGAGGGTGTCGTCGCCCGCCTTGGGGATGACAGGCCCGCCCGCCCGCGGCTCGGGACGTGCGGCGTCCGTCTCTTCGCGGCGCTGACGGGCGGCCTCGCTGCGGCGGGCGTCGACGAGCCGCCGGGTCGCGACCGTGGTCAGCCACGCGCGGGGGTCGCGTGGCGGGGCTTTGGGCCACACCCGCAGCGCCTCCAGCAGCGCCTCCTGCAGAGCGTCGCGTCGGCTCGTCGATCACGCGCACGTCAGTCCTGCGACGGCGCCTCGGACATGACCTCGCGGACGTCGATCCACTCGTACAGTGGCTCGCCGCCCGGGCCCGGCTCGGAGGACACGTAGGCCGCGATCTCGACGGCGCGCTCGTGCGACTCGACGTCGATCATGTACCAGCCCGCCACGAGATCGCTCGTCTCGGGCAGCGGGCCGTCGGTGGTGACGGGCGCGGCATCCGGGCCGCCGTAGCGCACCCAGGTGCGCGCCGGCGTGAGCGCCTGCCCGTCGACGTACTCGCCGTTCTCGCGCAGCAGCTCGCCGACGTGCCGCAGGAAGGTCATGTGCGCCTCCACGTCCTCGGGCGCCCACTGATCCATCGGGGGGAAGGGATGGTGCGGCTCCGGACCGCCGCGGTAATGCTTGAGCAGCAGGTACTTCGGCATCGTGATCTCCTGGTGTCGTGGCCGCGCCTGTCGTGGCCCTTCACCTCGTGAGCGGAGCCGGTCAGAGCTTCTCGACATGAAATCACCGATCTGGCGCCGAGACCGTCGCCGTGCCGCAGGCGAACCTTCGGCGCTGCTGCGCGGTGTTCCCGCGTGGCCTCCGAGCGCGGCAGCCGTCGGCGGGGCGTCGCAGGCGCGGGGGAGCGCTCGAGTGGTGCATCTCTACGTTCCGCCCGCGGCGGCGATGCGGCTGATCGACGCCAAGAGCGCTGACCCGACCGCACCCGCATGCGCGAATGGCCGCGTCGACACATGGTATCTCTGGCGATACCATGCCGCTCATGGCGATGACGTTGCGGTTGACAGACGACGAGACGCAGGCGCTGCGTGAGCGCGCCCGTCGTGAGGGCCGGTCGATGCAGGAGGTCGCGCGGGAGGCTGTCCGCGTGTACATCGAACAGACCAGTCGCCGCGAGCTGCTCGATCGGGTCCTCGACGAGGACCTGCCGCGCTACGCCGAGGCGCTCCGGCGCCTGGGCGAGTGATCTTTCTCGATCTCGACGATCTGCTGCACATCGCCGACCGCACGCTCGGGCAGGCCCCGCAGGTGCGTGACCACGGCCTGCTGCAATCGGCGCTCGCGCGCCCCCAGGCGACGGCGTTCGGCGAGGACGCGTATGCCGACATCCATCACAAGGCGGCCGCGCTGCTGCATTCGCTGGCGACCAACCATCCGCTCGTCGATGGCAACAAGCGCCTCGCGCTGGCCGCGACGCTCGCGCTCTACGGCATGAACGGTCTTCGCGTGACCCTGACCAACGACGAGGCGTACGCGCTCGTGATGCGCGTCGCCCGCGGCGAGCAGCACGACATCGGACAGATCGCGGCGCTGCTGAAGTGCACCACGACACCACGATGAAGATCGCTCCCCCCGGGACGACGCCCCGTCACCGGAACGATCACCGAACGGCTCATATGGGACATTTCCGCCGAGGCGCAAGGCTGGCGCGGGCCCTGGCCAGCCAGTTGGAGGACCGGCTTGTGGCATGTCGACGTCGAGCGTGGGGTCGCATGCACCCCTTCGTTCGACACGACTGCCGCGGCGACTCCTCCTCGCCGCATCGCCGCATCGGCGCATCGGCGCATCGCCGCATCGCCGTCGCGCGCGTCCGCGTGGTTGAGCGGGATGTCGCGCGATCGTCGAGTGGTGCATCTCTTCGTCTCACACATAGAGATGCACCACTCGAGCGCTGCGCCCCTTCTCGCTCCGAGCGCACACTTGTCGAGCGAACGCCGGCACGCCACACGCCGAAGATCATCCGGGCTGTCCCGGGATCGTCTTCTGGCCTCGCCATATGTTTTGGGGCGATTCCGAGCTTCCTGGCCGCGAGCGACGGCAACCTTGACTGGGTGTTCTGGGTCGCCGCAGCGGTCGGCGTGCTGTTCGTCGTGTCCGGTGTGCGGGCGCGCCGCGCCGGCGATTGATCCACTGCTCTTTCGAGGCAGGGCCGGCGGGGGATGAGCGGAGCGCTTGAGTGGTGCATTTCTGTGCGTGAGACGAAGAGATGCACCACTCGACGATCACGCGACATCAGCGTCGTCCGCGGTCGAAGCTGACCCGTCCGCATCGGACTCCCCGCACAGCGGCGTCATCCGGCACGCACGGACCGGATCCGGCCGGATTCCCCGTCGACAGCGGGGCAAACGGTGCGCCGTGAGACAATCCGTCGCGCCGTGGAGGATGCATCGACAACAGACGACGAGCCCGCCGTGAGGCGCCTGTGATCGAGGAGCTCGTGCCCGCGACCGTGACCGCGGTCGCGACGCGCGCCGACCTCAGCACGGAGCTGTTCGCCGAGGAGGCGCGCGCGCTGGGAACCGCGGTCGCCGCGCGCCGCCGCGAGTTCGAGACCGGCCGCGCCTGCGCGCGGCGGGCGCTCGCCGGGCTCGGCCTGCCCGCCGTCGCGGTCGGCAGCGGGGCGCGCGGCGAGCCGCTGTGGCCCGCTCGCGTGGTCGGCAGCATCACGCACTGCGCCCGCTACCGGGCGTGCGCGGTCGCGCGCGCCGACGACATCCGCGCCGTCGGGATCGACGCCGAGCCCGACCTGCCGCTGCCGGCGGGCGTGCTGGCGACCGTCGCCAACGCGCAGGAGCGGCGCGCGCTCGCCGCCAACAGCGCCGGCACCTGCTGGGACCGCGTCCTGTTCAGCGCCAAGGAGGCGGTCTTCAAGGCCTGGTATCCGCTGACCGGCGACGCGCCGGCGTTCGAGGACGCGGCGGTCTGGATCGACGCCGACGGCGGGACGTTCACCGCGACCCTGCGCGGCGTCGAGCTGCGTGGGCGCTGGGGCGTGCGCGACGGGATCGTCGCAACGGCCGTGGTCGTCGCGCGATGAGACGCCCTGTGCCGACATCCGCCGCCACAGGGGAGGGCGACCGGTGAGCGGCGCGCCGCTGGCGCTGGTCCTGTCGGCGAACGACGAGCCCGCGCTGCGCGAGCAGGCGACGCGGCTGCGCGACCAGCTCGAGGCGCACCCGCAGCTCGAACCCGCCGATGTCGGCTGGTCGCTCGTCGCGGGCCGCGCGCAGCTGGGGCGCCGCGCCGTCGCCGTCGGAGCCGACCGCGCTGCGCTGCTCGGCGGCCTGGCCGCGATCGCGACCGGCGAGCCCGCGCCTGGCGTCGCGCGCGGGGACGCCGCCGCACAGAACATGGTCGCCTTCGTCTTCCCCGGCCAGGGCTCGCAGTGGCCGGGCATGGCGCTCGAGCTCGCGGCCGCCTCGCCGCTGTTCGCGCAGTCGCTGCGCTGGTGCGAGGCGGCGCTGTCGCCGCACATCGACTGGCAGCTCGACGACGTCCTGCGCGCCGCGCCCGACGACCCGCTGTGGGACCGCTCGGACATCGTGCAGCCGGCGCTGTTCTGCGTGATGGTCTCGCTGGCGGCGCTGTGGCGCTCGTTCGGCGTACGGCCCGACGCCGTCGTCGGCCACTCGCTCGGCGAGATCTCGGCCGCCTGCGTGGCGGGGATCCTGTCGCTCGAGGACGCCGCCCGCGTCGCGGCGCTGACGAGCCGCGCGCTGCACGAGCTCGGCGGCGACGACGGGATGGCGCTCGTCGACCTCCCCGCCGAGCAGCTCGAGGAGCGGATCGCGCAGATCGACGGGCGCCTGACGCTGGCGGCGTTCAACGGTCCGCACGCGATCGTCGTCGCCGGCGAGCAGCCCGCGCTGGACGAGCTGCTGCGCGCCTGCGAGGGCGACGGCACCCGCGCCCGCCGGATTCGCGTCGACGGCACCTCGTCGGTCGCCCACTCCAGCCAGATCGAGGCGATCCGCGAGCGCCTCGCGCGCGATCTGGAGCCCGTGAGGCCGCGGCCGAGCGGCGTGACGTTCTACTCGTCGGTGACCGGCGAGCCGATCGACTACAGCGAGCTGGGCCCCGAGTACTGGTATCGCAGCCTGCGCCAGCCGGTCCGCTTCGAGCAGGCGACGGCCGCGCTCGTCCGCGACGGCGCGACGACGTTCGTCGAGTCCAGCCCGCACCCCGTGCTGACGTTCGCCGTCGAGGCGACGATCGAAGCGTCGGGTACGCCGGTGGGCGCCGTCGCTGCGGTGATCGGGTCGCTGCGCCGCGACGGCGGCCTCGCGCGCTTGCTCACGTCGGTCGGCGAGGCGCACTGCAGCGGGATCGCCGTCGACTGGACGCCGGCCTTCGCCGCGGCGCGGCCCAAGCGCGTCGAGCTGGCGCTGCTGCAGGACGCGCCGGCGGCGCCCGCCGCCGCGCCCGCCGCCGTGCCCGCCGACTCGCTCCTGCCCGAGCAGCAGCGCACCGGCGCCGCGCTGCTGGCGCTCGTGCGCGAGCACGCCGCCGCGGTGCTGGCGCTGGACTCGGCCGACGACGTCGCGCCCAAGCGCGCCTTCAAGGAGCTGGGGATGGAGTCGCTGCAGGGCGTCGAGCTGCGCAACCGGCTCGCGCAGGTGACCGGGCTGCGGCTGCCCTCGACGCTCGTCTACGACCATCCGACGCCCGCCGCCGTCGCCGAGCGGCTGGCGGCGATCCTGTCGGGCGCGGCCGGCGCCGCGCGCGCGACGGTCCGCGCCGGGGCCCACCACGACGAGCCGATCGCGATCGTCGGGATGAGCTGCCGCTACCCCGGCGGGGTGCAGTCCGCGCAGGACCTGTGGGACCTCGTCGCCGCCGGCACCGACGCGATCGGCCCGTTTCCGACCGATCGCGGCTGGGACCTCGACGGCCTCTACGACGAGGATCCCGACAGGCCCGGCAAGAGCTACGTCCAGGCCGGCGGCTTCCTCTACGACGCGCCCGACTTCGACGCCGCGTTCTTTGCGATCGCGCCGCGCGAGGCGGCGGTCATGGACCCGCAGCAGCGACTCGTGCTCGAGACGGCCTGGTCGGCGCTCGAGGACGCGGCGATCGACCCCGACCGGCTGGCCGGCTCGCCGACCGGCGTCTTCGTCGGCGTCAGCTCGCAGGACTACGGCTCGTTTCTGCCGGGCTTCGCGACCGAGTACGAGGGCCTGCGCATGACGGGCTCGCTGACGAGCGTCGTCTCGGGCCGCATCTCCTACGCCCTCGGCCTGCAGGGGCCGGGCGTCACGGTCGACACGGCCTGCTCGTCGTCGCTGACGGCGCTGCACCTCGCCTGCCAGGCGCTGCGCTCGGGCGAGTGCTCGCTCGCGCTCGCGGGCGGCGTCACCGTGCTCTCGTCGCCGGGGATGTTCGTCGAGTTCAGCCGCCAGCGCGGGCTCGCCCCGGACGGGCGCAGCAAGGCCTTCGCCGCCGGCGCCGACGGCGCGAGCTGGGGCGAGGGCGCGGGCGTGCTCGTCGTCGAGCGGCTGTCGGACGCGCGCCGCAACGGCCATCGCGTGCTCGGCCTCGTGCGCGGCACGGCGACCAACCAGGACGGCGCCAGCAACGGGCTGTCGGCGCCCAACGGACCGTCGCAGGAGCAGGTCATCCGCCAGGCGCTCGCCAACGCCGGTCTCGACGGCCACGAGGTCGACGCGGTCGAGGCGCACGGCACGGGCACGACGCTCGGCGACCCGATCGAGGCCGGCGCGCTGCTGGCGACCTACGGCCAGGACCGCACCGACGGACCGCTGCGGCTGGGCTCGATCAAGTCGAACATCGGCCACTCGCACGCGGCGGCGGGCGTCGCGGGCGTCATCAAGATGGTGATGGCGATGCGCGCCGGCGTCCTGCCGCGGACGCTGCATGTCGACGCGCCGACGCCGCATGCCGACTGGTCGGCGGGGGAGATCGAGCTGCTGACCGAGAACGTGCGGTGGCCGCGCGGCGGGCGCCCGCGCCGGGCCGGCGTGTCGGGCTTCGGGATCAGTGGCACGAACGCGCACGTCGTGCTCGAGCAGGCGCCCGAGCAGGACGCGCCGCGCCGCTCGGCCGAGCTGCCCGCCGTGCCGCTCGTGCTGTCGGCGAAGACGCAGCCGGCGCTGCGCGCGCAGGCGCGCCGGCTGCGCGAGCACCTCGACGCGCACCCGGAGATCGCGCCGGCCGATGCCGGCTGGACGCTCGCCGCCGGCCGCGCCCAGCTCGGGCAGCGTGCAGCGGTCGTCGGGTCCGACCGCGCGCAGCTCCTCGCCGGCCTCGACGCGGTCGCCGGCGGCATGCCGGCAGAGGGCGTCGCGAGCGGCAGCGCGCGTGACGCCGTGAAGGTCGCGTTCGTCTTTCCCGGCCAGGGCTCGCAGTGGCTCGGGATGGCGCTTGACCTGTGGGACACGTCGGATGTGTTCGGGGCGCGGATGCAGGCCTGCGCCGACGCGTTGGCGCCGCACACGGGCTGGGATCTGCGCGCGGTCCTCGGCGGCGCGCCGGGCGCGCCCGCGCTGGAGCGCATGGACGTCGTGCAGCCCGCCTCGTTCGCCGTCTTCGTGTCGCTGGCCGCGCTGTGGCGCTCCTACGGCGTCGAGCCGGCGGTCGTCGTCGGCCACTCGCAGGGCGAGATCGCCGCCGCGCACGTCGCCGGCGCGCTGACGCTCGAGGACGCCGCGCGCGTCGCGGCGCTGCGCAGCGCGGCGCTCGTCGAGCTCGCGGGCGCGGGCGGGATGATGTCCGTCTTCCTGCCGGCGAGCGACGTGCTCGCGCGGATCTCGCGCTTCGACGGCCGGATCTCGCTGGCGTCCTACAACAGCCCCCGCTCGACGGTCGTCGCGGGCGAGCCGCAGGCGCTGCGCGAGCTGCTGGAGGAGTGCGAGGCCGCCGGCGAGCGGGCGCGGATGATCGCCGTCGACTACGCGTCGCACTCGCCGCAGATCGAGCGCATCCGCGAGCGGCTGCTCGCAGACCTGCAGCCGATCGCGCCAATCGGCGCGCAGATCCCGATCTTCTCGACGACGACCGCGGCGCTCGTCGACGGCGCCGACCTCGATGCCGAGCACTGGTACCGCAACCTGCGCGAGCCGGTGCGCTTCGAGCAGGCGACGCGGGCGCTCGTCCAGGACGGCGTGACGGCGTTCATCGAGTCAAGCCCCCATCCGGTGCTCGCCTGGGCCCTGCAGGAGACCGTCGACGAGGTCGCGCCCGAGCCCGAGCGGATCGCCGTCGTCGGCTCGCTGCGCCGCGACGAGGGCACGCTCGCGCGCTTTCTCTCCTCGGCGGGCGAGGCCTTCGCCAGCGGGGTGGACGTCGACTGGGAGGCCGCGTTCGCGGGCGCCGGCGCGCGCCGCGCCGGCCTGCCGACGTACCCGTTCGAGCGCACGCGCTTCTGGTTCTCGCAGCGCGGCGCGACCGGCGACGGCGCGCAGTCGCTGGCGGCGGCCGGCGTCGGCTCGGCCGAGCACCCGCTGCTCGGCGCGGCGGTGCAGCTCGCCGGTCGCGACGGCTGCCTGCTGACCGGCCGGATCGCGCGCGCGACACACGCGTGGCTCGCCGAGCACGAGCTGTTCGAGACCGTCACGCTGCCGCAGGCGGCGCTCGCCGAGCTGGCGCTGCGGGCCGGCGCCGAGGTCGGCTGCGCGACCGTCGAGGAGCTGGCGCCGGCGGCGCCGCTCGCGCTGCCCGCCGCCGGCGCCGTGCTGCTGCAGGTCACCGTCGGCGGCGCCGACGAGCACGGCCGGCGCGGCGTCGAGCTGCACGCGCGGACCGAGGGCGAGCAGGGCTGGAGGCGGTACGCGAGCGGCACGCTGAGCGGCGCGCCGGCCGCGATCGAGCACGAGCCGCTGCCGGACGCCTGGCCGCCGGCCGGCGCGGCGGCGCTCGACGTCGACGAGCTCTACGACCGCCTCGCCGCGGGCGGGCGCGTCTACGGCGCGGCGTTTCAGGTGCTGCGCGCCTGGCAGCTCGGCGACGAGCTCTTCAGCGAGGTCGCGCTCGCCGAGGAGCAGGCCGCCGACGGCGCCCGCTTCGCCGTCCATCCTGCGCTGCTCGACGCGGCGCTGCACCCGGCGATCGCACAGCGCGAGCCGGCCGGCACGGCGCTGGCGGTGCGCTGGACGGGCGTGCGCGTGCAGCAACCGGGGGCGCGCGCCCTGCGCGTGCGGATCGCGCCCGCCGCGGGCGAGAGCGTGCTGGCGCTGACGGCCACCGACGAGCGCGGGGCGCCCGCGCTGTCGGTCGACGCGATCACCATGACGCCGCTGGCCGACGGCGCCGGCGCGGCCCGCCGCGACGGCGCGCTCGAGGCGCTGTACCGCGTGCGTTGGACGCCGCTCGCGCCCGCGCCCGCCGCCGGCGGGGTCGCCGAGGTCGTCGCGCCCGCCACCGTCGCCGAGGCGCTCGCGCTGCTGCAGGGCTGGCTCGCCGAGGATCGCCCGCGCGACGCCCGCCTGGCGGTGCTCGTGCCCGGCGCCGCCGCCGTCCGCGACGGCGAGGCGCCCGATCCCGACGCGGCGGCGATCCGCGGCCTGCTGCGCAGCGCGCAGTCCGAGCATCCCGGCCGCTTCGTCACGATCGACGCGGACACGACGGAGGCGATCGACGCGGCGATCGCGAGCGGCGCGGCCGAGGTCGCCGTGCGCGACGGCGAGATCCTCGTGCGGCGCCTCGCGCGGGCGCCGGGCGACGCCCCGCCGTCGGGCACGTGGCGCCTGGCACCCGAGCGCGCCGGCGCGCTCGTCGGCGCCGCACCCGACGACGGCGACGGCGACCGCCCGCTCGGCCCAGGTGAGGTCCGCCTGGAGGTCCGCGCCGCCGGCGTCAACCACCGCGACGTGCTGATCGCGATCGGCGTCGACGGCGGGCAGCTCGGCGGCGAGGCCGCCGGCGTCGTCGCCGAGGTCGGTCCCGGCGTCGAGGGACTGCGGGTCGGAGACCGCGTGATGGGGCTCGTGCCGGGCGCGTTCGGCCCGCTCGCCGTGGCTGACGCCCGCGCCGTCGTGCCGATCCCCGCCGGCTGGTCGTTCGCGCAGGCCGCCACGGTCCCCGTCGCATACGCCACGACCCAGCTCGCGCAGCACGAGATCGCGGCCGACCCGTTCGACATCGAACCGCAGCGGCTCGGCGAGCTGCTCGCCCCCGCGCTCGCCGATGCGCAGCCGCTGCCGTTCACCGCCTGGGACGTGCGCGACGGCTCTCAGGCGCTCCAGCGCATGAGTCAGCCGGGCCACACCGGCAAGGCGGTCCTCACGGTGCCGCATGCGCTCGACCCGCAGGGAACGGTCCTCGTCACGGGCGGCACGGGCGGCCTCGGCGCCGTCGTCGCCGAGCACCTCGTGCGCGAGCACGGCGCCCGCCGGCTGCTGCTCGTCAGCCGCCGCGGCCCCGACGCCCCGGGCGTCCACGAGCTGATCGAGCGCCTGGCGCAGCTCGGCGCCACCACGACCGCGGCGGCGTGCGACGTCGGCGACCGCGCCGACCTCGCCGACCTGCTGACGGCGATCGACCCCGAGCACCCGCTGACCGCCGTCGTTCACGCCGCCGGCACGCTCGACAACGCGATGCTCGAGTCGCTCGACGCGGCGCGCCTGGACGGCGTCATGCGCCCGAAGGCGGATGCGGCGCGCTGGCTCGACGAGCTGACGCGCGGCGAGGATCTCGCGGCGTTCGTGCTGTTCTCCTCGGTCGCCGCGACGTTCAACCACCCCGGCCAGGGCAACTACGCCGCTGCCAACGCCTACCTCGACGCGCTCGCGCAGCGCCGCCGTGCGGCCGGCCTGCCCGCAAGCGCGGTCGCCTGGGGCCTGTGGGGCACGGGCAGCGGGATGTCGACGCGGCTGAGCAGGGAGGACATCGAGGTGCTCGCCGCCGACACCGGCCAGCGCGAGCTGCCTGTCGCGCAGGCGCTGGCGCTGCTGGACGTCGCGATCGGCCATCGCGAGCCGCTGCTCGTCGCGACGACGCTCGACCTCCCCGCGCTGCGCGCGCAGGCGCGCGCGGGCGTGCTGCCCGCGCTGCTGGCGGAGCTCGTGCGCGCGCCGGCGCGCCGTGCCGGCGCCGCCGCGAGCGGCGGCTCGCTGGCCCGGCAGCTCGCCGCGATCGGCTCGGCCGACGAGCGCGACGCGCTCGTGCTCGAGCTCGTGCGCGCGCAGGCCGCCGCCGTGCTCGGCCACGCCTCGGGGGCCGACGTGCCGCCCGAGCGCCGCTTCAAGGAGCTCGGCTTCGACTCGCTGGGGTCGGTCGTGCTGCGCAACCGCCTGACGCAGATCACCGGCCTGCGGCTGCCCTCGACGCTCGTCTTTGACCACCCGACGCCGCGTGCGATGGCGACGTTCATGCGCGCGCTGGCCGAGCGCGAGGATGCGCCCGAGCCGGACGAGATCGGGCTGTCGGCCGGCGCCACGGCGATCGCGCCGAGCACGAACGGCCACGGCCCGCCCGCTGTCGTCGCCGTCACGCGCGCGGCGCCGGAGCCGCCGGACGCCCCGGACGAGCCCGATCGCGGCTACCGTGGCGCCGTGCTCAGCACCGCCGCCGACGCCGTCCGCACGATGCGCTTCCGCGCCTGGGTCCTGGCGACGCAGGCCCGCCTCGCGCGCCAGCACTGCCGGTTCGTCGTCGAGACCGACGGCACGCCGCGCTTCGACGACCTGCCGCGGATCGTCACCGACGCCGTCGGCGCGGGCGGCGGCTCGCTGACGCTGCGGATCGGCCGCGACTGCCGCATCGGACGCGAGCTGACGCTCGACATCTGGACGCACGCCGACAGCGTGCTGGAGATCGGCGACCGCTGCCAGTTCCAGGACCGCATCCGCCTGCAGCCGTGGGGCGGCGCGATCCGCTTCGGCAGGCAGGTGCGCGTGCGCGACGGCGCCGAGCTGAAGTCCAAGGGCGAGCTGATCGTCGGCGACGACTCGTTCATCGGCCGCAACACGACCGTGCACTGCCACGAGCGGATCGAGCTCGCCGACCACGTCAACCTCGCCGAGGGGGTCAACGTCATGGACTCCGACCACACGCACGACGGCAGCGACACGTACGTCGCCAGTCAGAAGATCGTGTCGGCGCCCGTGCTCGTGGGGAGCAACGTCTTCGTCGGCACGAACGCGCTGATCCTGCGCGGCTCGCACGTCGGTCGCAACGTGATGATCGCGACCGGCGCCGTGCTCACGGGCGGCGAGTACCCGGAGCGATATCTGCTGGCGGGGGTGCCGGCGCAGCCGCTGCGGCCACTGGCGCCCGACGAGCCGATCCCCTCCTGACCGGCGTCAGCAGCGGCGGCCGCCCGCCCGGCAGGCCGAGGCCGCCGAGCAGCCCGCGTAGCTCGCGCGGGTCCTCGCGCCGCGCGACGCACAGCACGGCCGACGCGACCACGTCGCCGAGCAGTGCCGCCGTCAGCGCGGCGCGCCGCGGCCGGCTCCAGTGCAGCGCCGCATAGCGGCGCAGCGACGCGACCCACTCCGCCCGCATCCGCGCCGGATCGGCGCGCTGCGCGCGGCCGACGCTCGTGCCGTAGCCGTGCGCGGCCGTCGCCGCGGGCACGATCTCGATGCCGCGACCGGCGTCCGTCAGGCGCCGGCAGAGGTCGCCGTCGTTGAAGAACAGCGGGAAGCGCTCGTCCAGCGGGCGCGGCTCGAGGTCGCCGCGGCGGGCCATGACGCAGGCGGCGGCCGGGCAGAAGACGGCGACGGGATCGCGCGGCGGGCCGTCCGCCCACAGCTCCTCGTAGCGGCGCGCCGCGGCGGCGCGGCCACCGCGCTGCGCGTCGATCCGCCGGCCGACGGTCGTGTACGCCCACAGCACCCCGGCCAGGCCGACATCGCTGCGGGCGTGCAGCTGCGGCGTGCCGTCGGGGTCATGCAGGAGCGCGGCTGCGAGCGCGACCTCGGGTGAGGCGGCGAGGTGGTCGCGCAGGGCGCGCGCGCAGCCCGCGTCCATCACGCAGTCGGGGTTGAGGATCAGGACGTGCTCGCCCGCCGCGGCGGCGAACGCCGCGTTGACGGCGGCCGCGAAGCCGCGGTTGGAACCCATCGCGAGCAGCGCCACGCCGTCGCCGGCGCGCGCGGCGACCTGCGCCCCGGTGTCGTCGCGCGAGGCGTTGTCGGCGACGAGCACCTCGACCGTCAGCCCGTCGCCGGCCTGCGCCAGCGCGCCGTCGAGGCAGTCGGCGATCTCGTCGCCGTGCTCGTAGGTGACGATCAG
The DNA here is from genome assembly GCA_038255395.1 of Solirubrobacterales bacterium. GTDB lineage: Bacteria > Actinomycetota > Thermoleophilia > Solirubrobacterales > Solirubrobacteraceae > CADCVQ01. Next base: position 79,789 of record JBBSLI010000004.1, read on the forward strand.
GACCGATACGTCGGGGCGCGGGGACACGGCCTGAGGGTATGGCCTACGTACGACACCGCAGCGGCGGCTGTGACCGGATGCCGGTCACAGCCGCCCGCGGGAGACCGCGTGCTACGGGGCGATCGGCGCCAGCGAGATGTCGCTGACCCTGTTCGCGATGATCGACGTCTCGGACAGGCGGAACGGGACGCCCGCGCTGCACTCGAGCTTGAGGTCCGACGGCCCGCCGACGGTGATCGTGTTCTGCATGTACAGCGTCGCCGGGGCGCCGCGCCCGTTGACGACGACGTTCTGCAGCGACTCGGTCGCATCGCCCGCGGCGTCGAGGCGGCAGCGGCCGCCGACGGCGCCGCTCTCACCGGTCAGCCCGGCGAGCACGCCCTGCGGACCGGGCAGCGCGGTCATGATCGTCGACGCACTGATGCTGTACGCGCCGGCCGGGACGGTCAGCGTCGCGACGGCGACGTTGACGTTCGCGGGCTGGCCCTCGGGGCCGGACTTGCGCACGGCGTGGTAGGCCGTCGTCGGTCCGCCTGCGGGCGCGGCCGTCTTCAGCTTGTTGGCCGTGATCGTGCCGTTGCGGATGTCGGCACCCTGGATCGAGCCGTTCTTGATGTCGGCAGAGAGGATCACACCGTTCTTGATCTGCTTGCTGGAGGTGATCTTCGTGGCGGCGTAGGCGGTGCCGGTGCAGGCAACGGTGAGCGCGATAAAGGAGATGACGAGCGCCGGGCTCGGCCGTCGAAGCTTCATGATGAAAAGTCCTCCCCTGAGGGTTGAGATGCCTGCGTCCCGATAGCGGACCTTAGTCCCTTCGGCTGACGATGGTGCCAACACGCGCCGCGATCAGATGCTGCGGTATGGCCATCTTGCGCGCGTCGCGCCGATCTCCTGCGCCGGACGGCCGGTCACCAGCGCGCACGGTGATGCTCCATCACCCCGACGGCGCGGTGCAGGGCCCCGGCCCCGGGGAGCGCGCCGGCGAACGTGCCGAACGGCTGGCGGTACTGCGACGAGACGACGAGCAGCCGGTCGTGTCGCGCGCGCACGGCCTCGGCGGCGAACTCCAGGCGCTCGCCGGTCGCGAACGAGACCGCCGACAGATCCGCCTCGAAGCGGACGGGCTCCAGCTCGGAGGCGACGCCCGCGACCCACAGCGAGCGCTCGCTCGCCGACGGCCCGTCGTTGACGCCCGCGACGAGGTTCCAGCCGACGGGCTCGCCGCCGGCGGTCTCGCCGACGCCGGCCGACCACCACCACTCGGTCGCGCGCGCGTGGTATCCCGCCGTCTCGTCGACGATCGCCTGCACGTCGCCGCCGAGCTCGATCGTGCGGCCGCCGGGCAGCGACACGCGCCCGTGGACCGGACGGGCGGCCTGCTTGCGCGTCCAGACGTACTGCGCGCCGTGCGGGTGCAGCGACTCGACGCCGGCGCCCTCGTCGATGACGAGGTCGATCGCGACGCCGCGGTCGCGCACCGACGCGCGCCCGCCCGCGGCGAAGCGCACGAGCGCCGGGCCGGGCGCGATCCGCGTGCGCTCGTGCAGCGCCTGCTCGCGGCGGTCCCACACCGCCCACCACGAGCTGCGCGCCGGGCCGACCGTCGCGACGGCGGCGCAGAGCATGATCTCGTCGCCGAACGCGGCGACGTAGCGCCAGCGCTTGAGCGGCCGGCCGCCGCGCAGCGGCGCCAGGCGCGCGGGCGGGACCGCGACCGGCAGGTCGGCGGGGGCATCGGCGGCGGTGTCCCAGCGCTGCGGGAGCGAGGCGAGCGGCGTCATCGGGGTAGCATCCCCGTTTGTTGACTGACCAGTCAATCCGGAGAATCATCAAGAGAGCACATGCGCGCAGCAGCAGTCCAGTTGAACTCCACCACCGACTTCGACGGCAACCTCGAGCACGCTGACCGGCTGACCCGCGCCGCGGCCGCCGACGGGGCGCAGCTCGTCGTCCTGCCCGAGAAATGGAGCGCGCTGGGCAGCGGCGACACGCTCGTCGCGGGCGCCCAGCCGATCGACGGTCCCGCGATCACCTGGGCGCGCGCGGCCGCGCGCGAGCTCGGCATCGAGCTCGTCGCGGGCTCGTTCTCCGAGCGCGTCGCAGGCGAGCCGCTGCTGCGCAACACCTCGGTCCACATCGGGCCCGACGGCGAGATCTGCGCGACCTACCGCAAGGTGCACATGTTCGACGTCGTCGTCGAGGGCACGGTCTACCGGGAGTCCGAGCACGAGCGGCCCGGCGACGAGCTCGTCGTCTCGCCGACCGCCGACGGCGTCGAGCTGGGGCTGAGCATCTGCTACGACGTCCGCTTCCCGGAGCTGTACCGGATCCTCGCGATCCGCGGGGCGCGCGTCTTCACCGTCCCGGCGGCGTTCACCGTGCCGACGACGCGCGATCACTGGGAGATCCTGCTGCGCGCCCGCGCGATCGAGGACCAGGCCTTCGTCGTCGCCGCCAATCAGATCGGCGAGCACGATTGCGGCCCGCCCGCCCTGCGCTCCGGCGGGCGGTCGATGATCGTCGACCCGTGGGGGATCGTGCTCGCGCACGCGCCCGACCGCGCGTGCCACATCGTCGCCGACCTCGATCTCGACGCCCAGGCGCGGATCCGCCGCGACCTGCCCGCGCTCGCCAACCGCCGCCCGAGCGCGTACGGCTGGCCCGTCGAGGCGCGCGCCTGATGGCCTCCGCCTCCGCTCAGCCCGGCAAGCCGGCGACCCCCGACAAGCGGCGGATGATCCTCGACGCGGCCGTCATCGCGTTCGCAACGCGCGGCTTCCACGCCTGCCGCGTGTCGGACATCGCCGACGAGGCGAACGTCGCCTACGGACTCGTCTACCACTACTTCCGCTCCAAGGACGAGGTCCTCGACACGCTCTTCCTCGAGCGCTGGAACGTCCTGCTCGAGGTCATCACCGAGATCGACGGCCAGCAGCTCCCGGCCCGCGACAAGCTCTACGCGATCGCGTCGTTCATCGTCGACTCCTACCGCTACGACCCCGACCTCATGAAGGTCATCATCGTCGAGGTCACGCGGGCGGCGAACTCGTTCGGGCGCACCCACCTCAAGACGATCCGCGAGGCCTATGCGCTGATCGCGGGGATCGTCGAGAAGGCGCAGGCCGACGGGTCCTTCCGCGACGCGGTCACGCCGGGCTTCGCGGCGCTCGCCTTCTACGGCGCGATCGAGCAGGTCCTGACCGGCTGGATCTTCGACATGCTGCCGCGCGGCGAGGACGAGTTCGAGCAGGCGAAGGCCTACATCGTCGAGACGATCTGCGGTGGCCTGGATGCTCATGACGGCAATCCCCCGGCGTCCGCCCGAGCCGTCTGACAGGATTGGGCCGATGCAGAGCAACGACATGGTCAAGCGCCTCGTCTGGTCCGGGCTGCTCGCGGGCATCGGCGCCGTCGCGTCGATCGCGACGACGCGCATCGCCGGCCTGATCTGGCGCCGGATCTACGGGGAAGACCCGCCGGAATGAAGTTCGGCAAGCGCCGCCAGGAGGCTCAGGTGCCGGGTGTGTCGGGTGTGACGATCCCGAGCACCGGCTCCAAGGGCTCCAAGCGCCGGAGCGAGACGACGACATCGGCCCCGCCCGCGCCCGCTGCGGTCACCGACAGCTGGACGGTGCCGCACGGAGATCCGCCGCCGCCACCCGCCGATCCGGCTGCTCCGGAGCCCGCCGAGCCGCTGATCTACGCCGATCCCGTCGTCGAGGGTGAGGCCGTCGAGCTGCCCGCCGCCGAGCCGGCAGCGCCGGTCTACGAGCCGCCCGTGCCGCTGACGCTGCAGGGCGCTGCCGCGAGCTCGGCGGCGGCGATGCCCGATCCGCTCGCCGACCAGCCGGTGACGGTCGTCGAGTCGGCGTCCGGCCCGCGGCCGGCGCCGGTGTCGACGCTCTCCGACAGCGGCGAGACGTTCGCCTCCGGGCACGCCGCCGCGCCGGGACCGTCCTGGCAGGAGCCCCTGATGGAGCTCGCCAACGAGCGTCCCGAGATCGTCGTCGGGGCAGCATTCGCAGGCGGCGTCCTCGCCGCCATGATCCTTCGGCGCCTTGGCAACTGACAGCCCCACACAAGACCTGGCGCAGACCGTCCAGGACATCAGCGAGCGGGTCACGCTGCTCGTGCACGAGGAGATCGAGCTCGCGAAGGCCGAGGTGACCGGCAAGGTCACCAAGCTGCTGCGCGGGATCGTCATCGGCCTCGCCGCCGGCATCTTCGTGATCGTCGGGATGCTCTTCCTGCTGCACGGGATGGCCTGGCTGGCCTGGTACGCACTGCCGGTCGGCAGCGGCTCGTTCTTCTGGGGCTTCTTCGTCGTCGCCGGCCTGCTGTTCGTGCTCGGCGGCATCGCGGGCTACCTCGCGGCGAAGTTCTTCAAGGAGAGCACGCCGCCCGTGCCCGAGATGGCGATCGACGAGGCCGGGAAGATCAAGCGGACGCTCATGCGCAGGAAGAAGTGATGGCGACCCACGCGCGCACACCTGAGCAGATCCGGGCCTCGATCGAGGAGAACCGCCGCGCGCTCGGCACCTCCGTCGAGCGCCTGCACTCCGAGATCGCCGTCCTGACGGACTGGCGCGGCCAGCTCGTCAAGCATCAGAAGAACGCGGTCATCGGCGCCGCGGTAGCCGGGTTCGTCATCGGGGGCGGCATCGCCGCCTTCGGCGGGCTGTTCCGCCGCAAGCGCTAGCCGCTCGGTTCGTACACGCCGGCGCCGTCCGGCTCGCGGCATATCGTCACGAACGTGTCCGTCTGGGACGCCCTGACCACGCGCCAGATCGGGCGCATCCTGTTCACGACGGCGGCGTTTCTCAGCCTCCTGTACCTGCTCGTCCAGGTCCGCGGCACGCTGCTGCTGCTGGGGATCGCGATCTTCCTCGCGGTCGCGCTCGGGCCGGCGGTCGACTTCTTCTCGAGCCGCGCCAAGCTGCCGCGGGCGGCGGCGATCCTGCTCGTCTACGTGCTGCTGCTGTGCGTGCTCGGCGGGGTCCTATCGCTCGTCGTGCCGCCGGTCGTCAACGGCGCCGCGGACCTCTCCCGTGACATCCCCGGGTACATCAGCGACCTGCGCGACAACGCGACGATCCGCGACTTCGACAACAAGTACGACATCACGTCGAAGCTGCAGGAGCAGGCGCAGACGCTGCCGGCCAAGCTCGGTGACGCGGCGGGCGCGCTGCAGAGCGTCGCGACGGGGGTCTTCAACGCGGCCTTCCAGCTGTTGACGATCCTCACGATGACGTTCTTCCTGCTGCTCGACGGCAAGCGCATCTCGAACTTCCTCATCACCCGCTTCGGCCGCCACCGCGAGGAGCGGCTGCGCGGGATCGCCGAGCGGATCTACAAGTCGACCGCGGGCTACGTCGCAGGGGCGCTCACGATCACGTCGATCAACGGCATCCTCACGTTCGTCGTGCTGACGATCCTCGGCGTGCCGTTCGCGGTCCCGCTCGCGGTGATGATGTCCTTCTTCGGCCTGATCCCGCTCGTCGGCGCGACGATCGGCGGCGTCCTGATCCTGATCGTCACGATGTTCACGACCGGCTTCTCGGCCGCGGCGATCTACGGCGTCTTCCTGATCTTCTACCAGCAGGTCGAGAACAACGTGCTGCAGCCGTTCATCTTCAAGCGGACCGTGAACGTGCCGCCGCTGGCGGTGATCGTCGCGATCCTCGCCGGCTCCTCGATCCTCGGCGTCGTCGGCGCGCTCGTCGCGATCCCGATCGCGGCCGCGCTGCAGATCGTCATCAAGGAGTTCTACGGCGGCCAGACGACCGTGTCGGGCACAGTGATCCTGCCCGACGACGTGCCGCCGCCGGACGACGACGACCCGTCGCCGCCGACGCTCGTCGTCGAGCAGCCATCGCCGGGCCCGAAGCCCAAGCCGCACCGTCCCAAGCCGGCCTGACCTTTCCGGGGCGGCCGAATTCAAGTCGCGCGCGCCGCGGCCGATCACGGTCGATAGCACGTACCCATTGACGCGACCGGCCCTGCGCCGGCTCGCCCTGAAAGGCCGACACCATGAGCCGCACAAGGAACGTCCTCCAGACGCTGCTCGTCATCGGTGTCGTCGGCACCGTCGCGGGCGTCGGCTCGTTCTCCGCCTTCACGAGCCAGGCCGACAACGACGCCAACCGCGTCAGCTCGGGCACCGTCGTGCTCGCCGACAACGACGGCGCCACGGCGCCGCTGTACGACATCACGAACGCCAAGCCGGGCAGCACGCAGACGCCGTCCTGCATCCGCGTGTCCTACACGGGCTCGCTCGACGCGACGGTCAGGCTCTACACACCGAGCACGATCGGCGCCCTCGGCCCCGAGGTGAACCTCAAGATCGAGGCCGGCACGCAGGTCTCCCCGAGCTATCCAAGCTGCACAGGCTTCGTCGCCGAGACCACGCTGTTCGACGCGGCACTGTCGACGTTCCCGACGACCTACGCCGGCGGGGTCACCGACTTCCCCGGCGTGGTGGCCACCAAGTGGGTCACCAACGACGCCGTCGTGTACCGCGTGACGGCCACCCTGTCGGCCAGCGCGCCTGACGCGGCGCAGGGCGCGACGACCGGCCTGCACACGCTGCGCTGGGAAGCTCAAAACCAGTAAGCGCCGCGCGCGGCGGAGCCCGACGATGCGATCCGTCCGTGCCATCGGCCTCGCCTGCGGCCTCGTCGCGTTCGCCCTCGCGATCCACTCCTGGGCGATCGCGTCGACCGGTCGCGCGCTCGGCACGGACCTCGGCATCGCCGCGGTCGCGCCGGGCGAGCTGAAGGTCTCCTCTGGCCTCGCGCTGCACGCGACGGGGCTGGCGCCGGGCAGCGCCCCGGCGAGCGGCCGGCTGCGCGTGCGCAACATCACCGGTGTCCCGGTGTGGATCCGCTTCCGGGCGCTGCCGTCGACGCGGGCGCTCGACGGCGTCCTGGACCTGCGCGCCGGCGCCCGCGGGCAGCGGTTCGCGATCGGCCGCACGTGGACGTCGGCGCCCGTCGTGCTGGGCGTGCGCCGCACCCTGACGGTCCGGCTGCGTGCCGGCCTGCGGCGCCCGGTGCAGGGCCTGATCGCCGACGTGACGCTCGAGCTCGACGCGATCCCGGTGCGACGGCGATGAGCTCGCAGCCCGCGCTCCTGGCCGACCGTCCGAATTCGCGGCCGCCGCCGGGCGGGCCACCGGTCGCGGTACCCGTGCCGGCGCCCGCGATCGTGCGCGCGCCGCGGCGCTCCCGGCGCGTGGCGGCGCGAGCCACGGCCGCCGGCCGTCTGGTCGCCCGTGCCGTCGCAACCTTCGCCGGCTGGCTGGCGGCGGGGCTCGCGCTCGGGCTGCTGCTCGCGCTGACGGCGCCGCTGGCGTTCGGGATGCGTCCGCTCGTCGTCCTGTCGGGCAGCATGGAGCCCGTCCTGCACGTCGGCGACGTCACGGTCGTGCAGCGGATCTCGCCCCGCGACGCCCGCGTCGGCGACGTCGTGACCTTCAAGGCGCCCGGCAGCGGCCGCACCACGACGCACCGCCTGCGCGCGGTACGGCGGATCGGCGACGGGCGCTTCGCGTTCACCACGAAGGGCGACGCCAACAACGCCGTCGAGCGCTGGGTGCTGCCGGCCGAGGGGCAGCTCAGCCGCGGCGTCTACCGCGTGCCGCAGGTCGGACGCGTCCTGCTGTGGATCGGCACGCCGCTGGGCTGGGCGCTGCTCGTGGGGCTGCCGCTGCTTGCACTCGGCGTCCAGGAGATCGTCCGGATCTGGCGCCGCTCACCGGAGGCGCGTGATGCGCCGGCGCTGGCGTAGCCCCGCGATCGCGCTGGCGCTGGTCGCCGTCGTGGCGGTCGCCGGCACGACGAGCGCGACCTTCGGCAGCCAGACCTCGAACGCATCCAACCGCGTCACGGCGGCGCCGGACTTCCGCGCGCCGACGGCGAGCGCGGCGGCCGTCGCCAAGAGCCAGACGCCGGGCTCCGGCTCGGGCTGGATCCGCCAGGGCGGCAGCTATCGCGTCTACGCGACCGTGTCGGACACCGGCAACCCGGCGAGCGGCACGGCGACCGTGACGGCGAACGTCAGCGCGTTCAGCAGCGGCGTGACGGCCACGCCGCTGACGGCGGGCTCCTACTCGGTCGGCGGACAGTCCTACAACCACCGCAGCGCGGTCCTGACGGCGAGCAACCCCGTCGCCGAGGGCACGAAGAGCTTCACGTTCGCCCTGACCGACGCCGCCGCCAACGGCGGGACGTCGCCGAGCTTCACGGTCGTCGTCGACAACAGCCCCCCGACCGCGACGAACATCCAGACGGTGAGCGGCGGCGCGATCGGGACCCCGTCCAACGGCGACCAGATGGTCTTCACGTTCAGCGAGCCGATCGACCCCGACACGATCAGCTCCGGCTGGACGGGCAGCTCGATCGCCGTCGACGCGAACGTCGTCGACGGTGGCGGCGGTCTGCTCGGCCTCGGCGGCGTGCTCGGCGCATCCGACGATGTCTTCACCGTCGAGCCCGACGGCGGCGGCACCATGCTGCCGCTGACCGTCGGCCTCGGCAGCGACAACTACGCCTGGAACGTCGTCGTCGTCCTGCGCGTGACGTGCCACGCGACGTTCCACTCCTCGACGATGGTGATGAGCGCGAACACGATCACCGTGACGCTGGGCGGATCGGCGGGTTGCCCGAAGAACGAGTCGGGCAGCGCGACGCTGACCTACGTCCCGACCGCCGGGCCGACCGATCGCGCCGGCAACGCGCTGCCCACGACCGCGCTCACCGAGCCCGGCGGCGCCGACCGCGACTTCTAGAGATCGAGGGCCGACGGCGGCAGTCCGCCGACGCCGATCATGCCCGGGCCCGCGTGCGCGCCGATCACCGGGCCGACCTCGCTGACGAAGCGCGGCTCGCAGCCGAAGACCTCGATGCCGCGCTCGACGAGCTTCTGCGCCTCGCCCGGGGCCTGGATGTGCTGGATGCACCAGGCGTCGGCGCCGTCGCCGTGCAGCGTGCGCATGTACTGCACCATCCGCTCGAACGCGCGGCCCCAGGTGCGCACGCGCTCGACGGGCTCGATCTGCGACTCCAGCGAGAGGATCGGCTTGATCTTCAGCGCGCCGCCGATCCAGGCCTGCGCGCCGCCGACGCGACCGCCGCGGCGCAGGTACTCCAGCGTGTCGAGGGCGAACCAGATCCGCAGGCTGTCGCGCGCTGCCTGCGCGTGCGCGGCGACCTCTTGCAGGCTGCCGCCGCCCTGCGCGCGCGCGGCCGCGGCGAGCGCCATCAAGCCGGTGCCGCCGCAGACGGTGCGCGAGTCGAGCACCTCGATGCGCTGCTCGAAGCCGTGCTCGGCGAGCTGTGCGCGCGCCTGCAGCGCGGAGTCGTACGTGCCCGAGATACCGGCCGAGAGGTGGATCGAGACGATGTCGTGACCGGCCTGCAGCAGCGGCTCGTAGCAGCCGACGAAGTCGCCGATCGAGGGCTGCGAGGTCGTCGGCAGCGCGGACCCGGTGCGCATCGCCTCCCAGAACGCCGGCAGGTCGGTCATGTCGCTCTCACGCTGCAGCGTGTCCTCGAGCCGCACGTAGAGCGAGACCTCGTGCAGCCCGCGCTCGGCGACGAGCGCAGCGGGCAGGTAGTGCGTGCTGTCCGTGACGACGGCGACGGTCATATGGCGCGACACGCTAGCGATGGGGATCGACGACGAGCTTGCGCGCCGCGCCTGCGGAGGGCGCCAGCAGCGCCTCGTGCAGTTCGTCGAGGCCGACCGTCGGGCCGGCCAGCGCGCGCCAGTCGACGTCGCCGGCGGCGAGCAGCGCCAGCGCGCGGTCGACCTCGGCGGGGGTGTGATGAAACGCCCCGCGGACGTCGAGCTCGGCGTAGTGCAGCGGCGCCGCCGGCAGCGTGACGTCGCTGCCCGCGGGGCAGCCGCCGACGAGCACGACGACCGCCGCGGGCGCCGCCGCGTCGATCGCGGCGCGCCAGGCCTCGGGGCGCCCGACGGCCTCCATCACGAGATCGTGGCCGCCCGGCTGCAGCTGCGCGGTGGCGTCTGCGCCGAGCGCCCGCGCCTGCGCGCGGCGCTCCTCGTGGCGGTCGGCGAGCGTCACGCCGCAGCCTGCCAGCACGAGCAGCCGGGCGAGCATCAGCCCCATCGTGCCGCCGCCGAGCACCGCGGCGCGGGTCCCCGGAGCGCTGACGGCGGCGCCTGCGCGTGCGACCGCGTGCACGGCGGCCGCGAGCGGCTCGGCGATCGCCGCGCCCGCCGCCTCGAGGCCGTCCGGCACGGCGTGCAGCGCGGCGGCCGGGGCGGCGATCCGCTGCGCGAAGCCGCCCAGCACCCAGGTCATGTGCGCGCACAGTTGCGTACTGCCGGCGAGGCAGGAGCGACACGTGCCGCACGGCACGGAGTCGCCGACGAGCACGCGCTCGCCGGTGTCGTCGCGCACGCCGACGGTCTCGTGGCCGAAGCGGGCCGGATAGGGACCGAGGATCAGGTGGCCGTGGCGCAGGCACTTGGCGTCGGTCGCGCACGCCGTCGCGGCCTCGACGGTCACGAGCACCTCGCCGGTGGGCTCGGCGACGTCCTCGACACGCAGGTCGCCCGGCCCGTGCAGGAGCGCCGCCCTCACGGCACGACCACGGCCTTGATCGCCTCGCCGCGACGCTGGAGGTCCAGCGCGCGCGCCGTCTCGCCGAGGCCGAGGCGGTGGCTGACGAGCGCGAGCGGGTCGATCGCGCCGCTCGCGATGAGCTCCCGGGCGGCGCGCATGTCGGCCGGGCCGGCCGACCAGCTCGTGAGGACCGTGATCTCGCGCAGGAAGAGCTGCTCGGCGTCGAGGCCGAGCGTCGCGCCCGGCTTCGTCGTCGCGTACAGGCACAGCGTGCCGCCGATCCCGAGCGCGGCGGCGGCGGTGTCGATCGCGCCCGGATCGGCGGTCGTGACGAAGGCGACGTCGGCGGCCGCGTCGTCGTGGGGGACGGCGCCCCAGCGCTGCGCCAGCGCGCGGCGCTGCTCGCGCGGCTCGCGGATCCAGACCGTCCCGGCGCCGCGCGCCCGCGCGGCGGCGACGGCCAGCAGCCCGTTGGACCCGGCGCCGACGACGAGCAGCGCGTCGCCTGCACGCAGACCCGCCCGGTCCAGCGCCCGCAGCACGCAGCCCAGCGGCTCGACGAACGTGCCTGCCAGCGGGTCGAGGTCGCCGAGCGCGAGCAGCTCGGGCACGAGCGCCGCCTCGACGCGAACCTGCTCGGCGAAGCCGCCGGGATCGATCGCCGTGGCACGGAACTGGTCGCACAGCGTCTCGTGGCCGCGGCGGCAGCGCCGGCAGTCGCCACAGGGCGCGTGGTGGTGGATCACGACGCGGTCGCCCGGCCGCCAGCGCTCCACGCCCGCGCCGGTCTGCATGACCTCGCCGACGACCTCGTGGCCGAGCACGGCGGGCAGCTTGCGCGCGACGTAGGCGTCGCTGACGTCCGAGCCGCAGACGCCGCAGGCGAGCACGCGGCAGACGACCTCGCCCGGTCCCGCGACCGGGTCGGGCAGCTGCTCGAGGACGACGTCGTGCGGCGTCGTGGAGCGGGCGGCTAACACGGTGCTTCGGCATCCGGTCGCCGCATGCGGCCACGTTCTCGGTACATCGCCGCCGCGTGCGCGCGCCGCATGCTGCGATCCCCCTTCGACGTCACCCGCAAAGGAGGGCCAGGACCGACTCGGTCGTGGGCGGCGAGGCGATCCCGCGCTCGGTCACGAGCGCGGTCACGAGCTCGGCGGGCGTGATGTCGAAGGCGGGGTTGCGACAGGGGGTGTCGGCGCCTGTCAGCAGCGCGCCGCCGGCGTGGCGCACCTCGTCCATCGAGCGCTCCTCGATGACGATCTCCTCGCCGCTGGCGATCGATGCGTCGATCGTCGAGGTCGGGCCCGCGACGATGAAGGGAATGCCGGCCGCGCGCGCGGCGAGCGCGTGCGCGTAGGTGCCGACCTTGTTGGCGGTGTCGCCGTTGGCGGCGACGCGGTCGCAGCCGACGATCACCGCGTCGACCTCGCCGCGGCGCATGAGCCCGGCGGCGGCGCCGTCGACGAGCAGCTCGTGCGCGATGCCGGCGCGGCGCAGCTCCCAGATCGTCAGCCGCGCGCCCTGCAGCAGCGGGCGCGTCTCGCAGGCGAGCACGGTGACGTCGGGCGCGCGCGCCGCGAGCTCGATCGCGACGGCCAGCGCGGAGCCGGTGCCGCCGCACGCCAGCGCGCCCGTGTTGCAGTGCGTGAGGATCCGCCGCGAACCGGCGAGCAGGTCGGCGCCCGCGAGCGCGATCGCCAGGCTCGCCGCGTCCTCACCGGCATGGATCGCCTCGGCCTCCGCACGCGCGACCGCGGCGCGCTGCTCGGGCGCGACGGCGAGCGCGGCGGCCTGCACGCGATCGACGGCCCAGGCGAGGTTGACGGCCGTCGGCCGCGCCTCGCGCAGGATCGCCGCCGACGCGCGCAGCGCGTCGTCGTCGGGCGCCTGGGCGATCGCCATCGTCAGTCCGTAGGCGGCCGCGATGCCGATGTTCGGCGCGCCGCGCACCGCCAGCCGGGCGATCGCCGCGGCGGTGTCGGGCGCACCCTGCAGGCCGATCCAGGCCTCCTCGGCGGGCAGCAGCGTCTGGTCGAGCAGGCGCAGGGCGTGCCCGTCCCAGGTCAGCGCGGGCGTGGGGATGGTCGCGTCGGGTGCCATGGAGAGGGCGATGCTAATGGGAGGGCTGGCCGGACATGGAGGATTGACACCCGCGGGCTATGCGCGGGCCGAGGTGTCGATACACCACGGTTGTCATGGAATATCGACCTCGGCTGCGTTTCGAGGCGCCGAGGTGTCGATACACCTTGCGGTTGGCGTGAACGAGCGCGGAATCGATCGATCCGCGGAGCGCAGCCGGCGCTCCTACACCGCAGGCGTGCACCAGCGCCGAGTGAGGCCGAAGAACGAACGTGTTCGGCGCTCGTTCACGCACGCGCGGTGACGGCCACGGGCGCGGACGAGCCCGACCCCGTCAACCCACCCCTGAATGATGCAGTTCTTGCGCCGCTGACGCGTTCGATCGCGGCAAGCGCGACGGGTCGACGACGACCACCAAACGTCAGACCACCTGAGCCCGCCGCGCGGTACGGCTGCTACCGTCGCCCCGAATGCGCCGCCTGCTCCTCGCCGCACTCGCGGCCGCGCTCGTGGCGCCGGCCGGGGCACGCGCAGCCGATCCGATCATGCCGCTCGCCGAGGTCCAGCCCGGCCAGCGCTGCACCGGCCTGACCGTCGTGCGCGGCCTGCAGATCGTCGCCTTCGACGTCGAGGTCATCGACGTCATCGACCGCCAGCGCGGACCCGCCGCGCGGATCATCGTCCGCGTGGCCGGCCCGGCCGTCGACGCGACGGGCCTCGGCCCGGGCTTCTCGGGCTCGCCGATCATCTGCACCGGCGCCGACGGCGTCGGCCGCAACATCGGCGCGATCTCCGAGACGATCGGCGAGTACGGCGGCCACACGGCGCTCGCGACGCCGATCGAGTCGATCCTCGCCCAGCCGGTCCTGCCCCCGGCCGCGACCCGCGCGGCGGCGGCCGCGCGGCGCAGCTCGGTCGTCGGCGCGCGCACGCTCGCCGCCCCCCTCACGATCGCCGGGCTGCGCCCGTCGCTCGCGCGCAGCTTCATCAGCGCCGCGCGCAAGGCCGGCCGCGTGCTGCTCGCCTCGCCGGCCGGCACGCGCGCCGCCTTCCCGCCGCAGCCGCTCGTGCCGGGCGCCTCGGTCTCCGTCGGCCTGACCTCGGGCGACGTCTCGCTGGGCGCGATCGGCACGGTCGCCTACGCCGACGGCGCGAGCGTCTGGGTCTACGGCCACGAACTCGACGGCGCCGGGCGCCGCTCGCTGTTCCTGCAGGACGCCTACATCCACACGGTCGTCAACAACCCGCTCGCCGTGCCCGAGATCTCGACCTACAAGCTCGGCGCTCCGGGCAACGACGTCGGCACGATCAGCTCCGACGGCCAGGGCGCCGTCGCGGGCACGGTCGGCGCGCCGCCGCCGAGCTTCTCGTTGCGCGTCACCGCCAGGGATCTCGACACCGGCCGCCTGCGCGGCTCCGTCACGCAGATCGCCGACGAGGGCGACGTCGGGCTGCCGACCGGCGCCTCGCCGCTCGGGCTCACCGCGGCCGCTGCCGCCGCCGAGTCCGCCGCCGCGATCCTCACCGGCTCGCCCGCGCGCCAGTCCGGCGATCTGTGCGTGAAGGTGACGGTCCGCGAGCTGCGCAAGCCGATGCGCGTGTGCTGGGACTACGCCGTCGACGGCGCCTCCCAGAACGCGCTCGCCGGCGCGGTCGCGGGCGATGTGGCGAGCGCGGTCCAGGTCCTCGAGAGCTACAAGTTCGGCACGCTGCACCCGACCTCGGTCGAGATCGGCCTGCGCGTGCGGCGCGGCCTGCGCCAGGCCTACATGCTCGGCGTGCGCGGACCGGCGCGCGCGCGCCGCGGCCAGCGGATCCGCCTGCGCCTCGCCCTGCGCCAGACCGGCACCGGCGCCCGCTTCACGCGCACGCTGCGCCTGCGCGTGCCGCGCAGCGCCCCGACCGGGCTGCGCACGCTGCGCCTGCAGGGGACGCCCGCCGACAGCGGCGGCGATCCCAACGAGGACGGCGAGCTGAGCCTCATCTTCGAGGGCGACGAGTCGACGTCCGACGACGCCGGTCCGCAGTCCGTCGACGCGCTGCGCGACGCCTTCCAGGCGCTCGCGCGCTACGACGGCGTGTCGGCGCGCCTCGGCGACAGCGAGGGCCCGCTGTACCGCGATCCCCGCCTGCGCATCAGCGGCGAGGCGCGTGTGCGGCTGCGCATCCGCTGACTCGAGCGCGGCGCCCGGCATCCACGGATCGGGGCCCCAAACCGCGCACAGGTGTTCTCCGACGCTTCCTAACCGAGGCGGTTCTCGATGCCCATCGGCGCGGCCTGGGCCGGGTTGCCGGTGGGGGCCTGCGGGTTCGCGCCGGCCGGCGTCTGGACGCCGAGCGTCGTCGCCAGCTCGCCGGACTCGTACATCTCGGTGACGATGTCGCAGCCGCCGAGCAGCTCGCCCTTGTGGAAGAGCTGCGGGATCGTGGGCCAGCTCGAGATCGCCGACAGCTCCTGGCGGATGCGCGGGTCGGGCAGCACGTCGACGGCGGCGAACGGCACGTCGAGCTCCTGCAGCATCCCCACGGTGCGCATCGAGAAGCCACAGGCGGGCTGCTCGGGCGTCCCCTTCATGAAGAGGATCAGCTCGTTGTCCTTGATCGCCTCGGCGATCAGGTCATGGATCTGGGTGTCGCTCATGTGGCCTCCGTCTTCAGTTCGAGGGCGTGGATCGAGCCGCCGAGCTCGCCGCTGAAGATGTCCATGACGAGCCGGTGCTGCTGGACGCGTGACAAGCCGTCGAAGGCGTTCGCACGCACGCGCGCGCTGAAATGGACCTCGTCGGGCGTCTGCACCTCGGCCTCGGCGCCGGGGATTGCGGCTTCGATCCGGTTCTTGACGTCTTCTGCGCTTGGCATCTGGCCAGAAAGCCTAGCGAGCCGGCGCGACTGCGACGCTTGTCCAGCCGGTCCGTGTGGGCGCTACACTTCCTGAAGTATTGGCCGATTGACGGTCCAACTGGAACCCGACGCCGGGAGTTGCACACATGATCACGATCACAGACAAGGGTGCGGAGAAGGTCCACGAGTTCCTCTCGTCCCAGGGGACCGTCGACCCGGACGCCGGTCTGCGCGTGGGCGTGAAGGGCGGCGGCTGCTCGGGCTTTCAGTACAACCTCGCCTTCGACCAGAAGCGCGACGGCGACGAGGTCTTCGAGTACGCGGGCCTGAAGGTCTACGTCGACCAGCCCAGCCTGCCGTACGTGCGCGGCTCCGTCATCGACTACGTCGAGTCGCTCACGGCCGCCGGCTTCCAGGTCAACAATCCCAACGTGGTCGCCGCCTGCGGCTGCGGCTCCTCGTTCCGCGTGGCCGAGGAAGAGGAGTGCTCGGCGGTCTAGTACGGCCGCACGGCCCGCCCTCGCACGCAGACCCGCGGCCCCGATCCGGGGCCGCGCTTGTTTGGTCTCGGCGCTCAACATTCTGGCTCATCGGTCGATGATTGCGGTGTATGCCGGTCCCCTCGACCAGCGCCGATCCACACCGGGCCCCTCGCACCAGCCGCTGGCTGGAGGTCGGTCGCTCGGTCGATCCCGACGCCCGCCGCGCCGGCCGTTCTGCCACGCGTGCCGCGCTGGCCGCCGACGACGCGAAGCTGCTCGTCGTCTTCTGCTCGGGCGCCTACGACCTCGACGAGCTGCTGGCCGGGATCACGGCGTGCGCGCCCGGCGTGCCGCTGATCGGCTGCTCGACGGCCGGCGAGATCGCGACGGGCGGCCCCGGCGACCACGGCGTCGTCGTGCTGGCGCTCGGCGGCAGCGGCTTCAGCGTCGCCACCAGCGCCGCGTGCGACGCATCGAGCAGCCTGCGTGACGCCGGCGCAACCGTCGCCCAGGCGACGCGCAGCGTCGCGCACCGCGAGCACCGCGTGCTGATGCTGCTGTCCGACGGCCTCGCCGGCGACCAGCAGGAGATCGTGCGCGGCGCGTACGGTGTCGTCGGCGCCGAGGTGCCGCTCGTCGGCGGCTGCGCCGGCGACGACCTGCAGATGGCGAAGACCTTCCAGCTGCACGACGGGCGCGTCCTCACCGACGCCGTCGTCGGCGCGGCGATCGGCTCCGACGGCCCGCTCGGGATCGGTGTGCGCCACGGCTGGCGCCGCGTCGGCGAGCCGATGGTCGCCACGCGCAGCGCCGGCAATCGCGTCCACGAGCTCGACGACCAGCCCGCGCTCGACGTCTACCTCGATCGCCTCGACGCGCCGCCACGGGCGCGCACCGATCCCGCGGCGTTCACCCGCTTCGCCCTCACGCACCCGCTCGGGCTGTCGCGCCGGCGCGGCGAGGAGCACGTGCGCTTCGTCGGCGAGGCGGACTTCAGCGAGCGCTCGCTCGGTCTGATCGCCGAGCTCCCGCAGGGCGGCCTGGCCTGGTTCATGGAAGGCGACGACGCGTCGGTGCTCGCGGCGACGGACGCCGCCTGCGCCGACGCGCTCGAGCAGCTCGGCGGCGGCGCCCCGCTGGGCATGATCGCCTTTGACTGCATCGCGCGCCGCGGCGTGCTCGGCGACGGCGGGATCGCCACGGAGGTCGCCCGCATCGCCGCCAACGCCGGGGGCGCGCCCGTCGCCGGGTTCTACACCTACGGCGAGATCGCCCGCACGCGCGGCGTCTGGGGCTTCCACAACCAGACGCTCGTCGTCCTCGCGGTGGGCTAGATGGAGCGGTCGATGGAGCGGTCGTGAACCACCTGCCCGAGAGCTGGTCGACGCAGCAGCTGACCGAGTTCCTCGCGCTCGTCTCCTCGTTCACCGATGCCGCAGCGGCGACGCGCGGCGCGCTCGAGCGCGCCGCCGAGGCCGTCGACGCCGAGGTCGTCGCGCTCGTGCGCGACGGCGCGGTGAGCGCGTCGATCGGCTTCCCGGACGATCGCGTGCCACACGACGAGCTGCTCGCGCTCGCCGCGCAGGGCAGCGCGGCCACCGCCGCGCGGCTGCCCGGCATCGGCGCGTGCCGGGTCGCCAGCGTGTGCCTGGAGGTGATCCCCGGCCGGCTGCTCGTGGCGCGCGCGGGCGAGGAGGACTTCAGCCGCGAGGAGCGCGACCTGCTGCGCGGCATGGCGCGCGTGCTGCTGCTGACCCTGCGGATGCTGAGCCGCCAGCAGCTCCTGGAGCGGTTGTCGCTCCTGCAGCGCATGATCGTGCGCCGCGCCGAGCCGGGCGAGCTGCTGCAGGCGGTCGTCGACGGCACCGCGGACCTGATCGGCGACGAGGTCGCGAGCCTGCGCCTGCTGGACCCCGACGAGCCCCAGTCCGCCGTGCTCGTCGCGAGCGTGGGCCTGGACCCGGAACTGCATGCACAGCTCGAGCGCAGACGGATCGGCGAAGGGCTCGGCGGCCGCGCGATCGCCGAGGACCGCCTCATGGTGTTCGGGTCGCACGCCCCGGACGGCAGCTCGATCCCCGACCTGAAGGGCGTCGACGTGCAGGCCGCGATGGCCGCGCCCGTGCGCGAGGAGGGCCGCGTGATCGGCTCCCTCGTGACCGCCTCGCGGCGGCCGGGCCGCACCTACTCCAGCGACGAGCAGGACGTGCTGCTGGCCTTCGCCGGGCACGCGAGCCTCGCCCTGACCGACGCGAAGATGGTCGCCACGACGCTGCACCAGGCCTTCCACGACCCGCTCACAGACCTCCCCAACCGCGCCCTCTTCGTCGACCGTCTCGAGCAGGCCCTGCGCCGCGCGCGCCGCTCGCGCGGCCGGGTCGCGGTCCTGTTCCTCGACATCGACCGCTTCAAGATCGTCAACGACTCGCTCGGCCACTCCGCCGGCGACGAGCTGCTGCGCGAGGTCGGCAGCCGCCTGCTCGCCGCGATCCGCCCCGGCGACACCGCGGCCCGCTTCGGCGGCGACGAGTTCGCGATCCTGCTCGAGGACGTCGACGGCCGTGAGGACGCCGAGCACATCACGCGGCGGATCCTGCTCGCGCTGCGCACGCCGCTGACGCTCGCCGGACGCGAGGTGTTCGTCACAGCGAGCATCGGCATCGCGATGGACGCGACCTGCGCCGACGACGCGATCCGCGACGCCGACATGGCGATGTACCGCGCCAAGGGACAGGGCAAGGGCCGCTACGAGATGTTCGAGCCGCACATGCACGCCGCCGTCGTCGAGCGCGCCGAGCTCGAGGCCGACCTGCAACGCGTGATCGAGCGCGACGAGCTCGTGCTGCACTACCAGCCGATCGTCGCGCTCCAGAGCGGCGAGATGACGGGCGTCGAGGCGCTCGTGCGCTGGCGCCACCCCGAGCGCGGGCTGATCATGCCCGACGCGTTCATCCTGCTCGCCGAGGAGAGCCAGCTGATGCCCGAGCTCGGCCGCTGGATCCTGTCGCAGGCCTGCGTGCAGGCCGCGCGCTGGCAGGTGCTGCACCCGGTCCGGGTGTCGGTGAACCTGTCGGCGTGCCAGCTCGGCGACGCCGGCCTCGCCGCGGACGTCGCCGCGGCGCTCGAGCTGTCGGGTCTCGCGCCGGCGTCGCTCGTGCTGGAGATCACCGAGACCGCGCTCATGCGCGACGTCGACGAGACGATCGCCTGCCTGCAGGAGCTCAAGCGGCTCGGCGTGCTGCTCGCCGTCGACGACTTCGGCACCGGCTACTCGTCGCTGGACTACCTGCGCCGCTTCCCGATCGACGTGCTGAAGATCGACAAGGCCTTCGTCGACGACCTCGTCACGGGCGACTCGAAGCTCGCGCAGGCGATCATCGACCTCGGCGAGTCGTTCGGCCTCGAGGTCGTCGCGGAGGGCATCGAGCACGAGCTGCAGCGCCGGCGGCTGCTGGAGCTCGGTTGCCGGCTGGGGCAGGGCTTCTGGTTCGCGCGGCCGATGCCGGCCGTCGAGCTGACGACGATGCTGTCGCACGGCGCCGTCGCGACGCGCTGCTGACCGGTTGTACCGATGGGTGCACCACGGGCAGCGCGAATGGACCGGGTGGCGGTTCATCCGGCGGGGGAAGGAAGGTAGAACCGTGCTGAGCGGATGTCGATCCTCCTTCCAGCCGTGACCGCGCCCGCTGACGGCAGTCGGATGCAGAGCGGCGCGATCATCGGCCTCAGCACCTCGGAGATGCGCGAGCCCGAGCGCATCCGCCACGACCCGCGCAGCGAGCCCGCCGGCCGCGAGCTCGCGCTCGGCCTGACCTACCCCGACGCGATCCGCCGCGCCGGCGCGATCCCGGTCGTCATCCCGCCGATGGACGAGGACGCGATCGAGTTGCTGCTCGACGGCCTGTGGGGGCTGTGCCTGTCCGGCGGGCCGGACCTCGAGCCGTCCTGCTACGGCGCCGAGCCGCACCCTGCGCTCGGCCCGACCGAGCCGCACCTCGACGTCTTCGAGATCGCGCTCGTGCGCGCCGCGGAGGCGCGCGAGATGCCCGTGCTGGCGATCTGCCGTGGCCTGCAGGTGCTCAACGTCTCGCGGGGCGGCACGCTGATCCAGGACCTGCCGAGCATGGTGCCGTCGGCGATCGAGCACCGCCAGGCGCAGCCGGGATCGACGCCGACGCACGACGTCACCCTCGACGAGAGCCTTACGGCCGACTGCCTGGGCGTGCGCGAGGCGCGCGTGAACTCGTTTCACCACCAGGCCGTCGATGCCCTGGGTGCGGGGCTGCGTCCTGTCGGCTGGGCTGCCGACGGCGTCATCGAGGCGCTCGAGGCGACGGATCGGACCTTCACGGTCGCCGTGCAATGGCACGCTGAGAGCATGACCCACAGTCCGGAGCAGACGAGCCTGCTCGCGGCGTTCGCCGAGGCGTCGATCGCGTACCGCACCAAGGCCGCTCGTGCTGCCTGAGCCCGGTGCTGGCGCGCGAGTCGGCGTAGCCGTCGCAGGCATACCCCTCGCGCACGTGTCACCACGCGCCTACGACGCAGCCCGCACGCTCGCCGCCAGCGCCTCCACCGCCGAAACGATCGCGGCCTCCGTGAGGTTCGCGTAGCCCACGACGAGCGACGGCTCGCGCCCGCCGCCGCCCTCGACGGCGATGCCGAGCGCGCGCGCATGTCGCAGGACGTCGGCCTCGTTCACCGCCGTCGGTAGCTGCAGCACCACGAACAACCCCGCCGCCGCCCCCGCCACCGCCACCTCGGGCAACCGCGCCGCCAGCGCCGCGAGCAGGGCATCGCGCTGGCGGCGGTAGCGCCGGCGCGACCGGCGCAGATGACGATCCAGCTCGCCGCGCTCGATCAGGTCTGCCAGCGCGAGCTGCTCGAGTCCCGCCGGCATGCCGCCGCGCCGCCGCTGCAGCGCCACCATCGGCGCGACGAGCTGCGGCGGGACGACGAGCCAGGCGAGCCGCACCCCCGGCGCCAGCGACTTGCTCGCCGACCCGCCGTAGGCGACGTGCTGCGGCGCGAGCCCGTGGATCGAGCCGATCGGCTCGCGGTCGTAGCGGTACTCGGCGTCGTAGTCGTCCTCGACGATCAACGCGTCGTGCTCCTGTGCCCACGCGACGAGCGCCGCCCGCCGCGCCGCCTCCATCACCGCGCCGGTGGGGTACTGGTGCGCGGGCGCGACCGCGACCGCGTCGATCCGGTGCTGCGCCGCGAGGCGGTCGACGACGAGCCCGTCCGCGTCGACGGGGATCGGGACCGGCTGCAGCCCCGCGTCCCGCGCGGTCTGGGCGATCCCGTGCCAGCCGGGGTCCTCGGCGGCCACCCGCCGCGCGCCCTGCGCCGCCAGCGCGCTCCACAGCAGCCCGAGCCCCGCCCGCAGCCCGTTGCAGACGATGACCTGATCGGCGCCGCCGCGCACGCCGCGCGAGCGTGCGAGGTGGCCGGCGAGCGCCTCGCGCAGCTCTGGCACGCCGGCCGCATCCGGCAGCCCGAGCCGTGCATCCGGCGCGGAGCGCAGAGCGCGGTTCAGCGCCGTACGCCAGGCGCTGCGCGGAAAGGCGCCGAGTGCCGGGACGAACGGGCTCAGGTCGTGGCGGACCTGGGGCTCGACGCGCCCGCCGCCGAACCCGCGCGGCGACGACTGCCCGTGGCCGGCTGACGCGACGGTCGTCCCCGAGCCCTGGCGCGCCTGCAGGTAGCCCTCGGCGGTCAGCTGCGCGTAGGCGTCGACGACGACACCGCGCGAGACGCCGAGCTGCGCGCACAGGGTCCGGCTCGGCGGCAGTCGCGAGCCCGGCAGGAGCAGCCCGGTCCGGATCCCGTCGCGCAGCGCGTTCTCGACCCGCGCGCGCAGCGTCGAGCCCGTAGCGCGTTCGAGATCGAGGTGCAGGTCCATTGGTCCTGGATTGTGGCATCAGATTGGTCCTTCACAGTGGACCAATCGCTCCGTATTCTCGCCAGCCATGGCGATCGCTCCCTCACAACGCACGCGCGTGCGCCGCGCGCCTGCCCGCGCCGACTACGAGCGCGCGACGATCGACGCGATCCTCGACGAGGGCCTCGTCGCCCATCTCGGCTTCGCCGTCGACGGCCAGTCCTACGTCATCCCGACCCTGCACGCGCGCGTCGGCGACACCGTCTACATCCACGGCTCGGCGGCGAGTCGCATGATCCGCGCGCTGGCGGCCGGCACACCGGCCTGCCTCACGGTCACGCTGATCGACGCCATCGTGCTCGCCCGCTCGGCGTTTCACCATTCCATGAACTACCGCTCGGTCGTCGTCCTCGGCGATGCGCGCGCGGTGTCCGATCCGCACGAGCTCATGATCGTGCTCGAGGCGTTCACCGAGAAGCTCGTGCCCGGCCGCTGGGGCGAGGTGCGCGCTCCCAGCGCCAAGGAGCTGAAGGCAACGCGGGCGCTGGCGATGTCGCTCGACGAGGCGTCGGCGAAGGTCCGCACCGGCCCGCCGGCCGACGACGACGAGGACCATGCGCTCGACGTCTGGGCGGGCGTGATCGGGCTGCGGCTCGCCGCCGAGGCACCGCTCGCCGACCCGCGACTCAGGGACGGGATCGCCCCGTCGGAGGTCGTCACCGGCTGGCGGCCGGGCACGCCCTGACCCAGCAGGTCAGGGCTGGCCGCCGGCGCCGCCCGGCACACCGGTGTTCGTCGAGTACTTCGGCTGGATCTTCATCTCCGGCCGGAAGGAGTGGACCGCCTGCGCGACCGCCACCGCCGCCTCGGCGTAGCCCGTCGCGATCAGCTTGAGCTTGCCGTCGAACGTCGTGATGTCGCCGCACGCCCAGACACCGGGCAGGTTGGTCTTCATGACCTGATCGACGACCAGCGCGCCCTTCTGGATCTCCAGGCCCCACTCCTTCAGCGGCCCGAGCGCGGTCTTGAAGCCGAGCTGCAGCAGGATCGCGTCGACCTCGATCTCGATCTCGTGCGACTCGTCCTCGGAATGGAAGAGCCTGACGCGCTCGATCGCGCCGTTGCCGATGACCTCGCGGACCTGGAAGGGGACGTGCAGGTCGACGTGGCCGTCGGCGGCGGCGGACATGACCTGGTTGACGGTCAGCTCGTGCGCGCGAAAGCCCTCGCGGCGATGGCACAGCGCGACGGAGTCCGCCGTGTGCAGCAGGTTGATGACCCAGTCGCAGGCCGAGTCGCCGCCGCCGATGATCAGGACCTTCTTGCCGTCGAACTCCGCCTTGGAGCCGACGAGGTAGTGCGCGCCGCGGCCCTCCCACGGCGTCATGTCGAAGCCGGGCAGCTTCTTGGGCTCGAACGCGCCGTGGCCGCCGGCGATGATCACCGCGCGGCTGCGCAGCTGCGGGTAGCCGGGATTGTTCGTGTGCAGGACGACGACGTCGTCCTCCCACGCGATCGTCTCGACGGTCGTCTCGAGGTGGACCGGCACGTCGAACTGCTCGAGCGTCTGGCGGCGCTGCTGCTCGACGAGGTCCTTGGCGAGGATCCTCGGATGGCCGGGAACGTCGAAGATCCACTTCTCCGGATACAGCGCCGTGAGCTGGCCGCCGATCTGCGGCAGCGAGTCGACGATCCGCGCCGAGGCCTCGCGCATGCCGGCCCAGAACGCGGTCGCCAGCCCGACCGGCCCCGCGCCGATGACCGTGATGTCGCGGATCTCTCCGGGTTGCTCGTGCATCGGCCCTCAGCCCACTTCGGCGGTCAGCATCTCGCCGTCGAGCGCCGCCAGGGCGCGCTCCACGGACGCGCTGATGCACGTGAAGGTCGGCGTGTCGCGCAGTGTGTACGACGACGACTCGGTCGTGCGCAGGCGCTGGACGAGATCCAGGAACGAGGCCGGGTCGTCGGTCTCGAAGGCGACGACGAACTCCTGGTCGTCGAGGCCGAACGAGTAGGACGTGTTGAGGTCGATGCTCGGATACTCGCGGCCGAGCGCGATGTGCTCCTGCATGATCCGGTAGCGCTCCTTGGGGTCCAGCGCGTACCAGGCGCGGGTCTTCACGAACGGATAGACGAACAGGTACTTCGCGTGCGCGGGGCGAACTTCGAGGCGTGACTCGTCCGAGTACTCGGAGGCTTTCGTCATCGCGAGGTACGAGTACGGGATCGTCGCCCACTTCATGAGCCCGCTCTGCGCCAGGACCACGTGGAACTCGTGGATACGATCGAGGTTCTGCGCCTGCGTGATCAGCATCAGGTCGGTGTCCCCGCGCGTGCCGATCGTCGAGAACGCCCGCAGCAGGTGGCCGTCCGCGAAATCGGCGCACGCGGCGGCGAACTCGCGCTTACCGGCCTCGCGCAGGTCGGCATCCAACCGCCGCCACGAGGGCTCCATCTTCAGGAAGGTGTACTTGACGAAATGACGGGCCGGCATGGTCAGAGAGGATAGAGCGGTCATCGCGCGCCTCACGTACGCCGGCCGGCGCCCCCTGTGCGCGATCGCACTCGCGCTGGCGTTGGCGCTGCTGCTCGCCGCGCCGGCCGCGCCTGCCCATGCCGACGACCCGCGGGTCGTGCTGGCGTTCCTGCCCGAGGGCGGCGACGACAACCCCGAGCCGGTCCTCGACCGCCTCGCCGCGCGCACCCGCTTCGCGATCGGCCTCGTCAGCGCGACCCAGGGACGCTCCTCGCCCGAGCAGATGGTGCTCGACCTGTCCGCCGGATCGCGCACGTCGCGCGCCGTCTACGACCCCACCGAGCCGCCGCCGCTCGAGCTCGTCGCCGGCGGCGACGGCAGCGGCTTCGTCTTCGGCTGGAACAAGGCGCTGCAACGCGCACAGTCGGCGCCCGCGGAGATCGTGCCCGGGCTGCTCGCCGAGGAGATCCCGGACGGCGCGGCGTACGCGGGCGTCGCGGGCCGCACGCACGTCGAGGCCGCCGTCGCCGCCGACCGCCGCGGCGACGTTGCATCGGTGTCGCTCGGTCCGTCCGTGACGCTGGCCGACCGCGCCGGAGCGCTGCTCGTGCGCAGCAGGCTCGTCGTCGTCGGCCTGCCGACCTCCCACAAGGGCGACGACGTGCTCGACGACCTGCTGCGCGCGCGCCGTCCCGACGACCTGCTGATCGTCGTGCAGACGCCGCCCCGCTCGCGCGTGCCGCTGCTGCTGCCGATGGGCGTCCTCGGCCTGGCGGGCAACGGCCTGCTGACGTCGCAGACGACGCACCTGGAGGGGATCGTCGCGGGGATCGACATCCCGGCCACGATCATGCGCCACCTCGGCATCGAGGTTCCCGGTGGCGTGCGCGGCCAGCCGATCAGGCAGGAGGGCGTGCGCGACGCGGGCGCGCTGACAGCGGTCGAGGCGCGCCTGCGCGTCGTCAGCGGGCGCCGCACGCCGGTGCTCGGGGCGCTTGCCTTCGCCTGGCTGGCGCTGCTGCTCGCCTGCGGCCTCGTGGGCGACCGCCGCGGGATCCGCGCCGCCCTGCGGATCGGCGGCCTGGCGTTCATGTGGGTGCTGCCGATGCTGCTGTTCACCGGCTGGCTGGCGCCGTCGCGACTGGCCGAGATGGCGATCATCGTCGCCGGGGCGTTCGGGTTGGCCGCGCTCACGGACCGCTTCGTGCGCTGGCCGCGCGGTCCGCTCGTGCCCGCCGGGGTCGCGATCGTCACCTACTCGGCGGATCTCATCTTCGGCTCGCCGCTGATCATCCGCTCGCTGCTGGGCGTCAACCCGCGCTCGGGCTCGCGCTTCTACGGCCTCGGCAACGAGCTCGAGTCGACGCTGACCGCGCTGCTGCTCGTCGGCCTCGGCGCGCTGCTGTTCGGCCGCGGCGAGTCGCGCCGCGCGGCGGCGGTGTTCGCGCTGACGGGCGCCGTCTTCGCGGTGTTCGTCGGCGCGGGCCAGCTCGGGGCCGACGTCGGCGGCGTCATCACGCTGGGCGCGGGGATCGCGGCGGCGACGATCGTGATGTTGCCCGGGCGGCCGTCGCGGCGGGTGATCGCGCTGGCGGCGCTCGTGCCGGTGATCGCGCTGATCGCGCTCGCGGCGCTCGATCTCGTCACCGGTGGCGACGGGCACTTCACGCGCACGGTCCTGAAGGCCGACAGCGCCGGCTCGCTGTGGGACGTCGTCACGCGCCGGTACACGCTGGCCTTCAACGTCTTCACGCTCGGGGCGATGCCGCTCGTGGTCGTCGTCGGGGTGCTCGCCGTCGCCTACGCGGTGCGCTACCGCGAGCGCATCTACGCCCCGCTGCGCGGCTCGGCGTCGTGGCGCGCCGCGCTGATCGGCGGCCTGACGGCGTCGATCGTGGGCGCGCTGACGAACGATTCGGGGCCGCTGCTGTTCGCCTTCGGCGTCGCCGTGCTGACCTGCGCGACCGCCTACGTGCGCGGCGACCCCGCGCTGGCGGGCGAGGATCTGCCTCGTTCACGAACCGCGGGGGCGGGGGGATAGGATTGCGCGCAATGCGCATCGCGCTGGTGTCCCCGTACTCGTGGACGTATCCAGGGGGAGTGACGCGCCACATCGAATCGCTCGCGGAGCAGTACATCGCCGCGGGCCATGAGGTGCGCGTCCTCTCTCCGGTCGATCCCGACGACCGCCTGACCCGGCGGATGCATCGTGGAGCGCGCCCGTCGCAGCGCCCGCTGCCCGACTACCTCGTCCCGCTCGGCCGCACGCTCGGCTTCCCCTCCAACGGCGCGGTCTCGAACGTCGCCTACGGCACCTCGACGGTGTGGCGGCTGCGCCGCGAGCTGGAGCGCGGCTACGACGTCGTGCACCTGCACGAGCCGGTCGCGCCGATCCCCGGCTGGGACTCGCTGATGACCGTCGACGCGCCGCTCGTCGCGACGTTCCACTGCTACTCGGAGAACGTCTTCTCCAACAACCTGGCGAACGTCCTCGGAGCGCGGCGGCGGCTGAACCGCCTGCACGTGCGGATCGCCGTCTCGCAGGCGGCGGCCTGGACCGGCGAGCGCTTCTTCGGCGGCACGTACCGGATCATCCCCAACGGCGTCGAGCTGCCGGCGGTCAGGCCGGAGCCGCTGGCGGCCGAGCTGGAGCGCTTCTCGGCGGGCGGCCCGCGCGGGCCGCTGCGGATCGCCTTCGTCGGCCAGGCGGTCGAGCGCAAGGGGCTGCCGGTCCTGCTGCGCGCCTTCGAGGCGCTGCGCGAGCACATCCCGGCCCGCCTCGATGTCGTCGGCGTCGATGCCGAGCAGCTCGAGCCACTGATGCTCGACACACGCGCTGTCGTCGCGCACGGCAAGTGCAGCGACGAGGACAAGCTGCGCGTGCTGACCGATGCCGACGTGCTCTGCGCGCCGTCGCTCGGCGGCGAGAGCTTCGGCATGGTCCTGACGGAGGCGTTCGCGGCCGGCACGGCGGTCGTCGCCTCGGACATCGCGGGCTACCGCGACGTCGTCGAGCACGGCGTCAACGGGCTGCTCGTGCCGCGCGGCGACGCGACCGCGCTCGCCGAGGAGCTGCGCGACCTCGCCCTGGACCCCGCCCGCCGCGCCCGGCTCGCCGCCGCCGCGCGCGAGTCGGCCCCGCGCTACGCCTGGCCGCGCGTCGCCGCCGAGGTGCTCGGCGCCTACGAGGACGCGATCGAGCTGCATGCGCGCGCGCCGCAGGGCGCCGCCGCACGGCTTGGCCTGGCGCCAGCCGACGGCCGGCGCGTTCCCGCGCGGCGGCTGCCCACGCTGGAGCCGGCGCTGCCGCGCGCCGCGCGCGACGCGTCGCACCCGGGGGCGCGCATGGGGCGCCGGCTGGCGATCGGCGCGTTCGCCCTGCTCGCCGCCGTGCTCGCCGTCATCGCGGTGCAGCGCATCGGCCCCGATCGCGTCAGCCAGGCGTTGCTCGACGCCGCGCCGCCCTGGGTCCTCGTCGGACTGGGGCTCATGTGCTGCTCGATGGTCCTGCGCGCCGTCGCCTGGCACGCGATCCTGCGTGCGGCGCTGCCGCACGCCCGCGTGCGGGTGCGCGACGCCCTGCAGGGAACGTTCATCGGCGTGCTGATGTCCGCGACGTTGCCCGCCCGCCTGGGCGAGCCTGCGCGTGCGTTCGTCGTCGCGCGGCGGACCGGCAGCGCGCGCGAGCACCTGCCGGTCGTGGCGGGCACGATCGTGTCGCAGACGCTGCTGAACATCCTCGCGCTCGTCGTGCTCGGGATCACGATGTTCTCGACCGTCGACCTCTTCACGCACCACACGGCGCTGCTCGTCGTCGCGATCGCGCCGCTGGCGATCGTCCTGACGTTGCTCGCCGCGCCGGCGCTGCTGCGCTCGGGCAAGCCCTCGCGTTTCGCGCGCCTGGCGGCGTTCATGACCCAGGCCCGCGGGGCGCTCGTGCAGCTGCGCGGCGGGCTGGCGGTCTTCCGCCGCCCGCGCCTCGGCGCGCTGGCGACCTTCGCGCAGCTGTCGGCCTGGGGCGTGCAGTGGCTGTCGTGCTACGTGCTGCTCGTCGCGCTCGGCCTCGACCAGCAGGCCGGCATCGGCGCGGCGGCGGCGGTGCTGTTCGCCGTCAACGTCACCGCCGTGCTGCCGGCGACGCCGTCGAACGTCGGCGTCTTCCAGGCCGCCTGCGTCGCGGTGCTCGCGGCCTACGGGGTCGGCTACGCGGACGCGCTCGCCTACGGGATCATCCTGCAGTCCGTCGAGATCGCGACCGCGGTCGTGATGGGGGCCCCGGCGCTCGTCAAGGAGGGCCTGTCGTGGCGCGAGGTGCGGCTGCGCGCGATGCACGGCTCGCCCGTCGAGCTCGCGCCCGCGCCCAGCTTCGGTCGCGGCGAGGCGCGCGAGCCGGCGTAGCGATCCCGCTCACCGTCGGCGGCCGATCGCCACGACGTCGGTCACCTCCCGGCGTCCGGAGCTGTGCTCCTGCTCGTAGGCGTGCTCGCCGCAGCGCAGCAGCTCGACGCCGCGCAGCGCCTGCCGTAGGCGTTCAGGCGTGTACAGGCGCTCGGCATCGGGTGGGCCGCGGCGGCCGTGGTCGGCGAGGACGACGCCGACGGTGAACACGTGCCCGCCCGGCGCGAGCGCGCGCGCCGCGCGCTCGAACAGCTGCTCGCGGTCCTCCGGCTGCGGGTGCATGAAGCTCACGACGACGAGCTCGAACGCCGCCTCGCCGAAGTCGTGCTCGTGCCAGTCCGCCACGACGCACGCAAGCTGCGTGCCGCGGGCCGCGGCGCGCTCGGCGGCCCGCTCCAACGCGACCGCGGACAGGTCGACCGCGGTGACGTCCCAGCCCTGCGCCGCCAGCCAGATGGCGTTGCGCCCGTCGCCGGCGCCGACGTCCAGCGCGCGGCCTGGCTCGAGCTCGCCGGCGAACTGCGCGAGCAGCGCGTTGGGCTCCTTGGTCCACAGGTCCGGCTCGGCGCGGTAGCGCGCGTTCCATTGCGCGGCAGTCATCTGCCGATCGCCGCTCATCCCCGCAGACTACGGGCACGCCCGCGCGCCGGAGCCGGCCGCGAACGCAGCGCTGCGCGGCCACGCCTGCGGCCAGGCGACGTAGCCTGTGGGTCGTGCCGGGTATCGGGGTGCTGCGTGAGGGTCCGCTCCACGCGGCGGTGAAGGCGCTGCTGGCCGAGCCGGGCGATCGCCTGGAGGTGCCGGTGGGACGGTTCGTGGTCGACATCCTGCGCGCCGACGGCGAGTTGGTCGAGGTGCAGACCGGCGGGTTCGGCCCGCTCGGCGACAAGCTCGACGCGCTGCTGGACGAGCACCGCATCCGGGTCGTGCATCCGGTCGCGGCGCAGCGGCGGATCGTTCGCGTCGACGAGCACGGCCAGGTGCTCGGTTCCCGCCGGTCGCCCAAGCGCGCGACGGCGCTGGCGGTGTTCGACAAGCTGGTCGCGTTTCCGTCGCTGCTGACGCACCCGAACCTCACGATCGAGGTGCTGCTGCTGCGTGAGGATCACATCCGCCACGAGCAGCCGACGACGACGCGGCGCCGCACCCGAGATCCGGGCGAGCGGCGGCTGGTCGAGGTCCTCGACCGCGTCGCGTGGAGCACGCCGCAGGACATCGTCGCGGCGCTGCCCGCGCTGCCGCTCGAGCCGTTCAGCACGCGCGAGTTCGCAACCCTTCTGCGTTGCAGCACGCAGTTGGCGCAGCGCACGCTCTACTGCCTGCGGATGATCGGGATCGTCGAGCCGGCGGGCAGGCGCGGCCGTTCCCCGCTGCACGCGCGCGCAGCCGGGGACCCCCAGCGACCGCGGACCCGACCGCCGGCCGGGTGACCCGGCGCGTTCGCGCTCGCGGCGCTTCGCGGGGCGCCGACGGATCGGCGGTTGATGCTGTGCACGCGGCGCGGAGCGCGTTACAGTCCTACTCGTCAGGCAGCGTATGCGCAGCCGATCTGCGCTACGGGGCCTCGCCGGTACCTTCGGGAGGCGCGCGCGTCGGCAACGGCGTGTGCGCGTACGTCGAGGGGTTCCTCGTCGGGAGGACTGTGGTGTTCGAGAGCGTGTCGCATCGCCAGGCGTCGATACGGAGGCTGCCCCCGTGTCGCTGAGCCCCTGGGTCGCGGTCGACACCGACACGATCCCGTCGAAGCGGGCCCGCGAGCTGCGCGACGCATGGGAGGACTTCGTCGCGGACCGCCTGCATGACGACGACGACCCCGGCACACCCGACGTGCGCGCCCCGATCGCGGCCTCCTGGGCGCGCTCGCGCGATGCCGGCGTGGACCCGAGCGGTCGCCAGCCGGCGATGTCCGTCGTCGAGCTCAACGGCGCCCGCGCGATCTGGGACGACCACCCGCTGCGCGACGCCGGCGCGCTGATCGAGCAGTGCATGGCGGAGACGCTGCTCGACGCGGACAACCTGCTCGTCGTCTCCGATGCGGACGGCATGCTGCTCAGCATCAAGGGCGACACGAGGCTGCGAAACCGCGCCGCCGACGACATGAACTTCGTCGAGGGCGCGCTGTGGAGCGAGCGGTCGGCGGGCACGAACGCGATCGGCACGGCGATGGCCGCGGGCCACGCGGTGCAGGTCTTCGCCGCCGAGCACTTCACCGAGCCCGTCCAGCGCTGGACGTGCTCGGCGGCCCCGGTGACGGACCCCGAGACCGGGAAGATGCTCGGCATCATCGACCTGACCGGCGACTTCAGCGTCGTCAACCCGCTCAGCCTCGCGGTCGTCGTCGCGACCGCGCGCGCGGTCGAGGAGGTGCTGCGCGGCCGCCTGCACGAGCACGACGACCGGCTGCGCAGGCGCTACGCCGAGCTGCTCGGCCCGGCGTCGGCCGGCGCCGCGCTCGTGACGGGCACCGGCCGCATCCTGCTCGACCCCGGACAGCGCTGGGCACGCGTCGCGCTCGAGGCGATCCCCGCCGGCGGTGGCGTGCTCGCGCTGCCGTCCGGCGTCCAGGCGATCGCCGAGCCGGTCGCCGAGGACGACGTCTACGTCGTGCGCCAGAACCGCCGCTCGTCGCAGCCGGCCCGTCCGCGCCTGGAGCTGCGCGTGCTCGGCGACGAGCCGCCCGACGTCCGCGTGGACGGCGTCGTGCTGCGGCTGCGCCCGCGCCACGTCGAGATGCTCACGATCCTCGCCCTGCACCGCGGCCGCCTCAACGCCGAGATCATGTGCGCGCAGCTCTACGGCGACGACGGGCATCCCGCCAGCGTCCGCGTCGAGATGTCGCGGCTGCGCAAGCTGCTCCCCGGGACCCTGGAGTCCGAGGGCTACGGGCTGGCGGTGGCGGTCGGCATCGACGTACGGCGCGTGCGCGCGCTGCTGGACCGCGGCGCCGTCGGCGATGCCGCGCAGGCCTATCCGGGCCCGCTGCTGCCGCGCTCCGTCGCCCCCGGCGTCGAGCGCGCGCGTGACGAGCTCGAAGGCTGGATGCGCGAGGCCGTCCTCACGTGCGAGGACGCCGAGGCCTTGTGGGCCTGGGTGCGCTCGTCCTCGGGCGGCAGCGATCTGCTCGCATGGACGCGCCTGCTCGCGCAGCTCGAGTACACCGACCCGCGGCGCAGTCTGGTGGTCGCGCGGATCCGGGCGCTGCGCGAGGAGTTCGGGCTCTAACTCGCGAGTGTTGCGGCCGTGTAACGCCGCGCTGATGCACTCCACCTACCGGCCGCGCGAGGGCGGCCGGAGGGTCGGTCCTGGGTGGGCGGGCTCGGTGTCAAACGCCGGAGGAGATGAGTCTCGCATGAGCAGAGCCAGCATCACGAAGGCTCACACGAAGATCCAGGAGCTCTCCTGGGATCCCACCTTCGTGGAGCCTGTCGACAAGTACCCGACGGACTACACCTTCGAGAAGGCGCCGAAGAAGGACCCGCTCAAGCAGGTCCTGCGCTCCTACTTCCCGATGGAGGAGGAGAAGGACAACCGCGTCTTCGGGGCGATGGACGGCGCGATCCGGGGGAACATGTTCCGCCAGGTCCAGGAGCGCTGGATGGAGTGGCAGAAGCTGTTTCTCAGCATCATCCCGTTCCCGGAGATCTCGGCCGCCCGCGCGATGCCGCTGGCGATCAACGCGGTCCCCAACCCCGAGGTCCACAACGGCCTGGCGATCCAGATGATCGACGAGGTGCGCCACTCGACGATCCAGATGAACCTCAAGCGGCTGTACATGAACCACTACATCGATCCGGCCGGGTTCGACATCTCCGAGAAGGCGTTCTCCAACTGCTACGCCGGCACGATCGGGCGCCAGTTCGGCGAGGGCTTCATCACCGGCGACGCGATCACCGCCGCCAACGTCTACCTCACGATCGTCGCCGAGACGGCGTTCACGAACGTCCTGTTCGTGGCGATGCCCGGCGAGGCCGCCGCCAACGGCGACTACCTGCTGCCGACGGTGTTCCACTCCGTCCAGTCCGACGAGTCGCGCCACATCTCCAACGGCTACTCGATCATCCTCATGGCGCTCGCCGACGAGCGCAACCGCGAGCTGCTCGAGCGCGACCTGCGCTACGCCTGGTGGAACAACCACCGCGTCGTGGACGCCGCCATCGGCACGTTCATCGAGTACGGCACGAAGGACCGGCGCAAGGATCGCGACAGCTACGCCGAGTCCTGGCGGCGCTGGATCTACGACGACTACTACCGCAGCTACCTGATGCCGCTGGAGAAGTACGGCCTGACGATCCCGCACGACCTGATCGAGGAGGCCTGGGACCAGATCAACAACAAGGGCTACGTCCACGAGGTCGCCCAGTTCTTCGCCACCGGCTGGTTCGCCAACTACTGGCGCATCGACGCGATGGACGACACGGACTTCGAGTGGTTCGAGTTCAAGTACCCGGGCTGGTACGACAAGTACGGCAAGTGGTGGGAGCGCTACTCCGACTACTCGGTCAAGAACGGCCACAAGCCGATCGCCTTCGAGGAGGGAGCCGACTACGAGTACCCGCACCGCTGCTGGTCGTGCATGGTCCCGTGCCTCGTCCGCGAGGACATCGTCGTCGACGAGGTCGACGGTCAGGTCCGCACGTACTGCTCGGAGACCTGCCACTGGACCGACGCCGTCGCGTTCCGCCCGGAGTACAACGGGCGCGCCACGCCGTCGATGGGCAAGCTCTCGGGCAAGCGCGAGTGGGAGACGCTCTACCACGGCATGGACGTCGCCGAGATCATGCAGGACCTCGGCTACGTGCGCGACGACGGGCACACCCTCGTGCCGCAGCCGCACCTGGACCTCGACCCCAAGAAGATGTGGACGCTCGACGAGGTCCGCGGCATCACGCTGTACAGCCCCAACGTGACGCTCAACGAGATGTCCCCCGAGGAGCGCGAGAAGCACATCGCGAAGTACCGCGCCGGCGGTCCCGCCGGGCGTCCCGCCAAGGAGGGCGCCACGTCCTGACCCGGACCCTCGCGCCCGGCGCGCCCGCCCTCGGGGGACCCCGAGCGGCGGCGTCGCCGGGCCGAGGCGCCGGCGTCCCGAGCTCGAGGACACGATCATGGGTGACAAGCACATCGCGCGGTTCGAGCCGGTCGGCATCGAGCTGGAGGTCGACGAGGAGGAGACGATCCTCGACGCCGCCTTCCGCCAGGGGATCATGCTCATGCACGGCTGCAAGGAGGGGCAGTGCTCCTCCTGCAAGTCGTTCCTGCTCGACGGCGAGGTCGACCTCGATCGCTACTCGACGTTCGCCCTGCCCGACTTCGAGGAGGCCGAGGGCTACACGCTGCTGTGCCGTGCGCACGCGCTGAGCGACGTCGAGATCGAGCTGCTGCACTACGACGAGGAGGCGCTGCGCAGCGGCGTGCCGATCGTCACCGCGACCACCGAGGTCGAGGCCGTCGAGGAGCTCACGCATGACATCCGCCGGCTCGTCCTGCGCGTGTGCGATCCCGCGGCGCTGGAGTTCAAGGCCGGCCAGTACGTCGACATCGACATCCCGGGGGCCGAGGGCGAGCACCGCTCCTTCTCGATGGCCAACGCCCCCGGTGAGCCCGACCGCCTGGAGTTCATGATCAAGCTCTACGAGGGCGGGCACTTCTCCGGCCTGCTGGCCGACGGCGCCGGCATCGCCGTCGGCGACGAGCTGCGCTGCAAGGGCCCGTTCGGGATGTTCACGCTGCGCGACAGCTCGCCGCGGCGCCTGGTCTTCATCGCCGGCGGCGCGGGCATGGCGCCGGTCCTGTCGCTGCTGCGCTCGATGGCCGAGAAGGGCACGCAGCGCGCCGCGACGTTCTACTACGGCGCGCGAACGCCCGACGACCTGTTCGCGCTCGAGGAGATCGAGCGCCTGGGCTCCGTTCTGCCCGACTTCAGCTTCGTTCCCGCGCTGTCTGACGTGCAGGAGGGCGGGGGCTGGGATGGGGAGGCCGGGCTGATCACCGACGTCGTCGACCGCCTCGAGGACGACCTCGCCGACGTCGACGCCTACCTCTGCGGTCCGCCGCCGATGGTCGACGCGGCGATCGCACTGCTCGACCGTCGCGGCGTGCCCGAGGCGCACATCTATTTCGACAGGTTCACGACGACCGCGGCCTGACCGCGGCGCAGGAGGAGAGGAGCAGCATGTCAACAGAAGCCACGAAAGCGCCGCGCAGCGTCCCCAAGCCGGTGTTCACCGACGCCGAGGCCGGGGCCAAGGAGTTCCCGTCCTCGCGCAGCCGTTCGTACAACTACTTCGAGCCGCGCAAGCGGCGCGCGACCGTCTACGAGGACGTCACCATGGACGTCCAGCCCGACCCCGAGCGCCACCTGACGCAAGGCTGGGTCTACGCGTTCGCCAACGGTGACTCCGGCTACCCGCAGGAGTGGACGGCCCTGAAGTCGGGCAACTGGCACGCGTTCCTCGACCCCAACGAGGAGTGGGAGCAGACGATCTACCGCAACAACGCCAACACGGTCCGCCAGATCGGCGGGGTGCTGGCCAACGCCAAGGCGGCCAACAGCTTCGGCGGCTGGAACCGCTCATGGATCGCCGTCGTCGAGAAGCACGTCTCGGCCTGGGCGCACGTCGAGCACGGGCTCGGCATGCACGTCTACACGCCGGCCCAGCGCGACGCGCCGACGAACATGCTCAACAACGCGATGTGCGTCGGTGCCGTGCACAAGCTGCGTTTCGCGCAGGACATCATCCTCTACAACCTCGACGTCTCAGACCAGGTCGAGGGCTTCGACGGCTCGGCCCACAAGGACGTCTGGCAGAACAACGAGATCTGGCAGGCCACGCGCGAGAACGTCGAGAAGCTGACCGGCATCCGCGACTGGGCGCAGGCGTGGTTCGCGACCGCGATCGTGTTCGAGCCGCTCGTCGGCGAGCTGTTTCGCAGCGGCTTCGTCATGCACGCCGCGGCGCTGCAGGGCGACTTCGTCACGCCGACGATCATGGGCTGCGGCGAGTCTGACTGCGCCCGCGAGCAGCGCGGCGCGCGCGCCCTCTTCCGGATGCTCGCCGAGGACGAGGAGCACGGCGAGGCCAACCGCAAGGTCATGCAGGGCTGGCTCGACGAATGGGTGCCGGTGAGCCTCGCGGCCGCCCAGCAGCTACAGCCGATCTGGTCGGAGCTGTCGGAGAAGGTCGTGCGCTTCGACGACTCGCTGGCCGCCTCCAAGTCCCGCCTCGCCGAGCTGCTGGAGGACATCAACCTCGAGATTCCCAAGGAAGTCATCTGATGCCCGAGTTCAAGACCGATCGCACCATCTCCAACCAGGCGGGCGTAACGCTGATGAACAACCAGGTCGGCTACGTCGTCGCGCAGGTCATGGCCGACAAGAAGGACGTCACGATCCGCGAGCTGCCGTCGATGATCCGCGTCGACGGGATCAACACGATCGACTTCGACTTCGAGGAGATCGCCGACGCGCTCGGCTGGGAGGACTTCGGTCCCGACGACTTCGAGGAGATCATGTCGACGCACTACGGGCGCATGGTCGTGCTCGACGACCGCGTCCTGATGTTCGCCAACCCCGAGGACGCCGCCGAGTACATCAGCTTCGACCTGACGCCGGTCGGGGAGGGCTGATCATGTACGAGAAGGACGGCGAGCAGTACTTCGTCTTCGACACGCACCTGCACTTCTGGGACGCGAGCCCGGCGAACTGGGTCAAGGGCGCCGAGCACTACGCGAAGGGCTGGATCGAGTGCTTCCACGCCTACCAGAGCCTCGGCCCGGGCGACACGCACTGGTCGATCGAGCACTTCCAGAAGTACTCGGCCGACGACTTCGAGAAGGACGTCTTCACCGACGGCTACGTCGACGTCGCGCTGTCGCAGCCGACGTACCTCAAGGAGTGGTACGCCAAGGGCTTCAACGCGATCGAGCAGAACGCGGAGCTGCTGGAGCGCTTCCCGGGCAAGTTCTTCTGCAACGGGCGCTTCGATCCGCGCGAGGGCGAAGCCGGGCTGGCGCAGCTCGAGGCCGATCACGCGACGTACGGCTTCAAGGGCGTGAAGCTCTACACGGCCGAGTGGCACGAGGGCTCGCGCGGCTGGGCGCTCACCGACCCCGAGGCGGAGCCGTTCTTCGCGAAGTGCGAGGAGCTCGGCATCAAGAACATCCACGTCCACAAGGGGCCGACGATCTGGCCGCTGGACAAGGACTCCTTCGACGTCAAGGACGTCGACATCGCGGCGACGAGCCATCCCGACCTGAACTTCGTCGTCGAGCACGTCGGCCTGCCGCGGATCGAGGACTTCTGCTTCATGGCCACGCAGGAGCCCAACGTCTACGCCGGGCTGTCGGTCGTCGTCGGCGCGCTGATGCACGCCCGCCCGCGCTTCTTCGCAAAGGTCATGGGCGAGCTGCTGTTCTGGGTCGGCGAGGACAAGATGCTGTTCGGCTCGGACTACGCGATCTGGGAGCCGAAGTGGCAGATCGAGGGCCTTGTCGACTGGGACTATCCCGACGACACGTTCTCGGACTTCCCGCGCTGGACGACGGTCGCCAAGAAGAAGGTGCTCGGCCTCAACGCCGCGCGCCTGTACGACGTCGAGGTTCCCCAGGAGCTGCGCCTCGCCGACGACGAGGGCACCCCCGCCGCCCAGGACGACGCGCAGCTCGTGGAGGGCGCGGCGTGATCTCGCGGGCGCGGGTGCTCGCGGCGCTCGCCACCGTGCACGACCCCGAGCTCGACGAGCCCATCACCGCACTGGGGTTCGTCGGCTCGTGCGTCGTGAGCGACGGCGGCGACGTCGACGTGCGCCTGCGCCTGCCGACCCCGCAGTGCGCGCCGAACTTCGCGTTCCTGATGGCATCCGACGCGCGCGAGGCCGTGCGCCGGGTGTCCGGGGTGGGGAAGGTCGGCGTCGTGCTCGACGACCACTACACCGCCGCGGAGATCAATGCCGCCGTCGGGGCGGGAGCTGGCTTCGGCGCGGCCTTTCCCGGCGAGGGCGCGGGCGACCTCGAGGCGCTGCGGGAGTTGTTCCAGCGCAAGGCGCTGCTCGCCCGCCAGGGCCGCGTCGCCGCGATGCTGCTCGCGGGCGACGCGATCGACCACGCGGCGCTCGTCGCCCTGCGCGTGGCCGACCTGCCCGACCACCACGAGGTCGACCGTTGCCTCGCGTTGCGACGCGAGCTCGGCCTCTCCTGCGGGCCGAGCTCGCCCGCGCTCGTCGCCGGCGACGGCAGCCCGATTCCCGCTCCAGACCTCGCCATGTGGCTGCGCCGCGCGCGGCTCGTCGGGCTGAGCCTGGAGAGCAACGGCGGCCTGTGCCGCTCGCTGCTGCGCGTTCGTCACGGCGTCCCCGATCCGACCGAGGAGGTGGCGACATGATCGCCGCACGCTTGCACCGCTATCACGAGCCGCTCGCCGTCGAGCAGATCGCCGAGCCCACGATCACCGATCCGCACGACGTCATCGTGCGCCTCGGCGGGGCCGGCCTGTGCCGCACCGACCTGCACATCCAGGAGGGTCAGTGGGCCGAGAAGTCCGGTGTCGAACTGCCCTACGTGCTCGGCCACGAGAACGCCGGCTGGGTGCACGAGATCGGCTCGGCCGTCTCGAACGTCGCCGTCGGCGACACGGTGATCGTGCATCCGCTCGTCACCTGCGGGCTGTGTCGTGCCTGCCGCGCCGGCGACGACGTGCACTGCGAGAACAACCTCTTCCCCGGGATCTCGGTCGACGGCGGCTTCGCCGAGCTGCTGAAGACGAGCGCGCGCGCGGTCGTCAAGCTCGACCCGTCGCTGCATCCCAAGGACATCGCCGCGCTCGCCGACGCGGGGCTGACCGCCTATCACGCGGTCAAGAAGGCCGTCTCGATCCTGCATCCGGGCACGCGCGCGGTCGTCATCGGCGCCGGCGGCCTGGGCCACATCGGCATCCAGTGCCTGAAGGCGATGACGCCGGCCGAGATCATCGTCGTCGACCCGTCCGAGCGCGCCCGCGCGCTGGCCGGCGAGATCGGCGCCGACCACACGGTCGCCGTCGACGGCAGGCAGGTCGACACGATCCTCGAGATGACCGACGGCAAGGGCGCCGAGGCGATCATCGACTTCGTCGGCGAGAAGGGCGCGATCGAGGACGGCGTCGCGATGCTGCGCAACGCCGGCTCGTACTACGTCATCGGCTACGGCGAGAACATCAACGTGCCGACGATCGACATCATCTCGCGCGAGATCAACTTCATCGGCAACCTCGTGGGGTCCTACAACGACCTCGCCGAGCTGATGACGCTCACCGCGCAGGGCAGGGTGACGCTGCATACGAGCGCCTATCCACTGGAGGCCGTCAACGACGCGATGGCCGACCTCGACGGGGGCCGCCTACAGGGCCGCGGCATCCTCGTCCCCGCAGGCTGAACGAGAGGTAGACACTCCCATGGGCAAGATCATCCACTTCAACGACGACGCGCGCCGGCGCCTGCAGCAGGGCGTCGACATCCTCGCCGACACGGTCAAGGTGACGCTCGGCCCCAAGGGCCGCAACGTCGTGCTCGAGCGCCTCTCGGGCGCGCCGACGATCACGAACGACGGCGTCACGATCGCGCGCGAGGTCGAGCTCGCCGACCAGTTTCAGAACATGGGCGCGCAGCTCGTGCGCGAGGTCGCCGACAAGACCTCCGAGCTGACCGGCGACGGGACGACGACGGCGACGCTGCTCGCGCAGTCGCTGATCCGCGAGGGGATGCGCGTGCTCGCCGACGGCGTGAACCCGATGCAGCTGCGCCGCGGCATGGAGGACGCGGTCGAGCTCGTCGTGGCGCAGCTCGCGCACAGCGCCCGCCAGGTTGCCGACGTCGACCACCTGCGCCAGGTCGCGACGATCGCCGCCAAGGAGGACGAGCGGATCGGCGGGGCCGTCGCCGAGGCCCTCGACCGCGTCGGCGAGGACGGCGTCGTGAGCATCGAGGAGAGCGAGCTGCCCGGTATCGCGGTCGAGTTCGTCGAGGGGCTGCACGTCGAGAACGGCCACCTGTCGCCCTACCTCATCCGCGACCGCATGCGGATGGAGACGGTGCTCGAGAACCCGTACGTGCTGATGACGACGCAGCCGATCTCGTCGGTCCAGGAGCTGATGGGCGCGATCGGGCAGGTCATGCGCCGGCCCGAGCCGCTGATCATCCTCGCCGAGAAGGTCGACGGCGCCGCGCTCGGGATGCTCGTGCAGAACAACCAGCACGGCACGATGGAGGCGACCGCGATCCGCGCTCCCGGCTTCGGGCACCGGCGCATCGCCTACCTCGAGGACCTCGCCGCGTTCACCGGCGGTCAGGTGATCACCCCGGAGGCGGGGCTGACGCTCGAGCAGGTCGACCTCGAGTCGCTCGGCCGCGCGCGGCGCGTGATCGTGCGCGAGGGCTACACGACGTTCATCGAGGGCGCGGGCACCGAGGACGAGGTCGCGGGCCGCCTCAACGAGATCGGTGTCGAGCTCGAGCGCGCGACCCACGACAGCGACATCGACGCGCTGCGCGAGCGCCGCGCACGGCTGTCCTCGCGGCTGGCCGTCATCCGCGTCGGCGGCGCGACCGCCGTCGAGGGCAAGGAGCGCCTGCGCCGCACAGAGGGTTCGCTGTCGGCCGCCCGCGCGGCGATGTCCGAGGGCATCGTCGCCGGTGGTGGGACCGCGCTGCTGCGGGCCGAGGGTGCGCTGGACGGCGTCAGCACCGAGGGCGACCGCGGCGCCGGCATCGAGGTCGTGCGCGCGGCGCTGTCGGACCCCTTGTTCTGGATCGCCTCCAACGCCGGCTACGACGGGCAGGCCGTCGTCGACCAGGTGCGGGCGATGCCCGCAGGCCACGGCCTCAACGCGCTGACCGGCGCCTTCGGCGACCTCTTCGAGTCCGGCGTCGTCGACCCGGTCCGCGTCACGCGGCTGAGCCTGCAGAACGCGGCGTCCGTCGCGGCGTTGATGCTGACGACGGAGGCGCTCGTCGCCGAGGAGCTGATCGGGCAGCCGGGGGCGATCATGGCGCCGGGCTTCGGCGACCTTGCCGAAGGGATGGCGCGCCCGTCGTCGCCGATCTGACCGAGCCCCTCAGCAGGGGCTGGCGGGCACCTTGTCCGGCCCGCCGGCGAAGGCGAACCACGCGCGGTAGGAGCTGTAGGTCACCTTCAGCGACGGGCTGACGAGGCCGACCGGGAAGGCGTGCGCCTCGCGGAACGTGTACTGGAAGGCGGCGTCGACGCGGTCGTTGCGCGCCCACGCGCGCAGGGCCGCGGACATCGCCTCGCAGCGGTGGTCGAACGTTCCCGTCTCGCCGATCCAGAGCTGCTTGATCTGCGCGCAGCGCTTCGCGTCGAGCGCCGCGAGCACGTCGTCGATCAGGCTGTGGCGCGCGGCCGACGCCGGGTTGGCGCGGCGCGGCTCGCGACCGCGGCGACCCGGCGTGCCGATGTACGCGTGCTGGGCGAACGGGCCCTCGATGCAGGCGACGTCGCGCGGCAGGCCCTTGATGAACTCGGCCGCGCCCGCGCCGTAGACGCGCGGCTGCTGCAGGCCGGCGAGGCTGCCGAGCACGATCGTCTGCTCGTAGCGCAGCTCCTTCTGCGCGGCCCGCACGAGCTTGGCGTAGGCCCTCGGCGCGAGCGCCTTGGAGCGGCGGTTGCAGGTCGCGCGCTGGGGTTGCAGGAAGCCCGGGTGGTTGGGCTCGTTCCAGGGCGTGATGTAGTCGATCTTCACGCCGACCTTGTCGGCGAGCGCGTTCATGCCGCGCAGGAACGTGCGGTAGGGAGCGATCGAGGGCATCTGCGCGCGCGGCGTGCGGCTGCGCGCGCGCTGGCAGCCGCGGAAGCCGCCGGTCGCCGCCCACGTCGGCGTGAAGTACGGCACGGCGAGGATCCTCCAGCCGCCGTCGGCGTCCTGGCGGTGCTTGATCGCTCCCAGCACGCTGCGCAGACCCAGCGGCGAGCGGCAGCCGGGGTTGATCCTCGGGCAGCCGCCTGGCGGCGCGTCCCAGTTGGGCTTGCGGCCCTTGATCGGCTGCAGGCGCTCCCACGGCACGAGCACGCGCACGTAGTTGGGCTTCAGGGCGACGACCTTGGCCGCCGCCCGGGAGGTCGGGCCGGCGGGGACGAGCAGGCGCGGGTCGCCCTCGGTCAGCCCGATCGCAAGCGGTGGCGGCAGCTTCCTGGGCGCCGCCGGCTTGTCCTCGGTTCCCGCTCCGGCGCTCGGCTGGCGCGGCGCCTGGCAGGGGATCAGCGGGGCGAGCGGGCAGCTCTGCGCGGTCGCGAGGGCGGGCACGACGGCCGCCGTCGCGGCGACGACCACGAGGCCGACGATGATCATGGCTCGCGGAAATCGCACGGCGGCGCGATCTTAGTCCTCACCCCGGCCGGTCGGCGGGCATGATCACGGCGTGGCGCGTCGAACCTCATCGCCGATGACCTCCGACGCCTGGGTCTACCTGCTGCGTTGCCGCGACGGCTCGCTGTACTGCGGCTGGACCTCGGACATCGATCGCCGCCTGCGCCAGCATGGCAGCGGCCGCGCCAGCCGCTACACGGCCGCCCGCCTGCCGGTGACGCTCGCGCTCGCCCAGCCGATGCCCGACCGCAGCGCCGCGCGCCGCGAGGAGGCGCGCATCAAGCGCCTGTCGCGGGCCGAGAAGCTCGTGCTCGTCGCAGCCGGACCGGCGGCCGTGTAAGGTCGCGCGTCGCCGGCGGCCGGCACTGCGGCCGTCTTCGAACGAACGGATCTCAGGAGTTGCGAAGGTGCGCATCACGGGGTTGATGTCGACCGGCGCGTCGCGTGCGTGGCTGGGGGTCGCGATCGTCGGTCTCATCACCGTCGCGCTCGTCGTCGCGCTGTCGCTGATCCCGCGCCTGAGCGCCGGGCAGGAGTTCGTCGACGCCGCCGAGCCCGGCTTCGCGGACGAGCGCGTGGCGGGGACCCGCGCGGGCGTCGAGTTCGTCTCCCAGTACGTCGACTTCGCCGATCCGCTGCTGACCGCGCGCGGCGGGGCCGGCAGGGAGGTGCGCTCGCTCGTGCGCCTGATCCGGCGCGAGCTCGGGATCTCGAGCGCCCAGGCCCGCAAGATCCTGCGCCGCGAGGCACCGTACGCCGAGGCGCTCATGCGCGCGTTGCCGCTCGAGCGCGTCGCCGAGGAGATCCCGATCCTGACGGCGTACCTCGCCGCGACGATGACCGTCAGCGAGGACCAGCTCGCGGCGACGCTCGAGACGAGCTTCCCGCGCCTGGCCCAGGTGCTGACGACGCTGCCCAACGTGACCGACGCCTGGAACGACGTGCCCGGGATCGAGGGCCTGACGCGACTGGCGGGCGACAAGCCCGTCCGCACCGTGCCGGGCCTGCGCAAGTACGTCCGCGACGACGTCGTGCCGCTGGTCGCCGAGGACAGGGACGAGTTCCGCAGCCTGGCGGGCGCGCTCGGCATCGGCTACATCGGCTACCTGCTGGCGCTCGTCGGCCTCGTGCTGTTCGCCTACGGCCTCGCGCAGTCGCGGCGCGCCGCGCGCACGAACGCGCCGGGCAGGCTCTCGTGGAGCGTCGTCGTCGCGATCGGCGTCTTCGTGATCGTGCTCGTCGTCGGCGGGATGTACTTCCCGCGCCTGGACGACGGCCAGAAGCTCGTCTCAGACCTCGAGCCGGCGTTCGCCCAGGACCGCGCCCAGGGCGCAGCGGTCGGCTTCGACACGATTCACGAGGCGGTCGTCCTCGGCGACCCGATCATGACCCGGCGCGGCGGCGCCTGGGCCGAGACACCGCGGCTGTACCGGCTCGTCGCGCAGCGCACGGGTCGCCGGCCCGGCGAGGTCCGGCGCGCGTTGATCCGCCGCGCTCCCCATACGATCGCGCTGCTCGACGCGCTACCGCTGACGCGCGTCGCGCGTGACGTCCCGCGCCTGCTCGCCTACCTCGCGAAGGCGCTGCGGATCAAGCAGGACAGGGTCGTCGCGCTGCTGCGCCGGCGCGCGCCCGGCCTGACGCAGGCGCTGCTCGCGGCGCCCACGGTGACGTCGGGCTGGACCGAGGTGCCGGGCACCGGCGGGCTGACGCGCTTTGACGGGGTCACGCCCGTGCGCACGATGCCGGCGGTCGACGACTACCTGCGCCAGGACTTCCTCGGCGTGTTCGTCACGCAGCGCGCGCACGTCGAGACGTTCGCCGGCAGGTCGCCGCCGCTGGACGCGATCGCGCCCGCCGTGCTGATCCTCGGCGTCGTCGTGATGCTGTACGGCGGCGTGATGATGCAGCTCGTGGCGCGCCGCTACTGAGCCTGCTGCGCCTGAGCCTGCGCCTGCGGCGCGCTGGCCTCGAGCGCCTCGACGAGCGAGCCGGCGTCGAACGAGCCCTCGTGCAGGGTGCCGTTGACGAAGAACGCCGGCGTGCCGGCGATCCCGGCGGCGCGGGCGCCGGCGTCGTCGCGCGCGACGCGCTCGGCGTGCATGCCCGCGGCGATCTCGCGCCTGACGCGGTCGCCGTCGAGGCCGATCGCGCTCGCGTGGGCGGCGAGGTCGTCGACCGACAGGCGGCCGCGACCGGCGTACAGCTCGTCGTGCATCGGCCAGAACGCGCCCTGCGCGGCGGCCGCCTCGGACGCCTGCGCGGCGTTGCCGGCGTCGGGGTGGGCCGGCAGCGGCATGTGGCGGAAGGCGAAGCGCAGGCGCCCGTCGAGGCGCTCGCGCACGCGGCGGATGATCGACTGCGCGGCGGCGCAGTACGGGCACTGGAAGTCGCCGTACATGACGAGCTCCAGCGGGGCGTCGCCGGGCCCGTCGACGTGGTCGCCGGGGCCGAGCGGAGGATCCAGGGAAGCGGGCATCGACGGGTCACGATAGCGCCGGCGGCACGCTCATAGAATCCGCTGCCCGTGGGCGATATCGAGTTCCTCATCGTGGTCCTGTTCGCGGCCGCGGTGTTGGTCTGGCTCGCCGACCAGATCTCGATCCC
Source organism: Solirubrobacterales bacterium (assembly GCA_038255395.1). Lineage (GTDB taxonomy): Bacteria > Actinomycetota > Thermoleophilia > Solirubrobacterales > Solirubrobacteraceae > CADCVQ01. The sequence goes on from JBBSLI010000004.1 coordinate 124,504, forward strand.
GTATCCGATCGTGCTCGTCGTCGGCGGCGTCGCGATCGGCTTCGTGCCCGGCCTGCCGGACATCGACCTGGAGCCCGAGGCCGTGTTCCTGCTGTTCCTGCCGCCGCTGCTGCACTTCGCCGGCTTCGGCGCCTCGCCGCAGGAGCTGCGCGCCGCGGCCGGCCAGCTCGTCTCGCTGACGTTCGCGCTCGTGCTCGTGACGATGTGCGCGGTCGCCGTCGTGGCGCATGCCGTGACCGACCTGAGCTGGGCCGAGGCGTTCGTGCTGGGGGCGATCCTCGGCCCGACCGACCCCGTCTCGGCGGCGGCGACGTTCAGCCGCCTCGGTGCGCCCGAGCGCGTGACGCTCGCCGTCGAGGCCGAGGCGATGCTCAACGACGCGGCCGCGCTCGTCGCCTACCGCGTCGCCGTCGGCGCGGTCGTCGCGGGCACGTTCGCGCTCGACGAGGCGGCGTGGGAGTTCGTGCGCACGGCGGTCGGTGGCGTGCTCGTCGGGGTGGCGGTCGGGTGGGTCGGGCAGCAGTTGCAGCGGCGGTTGACCGATCCGCCGCTGGCGATCTTCCTGTCGGTCCTGTTCGCCTACGGCTCGTACCTCGGCGCCGAGCAGATCGGCGCGTCGGGTGTGCTCGCGACCGTCGTCGCGGGCGTCTGGTTCGGCTGGCACTCGCATGAGATGTTCGACGCCGACACGCGCCTCAGCGCGCTCGCGTTCTGGCAGGTGCTCGTCTTCGGCCTCAACGCGGCGCTGTTCGTCCTGCTCGGCCTGCAGTTCGAGGGCGTGCTCGACGATGCCCGCGCCGACGGCACGACCGGCGCGCTGCTGCTCGACGTCGCGATCGTCAGCGCCGTCGTGATCGGGGTGCGGCTGGCCTGGGTCGGGGTCGCGCCGCTGCTGGGGCGTATCGTGCCGGCGGCCGCGCACGCCGACACCGGCGACGACTGGCGCGAGCGGCTCGTCGTCGGCTGGAGCGGGATGCGCGGCGCGATCTCGCTCGCCGCGGCGCTTGCGCTGCCGGCGCAGATCGAGGACCGCGAACTGCTGATCTTCGTCACGGTCGGCGTCATCGCGGTGACGCTCGTGGGTCAGGGGCTGACGCTCGGGCCGCTCATGCGCCGGCTCGGCATCGAGGGCGTGCGCGACTGGAGCCCCGACGAGGCGATCGCGCGCCTGGAGGCGGCGCAGGCCGCGCTGGACCGCCTCGACGAGCTCGAGCGCGAGGAGCGCATCGGCGAGGAGCGCCTGCGGCGGATGCGCGAGCTGTACCGGGCGCGCTTCCGGCGCTGCACAGCGGTCATCGGCGGCGACGGCGACGATGCGCGCGGCGCGGCCGCCCGCGACGGCATCGAGCAGTACGGCGCCCTGCGGCGCGAGCTGATCGGCGTCGAGCGCGACGCGATCCTCGGCCTGCGCAACGCGGGCACGCTGCGCCAGGAGACGATGCGGCTGATCCAGCGCGACCTCGACCTCGAGGAGGCGCGGCTGCCGGGGTAGGCGCGGCCGTGCCAGAAAACGAACGCCCGCCGGGGGAGGAGTGGCGGGCGCTCGGCACAACGTGTCCTGCGGGGCGAGTGGGTTATGGGCCCGCGGGCTTCAGGGGAGAGTCCGCGGCTGTACCGCCCACCCGTGATCACCAGTATCGACGGGTCCGTACGACGCCGCAAGAGGGTGGACTGCGAGCGTGGTTGCGGCGAACTACGCAGCGGCGAACGGCACCCCTCAGGGCGTGCGCGACATCTCGTCGCTGCACCCGACCTCGAATGGCGCGGCGTCGACCATACGCACGTAGCTTTCGCTGGCCCGCTTGGAGCAGCGCGTGTCGCAGATCGTACGGACCGCTTCGCGAGCTCCGGTGTCCTGTTGTGCGTCGGCTTGCACTTTGCGACGCTGGGCCGGTCATCTGCGGTCGCGCCAGCGCGTGCTCGGCGTAACGAAGGAGGTCAACGTGAGTCTTGATCGATCTGAGCAGACCTCGCCGCTGCCGAAGCTGGCGGCGGCGATGGACGACAGTCGCGCACGCACCAGCGGCGTGGCGGACGCCGTGCCGACCGAGTCTGTCTTCGGCCTGGCCTGCGCCAACGGGATGGCCGGGCCATTCCCGTGCCGCGCGATCGCGCTCGAGAGCTTCCTTCCCCTCAGCGCGATCGGCGGCGGCGAGGGCAACGACATCTGGGGATGGACCGATGCCGAGACCGGGCGCGAGTACGCGCTGATGGGCAAGACGACCGGTACGGCCTTCGTCGACGTCAGCGTCCCCGGCACGCCCGTGTACCTCGGCGACCTGCCCTCCCACCAGCAGGACCAGCAGTTCGTGGCGTGGCGCGACATCAAGGTGTACCGCGATCACGCCTACGTCGTCAGCGAGAAGCCCGGGCATGGCCTGCAGATCTTCGATCTCGCGCGGCTGCGAGGCGTCGCCGAGCCGCGGACGTGGACCGAGGACGCGCACTACGCGCGCTTCGGCAACGCCCACAACGTCGCGATCAACGAGGAGACGGGCTTCGCGTACGTCGTCGGCTCGGACACCTGCTCCGGCGGCCTGCACATGATCGACATCCGTTCGCCCAAGAACCCGGTGTTCGCGGGCTGCGTCGCCGGCGACGGCTACACCCATGACACGCAGAGCGTGGTCTACCGCGGCCCGGACGCGCGCTTCTCCGGACGCGAGGTCTGCTTCAGCTCCAACGAGGACACGCTTACGATCGCCGACGTCACGAACAAGCGAGCGCCGGTGACGCTGTCGCGCACAACCTACGAGGGCGCTGCCTACACCCACCAGGGGTGGCTGACCGAAGACCAACGTCACTTCCTGCTCAACGACGAGCTCGACGAGCAGCAGACCGGCGTGAACACGTCGACCTACATCTTCGACGTCGTGGACCTGAGGGCGCCGAAGGTCATCGGCGTCTACAGGGGCGAGACCCCGGCGATCGACCACAACCTCTATACCAAGGGCGACCTCGTGTACGAGGCCAACTACCGCGCGGGGCTGCGGATCCTCGACGCAAGCCGCGTCGCGGACGGCGAGCTGCGCGAGGTCGCGTTCTTCGATGTCTACCCCGCCGGCGACGAAGCGGAGTTCAACGGCGCCTGGAGCTCCTACCCGTACTTCGCCTCGGGGATCGTGATCGTCAGCGGGATCGAGCAGGGCCTGTTCGTCCTGCGCCCGGATTGACCTCAGATCTGGTGGCGGCGATGCGGAGCTGGACGTCTGGGCGCTCCTCCAGGGCCGGTCGGCAGGCGGACGGTCAAGGGGGAGGACCGTCGCTTCGCCAGTCGGTCCGCGACCGACCGACCGACCGACCGGCGGCGGCGACGACGCCGTGCTACACCGCGCCGCTCCCGACCCCCCCCGCTCCTCGCGCAGCCCGATCCCTTCTCGCCGGCCGCGTCCGCGAGTGCTCAGATGCACGTGGGAAGGCAGAAGCGCCTATGTCTCGTTCGCGGACGGCCGAGGTTGGCTGTCCGGACTGTGCGGCGGCCTCCAAGGCCGACGCCCGAAACGATCCTCGTCACGACCGCGGGCGCCGACGATGGATCGCGCTCCCGTTGAGGATGTAGCGTGGCGCCACAGGCGACGCGTGCTCGAGGACGCGTCACGACGAAGGGAGCCGCAGATGTCACAGGCCGAGGTCAATCCGTCTCACATCATGCAGGTCGGCATGGGCTTCTGGCCATCGAAAGTGGTGCTGTCGGCGGTCGAACTGCAGCTGTTCACCCACCTGGCTGCCGGCTCTCTCAATGGCGAGGAGATCGGCAAACGCATCGGCCTTCACGAGCGAGCGATCTATGACTTTCTGGACACCCTCGTGGCGCTGAAGTTGCTCGAGCGCGATGGTGACGGCCGCGAGGGCCGCTACAGCAACACGGCTGACACCGCGGTGTTCCTCGACAAGGACAGCCCTGCCTATATCGGCGGCATCCTGGAGATGAGCAACGCGCGGCTCTATCGATTCTGGGGTGACCTCACCGACGCACTGCAGACCGGCAAGCCACAGAACGAGATCAAGCACACCGGCAAGCCGATGTTTGAGGAGCTCTACAGCGACCCAGCACGCCTCGAGCAGTTCATGCAGGCGATGGCGGGCATCTCGACGGGCAACTTCCAAGCGCTGGCCGAAACGTTCGATTTCTCGAAGTACGAGACGGTCTGCGATGTCGGAGGCGCCACGGGCCGGCTCTCTGCGGCGCTCGCCGCCCGCCATTCGCACTTGCGCTGCACCAGCTTTGACCTGCCGGTTGTCGCCCCGATCGCCGAGAAGGCCATCGCAGCGGCCGGGCTTAACGAGCGCGTGGCCGTGGCCTCGGGCGACTTTCTCACCGATCCGCTCCCCCAAGCCGATGTGATCACGATGGGCCTCATCCTGCACGACTGGAACCTCGAGGGGAAGATGCATCTGATCAGATCGGCGTACGACGCCCTGCCCGAAGGAGGCGCGTTCATCATCATCGAGAACCTCATCGACGACGCTCGGCGCGAGAACGCGTTCGGCCTGATGATGTCGCTCAACATGCTGATCGAGTTCGGCGACGCCTTCGATTTCACAGGCGGCGACTTCGCCGGATGGTGTCGCGAGGCGGGCTTCCGCGACGTTCAGATCCTGCCACTGGCCGGCCCGGCGAGCGCCGGCATCGCCTACAAGTAGTCAGCGGTGGCCGTCAGAAGGCGACCGGCGGCGAGGGACGACTCGACGCGCAGAACCCGCTGGGGCGCGGCCCTCACGTCGCGCTTGCCTCGGGCCCGGCCCGGCTCCTCCCTTGGACGAACTGGAGCAGCGGGCGCCACCGCCGCGAAAGTGCTCCATGCGCGAGCAGCGTCAGCCCCTGCACGCGCGCGACGACGGCGGTCAACCACCGCATCCCGATGGCGTCGAACGCACGCCTGGCGGCTTTTGGGCTATATCCGCCCATTAGCTGCCATCCACCGCCCAAGCGACCGGCCCCGGGTGCAGCGAGGATGTCGCTACTCGACGACACGAGCGCTGAGCGGGCCGCCCCCGCAACGCGCGAGAAGGAGCGCGCGGCGATCCCCGCCCTGAGGTGCTGCGGCAGCGCGAGAGCTGGACCGCGGCAGGAGGTGTTCAGTCACTGAGTCGCTGGACGGGCTGACCTGTGATCTCGGCGATGAGATCGAAGTCCTTGTCGTCGTGGAGAACGACAAGGCCGGCGCTCTCGGCGGTCGCGGCGATGATCAGGTCTGGTACCGACGGGGCGCGATGGTGTCCACGGTCGGCCAACAGGGTCAGCATATGTACGGCGCGATCCTCCGCGACCGGCGTGGCGTACTGGATCGGCATGGAACCGACCGGGGGCCCGCGGAGTCCCGCCTCGAGGTCACGTGCGTCACGGGCCGAGTAACCCACCTCAAGGAGCGTGACCGTTGCGATGCGAACCATGCCCCGCTGGATCCGCTCGGCCCATGCGGCGGCTTCCGCGCTCGCGCCCAGGCGCACCAGCGCGGACTTGTCGATCAACCACTCCGTCCCCGGCGCTGTGTCGCTTACGACCACGCTTCGCGCATGACCCCGGGATCGTCGAGATCGCCAAACCGAACCGCAAACGCGCGCAGGTCAGCGGCGGTCACCGGTTGCGCGGGGCGAGCGGCGTCCTGATGCAGTCGGCGTCGTAGGTATTCGGTTCGCGACAGGCCCAGCCGCGCCGCGTGCGCATCGATGCGCACGAGATCCTCGGGGGGCACGTCACGGATCAGAACATCGGGCATGCACACGATGCTATCAGCAGATATCGCGGCCTCCAGGCAAGCCCCCTCACGCGCGAACCGACACTGCGGGCCGCTCGTCGTGCCGGCGCTCGTGTGCCGCGCCGGCGTGGTGCGTGAGGCGTCGACGGCGCCGCTGTGCGCTGCTTGACGCCGACGGCGTGGCTGTACGTCTTCACACCTGCGCGGAGCTCGGATCCAGGCAGTCGCGGGTGCCGTTGTTGACGTTGTCGCAGCGATGCGTCACGGATCCGATGTGGACCACCGCCAGGAGATGTCTTCTGGCGAGCGTCTTGCAGCGCGGACTCAAGCTGCTCGCGATTCCGGGGTCGCGCTCAAGGCGCGGACGACACCAACCGCACTGGTAGACCGGTTGCTGCACCACGTAACCGGTGTCTGCAACGTCGTCGTCGGCATCTCCCCCCACGACCAACCACGCCGACCGGCGCGCGCAGGCGTCGCACATCGACAGTGGCGCGGCGGGAGCGGCGGGCGAGCTCCGATAGCCGGTCGCCCAGCGGTCAGCGAGCTTCATGGACCGACGCGCGGGCATACCGCTCACAGCTTCATCGTCGGGCTCGAGTTCATTCCCACCGGTTCGCGGCCCCCTGAGCCTCCATTCGCGTCGTCGCCGTTGAGCGTCGGTGAGCGTGGTGCTCAACTTGGTCTGAGCGCAAGAAGGGCACCACTCGACAATCGCGCAGCCACGCGGCCGGTCCGCCGGCCACAGTTCGAGCCCTACGCCCGCGCGTCGGCGGTGAGCGCGGGCTCGTCCTCCGGCGGACCCTCGGCGGGGTCGACGTCGCCGCGGCGCATCGTGGCGTCGCGATCGGAGCCGGCGATGATGTCGTCCGGCGCCTTGTCCTTGGGCAGGAAGCCCGACTTCATGCCGAAGTAGACGGCCTGCGGGTGGTGCACGACGATCGCCAGCGTGGACTGCTCGGGCTCGACCGCGAAGCCGCCGGTCAGCGTCAGGCCGATCGCGGGCGCGTCCAGCAGGCGGTAGATCTTCTCGTGCTCGGACTGCTCCGGGCAGGCCGGGTAGCCCCAGGAGTAGCGCCGGCCCTCGGTCGGACCGATGCCGAGGTCGGAGCGCACGCGCGAGTGCAGCCACTCGGCCGTGCCCTCCGCGGCCTGCACGCCGACGCCGTGCGTGAAGAGCTGCTCGGCGAACTCGCCCTCCTGCTCGAGGGCGGTGATGACCTCGGTCACCTTCGGGCCGACGGTCACCGCCTGCAGGGCGACGACGTCCAATTCGCCGCTGTCCCTGGGGCGGAAGAAGTCGGCCAGGCAGATGCGGTGATGGCCGGGCTGGCGCGGGAACGTCAGGCGCTCGAGTACGGTCTCGCGGTCCTCGGGATCGAGGACGACGACGTCGTTGCCCTCGCCGTAACAGGGGAAGTAGCCGAGCACCGCGCGCGGGCGCAGGTAGTCCTGTTCGCGCCACATGCGCTCCAGGCGCGGCTGGAAGTCCTCGCCGACGAGCTTGCGCCAGGCCTCGCCCTTGACGCCGCGGCCGCCCCAGTGCAGCTTGAACAGCACGTGCGTGTCGAGGTGCGGGAAGACCTCCTGCAGCGGCACGTCGATCTCGCGCCTGCCCCAGAACGGCGGCTCCGGGATCGCCACGTCGATGCGCGCCGCGGAGCGGACCGTGTCGTCGTCGGTGATCAGCGGCGGCGGGTCCTTGCCGTGCTCACGGAAGTGCGCGGCGGCGTCGCGCGTCTTGGTCAGCAGCGCCTCGCGGCCCTCCGGGACGATCAGCTGGTCCATCTTGTTGAGGCCCTCGAAGGCGTCCTTGCAGTAGAAGACGCCCGGCTCGTAGATCTCGTCGGACTCGCGCTTGAACGGATACAGCGCGCGCAGGCCGAAGTCGCGGTTGATCGCCGCGCCGCCGATCAGCACGGGGTAGTTCAGACCCTTGGAGTGCAGCTCCTCGATCGCCAGCGGCATCTGCTTGGAGGTCGAGACGAGCAGCGCGCTGAGCCCGATCGCCGTCGCGTCGTGCTCCTGCGCGGCCTCGAGGATCGAGGAGATCGGCACCTGCTTGCCGAGGTCGACGACCGTGTAGCCGTTGTTCGTGAGGATCGTGTTGACGAGCGACTTGCCGATGTCGTGGACGTCGCCGAAGACCGTCGCCAGCACGACGGTGCCCTTCGTGTAGCCCTCGACCTTGTCGAGGTAGTTCTCCAGCTGGGCGACGGCGCGCTTCATGACCGTCGCCGACTGCAGGACGAACGGCAGGATCAGCTCGCCGGCGCCGAACTTGTCGCCGACCTCCTTCATCGCTGGCAGCAGCACGTCGTTGAGCGTCGGGACGGCGCCGATCTTCTCGACCGCGCGGTCGATCCAGTCCTCGACGCCCTCCTTCTTGCGGCGCAGGATGTGGAAGTGCAGCGCCTCCTCGGGCTCCATGCCGGCGGTCGGGTCGGCCTTCTCCTCCTCGGCCTCCTCGCCCTGGGACTCGAAGTGCGCGATGAAGATCTCCAGGGCGTCCTCGCGGCGGTTGAAGACGAGGTCGTCGGCGAGCGTGCGCTCGTGCTCGCCGATCTCGCCGTACGGCGTGATGTGGTTCGGGTTGACCATCGCGAGGTCGAGGCCCGCCTCGACGCAGTGGTGCAGGAAGACGGAGTTGAGCACCGCCCGGGCGCGCGGTGAGACGCCGAAGGAGACGTTCGAGACGCCGAGCGACGTCTTGACCATCGGGATCTGCTGCTTGATGAGCCGGATCCCCTCGATCGTCTCGACCGCCGACGGGCGCCACTCCTCGTCGCCGGTCGTCAGGGTGAAGGTCAGGCAGTCGAAGATCAGCGCCTCGGGATCGAGGCCGTGCTCGTCGCAGCACAGCTCCTTCAGGCGCTGGGCGATCTCGAGCTTGCGCGCGGCGGTCTTCGCCATCCCGACCTCGTCGATCGTCAGCGCGATCAGGCAGGCGCCGTGGGCGAGCGCGATCGGCACGACGCGGTCGAGCTTGTCGCGGCCGGCCTCGAGGTTGATCGAGTTGACGATCGCGCGCCCGGGGATCTGCTCGAGCGCGGCCTCGATGACCTCGGGCTCGGTCGAGTCGACCTGGATCGGCGCGGGCTGCGACAGCGACACGCGCTCGGCGACGCGGCGCATCTGCTCGCCCTCGTCGTCGCGCTCCACCAACGCCACGCAGAGATCGAGCACATGGGCGCCGCCGTCGACCTGGTCCTCGGCGATCTGGTTGAGGCCGTCGTAGTCGTCGGCCAGCAGCATCTCCTTGGCCTTGCGCGAGCCCTGCGAGTTGACGCGCTCGCCGACCATCGTCGGGCGCGGCTCCTGCACGAGCGGCGTCGCGGTGATCATCGAGCTGACGTGCACCTCGCGCGGGGCCGGGCGCGGCTTGGCGCGGCGTCCCTTCAGGCGCTCGGAGAGGACCGCGATGTGCTCGGGCGTCGTGCCGCAGCAGCCGCCGACGATGCTGACGTCGTAGCGGTCGACGAACTCGACGAGCGTCTTGGCGAACTCGTCGGGCCCCTCGGGGAAGATCGTCTCGCCGTCTGGTCCCTGGATCGGGATGCCGGCGTTCGGGACGCAGGCGATCGGCACCGGCGAGAACTCGCTGAGAAAGCGGATCGCGTCGCGCATGTCCTCCGGGCCGGTCGAGCAGTTCAGGCCGATCGCGGCGACGCCGAGCGCCTCGAGCGTTGCGAGCACCGCCGAGATGTCGGTGCCGAGCAGCATCTTGCCGCCGTTGGGCAGCAGCGAGACGTGCGTCTGGATCGGCACCTCGCGGTCGGCCTTCTTCATCGCCTCGCGGGCGCCGAAGATCGCGGCCTTGACCTCGAGGATGTCCTGCGCGGTCTCGATCAGGATGACGTCGACGCCGCCGACGATGAGCCCGTATGCCTGCTCGGCGAAGGTGTCGGCAAGCGTGCGGAAGGAGATGTCGCCGAGCGTCGGGTCGTCGGACGCGGGCAGGAAGCCGGTCGGGCCGATCGAGCCTGCGACGAAGCGGTCCTCGCCCGCGACGCTGCGCGCGATCTCGGCGGCGCGGCGGTTGATCTCGGGCGTCTCGTCGCCCAGGCCCCACTCGTCGAGCTTCAGGCGGCTGGCCTGGAAGGTGCCGGTCTGCAGCGCGTCGGCGCCCGCATCGATGAAGCTCTGGTGGACCTCGGCGATGACGTCGGGCCGGTTGAGGACGAGCGCTTCGTGCGCGCGGCCGGGCAGCCTGTAGTCCTGCTCGAGCGACAGATCCATCTGCTCGAGCGTCGCGCCCATGCCGCCCTCGAAGAGGATGACGTGCGTCCTGATGGCCGATGTGTAGTCGCGCATAGCTCCCTCGTAGGCTAGGCGACCCGACCGCCGACCACCGTCGCTGCGCCAGTTTCCTACGCTAGGCAGCGAGCGTTCGATGAATCCTGAGGTGCTCCTCGAGCGCCTCGACGTGCTGGTGCTCGAGCGAGCAGATCCGGCGCATCCACGGCTCGCCGACGCGGTGGGCGAGCCTGGCGTCCTCGTCGCCGATCGCCGCGGCGAGCGTGCGCCAGGCGTCGGCGAGGTCGTCGCAGACGAGCGCCGCATGACTGAGCTGGGGCGATCCCAGCAGCGCGGCGGCGTCGTGCAGGAAGCGCGCCTGCAGCGAGCGGTACAGCGCCCCGCCGGTGCCGCCGTCGCGGATCCGCGAGCGCACGGCGCCGAGCGTCAGCCCCAGGCGCGTGCCGGCGACCTCGGGCAGGGCCGTCCAGGCGGCGGCGAGCGCATCGACGGCCGCGAGGCCCGTGCGCACGTGCGGATGGTCGGGGCGCGGCGGCCGGCGCATCGCGAGCACGACGCGGTCCAGGGCCGCGCCGACCGAGGCGCGCGGGTCGGCGAGCCGCTGGCGGTCCGCCGCGATCTGCAGCAGGCCGTGGCGGGCCGGCTCCGGCCAGCCCTGCGAGTCGCGCGCGGCCGCGAGCGTGCGCCTACCGGCGCACTGCGGCTCGGGGAAGCCGCCGTCCGCGACCCAGACGACGTCGGCGTCCGGGTCGTAGCTCGTCGCGACGACCGCGTGGCGTGTGTCGTGGCGGGCGCCGTCGCGGTAGTCCAGCAGGGCGGGGTCGGCGCGCACGAGCGTGGGGCGGCCGGCGGCGAGCTCGGAGCGCAAGGCCTCCCAGCCGGCGACCGCATCGGACGTCGCGTGCCAGCGCGCGTCGAGCCCGAGGTGACGGCAGAGCTCGAGCTCGAGCGTCGGTGCGCGGCCGTCGATGTCGATCGTCGGAAGCGCGGCGCCGGCGATCCGCACGCGCAGGTCGAGGGCGCCGGAGAACCCGAACACGGCTCCCTCCGACAGCGGCTCGGGCGCGTAGGAGAGGCGGTGGTGCTCGAGCAGGTCGCGCAGCGCGCCGCTGGCGGCGTGCTCGGCGACACGATGGCGAAAGCCGGTGAGAACGGGGGACGGGGAGACGGTCATCGTGTCGTCGGTGCGGTCAGTGCGCGTGGAGCAGGTCGGACCGCGCATCGGCGCCAGCGCCCGCGGCGAGGGTCTCCAGCACGAGATCGCCGAGCGAACGGTCGCGGCCGGCCTCGACGTAGCGGGCGGCGCCCGCCGCGTGCAGCGCGAGGATCGTCTGGCGCCACAGCACCGGTCTCAGCAGGCACGCGGTCAGCTCGGCGCGCGGGTCGCGCATCGGCGCCGCGGTGACGGTCGAGTAGACGATCCGCGTCGCGTCGCGAAACGGGACCGCGGCGAGCGCGTAGGAGAAGCGGCGGGCGGCGAACGCCATCGCGGGACCGTGCACCGCGCCGGGAGCGCGGACGTCGACGACGCAGACGTAGAGCTCCTCGGCCGCGTCGCGTGCGTGCGTGAGCTGCTCGTGGCTGCCGGCGAGGACGACCCGGCGCGGCGAATCCTGGCGCGCGACGCGCGCGCCCGAGAGCGCGGCGATGTGGCGCGCCGCGGCGTCGGCCTTGGCGGCGACGACGCACAGCATCCCGCCGGCCTGCTCGGCGTTCGCGCGGGCGATCAGCTGCTCGCGCAGGCGCGACAGCTCGACGGCGTCCTCGACGTCGAGCACCTGCGCCGCCGCGAGCGCGGCGAGATCGCCGAGCCCGTGGCCGACGACGACGTCGGGCTCGCAGCGCTGCACGAACGGGCCGGGGCCGCCGCCCCGCAGCTCCGGCCCGCTGAACAGTGCTGCTGTCAGGTCGCCGCCCACACCGACCAGGCGTTACCTATCGGTGAACAGTGTTCAAGCTCAGCCGGGCGCGCTGACGAGCGTGCTGAACAGGTGCTCGAGCGTCGCGGCCGGGTCCTGCGTGAGGCCGGTGTGGACCTTCGACGGCTGGATGATCGTGGACGCCGGCGCGACGACCCAGCCGAAGCGCTCCGACGGCGGCAGCTGCGCGAGCGCGCCGCCGGCGGGCTCGCCGCAGACGACCGCGCGGATCGACTCGAGGCTGGAGCGGACGCCGACGGGGTCCAGCGCCGGCGCGAGCGCGGCGAGGCGCCGCTCGTCGACCTCCGCGCGCAGGTCCAGGAAGTCGCGCTGGCGGCAGAACAGCACGACGCCGGCGTTGAGCTGCTCGCCGCGCTCGACGCTCGGGACGACGCGCAGGATCGCGTAGGCGAAGGGCGTGTCGGGCTCAGCCGCGGGCACGTTCGATCTCCTTCAGGAAGCTGCGTGGGCGCGCGAGGCGCTGCATCAGAAACGCGGCGAAGTCGCTGCGCCGGGTCGTGGGGTTCACGCCGAGCCACTGGGCCGGCACGCGCGCGATCGCCTCGCCGACGGCGGACACCGCGCGGCTGCCGAGGCGCTCGTCGGCCTCCTCGATCGAGCCGGCGGCCGGCAGCAGGACGTGGCCCGCGAGCATCGGCGGCGGCATCGGGTCATGCGACGTGTGCGACAGCGGCGTGGCGGCGTGCTGGCGAAAGAACGCGGCCCCGTGGTCGATCATCCACACGCGCCGGTGCCAGACGAGCAGGTTGGGGTTGCGGTGCGTGCGGTCGACGTTCGTGATGAGCGCGTCGAACCAGACGATGTCGGCGGCGAGCTGCGGGTCGACCCGCCCCCCGGGCGTGTACGGCAGCGAGCCGGGCAGGAAGTCCATGCCGAGGTTGAGGCCGGGGCTGGCCTGCAGCAGCTCCTGGATCTCGGGGTCGGGCTCGGCCGCGGCGAGCGCCGGATCGACGTCGATCGTGACGAGCTCGGGGACCGGCAGCCCGAGCGCGCGCGCCAGCTCGCCGGCGACGACCTCGGCGACGAGCGCCTTCTCGCCCTGCCCGGCGCCGCGGAACTTCGTCACGTACATGCCGTCGTCGTCGGCCTCCATCAGCCCGGGCAGCGAGCCGCCCTCGCGCAGGGCCTCGGCATACCGGGTCGCGGTCACGCTGCGCAGGGGTTCGATCACGCGCGCAGCTTGGCAGCCGGGGCTGTCCAGCGGCAGCCGGGTCCCAGGGCGCTCGGGTTCAGCTACGGAGGGCGATCGCCGATAACGCAGCTATGAGCTTCGTCGATGAGATCACGCGTGCCGATGCGGGGAAGGACCTCGCGCCGCTGTTCGAGTTGGCACTCGACCTGCTCGCGATCGCCGACGCCGACGGGTGCTACACCGCCCTCAGCCGGTCCTGGGAGCGAACGCTCGGGTGGCGCCGCGAGGATCTGATCGGCGTCCCGTTGCTGCATTTCGTCCACTCCGACGACCGCCAGGCCACGCGTGCGGTGCTGGCGCGCGTCGCGGAGACGGGCTTGGAGCTCGAGCAGTTCGAGAACCGCTACCGCTGCCGTGACGGGTCCTACCGCTGGCTCTCCTGGCGGGCCTCCACCGACGGGATGCAGTGGTACGCGATCGCCCGCGACATCACCGAGCGCAAGGCGCTGGACGCCGAGCGGCTGCGCCAGTTGGCGCGCATGCGATCGGTCATCGTCGAGCGCACGCGCGAGCTGCGCTCGGCGACCGGAGCGCTGGAGATCGCCGAGACCGAGATCGTCCGTCGCCTCTCGATGGCCGTCGAATGGCGCGACGACGACACGGGGCAGCACGTCGAGCGCGTGAGCCGGTACTCCGGGCTTCTGGCCCAGCACGCCGGAGTGCAGCGCGAGCTGTGGGAGCCGATTCGCTTCGCGAGCCCGCTGCACGACGCGGGCAAGGTCGCGATTCCCGACGGCATCCTGCTCAAGCCTGGCCGCCTCACCGACGCCGAGCGCGAGGTCATGCAGACGCACGCCGTCCTCGGCTACGAGCTGCTGCGCGGGTCCGCGTCGCCGATCCTCGATCTGGCGGCAGCGATCGCGTGGACGCATCACGAGCGCTTCGACGGCAGCGGCTACCCCCGTGGGATCGCGGGCGAGGAGATCCCGATCGAGGGTCGCATCGTCGCCATCGTCGATGTCTTCGACGCGCTGACCAGCGATCGCGTCTACCGGCCGGCCTTCGCCTACGAGCAGGCGCTCGCGATGATGGCCGCCGACCGCGGCACGCACTTCGATCCCCGTCTGCTCGACGTCTTCCTCGATTTCGTCGGCGACCTGAAGCCACCGCCACCGTCGCCGGCTGGGGAGCGAGCATGACCCAAGACTTCGAACCCATCAGCGCCGACTACAGCGCGGCGATCGAGTCCGGCAGCTACGCCGATGCCGCGCGCGTCGTCCAAGCCGCGTTGGCCGGCGGGGCGACCGGAGTCGAGATCTTCACGCGGGTGCTGACGCCGGCGATGTACCGCATCGGCGAGCGCTGGGAGCTCGCCGAGATCACGGTCGCCGACGAGCACCTCGCGACCGCGATCTCCAACCGCGTCATGGGCCTGGTGTACGGAGCGCTCGCCGTCGAGATGCCGAGCTCGAAGGAGCGCGTGCTGATCACCGCGGTCGAGGGCGACCAGCACGTCATGGGGCTGCGCATGATCGCCGACATCCTGGAGGGCGTGGGCTACGAGACGATCTACCTCGGCGCCGACACCCCGCTCGACGGCCTGCTCGTAGCGATCGAGCGCTGGCAGCCGAGCGTGGTGGCACTCGGCGGGACGGCCCCGTGGAGCGGGCCGGTCCTCGCCGAGACGATCCTCGCCATCCGCGCGTCCGACCCGTCGCTGCCGCTGGTGCTGGGCGGCTCGCAGGCCGAGCGCGCGGCATTCGCCGCGGCCGACGATCGCATCTTCGTCGCGCGTGACGCCGAATCCGTGGTCGACGCGGTCGCGGCGGCGGTGCTCGCCGGCGCACCCCGCGAGGTCGCTGGCTGAGCGATCAGCGCGGGACCGGCGGGTTCGCATGGGCCGCAGCCGGCGCGGGTAGGTGGCGGATGACGCAACCCGTCCCGGCAAGGAGGAGGAGGCCATGTCGTCAGCCGATCCGCCCGTCGATTGGGAGGCCATCGAGCGATCGCCCGAGTTCCAGGAGCTGATCGCCAAGCGCCGGACCTTCGTCCTGCCCGCGACGATCTTCTTTCTCTCCTGGTACATCGGGTTCGTCCTGCTGGCCGGCTACGCGCCCGACTTCATGGCCGAATCGGTCTACCAGGGGCTGACCGTCGGCTACTGCCTCGCGCTGACGCAGTTCGTCATGGTCTTCGTGCTCGGCATCATGTACCTGCGCCGCTCCGAGAAGGTCTACGACCCGCTGCGCGACAAGGTCGTCGAGCGGGCGCAGCGGACCGCACGCGAGCGCCCCGCCACGGGCGCGCCGGCCGACGACGCCGGCGGGCATCAGCAGGTGCGACCATGACCGTCATCGCAGCCGTGAACGTCGAGGCGCTCGTGATCTTCACGGTCGTCCTCTCCGGCACGCTCGTGATCACCTACTGGGCGTCCAAGCGGATGACCGGCGCGACCGCGTTCTGGGCCGCGGGGCGCTCGATCAGCGGGTTCCAGAACGGCCTCGCGATCTCCGGCGACTACCTTTCGGCGGCCTCGTTTCTCGGTATCGCCGGCCTGATCTTCATCTTCGGCTTTGACGGCTTCCTGTACTCCGTCGGCTTCCTCGTCGCGTTTTTGACGGTCATGTTCCTGCTCGCCGAGCGGATGCGCAACGCCGGCAAGTACACGATCGCCGACGTCCTCGCCTTCCGGCTGCGGGAGCGCCCGGCGCGCGTCGCGGCGGCGATGGGGACGCTCACCGTGGCGGCCTTCTACCTGATCGCGCAGATGGTCGGCGCGGGCGTGCTGATCCAGGCGCTCGTCGGCATCGACTTCTCGATCGCCGTGCTGATCACGGGCGTGATGATGCTCTGCTACGTGATCTTCGGCGGCATGCTCGCCACGACGTGGGTGCAGATCATCAAGGCCGTCCTGCTGATGGCCGGCATCGTCGTGATGTCGATCTTCGTGCTGGAGCGCGTCGGCTTCAACCCGATCGAGCTGTTCAACCGCGCCGAGGCGAACACGACCGCCGAGTCGACGTTCTCGCTCGGCCCGGGCACGTTCCTGTCGAGCCCGATCGACACGGTCTCGCTCGGCGTCGCGCTCGTGCTGGGGACGGCCGGCCTGCCGCACATCCTGATGCGCTTCTTCACGGTGCCCGACGCCAACGCCGCGCGCTCGTCGGTGGTGTGGGCGATGTTCATCATCGGCGTGTTCTACGTGCTGACGACGTTCATCGGCTTCGGCGCCCGCGCGCTGCTCGGCGAGGAGGGCGTCGCGGCGGCCGGCACGGGCGGCAACCTCGCGGCGCCGAACCTCGCGCTGTTCCTCGGCGGCGGCGAGGGCACGTTCGGCGGCGACCTGTTCCTCGCCGTGATCGCGGCGGTCGCGTTCGCGACGATCCTCGCCGTCGTCGCCGGGCTCGTGCTGTCGGCGTCGGGCGCGGTCGCCCACGACCTGTGGTCCAACGTCATCCGCAAGGGCCGCGACTCCGAGCACGAGGAGGTCCTCGTCGCGCGGATCGCCGCGGCCTCGATCGGCGCGATCGCGATCGTGATCGCGATCGTCGGCGGGTCGGGCCTGAACGTCTCGTTCATGGTCGGCCTCGCGTTCGCCGTCGCGGCGAGCGCGAACTTCCCGGCGCTGCTGCTGGCGCTGACGTGGCGGCGCTTCAACACCGCCGGCGCCGTGACGGGCGTGCTGTTCGGCGTCATCAGCTCGATCGCGCTCGTGATCATCTCGCCGAAGGTCTGGCCGGGACCGGACGCCGAGGGCGGCCTGCTGTCGTTCTACGACCTCGCCAACCCCGGCATCGTCTCGATCCCGATGGGCTTCCTCGGCTGCTGGCTGGGCACGATGCTCTCCAGCGAGCACGGCAACGAGCGCCAGTTCGCCGAGCTGCACGTGCGCTCGGAGACCGGCCTCGGGTCGGAGCAGGGCGGCGAGCTGGCCGAGCGCTCGGCGGAGCGCGAGCTCGCGGCGCGCTGAGTCGCGGGGCGCGGGACCCGGCACGCGGCGCCGGCGTGGGGCCGGCGTCGCGAGCGCGTGATCCAACGACACCTCACGAGGCGCTGTTGCTTCGGGTGTCGCTGGATCACCGTATGTGCTGATCGAGCGACACCTCGTCGTGCGGCGTCGCTTCGGGTGTCGATCGATCACGGGTCATCCCACGCGGAGAGCGCGCGCCGCAGCGACGACGGGAGCCCCGCCTGCAGGCGGGGCTCCCGGTCTGATCACATCAGCGGCTGAGCCCCTGCTCGACGATCGGCCGCGGGCTGCTGCCCTTGACGCCGTGTGCGCTCGTGACGGGATCCTTCGACGACCGTGCTCCGGGCGGATGCACGTCTGCAGTCGGCTGTGGCTGCCATCCGTTCAGTCAGAGCGCTGTCCGGGGGGAGCCGCTGAATCGTCGCTTCTGGCGCGTCGTCTGTCCTTGAGCTGCTGTCGGCCCAGGACGGCGAGCACGACGACGAGCGGCAGGATGTACAACACGTTGATGAGCCAGTGGCCGGTATGCGCGAGAGGCGCAATCATCTGGGCACCCGGTGCCGGCACGAGCATCACTCCGTGCCTTCGAGTGCTGGTGGCGGGATCTCGACGGCCTGCTTGACGAACCGTCGATCGCCCTGCCGCTCGTAGAAGACGCGGAAACCGAGCGTGTTGATGCCGGCGTGGGATGCCAGATGCTCGATGCCGATGGCGGGCGCGTCCTGCTCGTCGACGGTGAACGTCTGATCGCCGTCGCCGGTGCGCAGGACGACGTTCTCGGTGGTCGCTGAGATCAGGTACCCGTCGATGCTCGGCAGGTTCGGCTCCTGGGTCTGCTCGGGGGTGAGCGTGGTCGGTGCCGATCCGGGCAAGCCGTTGTCGGCTTCATCGTCGTTGCCGCAGGCCGCCATGATCAGCGTGCAGGCGATGACGATGGCCCACAGCGGTGCGTGGTGGATCGTGCGCATGGTCGTTGTCGCTTTCATCCGGTGGTGGGGCCGAAGATCTCTTCCAGCCAGGCGTCGCGGTACTTCACGTAGGCGGGCACGTCGACCGTTGTGCATGTCAGGCGCGTGCGCGCTGTCGTCGCGATCAGCGGTTCTTCTTGCTTGGGATCGGGGCCGCCGATGGCGGCCTTCGGCTGCCTGTCGATCTGGTCGCGCAGGCGCGTGAGATCGGCCGCCGGGATGTCGGGCCGGTAGGTGACGATCACGTAGCCGTCGCCCATCACGTGCTGAAACCGTTCGACGGGCGGCTTGTCATCAGGTCCGTAGAACTGGCGGCGGGGGTGGCCGGCGTCGTTGACGGCCGGAGCGGTGATCGGCTTCGCACTGCAGGCCGCGCTGACCTTCGTGCCGTCGCCGCGGGTCGGGTCACTCGGCAGCGACAGGACTGCGGCGCCGACGGCGCCGGCCGTAGCGATCACGGCGAACGCGGTACGCCGGTGGCCCTCGCGTGATGCCTTGAGCCGTACGAGCAGCGCGCCAGCGCCGACGAACGCGACGACGGCGACGGCCTGGCCGAGTTCGACGCCGATGTTGAACAGCAGCACCCTCCACGCGAGGCCGTTGTCGGACACGCCGAGATCCAGCAGTCGCGTCGCCAGGCCGAGGCCGTGTACCAGGCCGACACCGAACAGCACGGCGCCAAACCAGGTCCAGGTCTTCGGTCGCCCGCGCAGGCCGACGACGGCGACGAACAGCACGCTGAGGGCGATCACGACGTCGACGACCGCGGGAGGGACCGTCCACTCCTGTGTCGTTGCGAGCATCAGCGTGATGCTGTGGCCGGCGACGAACAGTGAGATCAGCTTCGTCGCGCGCCACAGGCCGCCAGCGAGCAACACGATCGCGAGGATGAACAGCAGGTGATCCCAGCCGGCGAGCAGGTGCTTGAAGCCAAGCCACAGGTACTCCGGCAACGGACGATTGGGGTCCTGCGCGCCCAGCCCGTGCGCGCCTGCAATGGGCGCCGCGACGAGCAGGGCGGTACCCGCGAGCATCGCGGCATGGCGTGTACGTCGATACAGCAAGGGGTCGCCTCGTCTTCTCAGGGGAATGGGTGCGTCGCACAGCCGCCGCGCGGCGCTGTGTGCGCTGAGATCCGCGTCCGCTCGTGCGAACGCGCTGCGTCGTCGCCGCAGCGCGAGTGCGGGCGCTCGCGGCGTCGATCAGGTCGTCAGCGGCGGCGCGCGCCCCGCGAGGCGCCGCGCAAGCTGGCACGCGCGTGGCGTGAAGATGGCGGCCGCCGGCGCCGGCGCCGGCAGGACTGCGGCCCTCGTGGTGGCGCGGGTGACGTGACGCTGTGCGCGACGATCTGCGACGACGTGCGCGAGGCGCAGCATGAGCGCAAGTCCCAGCCCGAACAGGCCACACAGCGGGACGGCCAGCCAGCCGCCTCCGGCGAACATCGCATCCAAGCCGCTCGTGTGTCCCGCAGACAAGGCGCCTTCGAGAAGCTCCTGCCCACCGTAGACCGCAAAGAGCGCGGCAGCACAGGCCAGCCACATCCGTGGCACGCCCGCGCGGGGTGTCCCGTCTGGAATACCGCGAGCGACCCTCAACAGCAGCCGCGCGCACCCGATCGCGCACACCAACGCCACAAGCGGTGAAAGTGCGCCGAGGTAGCCGTGGCCGTGCTCGGCCAGCACGGAGCCGGTGTCGTCGCCGAACGCGAGGCGGTAGCGCGACTCGTGTACCGCCAACGCGGCGGCCGGCAGCAACGCGACAGCCATCAGCGCGAAGCGCCGCGCCGTAATCAGCACGTGATCGCGGTCACTGGAAGGGCGCGGTCAACATCACTGCGCCTGATTCTAGCCTCGCGGTGTCGCCGATTGCGCAGGTGGTGACGAGACCTCCTGAGACCAGGACGGGCCGTCGGCACGCGCCAGAAGATTGCAGTCTGCCGTCGGTCCACGACCTGCTCCATGCAGCGCGAAGGCCCGGCACGTTCGGGGCCTTCGCGCGGAACGAATCGTGGCTTGAAGCCCTACTTGATGAACAGGATCTCGGCGTACTTCGGCAGCGGCCACAGGTCGTCGGCGACGAGCTTCTCGAGCCTGTCGGCGCAGCCGCGTACGTCGGTCATCGCGGGGACGACCGTGTCGCGGTAGTACAGGGCCAGGTCCATGCCCTCCAGCCCCGGGTCGCCGTTGGCCAGCTCGAGCGCGACGATCGCCTTGTGGAACTCGCCCACGATCGGCGCGAACTCGTCGATCAGTCCCTCCCGGCCCGACGCGATCAGCTCGTTGAGGTGGCGCACGGCGGCCGGCAGCAGCATCGTGCGGGCAATCGACGCCCCGGTCTCGGTCTCGATGTTGAGCTTGATCCAATACTGCTCGACGGCGACCTCGTAGCGGGCCTCGAGCTCGCGCTCGGACAGCACGCCGTACCTGCCCATGACCTCGACGGTCTGCGCCTCGACGAACCACGGCAGCGCATCGGGCGTCGAGCGCAGGTTGTACAAACCGCGGGTCTCGGCCTCCGCGTGCCACTCCTCGGAGTAGTTGTCGCCGCCGAACACCACCGCGCTGTTCGCGTTGTAGGCGTCCTTGACGACCGCGATCACGCCCTCTTCGAGCGACACCGAATCGTCCAGCTTGCTCTCGAGCGCTTCGCTGAGCGCGTCGATCGCCTCGGCGGCGATCGTGTTGAGCACAGTGTTGGGCAGCCCCAGCGACGAGGTCGAGCCGAGCATCCGGAACTCGAACTTGTTGCCCGTGAAGGCGAACGGTGACGTCCGGTTGCGATCGCCGCCGTGCATCGGCAGCGGCGGCAGCACTGGTGTCCCCAGCCCGAGGAACCCGTTGTCGGACGACACCGCGGCCTCACCCGACGCGATCGCGTTGAAGACCTTCTCCAGCTCGCCGCCGAGGAAGATCGAGATGATCGCCGGCGGCGCCTCGTTGGCACCGAGGCGGTGGTCCTGGCCGACGTTGGCGACGGATGCGCGCAGCAGCGCCTGATGCTTGTTGACGGCCTTCACGACGGCCGCGCAGAAGAACAGGAACTGCAGGTTGTCGTGGGGTGTGTCGCCAGGCTCGAGCAGGTTGACGCCCGTGTCGGTCCCCATCGACCAGTTGTTGTGCTTGCCCGAGCCGTTGACGCCGGCGAACGGCTTCTCGTGCAGCAGGCATACCAGGCCGTAGCGACGCGCGACGTTCTGCAGCAGTTGCATCGTGAGCTGCTGGTGGTCGGCCGCGACGTTGGAGTTCTCGAAGATCGGCGCGATCTCGTACTGGTTGGGCGCGACCTCGTTGTGGCGTGTCTTCACCGGCACACCGAGTTTGGAGAGTTCGAGCTCGGTCTCCATCATGCAGGCGAGGATCCGTTCCGGGATCGAGCCGAAGTAATGCTCGTCGAGCTCGTGGCCCTTGGGCGGCTTGGCACCGAACAGCGTGCGCCCCGTGGTGATGAGGTCGGGGCGCTCGAAGTAGTACTGCTCGTCGATCAGGAAGTACTCCTGCTCGGGACCGACCGTCGTGAACACCCGCGAGGCGTCCTCGTCACCGAGCAGGCGCAGCGCGCGGATCGCCGAGTTCGACAGGGCATCCATCGAGCGCAGCAGCGGGATCTTCGTGTCCAGCGCCTCGCCGGTCCATGAGACGAACGCCGTCGGGATGCACAGCAGCGCCCCGTTGGGGTTCTCGAGGATGAACGCCGGCGAGGTCGGGTCCCAGGCGGTGTAGCCGCGGGCCTCGAACGTCGCGCGGATGCCGCCGGTCGGGAACGACGATGCGTCCGGCTCGCCCTGGATCAGCTCCTTGCCGGAGAAGTCGGCGATCGCGTTGCCGTCGCCCGTCGGCGCATAGAAGGAGTCGTGCTTCTCGGCGGTCATCCCGGTCAGCGGCTGGAACCAGTGCGTGAAGTGCGTCGCGCCGCGCTCCAGCGCCCAGCCCTTCATCGCCTGCGCGACCGAGTCGGCCAGCGCGGTGTCGAGCGACTGACCCTTGGCCAGCGACGCCTGCAGGGCCTTGAAGACGTCCTTGGGCAGGCGGGCGCGCTGGACGTCGACGCTGAAGACGTTGGCGCCGAAGACCTGGTTGCCCGCCACGGTGAGGTCCGGCGAGCCGAGCGCGCCTCCGTTGGCGCTCCATTGCGCGGCCGTCACGTTCTGCTGCCTGATTCTGCTCATGGTCCTCCTCGGTGTGAACGCGACGACTGTAACCGCGCGCTGGCGGCCGTCGCCTTGTCCAACGGGACAAGACACAGCCTCCGTGATTGTCCACGGCACAGCGCCGCGGCGCCAATCCGTCGTGGCGAAGTTCGCCGCCGGATCTTTCGACAGCGGGACAAAGACTCGTCGGGGGGCGGCCGTCGACCATGACGCTCGATGAACGCCGCACCCAATCGAGGAGGACAGATGAGACGGACGATGGCGCTGAAGGGGCTGCCCGTGGTAGGGGCCGGGCTGCTGATCGTTCTGGCACTGCCAGGGATGGCATCGGCGGACACGGTGGACTCCGCGATCAATAGCAACGGCGGGATCTCCGACACGCTTGGATTGACGTCGGTCGGGCTCAACACGATGTGGGTGATCGTCGCCGGCATGGTCGTGATGTTCATGCAGTGCGGCTTCATGTTCCTCGAGATCGGCTTCTCGCGACAGAAGAACGCCGGCACGATCGTCGCGAAGGTCCTGACGAACTTCTCGATCGCGGCGATCATGTGGTACCTCGTCGGGTTCGCGCTCGCCTTCGGCAAGGAGCCCGACGGCCTGACCGGCCTGATCGGCGGCACGGGCTTCCTCCTGCGGGACTTCGGTGATCCAGCCGAGGCGTTCCCGGTGATGGGCATCTTCAACGTCACCGTCGAGGCGAAGTTCTTCTTCCAGTTCGTCTTCTGCGCGGTCTCCCTGGCGATCGTCTGGGGCTCGACCCTGGAGCGGATCAAGTTCGGCGTCTACATCATCTACGCGATCGTCTTCGCCGGGCTCATCTACCCGATCGGCGCGCACTGGGTCTTCGGCGGCGGCTTCCTGCAGACGGGCGACTGGCTCGGCACGGGCATCGTCGGCATGCAGGACTTCGCGGGCTCGACGGCGGTCCATCTGATCGGCGCCACCGGCGCCCTGGCCGCGCTGCTGCTGCTCGGGCCGAGGAAGGGCAAGTACGGCGCCGACGGCAAGCCGCGGGCGATTCCCGGCCACAACATGCCGCTGTTCGGCCTCGCCGTGATGATCCTCTGGCTCGGCTGGTTCGGGTTCAACGGCGGCACCGCGTTCGGCACGCAGGACGGGCGCTTCGCGGAGATCATCATCATCACGAACCTCGCCGCCGCGTGTGGCGTGCTGGGCGCGCTGTTCATGTCGCGCGTCATGCAGAAGACGCTCGACATCGGCATGGCCGGCAACGGCGCGATCGGCGCGCTCGTCGGCATCACCGCGCCCTCGGGCTACGTCGAGATGTGGGCCGCCGTGCCGATCGGCGCGATCGCCGGTCTGCTCGTGCCGCCCTGCGTGCTGTGGATCGACAAGCGGCTCGACGACCCGGTCGGCGTGCTGACGGCACACGGCATCTGCGGCGTCTGGGGGACGCTCGCCTGCGGCTTCTTCACGTCGCCGCGCCTGGCGCAGTACAACGCCTTCGGCGATCCGGCGGGCGGCCTGCTGTACTCGGGCTCGTTCGCCCAGCTGATCGCCCAGGTGGTCGGCTTCACGATCGCGTTCACGTTCGTCTTCGCGATGAGCTACGGGACCTTCTACGTCATCAAGATGACGTACGGGCTGCGTGTGACAGAAGAGGAAGAGGACGCCGGCCTCGACATCTCCGAGCACGGCATGTACGGCTACCCCGAGCAGTTCATCCCGCCGGCCGAGCTGATCGGCTACGGCGGAGGGGCGTCGGCTACCGTGCCGCCTGCACCTGTCCCGGCGCTTGCCACGAAGGAGAGTCCCGCATGAAGATGGTGATCGCGTATGTCCGTCACGAGGCCTTCGAGCCGATCAGGACGGAGCTTCTGTCGCTCGGCTTCCCCTCGCTGTCGATCAGCGAGGTGAAAGGCTCGGGGCGCCAGAAGGGCATCACCGAGCGCTACCGCGGAGCGGAGCTGACCAACTACCTGCGCCCGAAGGTGAAGATCGAGTGCGTCGTCGCGACGAAGGACCTCATGACGATCGTCGACACGATCCTCAAGCACGGGCGTACGGGGGCCGTCGGAGACGGGAAGGTGTTCGTCCTTCCGGTCGAGGAGGCCTACCGGATCCGCACCGGCGAGTCCGGTGAGGAGACGCTGCAGGCACACCCGGACGCCGCGACCGCGGCGACCGGTTAGGGGGTGGTGAGGGTGGCCGCCCCGACAGCGGCCACCCTCGTCGAGCGGCTGAGGGGGCTGCATCTGCGGATGGTCGACGCCGTCCTGGCCGGCGACGGCCTGGAGCGTGTCGCAGAGCTCGCTGCCGAGGCCGTCGGCGGGTCGGTGGCGATCGTCGTGCCGCGGCTGGGGGCCGCGGTGATGGCTCCGCATGGCACCCCCGCGTCGGACCGCCTGCCGGAGCTGCGCCGCTACGTCGCCGACTGCGTCGCCGACCGCCCGGCCAACCCGCCGCGCGGGCTGGCGATCGAGATCCCGATCGCCTCCGGCGACGAGACGGTCGGCTGCGTGCTGCTGCTCGAGGGCGCGTCGGCTCCGACCAGCGAAGCGTCGGAGTACCTGCACCTCGCCGCCGTCGCGTCGCTGACGGAGGTCGCCGTCGAGGAGGCGCGCGACGAGGTCGAGCAGAACCTGCGCGGCTCGTTCCTGGAGGACCTGCGCGCGAGCGCGGGCCTGCCGCCCGACGAGCTCGTCCGGCGCGCCGCGCGGCTGGGCTGCGATCTGAGCCACGGCGCTGTCGCGCTCTGCGCGGAGCTGCACACCGAGCGCCCGCGCCACGTCGTGGCGACGATCGCCGAGGACGTGCCGGGCGCGCTCGCCCAGCACATGGAGGGCGTCTCGGGCGGGGTGGGCGGGACCGGCTCTGGGCGCGTGTACGCGCTGCTGCCGGCGATCGGCGGCGAGGACGCCGCCGAGACGACGCTCGCTGCTGCCGCCCGGCTCGCGACCCGGCTGCAGCGTCACGGCACCGTCGGGCTGTCGTCCTTCTACGCCGACCCGGCCGAGCTGGGCCGCGCGGTGCAGGAGGCCGAGCTCGTGCTCGACGTGCTGACGGTATCCGGCGAGCCGATCGCCGAGGACATCAACCAGGGCACGTATCGCCTGCTCTTCCGCGTCCTCGCGTCGCACCCCGAGGAGGTGCGCTCCTTCTATGAGGACACGGTCGCACCGGTCGTGCGCTACGACGACCAGTACCGCACCGACCTCGTCGGCACGCTGGAGGCCTATCTGGCGGCGAACTGCCACATGAGCGCGACGGCGGCGGCGATCCACGCCCACCGCCACACGGTCGCCTATCGGTTGGAGCGCGTGCGCGACCTCACCGGCCTGGACCCGATGCAGTCCGAGGACCGGGAGCGGCTCGGGCTGGGGCTGAAGGCCTACCGCATCATCGCGCCGCGCCTGCCGCGCTGAGCGCGGACGGCGCAGACGGCGCCGCTAGACGTTCGCGGTGTGCGCCAGTGCCTGCGGCGCGATCGCCAGACGCGTGGACTCGATGCGCTCGCGCTGGGACTCGCCGCGGGCGATCAGCTCGTCGAGGCCGTAGCCCTCGAGCGTGGGGTAGGCGTCCGCGACCGTCTTGAGCGCCTTCCACATGCAGATCTTGCCCTCGACGCCCATCGAGAGGGTTTCAAGCGTGATGAAGGCGTTGAGCTCGTCGTCGTCGCCGCCGGTGAACTTCGGCGCCATGACCTTCGAGCCGATCTCCGCCGCGGCGGTCTTCGTCGCGCTCTTCTCGATGTTGAGCTCGTCGACGAGGTTCTCGAGCGTCGCGTAGTCGGCCTTGATCTCGCTGGCGATCTCACCGAAGAACGCACCATGCTCGTCGGCCCGATGCTCCTGAGCGGCCATCGCTGAAAGGTTGACGCCGGCGGTCGCGCCGGCGAGGTGATCGGTGAGGTAGGTCTCGAGTCCCGGGTATGCCATGTGTTCGTCCCTCCGCTGGATCGCGTGTGAATGCTTTCGCGTGTTACGTAAGGGACGTACCCGGCTGTCAGCGATCTACTCCTGTCGTATGACCTCGCCCGTGCGCGGATCGACCCGCGCACGCGGCGGTTCTGCGCTCACACGAACGGTGAGTGAACCGCGCGGCTCGTCGCCTCCGGTCAGCTCGACGCGCCCGCTGCCGGCCGTCGCGGGAGCGATCTCGTACGTCAGCTCATGCGTGCCGGCGACGACGGGCGTGACGTCCCAGCGCAGCGTCGCCGTGCGGCCGGGCTCCACGCGGCCCGCCGTCCAGGTGTCCTCGAAGGCCGTCCCGGCGCCGGTCGGCGCGCGGTCGACGATCCACAGATCGCGGCCGCGGTCGGCGTCGCGCGAGCCGCCGGAGCGGTCGGTGAACCCGCGCACGGTCACGGTCAGGTTGGGGATCGCCTGCTCGCCGGCGTTGCGCACGGCGATGACGAGCGCGTTGCGCTGTGCGAGGCGCTGGCGGGGCTCGAACGAGGCGCGCTGCACCGCGACGGTGTAGGAGCGGTCGGTCAGGCCCGCATCGCGTCGCTCCTCGCTGCCGCAGGCGGCGAGAACGAGCATCGCCGCGGCCGTCGCGGCAGGTGCGCACAGGTGCCTCAAAGCGGCGCCAACGTACCACGGCTGACGGCCATGCCCGCCGGCCTGGCGCCGGTGGGGACTGGCGGCGTGACCCCCGTTCACCTAGGCTGCGGGCGACGCCGGGAGAGCGTCGCAGTCCGGGAGAGAGGAAAAACGACAACTGATGGTTCGCAACGTCGCCGATCGAGCGTTTCTTCCGACGAAGAGCCTGCTCGAAGAGGTCGGGGACATGATGATCCTGACGGGCAAGACGATCATGTCTGCCCTGCGCCCGCCGTACCCCTACGGCGGCGAGTTCGTCAACCAGTTCCTCTTCGCCCTGAAGCTGTGCTGGTTTCCGCTGCTCGTCTCGACGGTCGCCTTCGGCTACGGCGCGCCCGGCCTGCAGGCGGCGAACTTCCTCGTCCTGTTCGGGGCGATCGACCGCCTCGGCGGTTTCTTCGTGCTCGCCTCGATCCGCGAGTTCGCCCCGTTCGTGACCGCGATCGTGCTCGCCGGCGTGGCGGGCACCGCGATCACCGCCGACCTCGGAGCGCGCAAGATCCGCGAGGAGCTCGACGCGCTGCAGGTGCTCGGCATCGACCCGATCAAGAACCTCGTCGTGCCGCGCTTTTTGGCGCTGATGCTCGTGACGGGCCTGTTCAACGTCTACGCGCTGCTGTTCGGCGTCTTCGCCGGCGTGCTCGCGACGCTTGTCAACGGCGCGCCGCTGGGCGGCTTCTGGGCGACGTTCTTCGGCCAGGCGTCGCTGACGGACCTGTGGGGATCGACGCTGAAGACGACCTTGTTCGGAGCGATCATCGCGATCGTCTGCTGCTACAAGGGCATGACGGCGTCCGGCGGGGCCGAGGGGGTGGGCCGTGCCGTCAACCAAGCGGTCGTCATCGCCTTCCTGGGCATCTTCGCCTTCAACTACGTGTTCACCCAGACGCTGCTGGCGACGAGCCCAGAACTGGCGAACCTGAGGTAATGGCCGGCGAATGGACAGCGGTTCCGCGCGACTGGATCGCCAACGCCGGGGGGATCGCGAAGTTCTCCGGGCGGATCATGGGCGAGGTCTACGGGCTGCGCGTGTTTCGCTTCTTCGGCGAGGCGCTGCGCCAGGCCGGCATCCTGATCGTCTCCTCGACGCTCGTCATCTGGGGCCTCGTGTTCATCATCGGCCTGCAGTGCGGGATCGAGGGCGCGTACTTCAACCGCTCCGTCGGAAACCCCGCCTATGCAGGCGTTTTCGCGGCCTGGTGCGACCTGCGCGAGCTCGTGCCCTACGCCTTCGGCTACATGATGGCGGCCAAGGTCGGCACCGGGATCGTCGCCGAGCTCGGCTCGATGCGGATCTCCGACGAGATCGACGCGCTCGAGGTGATGGGCATCAGCTCGATCACGTTCCTGTGCGCGACGCGGCTGTTCGCCGCCTGGCTCGTGCTGCCGTTCGTGTACATCGCCGCGATCGGGGCCGGCTTCCTGGCCTCCTACATCGCGGTCGTCGAGCAGATCGGCGAGGTCTCCAGCGGCGGCTACTTCCTGATCTTCTGGATGTTCCAGAACCCGCCGGATCTGCTGTACAGCCTGGCCAAGGCGATGGTGATGGCGACGACGATCGTGCTGGTCGGGTGCTACTACGGCTACAACGCGGGCGGGGGGCCCGTCGGCGTGGGCACGGCGACGGCGAAGTCGATGGTGCTGAACATCGTGCTCGTGCACCTGATCGGGATGCTCGGCACGCAGCTGTTCTGGGGCGCGAATCCACGCGCGCCGATCGGAGGGTGAGAGGGCGATGAGCGTGCGGATTGGCAGGCGTGCGGAGAACGACGGCAGCGAGGTTTCGAACGAGGGACGGTGCGACGTGGCGACAGCGGCGTCAGCGGACCGTCCGCAACACCGGGCGGAAGGGGAGACATGATCAGGGGCGGAGATGAGCTTGCGGCGGCGGCGGCGAAGGCCGCGGCGGCGTCGGCCGAGGCATACGAGCGGTTCGTGGCGCAGGCCAGGGCGGTGGTCGAGTCGGCGGCGGACACCGTCGCCGAGCAGGCCGAGACGGTCGTGACGAAGGCCGAGGCGGCGGTCGACAGGATCCCGGCCGCGGCGGGCTTTCGCCACGGCGTGATCAGGCTGCTCGGCTGCGACGACACGCCGGCGGCGGCGCAGCCGGAGACGGCTGTGAATGGGTCCGCGGCCGAGGTCCCGGCGCCGGCGGCCGAGGTCGCGGCGGCGAACGGGGAGGCGCCCGCGGTCGACTACGCCGCGCAGGCGGCTGCGGCTGCGGCGGCGTCGGCGGCGGCCTACGAGACGTACGGCGCGCGGGCGCAGCAGGAGGCCACGGAGCAGGCGCCCGCGGTCGACTACGCCGCGCAGGCGGCTGCGGCTGCGGCGGCGTCGGCGGCGGCCTACGAGACGTACAGCGCGAAGGCGCAGCAGGACGCCACCGAGGCGCCCGTCGAGGAGGCGGCGCCAGACCTTGCCGCGCTGGCAGCGGAGGCTGCGGCGGCATCGGCGGCGGCCTACGGGCGCTATGCGCCGCCGGCCCCCGCCATGGACGAGCCGGCCCAGCCGGACGCGCCCGATTACGCGGCGCAGGCGGCCGCAGCGGCGGCTGCGTCAGCGTCCGCCTATCAGCGCTACGCCCCGGCGGCGCAGGCGCAGAGCGAAGGTTCCGAGGAAGAGACGGCGAGTGAGATGAGCACGACAGCGATCGAGACCACTGCACCTCCGACCCGGCTCAAGCTGGGCGGAGCGACCTACGGCGGCGCGGGCAGCGCCGCGCCGACCGAGCCCGCGGCGCAGGCGCCTGCGGAGCCCGCGGCGGTTGCGCAGCCCGAGCCGGCGGCGCAGCCCGCCGTGGCTGCGGAACCTGACGCTGCGCCATCCAGCGGAGATGGCGTCGGCCATGGCAGGATCCGCTTGCGCACTGCGGCGGCCGAGCCCGAGGCGGCGGCCGAGCCCGAGGCGGCGGCCGCGCCGGAGCCCGAGCCTGCCCCCGTGCCCGAGCCGGTCGCGGCGGCCGCCGAGCCCGAGCCCGCGCCTGCGGAGAGCGGGCCGGCCGGTCACGGGACGATCCGCTTCCGCGACCCCGCGGCGGTGGCGCCGGCACCGGCCGCGGAGCCTGAGGCGGCGGCCGAGCCCGACGCGGCGGCCGCGCCCGAGCCCGCGCCCGAGCCGGTCGCGGCGGCCGAGCCCGCGCCCGCGCCCGACGCGGGCGGCCAGGCGGGTCACGGCACGATCCGCTTCCGCGATCGCGTCCCGGCGCTGGTGCCGGAGCCCGAGGCGGCGCCCGAGCCGGCGCCCGAGCCGGCTGCCGCGCCTGCGGCCGCGGCGCCCGCACCGGCGTCGTCGTCCAACGGCGACGTGCTGCCCGAGATCGCGCGCCTGGAGGAGGAGGCCAAGGCCGCCGCCGCCGCGGCGTACGAGGCCTACAGCGTCGGCCACGGCCAGCTGCCGGCGTCCAACGCCGGCGAGCTGCTGGCGGCCGCGGCCGTAGCGGCGCAGAAGCTCGCCGCGGCGAAGGGCTGAGGCGGCCCGGCAGGGCGCCCGTTCAACCTACGAAAGGACGAGATGTCGACGATCCCCACAGGCCAGGAGGACGAGTACCGCTGGCACACCGGCGTGAAGCGTCCGCATGGCGCCAGGGACGCTGTGGAGTTCGTCGATGTCCACAAGGCGTTTGGCCGCAACACGATCCTGCGCGGCCTGAA